>NZ_JBDIZK010000007.1:0-273691 GCF_039652585.1 Sphingomonas rustica | reverse complement strand
CGCTCCCCCACCCGACCGCCCATAGAATACTGCCGTTGGGTGGTCGGGTGGGGGAGCGGGCCGGTGCCGCCTCGAAAATCGCTCTTTCGCGATTTTTCAAACAGTCGCTCAGTCGCGCTCCAGCTTCCACGCGGCGTCGAGATAGTCCTCCGCCGCGCGCCGCAATGCCGGCGCCTTCTCGAACGCCTCGGCCGGCAGCGGCGCGATCCCCAGCCCGTCCATCAGCGTCCAGAGCGCGAATTTCCGGCCCGCATCGCGCTCGACGCCGAAATCAACCGCCAGCTTTTCCTTGCCCAGCGTCAAGGCGTCCTCGGTGATCGCGTCCAGATCGTCGGTACCGAAATAGTGGCGGATCAGGGTTTCGAGATTCATCGACGGGGCCCGACTTCGAGTGCCTGTGCGACCGTCATGGAACACGACCGCGCACATGTCGTTGAGCGATTATCGAAAGAACAAGGGGAGAGCGAGATGCTCTGGACGATCGTCGTAATTCTTCTGGTCCTGTGGTTGCTCGGCTTCAGCATGAGCATCGGCGGCGGGATCATTCATCTGCTGCTGGTGGTCGCGCTGGTGATCGGACTGATCCAGCTCTTCACCGGCCGCCGCGTCGTATAGCACACCCGGTCGCCCGCCCCGCCGCGCGGGACGGGCGCAAGGATCGGCCCGACCTGCCGCCCCGCGCCTCGGCACGGGGTGGCCGGTTACTTGGCCAGCTTCTCGATCTTGTCCTGAAGCTGCGCGAGCTGGGCCTTGAGCGCGGCGACATCGTCGGCGCTCTCGGACGGCGCAGCGGGTGCGGCGGTCGCGGGCGAAGCAGGCGCACCGCCTACGCCCTCACCCGGCTTGAACGCGCTCGCCGCGGCTTCGAACATCGCCATGTTGCGCTTGGCCATCTCGGCGAAGGGCGAGTTGGCGAAGGCGCCCTCGACCGCCGACTTGAACTGCTCCTGGTTGCGCCGGAAGCTGTCCATCGACGCCTCGAGATAGCCCGGCACCATCGCCTGCATCGAGTCGCCATAAAGCGCGATCAGTTGGCGCAGGAAGTTCACCGGCAGCATCGTCTGGCCGCGCGCTTCCTCCTCCATGATGATCTGGGTCAGGACATTATGGGTGATGTCGTCTTCGGTCTTGGCATCGACAACCTTGAAATCCCGCCCCTCGCGCGTCATCGCAGCGAGATGGTCGAGCGTGATGTAGGAAGAGGTTTCCGTATTGTAGAGACGCCGATTGGCGTACTTCTTGATGATGACCGGGCCGTTGCCGTTCGCCGTCTTCTTCATCGTCGTGGAACCTCGCCCCTGTGAGTTACTCCCGTCTATCACCGATTCATTCCGCGGCGCAACACGGCCCTCGCCCCTTGCCCCTGTTCCTCGAGCTGTTGCGCAGCGAAACTGCAGCATCGCCCGAACGTCGCGCCGCAGCATTGGCGGGATTGACCGCCTATCAGTCGGCCCCCCGCCCTGCCGCGCGCCCGCCCCGCAAGCTGATCGCACAGGCAGGTAGGGCGCGGCTGCTCGACCTTGGCGGCCATGGCCAGCCGGTCGTATTCGTCCCCTCGCTGATCAACCCGCCCCGGGTACTGGACCTCGCCCGCGGAAATTCGCTGGCGCGCTGGATGGGGCGCCAGGGGGTGCGGTCGCTGCTCGTCGACTGGGGCACGCCAGGCCCGGTCGATCGCGACCAGGACATCGCGTTCCATATCGAGACGCTGTTGCTGCCGATGCTGCGCACGCTGCGCCGCCCGCCGATACTGGTCGGCTATTGCCTGGGCGGTACGATGGCGACCGCCGCCGCGTGCCTGACGCCCGTCGCCGGGCTCATCAGCATCGCCGCGCCATGGCATTTCGCCGGTTATGGCGATGCGCTCGAGTCGATGAGCGCCCTGTGGGACCAGGCACATCCGGTCTGCGAGCGGCTGGGGCTGGTGCCGATGGAGGTCCTGCAGTCGGGCTTCTGGCAACTCGATCCGCGCCGGACGATCGCCAAATATGAGCGGTTCGGTAAGATGAAGCCAGGCAGCGCGGAGGCACGCGCCTTCGTCGCGCTGGAGGACTGGGCGAATGCCGGGGCGCCGCTGACCTACGCGGCAGGGCGCCAGCTGTTCGACGACCTGCTGAGCGCCGACCTGCCCGGCCGCAGCCGCTGGTCGGTCGCCGGCATGGCGGTCGGCCCCGATCGTCTCGCCTGTCCCTCGATCGGCTTCGTATCGCTGACCGACCGGATCGTCCCGGCCGCGACCGCGGCTGAGTTCGATCGCAACGTATCGCTCGCGATGGGCCATGTCGGCATGATCGTCGGATCGCGCGCGCGGGCGGCGCTGTGGGAGCCGCTGCGCGACTGGATCCTCGACCCCGCCTGAAATGGATCGGCATATGCTGGATATCGATGCTGCAGCGCACTAGATAGCCCGGGAAACAACACCGGAGTCCGCTGAATGTCCGCATCCGATATCGTCATTGCCGCCGCCAAGCGTACGCCGGTGGGCAGCTTCCTCGGCGCCTTCGCCGCGACCCCGGCCCACGAGCTGGGCCGCGTCGCGATCGAGGCGGCGCTCGCCCAGGCCGGCGTCGCGGGTGAGGACGTTTCCGAAGTGATCATGGGCCAGGTGCTGACCGCCGGCCAGGGCCAGAACCCGGCGCGCCAGGCCTCGATGGCCGCCGGCGTGCCCAAGGAAGTCCCGGCCTGGGGCGTGCAGCAGGTCTGCGGATCGGGCCTTCGCGCGGTCGCGCTCGCCTATCAGGCGGTGCTGACCGGCGATGCGAAGATCGTCGTGGCCGGCGGCCAGGAGAGCATGTCGCTGAGCCCCCACGCCCAGTCGCTGCGCCCGGGCGCGAAGATGGGCGATGTCAGCCTGGTCGACACGATGATCAAGGATGGCCTGACCGACGTGTTCAACGGCTATCACATGGGCATCACCGCCGAGAATCTGGCCGAGCAATATCAGGTCACGCGCCCCGAGCAGGACGAATTTGCCGTCGCTTCGCAGAACAAGGCGGAGAAGGCGCGCGCCGAGGGCCGGTTCAAGGACGAGATCGCCGCGGTGACCATCAAGGGCCGCAAGGGCGACACGGTGGTGGACCAGGATGAATATATCCGCGCCGGCGCGACGATCGACAGCGTCGCCGGACTGCGCCCCGCATTCAAGAAGGACGGCACCGTGACCGCCGCCAATGCCTCGGGCCTGAACGACGGCGCGGCGGCGCTGGTGATCATGACGCGCGAGGAGGCCGAGAAGCGCGGCGCGCCCGTGCTGGCACGCATCGCCAGCTGGGCCTCGGCCGGCGTCGATCCCTCGATCATGGGCATCGGCCCGGTCCCCGCGACCAGGAAGGCGCTGGAAAAGGCGGGCTGGACCGTCGGCGACCTCGACCTGATCGAGGCGAACGAGGCGTTCGCGGCGCAGGCCCTGTCGGTCGGCAAGGAACTGGGCTGGGATGCCGACAAGGTGAACGTCAATGGCGGCGCGATCGCCATCGGTCACCCGATCGGCGCATCGGGCGCCCGCGTGCTGACCACGCTGATCTACGAGATGGAAAAGCGCGACGCCAAAAAGGGTCTCGCCACGCTCTGCATCGGCGGCGGCATGGGAATCGCCATGTGCGTCGAACGCTGAACTGAAACACTCCGTCGCGGGGGCCCATGACCCCCGCGACATATCCTTTCGCGGCAGCGCGGCAAATGCGAATATCGTTACACCGCGACTTAAATAGCCGTCAAAAATCCTCAGCTTAGCGGCTTCGGTGTCGCAATAGTGCAACACCAGATGCACAAATCCTACGCCGCACTGCGATGCGACTTGCATCAGCGGGCCAAGGTTGGCCACCATAGCCCCATCAGGCATTCAGCCTGTAAAAGGGGCACATTCATGAAACTTACCAAGCTGTTGGGCGCGACCGCGCTCGCAGGTAGCCTGCTTGTATTGCCGGGAGTGGCATTCGCGCAGGAAACTGATGATCAGACGGTCACGACGTCCGACGAGACTGCCGAATCGAACCAGGGTAGCGAAATTCTGGTCGTCGGTTCGCGCATCCGTCGCAGTAACCTGACCTCCGCCGATCCAGTCACGATTATCGGACGCGAAGAGACCACGCTCGCCGGCTTCAACTCGACTGCCGACGTCCTCCAAAGCGCTCAGGTCACCGGCGGCACCAGCCAGATCAACAACTCCTTCGGCGGCTTTGTGACTGCCGGCGGTCCGGGCGCGAACACGCTGTCGCTTCGCGGTTTCGGCCCAAGCCGCAGCCTGGTGCTCCTCAACGGCCGTCGTATCTCGCCTGCCGGGTCGCGTGGTCAGGTCGGCGCTGCCGATCTAACGTCGCTACCCAATTCGATCCTCGAGCGCATCGAAGTTCTGAACACGGGCGCCTCGTCGATCTATGGCTCGGATGCGATCGCGGGCGTCGTGAACCTGGTGACGCGCACGGACATCAACGGTGTCATCCTTGAGGCGCAGCACAACATCCCGGAAATCGGCGCGGGTACCAGCCAACGCTATTCGGCGGTGTTCGGCACGCGTCGCGATGGCTTCAAGATTGCGGGCTCGCTCGAATATCTGAAGCGCGACCGCGTCACCCTGGGCGATGTCGACTTCACCCGTTGCCAGCTCGGTCTGCGCGGCAGCGCTGCCAACAACACGCCCGGCTCGGCCGATCTGATCGACCCGGCGACCGGTCAGCCCAAGTGCTTCGGTGAGATCAGCGTCACCGGCGCAAGCGGCGTGACCGTCAACACGATCGGCACCCGCGATTATGCGCCCGGCACGGTCGCACTTGCCCCCGGCGTTCCTGTCGGTTTCGGCTCGCTGCCGAGCTCGGCGGGCTACGGCACGATCGCACAGCAGGTCTGCAACCGGTTCCGGCCGAATCCGGCGGTGACTACCGGCGCGCTTCCCGGGTTCGAATGCGTTGGCGGCGGTCTTCTGCCCGTCGGCCTTCGCGACACCCAGCCGCGCAACTTCTTCGAGAACGACCTGGTCTCGGGTGGTGAGGTCTTCAACGGCTTCCTGCAGGCAAGCGTGGAAATCGGCGCGCTCGGCGATGCCGAAGTCTATGTCGAACTCCTCGGCAATCGCCGCAAGTCCAAGCAGATCAGCGGCAGCCGTCAGCTGACGCTCGACTATCCGCAGGGCAGCCCGCTGTACAACGCCGCGCAGTTCCCCGGTTTCGTGCTTGGGCCGCAGCCCAACGGCACCACGGGCACGAACAATATCGGCGTTCGCGTCTTCTCCGAATATGGCACCAACGAAAACCGTCAGACGGCAGACTATGTCCGCGGCCTGGTCGGTCTGCGCGGCAACCTGTTCGGGGGCTGGCGCTATGACGGCTACGTCCTGCGCAGCTGGTCGGACGCACGCTACGAGGTCGATTCGGTTCTCGTCAGCAAGCTCGCTCAGAGCGTCGACGTCGTCGCGTCGGGTTCCGGCTTCGTCTGTCGCAACCCGCTGAACGGCTGCGTCGCGGCACCGGCCTTCTCGGCCGATGTCGTCGCCGGCGTCAATCGTCCGCAGGCATGGTTCGACTTCATCAGCGACACCGTGACCGGCGTCACCAAGTATCGCGAGACGATCGCCAACCTGACTCTCGACGGTCCGCTGTTCCGTCTGCCGGGCGGTGATGTCTCTGCCGCCGTCGGCGTCGAATACCGCACCGCGCGGATCGACGACACGCCGGGTCCGGACAGCGTCTCGAACAACCTGCTCGCACTGACGTCATCGTCGCCAACGCGCGGTTCGGATTCGGTCAAGGAAGCCTTCGCCGAAATCGAAGCGCCGATCCTTGCCGACATGCCGTTCTTCTACCGTCTGACGCTGAATGCGTCGGGCCGCTATACCGACTATAAGTCCTATGGGTCGCAGTGGACCTACAAGGTGGGCGGTCTCTATGCGCCGACCGAATGGCTCTCGTTCCGCGGCAGCTATGGCACGTCGTACCGCGCGCCAGCATTGTTCGAGCAGTTCCTGGGCGCCACCAGCGGCTTCCAGCAGGGCACGAACGATGTCTGCAACAACTACGGCACGCGTGACGCTACGTCGAACCGCTACATCAACTGCGCCTCGCTCGGCCTGCCGACCACGTTCAACGCAACGACCGGCATCCAGGTGAACCAGCAGGGCGGCGCGGCAACCGGTCTGTCGGCCGAAACCTCGCGCGCATACACCTTCGGCGGCGTGTTCGAGCCCAAGCTGGGCAGCTTCGGCCGCCTCTCGCTCGGTGTCGACTACTTCAACCTGCTCGTGAACAACGGCGTTTCGCAGCTGACGTTCTCGAATATCCTGTCGACCTGCTACGACAGCGCGCCGGCGGAATTCAACGCACGGGTCGACACCTGCGCGCTGATCACCCGCGGCACGACTGCCCCGTACGCGCTGACCGTGACCACCGGCTATGTGAACATCTCGAACGCCGCGGTCAGCGGCATCGACTTCACCGCCCGGTACTCGGTGCCGCTGCTGGACGGCAATTTCCGCCTGAATGCGCAGGTCACGAAGTTCGACGAGCGCTATAACCAGACGCTGCCGACCGATCCGATCCGCAACCTGATCGGCTCGGTGAACAATCCGGAATGGACCGGGACGTTCGAGGGCGCGTACACGCGGGATCGCTGGACCCTGCGTTACGGCGTCGAGTGGCTGGATGGCACCAATACCTCCGCGTTCCAGCTCGGCACGACCGACGCGGTTCGGGCGACCTATTACTTCCAGACGCCCGATTACTTCCTGCACTCCGCTTCGGTGCGCTACCAGGCCGATCATTTCGGCCTGATCCTGGGCGTGCGGAACCTGACCAACTCGAGCCTGCCCGAAATCTCGTCAGGCGCGTACAACCGCGTTGGCAATGTTCCGCTCTACAGCGGCTACGATTATCTCGGCCGGACGTTCTTCGTGAACGTGACGACTGCGTTCTGATTTCCGCTGCCCCTGCGTGCGGGGGCAACGGTTTCACAAACTGAAGGGCCGGCAGTCGCAAGACTGCCGGCCCTTTTCTTCTCGCGCGTGACGACCGCCGCAGCTTCTATCGCTCGGCGGACTTGACCCGCTCATAGGGGATGAAGTCACCCAGGAGCACGAAGCCGTTCCAGATGCGCGAATAGCGGTCGACCAGGTCCACCTTGTCGGTCTGGCATAGCTGGGCACCGTACAGGGTCGTGACGAGCACATCGGCATCGTCGAGCGATTCGGCACCGGAACGAGGCCGATTGACGTACAAGGTCGATCCGCGGCGATAGACGATCGCGGTGCCGTCGATGATCGTGCTGCTATCCAGGGTATGGGATGGCAGGCAGCGCAAGGGCTGCCCCGCGGTGCGACCTTCGATCATCTCGGTCAGCCTCGCCTCTCCAGCCTGGTTGACCTTGTCCTGAGCGAATGCGGGCGCCTGGAAAGCGATCAGCGCAAGCGACGCAGTCACGATGAATATGCGCATCGTAATTCTCCCGTTCGTACGGGAACAACATGACGCCGCTGCAGCCGTTCCATCAATATCCGCTACGGATCAATCCCACACCCGGTCGAACCGCCGCCCCAATCCGGTCAGCAACTCGTATTGCGACAGCCCGCTGAGCGCCGAGGTTGCCGGCAGGTCATAGTCGAGCGACACCCAGTCGCCCTCGCCCAGTCCCGGCAGCGCATCGACCGCGATCGCGGTCAGGTCCATCGAGATGCGGCCGATCACGGGCACATCGACGCCATCGACCCGCGCCATGCCCTTGCTCGAGAAGCAGCGCAGATAGCCGTCGGCATAGCCGATATTGAGCACCGCCACGTCCATGTCGCGCGGCACGACGAAGGTGCCGTTATATCCGACGATCCCGCCCGCCGGCACGCGGCGGCGCTGGAGTACCTGCGCCTGCGGCGTCACCACCGGACGGATCGCCCCGCGATGCGCCTCGGCGGCGATCCCGCCATACAGGCTGATGCCGGGCCGGGTCAGGTCGAAGGCATAATCTGCGCCAAGCGCGATGCCGGCCGAATTGGCCAGGCTCATCCGCTTCGCCGAGGTGCGGCCGCGCAGCGCGGTGAACTCAGCGCACTGCGCGACATTGAGCGGCGAGTCCGGTTCGTCGGCACTCGCCAGATGGCTGGCCAGAACCTCGATCTCCAGCCCGTCGAGCAGGCCCGCGGCGATCTCGGCCGGCGCGACGCCCAGCCGGTTCATGCCGGTATCGACCATCACGTCGCAGCGTCCGCCGCCGCCCTCGCGCCAGCGGCGCACCTGATCGGCGCTGTTCAGCATCGGTCGTGCCGGGCCGTGCGGCGCGATCGCCATGTCCTCGTCGCGAACCCCGTGCAGCACCGTCACCGACAGGCCCTGCCCGGCCAGTTCGGCCGCCTCGCCCCAGCTGGCGACGAAAAAGTCGCGGCATCCCGCCGCCGCCAGCCGCTGTGCAACCCCGGTCGCGCCGAGGCCATAGCCATTCGCCTTGACCGCCGCGCCGCACGCGGCACGTCCGCTCATCCTTGCCAGCGCGCGCCAGTTCGACACGAGCGCTTCGGAATCGAGGATCAGGCGGAGCGGTGCGGCAGGATCGGTCACGTCCCGCCCGCTAGGCCAAATCGCCGCGCATGATAACCCCTCAGGGTGCCGGGACGCCGCGCGTCTCCTTCAGCCCCCACAGGGTCACGAGCAGCGCCATCGCCACCACCGCAAAGGTGTACCACAGGCCCGAATAGGGATCGCCGGTCCTGGCGACGACATATTGGCTGATGAACGGCAGGAACCCGCCGAAATAGCCGGTGCCGATATGATAGGGAATCGACATCGAGCTGTAACGGATGCGCGTCGGGAACATCTCGGTCAGCAACGCCGCGACCGGCCCGTAGGTGGCGCCTGCCAGGCACATCAGCCCCAGGATCGCCAGCACGATGACCGCGATATTACCCGCCGACGGCGTCTGCACCGACAGGTCATAGCCCGCGGCACCCAGCGCGGCATCAAGGCCTTGCGGGCTGATATCGGAGACCGGCTGGTCGCCGATCGACACGCCGACCGACGGCGTCCGCTCCTTGGTGTAGGACACGCCCCGCTTCGACAGATGATCGAGCAGCTGGCCGCAGAGATCGGCCTGCTTCGCCGCGAACGGATCATAGTCGCAGGCCGGACCGAACACGACCACCGGTGCGCGCCGCGCCGCATGCGCCAGCTCGGGATTGGCGGCGCCGCCGATCGCCCAGAACAGCGGGAACATCAGCACGAGCGTCAAGGCATAGCCGATCACGATCGGCGCCTTGCGCCCTACCCGGTCGGACAGCCTCCCGAAGAAGATGAAGAAGCCCAACCCGACCAGCGCCGATCCGCCGCAGATCAGCTGCGCGACCGTCGGCGTCACCCGCATCGGCCCCGTCAGGAACGACAGGACCGAGAACATCGCGGTGTACCAGATCACCGTCAGCCCCGCGGCGATCCCGAACAGGGCGACGAACAGCCGCTTGAGGTTGCCGGGATAGGTGAAGCTCTCGACGAACGGATTGGACGCGGTCTCGCCCGCTTCCTTCATCGCCTTGAACACCGGGCTCTCCGACAGCTTCAGCCGCATCCACAGCGAAATGGCGAGCAGCAGGATCGAGAACAGGAACGGCATCCGCCAGCCCCACGCCTCCCAATGATCCGCCAGCGCGAAGCGGAAGGTCAGCACCACCGCCAGGCTGAGGATGAATCCGCCGACGACGCTCGCCTGGATGAAGCTGGTGTGGAACCCCGCGCGCCCCTGCGGCGAATGTTCGGCGACATAGATCGCCGCCCCGCCATATTCGCCGCCCAACGCCAGCCCCTGGCAGATGCGCAGCAGGATGATGATCAGCGGCGCCGCCAGCCCGATCGACGCATAGCTGGGCACCAGACCGACGCCCGCGGTCGCCACGCCCATCAGCGTGATGGTGACGAGGAACGTATATTTGCGCCCCAGCTTGTCGCCCAGATAACCGAACAGCACCGCCCCCAGCGGTCGGAAACCGAACCCGACCGCGAAGGTCGCCCATACGAGCAACGTGGCGAAGATCGGCTGTTCGGACGGGAAGAAGGTCGTCGCCATCGTCGCGGCCAGCGTGCCGTAGATGAAGAAATCATACCATTCGAACACGGTGCCCGCGGACGACGCCGCGATCACCATCCGCATTTCCTTCGCGCTGGGCTCGCCCACCGCGCCTGGCGCATCCGCGATCGTCGCCATCCCCGTCCCCCGAACCCTGCTTTCACGTGAGTCTAGCGGGTTGCTGGCCCGCAGCAAGCTGCATGCGACGTACAATTCGGCCGTCGCCCGTTCGCCCGATTGCGCCTAACCTCGGTCGCGATGACGCCCCCTCCCCTTTCCCGTCGCGATCTGATCGGCAGGGCCAGCGCCGCGCTGGCATTCGCCGCCAGTCCGGTTCGCGCGAAGGAACGCCGCCGGGCGCGGCTCCGCGACCTGATGCCGGACTTCTGGCGTGTCCATGACGGGGTGCAGGGTCGGTCGGTGACCGAACGGGCAGACAGGATCGGCCGGTTGTTCTTCCAGCGCCATGCGGAGCTGTACGCGGCGCTCGGCATCGCGACCGGTCCCGGCATGAGCAGCCTGATCCACACATGGCTGGCCCGGCTGGATGCGGTGAATCCTCAGGCGCGGGCGGTCTCGCGGCAGGCGCCGCTCGCCTGGGCCGCGCGCGAGGCCCGCTTTCTCGCCACCTTTCCTGACCAGGCGGCAGGTTCGCCCATCTGGTTCCTGCCCAGCCTCGGCCAGTTCAACGGCCTTGGCCGCGTCTGGCGGCGACAGCCCGGCCTGTGGTTCGGGATCGACGGCATCGTCCTGTTCCAGGGTGCCGATGCCAACCTGCCGGTGCTGTTCGACCATGAGGCGTTCCACCTCTATTTCATGCAGGTCGGCCCGCGCGAGCCGCTGTCGCCCTTATGGTACCGGGTCTGGGGCGAAGGATTGGCGACCGTCGTCAGCGCACGCCTCAATCCGGGCGCGACGCGGCGCGACCTGCTGATGACCGAGACACTTGCCGCCACGACGCCGGATCAGCTGCGCAAGGCTGCCGCGGCCGTGCTGCCGGTGCTCGATGCCCGCGACCGCGCCGTGCAGGACCGGTTTCTTGCCGCGGACGTGTCGGACGGGTTGCCGGCGCGGACCGGCTATCTGCTCGGATGGCAGGCGATCGACGCGGTTGCAGGAGACACGCCACTGCCGACGCTGGCGAAGCTGCGCTCGCCGGACGCGCGCGCGATGCTGACGGCCGGGTTGGAGCGGCTGGCGAAGGGCTAATCTCCCTACCCCGTCATGCCGGCCGAAGTGCCGGCATCCATCGGTCGGCACATCCCGGAGCCGCGGGTGCGCGGGGCCGCCGGCCCCTGCCCCTGATGGTCCGGGATGGAGGAGGGGTGGGCCCCGGCACTTCGGCCGGGGCGACGAAAGCTAAGCGCTCAATCCAGGTTCGGTCGCAGCCAGCGCGTGGCCCGCTCGATGTCGACCCCGCGCCGCACGGCATAATCCTCCAGCTGATCCTGGCCGATCCGTGCCACGCCGAAATACTCGGCCTGCGGATGGCCGAAATAGAAGCCCGAGACGGCCGCGGTCGGCAGCATCGCGAAGCTTTCGGTCAGCGAGATGCCGGTACGGTGATGCGCATCCAGCATCTTGAACAGGATCGGCTTCAGGCTGTGCTCGGGACAGGCGGGATAGCCCGGCGCCGGGCGGATGCCGCGATATTGCTCGCGGATCAGCGCGTCATTGTCGAGTTGCTCGCCCTCGGCATAGCCCCACAAGGCGGTACGGACATAATGGTGCAGCCGCTCGGCAAAGGCCTCGGCCAGGCGATCGGCCAGCGCCTTCAGCAGGATGTCGGAATAATCGTCGATCGCCGCCTTGAAGCGCGCAAGGTGCGGCTCGATCCCGTGGATCGACACGGCGAACCCGCCGATCCAGTCGCCCTGCCGGTCGATGAAGTCGGCCAGGCACATGTTCGCCCGCCCCTCGCGCTTCTGGATCTGCTGGCGCAGCATCGGCAGGCGGACGTGGGCCTCGTCCTCGACATGGACGACGATATCGTCGCCGTCGCGGCGGCACGGCCACAGCCCGACCACGCCGCGCGCGGTCAGCCAATGCTCGTTCACGATCCGGTCGAGCATCTTCTGAGCATCGGCGAACAGCGATCGGGCACTCTCGCCCACCACCTCGTCCTCCAGGATCGCGGGATAATTGCCCGCCAGTTCCCAGGCACGGAAGAAGGGCGTCCAGTCGATATAGGTGCGCAGGTCCTTCAGGTCCCAGGCGTCGAACGTGTGAACGCCCGGCTGGCGCGGCTTGCCCGGCTTCAGGCTCATGTCCGCGTCGAAGGCATTGTCGCGCGCCTTGTCGATCGGGACCAGCTCGCTTTGGCCGCGGCCGGCGCGCGCGACGCGGACCTGCTCATATTCGGCCGCGATCTTCGCGACATAATCGTCGCGGATCGTGTCGCTGACCAACGTCGTCGCCACGCCCACCGCGCGGCTGGCGTCGAGCACATGCACCACGGGGCCCTTATAGGCAGGCTCGATGCGCAGCGCGGTGTGGACGCGGCTGGTCGTCGCCCCGCCGATCAGCAGCGGCATCGTCATGTTCGACCGCTGCATCTCCTCGGCGACCGTCACCATCTCGTCGAGCGACGGCGTGATCAGCCCCGACAGGCCGATCATGTCGGCATCATTCTCGTTCGCCGCCTCCAGGATCTTCGACCAGGGGACCATCACGCCCAGGTCGACGACCTCGAACCCGTTGCACTGCAGGACGACGCCGACGATGTTCTTGCCGATGTCATGCACGTCGCCCTTGACGGTCGCCATGATGATCTTGCCCTTGCCCTTCGCCCCGGGCTCCTTCGATGCCTCGATATAGGGCAGCAGATGGGCGACCGCCTTCTTCATCACACGCGCCGACTTCACCACCTGCGGCAGGAACATCTTGCCCGATCCGAACAGGTCCCCGACGACGTTCATGCCGTCCATCAGCGGACCTTCGATCACCTCGATCGGCCGGGCAAAGGCGAGGCGGCATTCCTCGGTATCCTCGACGACATGCGCGTCGATCCCCTTGACCAGCGCATGTTCCAGCCGCCGCGCCACGTCCCAGCCACGCCACTCCGCCGCCTGTTTCTCCGCCACCGCGTCGGTGCCGCGGAACCGCTCGGCCAGCGCGACCAGCCGGTCGCCCGCCTCGGGATCGCGGTTGAGGATGACGTCCTCGCACGCCTGGCGCAGTTCGGGGTCGATCGTGTCGTACACGTCCAGCTGGCCGGCATTGACGATCGCCATGTCCATGCCCGCGGGGATGGCATAATAGAGGAACACCGAGTGCATCGCCCGGCGCACCGGCTCGTTGCCGCGGAAGCTGAAGCTCAGGTTCGACAGGCCGCCCGAGATATGGACATGCGGGCAGCGCGCCTTGATCTCGCGGGTGGCCTCGATGAAGTCGACGCCGTAATTATTGTGTTCCTCAATCCCGGTCGCCACCGCGAACACGTTGGGATCGAAGATGATGTCCTCCGGCGGAAAGCCGACGCCGGTCAGGATCTTGTAGGCGCGCTCGCAAATCTCGATCTTGCGCTCCCGGGTATCGGCCTGACCCACCTCGTCGAACGCCATCACCACCACCGCGGCGCCGTACGCCATGCACTTGCGCGCATGGTCGAGGAACTGATCGACGCCTTCCTTCATGCTGATCGAGTTCACGATCGGCTTGCCGCTGACGCATTTCAGTCCTGCCTCGATGACATCCCATTTCGAGCTGTCGATCATCACCGGCACGCGCGCGATGTCGGGCTCGGCCGCGATCAGCTTGAGGAAGGTCGTCATCGCCTCGTGCGCGTCGAGCAGGCCCTCGTCCATGTTGACGTCGATGACCTGCGCGCCATTCTCGACCTGCTGGCGCGCGACCTCGACCGCCCTGGTATAGTCGCCGGCCATGATCAGCTTCTTGAACGCCGCCGATCCGGTGACGTTGGTGCGTTCGCCGACATTGACGAAGTTGGTGGAGGAAGACGTGGTCATGGTTTCTGTCTCACTCCCCTCCCGCGTGCGGGAGGGGCTGGGGGAGGGCTTGTCTAAGCTCGCGGCGGCATCGGTGGAGGGACAGGCCCTCCCCTGACCCCTCCCGCAAGCGGGAGGGGGACTAGGCCCCCATCACGAACGGCTCGAGGCCGGCCAGTCGGGTGCGCACTTCGGGTTTCGCGATCGCGCGCGGGGGCAGCGCGGCGACCGCCTCGGCGATCGCCCGGATATGCGCCGGGGTCGATCCGCAGCAGCCGCCCAGCACATTGACCTGGCCCTGGTCGGCCCATTCCCTGACCAGCGCCGCGGTGGTCTCGGGCAGCTCGTCATAGGCGCCCAGTTCGTTGGGCAGGCCGGCATTGGGATAGACCATGATCAGCGTGTCGCACAGCGCCGACAGCGTCTTGACGTGCGGGCGCAGCTGCTCCGCGCCGAACGAGCAGTTCAGCCCGATCGTCACCGGCTTCGCATGGCGCACCGCATGCCAGAATGCCTCGACCGTATGGCCCGACAGGTTGCGGCCCGACAGGTCGGTCAGCGTCATCGACATCATGATCGGCAGGTCGCGGCCCATCGCCTCGCCCGCCTCGATCGCCGCCATGATGCCGGCCTTGGCATTCAGCGTGTCGAACACCGTCTCGATCAGGACGAAGTCGATCCCGCCCTCGACCAGCGCGTCGATCTGTTCGCGGTAGACGTCCTTCAGCGTGTCGAAATCGATCTCGCGATAGCCGGGATCGTTGACGTCGGGCGACAGCGACAGCGTCTTGTTGGTCGGCCCCAGCGCGCCGGCGACGAAGCGCGGTCGGCCGTCCTTCGCCTCGAACTCGTCGGCGACGCGGCGCGCCAGCTTCGCGCTCTCGACATTGATCTCGCGCACCAGATGCTCGGCGCCGTAATCGGCCTGGCTGATCCGGTTGGCCGAGAAGGTGTTGGTCTCGGCGATGTCGGCCCCGGCAGCGAAATAGGCGCGGTGGATCGACTCGGGCACGTCGGGCCGGGTCAGTGCCAGGATGTCGTTATTGCCCTTCTGGTCATGGCCCAGGCCCAGGTCGCCGGCATAGGCGGCCTCGTCCAGCTTCCAGTTCTGGATCTCGGTACCGAAGGCGCCATCGGTGATCAGGATGCGCTTGGCGGCTTCGGCCAGAAGTTTCTCGCGTGCAGTCATCGCTTCGTCCTCAAATGGCCGCCGACGCGCCGGGCCGCACGCCCAGCAGGTGGCAGATGGCGTAGCTCAGCTCGGCGCGGTTCAGCGTGTAGAAGTGGAACTGGCGGACGCCGCCGGCATAGAGCTTGCGGCACAGTTCGGCCGTCAGCGTCGCGGCGACCAGCTGGCGCGCGGCGGGGTGATCGTCCAGCCCCTCGAACAGCCGCGCCATCCAGGCCGGCACGTCGGTGCCGCACATCGCCGACATGCGCACGACGCTGGCATAGTTCATCACCGGCATGATGCCCGGTACGATCTCGGCGGTGATGCCTGCCGCCGCCGCATCGTCGCGAAAGCGGAAAAAGGTCTCGGGCTCGAAGAAGAACTGGGTAATCGCCCGGGTCGCGCCCGCATCGATCTTGCGTTTCAGATTGTCGAGATCGGCCGCGGCATGCGGCGAATCCGGATGGCATTCGGGATAGGCCGCGACCGAGATCTCGAACGGGTGCAGCCGCCGCAACCCCTCGACCAGCGCCGCGGCATTTTCATATCCGCCGGGATGGGTGGAATATTTCTCGCCGGCGCGCGGCGGATCGCCGCGCAGCGCGACGATGTGGCGCACGCCCGCATCCCAATAGGCCTCGGCGACCTGGTCGATCTCCTCGCGGGTCGCCTCGACGCAGGTCAGGTGCGCGGCGGCGGCAAGCGACGTCTCGCCTGCGATCCGGGCGACGGTGTTGTGCGTGCGCTCACGGGTCGAACCGCCCGCGCCATAGGTGACCGACACGAAACGCGGCGCAAACGGCGCGAGCGTCTGGATCGACTCCCACAACGTCTCTTCCATCTTTTCCGTCTTGGGCGGGAAAAACTCGAACGAAACCTCGATATCGCCCGCCACGTCCGCGAACAGCGGCGGCGCCAGCGGGTCCACCTTGTTACTCATGCCGCTTTCACTTTCCCCGTCTCGTTCGTCTCGTTGCCGGTCGCCGTCTTGCGACCCAGCCACAGTTTCACGCTCAATTCGCCGCCCTCCAGCGTCTCGACCTGCACCGGGCTCAGCCCCTGCGCGTCGAACCAGCCGAGGATCTGTTCGTCCGAAAAGCCCAGTCGCGCATGCGCATCCTTGGCGCGCAGTTCCTCGCGCTCGTGCGGCGCGAAATCGGCGATCAGCAGCCGCCCGCCCGGGCCCAGCACGCGCGCGGCCTCGGCGATCGCCGCCCCCGGCTGCTGCGCGAAATGCAGGACATGATGCAGGATCGCGGTGTCCGCCCCGCCATCGGGCAGCGGCAGCGCATAGAGATCGGCCTGACGCAGCTCGGTGTTGCCGACATCCGCCAGCTTGGCGCGCGCCAGCCGCAGCATTTCCGACGACCGATCGATGCCCAGCGCCTGTTCGGCGCGCGGCGCGAACAGTTCGAGCATCCGGCCGGTCCCGGTGCCGATATCGATCAACTGGCCGAGCGACCCGTCGCCCAGCGCCTTCGCCATTGCCGCCTCGACCTCGCTCTCGGCGATATGGAGCGACCGGATCGCGTCCCAGTCGCCGGCATGCGCCTCGAACCATTCGTTCGCCGCGGAGGCGCGGTCCGCGCGCACGGCCGCCAGCCGTGCTTCGTCGGCGACGGCCCAGTGATCCGGCTCGCGCCAGGCGTCCAGCGCGGCGAAGACCGGGCCCGTCTGCGCCGGATCGCCCAGCGCGACGAACACCCAGCTGCCTTCCTTGCGCCGCTCGGCAAGGCCGGCGTCGCACAGGATCTTCACATGGCGGCTGACGCGCGGCTGGCTCTGCCCCAGAACCTGCGCCAGTTCGCCGACCGACAATTCCATCGCGCGCAGCAGCGCCATGATGCGCAGCCGCGTCGAGTCCGCCAGAGCGCGGAAGGTGCCGAGTGCCTGGTTCATGGGATAACGATATAAAGATATCTTTATATCAGGTCAACGCAGACCCGCAGCTTGCATGCGACGGGCGCGAGCGGGTAACCGATGCGGCCGAAACCAAAAGGCGAAACCCATGCGCAAGACCCTCCTGATCCCGACCCTCGCCCTTGCCGCCATCGGCCTTGGGGCATGCGGGTCGAAAGCGCCGAACGAGGCGCTGGAAGCGAACGAGACGATCCCGGGCGACAGCAACGCCATGGGCGAAGCGGTGGAGGACGTGAACATCGCCTTCGCCAATTCCAACATCGGCGATGACAATGCCGCCGCCCCGGCCCCGGCGGATATGGTCGGGAACGAAAGCGGCCAGGAAGGCAGCGGCGACGAATGATCCGTGCGCGCATCCTATTGCCCGTTGCGCCGTTCCTGCTGCTCGCGGCCTGCCAGTCGGACAGCGATCCGGTCGCAGGCGGCGTGACCCGCGGCGAAGCGCGTCAGCTGGACGAGGCGGCCGCGGCGACCGACATCAATGCCGCGGCATCCGACGCCGATGGCGAGAACGCAACGGAGATAGAATGAGCGAGCTTCGCCCCGTCGGCACGTCCGGCCTTCAGATCCGCCCGCTGGTCCTGGGCGGCAACGTCTTCGACTGGACCGCCGACAAGGCGACGAGCTTCCGCATCCTCGATCGCTTCGCCGAGGCGGGGCAGGTGATGATCGATACCGCCGACGTCTATTCGGCCTGGATCCCCGGCCATCAGGGCGGCGAATCTGAAACCGTGATCGGCGAATGGCTGAAGACCTCGGGCAAGCGCGACAAGGTCGTCCTGGCGACCAAGGTCGGCATGCTGCCCGGCGAGGGCGGCGAGAAGCTTGCCCCAGCCCGGATCGCCGCCGCGGCCGAAGCGTCGCTGAAGCGGCTGGGCGTCGAGACGATCGACCTCTATTACGCGCATCAGGACGATGACGCGGTGCCCCAGGCCGAGGTGCTTGCCGCGTTCGCCCGGCTGATCGACGCGGGCAAGGTTCACGCGATCGGCGCATCCAACTTCTCGGCCATCCGGCTGAAATCGGCGCTCGACCTGGCGACGAAAGAAGGCTTGCCGCATTACCGGGCGCTGCAGAACGAATACAATCTGGTCAGCCGCCACAAGTTCGAGGGCGAGATGCAGGACCTGTGCGTCACGCACAACATCGCCGGCCTGCCCTTTTACGGCCTCGCCTCGGGCTATCTGACCGGCAAGTACCGCTCGGCCGAAGACACCGGCAAGAGCGTCCGCGGCGGCCGGATGGGCGCCTATATGGACGGCAACGGCCCCGCGGTGCTCGCGGTGATGGACCAGGTCGCGGCCGAGACCGGAGCGTCGCTCGCCCAGATCGCGCTTGCCTGGCTGATGGCCCAGCCGGGCATCACCGCCCCCATCGCAAGCGCGACCAGCATCGAGCAGCTCGAGGAACTGCTGGGCGCGCTGGATGTGGAGCTGAGCGCCGACCAGCTGGAAAGGCTGAGCGAAGCGGGAGTTTGAAAGACAACGCTTTCCTCCCCCGGAGCCGCAGGTTCCTGGGGAGGAGACGCTGATCGGCTCGAAAGGCTCACCGCCTGCGCCTGCGCCAGCGCCGGCTCACCCGCACGGCCGCGAACAGACCGCGTCCCGTTGCCAGCGCCGCCGCGCCCGCGCTCGACGACATAAATCCGCCCAGCGCCAGCAGACACGCCTCGGCCCCCTGCGGACGATGCCCCGCGCACAGCCGTGACAGGCTCGCCAGTGCCAGCGCAGCAAGCGCGACCAGCGCCAGGCCCGCCGCGCGGACGATCAGGTCGCCGCGCCAGCCCATGTGATGGACCATCATGGCCGCCGCATCCTGTGGCTGCGGATGCGCATCGGCAGGTCGCGGTGGCGGCTGCGCTCTACCCGCAATGCGGCGGCGACCCGCCTGCCCTGCACCGCCAGCACAAGCCCCGCCATCGCCAGCGAGAAGCCGAGCAGCCCGAGCACTTCCATGCCGGCCGCATCGGATCTCGCGCCAAGCGAGGCGCTCCAGCCGAGTATGATCATCGCCACGCCCGCGGCGCGCCAGCCCAGGTCGCGCCGGGTCATGCCACCGCCTCCGCAGCCAGCGCCACTTTCCCGGCACTGCGCGCAACCTCGGCCGGGACCGATCGCGAATAGAGGATCAGGTCCGCCGGCGCTTCCGCCTCGTCGGCCAGCGCCGCACGGGCATAGCCGCTCTCGAAGCTGAGGCCGATCGCCGGATCAGCCAGCAGCTTCGCGGTCGACCGGGCACGCGCGATGGCCGCCGGATCGCGATCGATGCCGCGCCCCTCGATCGCCAGGAAGCCGATCGACCGCGCATGGCGCGCCGCCTGGATCAGCAGGTCGCCGGCACCGCAGCCGGCATCGACGATGCGGATGCTGCGCCGCCCGGCCTTGCGCATCGCGAAGAGAAGGCGCTCGATCGCGGGCCAGCGCCGGTCTGCACGCGCCCTGCGCACCGAACCGTGCAGGATCGCCGACCTGAGGCTGTCGGCAGCGAAGGCGGGACGAACGACCCCCGCCGGACTCATCACGCTGAACATCAACACGCTCCACCGATCCGGTCGAACTGCCGGATCCGGATCAGCGAAATACGCCTTGTCGCATAGCCATTCGAGATCGAAACCCGGCTATCGCATAGTGGCCGCATAGTGCGCGGCGCGGCGATGTTCAGCCGTCGGAGAGCAGCCGGTATCCCACGCCCAGTTCGTTGGCGATCACCGACCCGACCGGTCCCGGCGCCTCCAGCTTCTGGCGCAGGTTGCGCACGACGATGCGCAGATACTCGATCCGCGGATCCTCCTCGCGGCTCCACGCGGCCGCCAGGATGCGGTCGTGCGTCACCACCCGGCCGATGTTGCGCGCCAGCATCGCCAGCACGTCATATTCCTTGCGCGTCAGATGGAGTTCCTCGTCGCCGCGCCGCACCTGGCGCGCGTCCAGGTCGATCTCCAGATCCCCCCGGCGAACGATCTTCGCCGGCGCACCCCCGGCGCCGCGATGGCGCAGTGCGACGCGCAGCCGCGCCAGCAATTCCTCGGTATCGAACGGCTTGGTCACATAATCGTCGGCGCCGAGATCGAGCGCAGCGACCTTCTGGTCGGTCGCGTCGCGCGCCGAGATCACCAGGATCACCGCCTCGCCAGCCTTGCGCAGCAACGGCACCAGTTCCAGTCCGTCGCGATCGGGCAGGCCCAGATCGAGCAGCACCGCGCCCGGCGCCTCGCCGCGGAACCGCACCAGCGCATCGGCCGCGTTCATCGCCTCGACCACGCGGTACCCCGCCCGCTCCAGCGTGTTGCGCAGCAGGCGGCGGATCGGCTGTTCGTCGTCAATCACCAGCACGGTGTCGGACATCGCTTATGGCGCTCCGGTTGCGGTCGAGCGGACGATCAGCCCGGCGGGGAAGGTCAGGCTAAACCGCGCGCCACGCCCGTCGTCCCGATTGGCTGCCTCGACGGCGATGCCCATCGCATCGGCGAACGCCTTGACGATGGCAAGGCCCAGGCCGGTGCCGCCGGCGGCGCGGTCCGACCCCTCGAACCGGCGGAACGTCTCGAACACCAATTGCTCCTGCCCCGGCGGCAGCCCCGGCCCCTCGTCGAGTACCGACAGCTGGAGCACGCCGAAGCGATGCTCGCCGCGGATCACCAGCGGCGTCCCCGGATCGCCATAGCGCCCGGCATTGTCGAGCAGGTTGAGCAGGCAATGGTGCAGCAGCTGCGGATCGGCGCGTACCAGCGGCAGGTCGGGCGGCACGTCGAGCACCACCTCATGTCCCTGCAGCGCCCCGCGCACATCATGTGCCGCGCCGGTCACCGCATCGCTCAGGTCGATCGCCTCGATATTCAGCTTCAGCGCCCCCGCCTCGACCCGCGCCATGTCGAGCAGGTTCGAAACGAACCGGTTCAGCCGCGCCGCCTCGGACCGGATCGTCTCGATCAGCTCGGGCGTGGCGCCATGGTCCAGCTGATCCGCAGCCGCCATCACCGAGGTCAGCGGCGTGCGCAGGTCGTGGCTGACCGACGACAGCAGGGCACCGCGCAGCCGGTCGCGGGTGCGGATCGCGTCGACGTCGCGCATCTCCGCCTCCAGCCGGAAACGCTGCAGCACCAGCGCCGCCTGGTCGACCAGGTTCATCAGCAGCGGCAGCTGGTCGGGCCGCACCGGATCCCCCGCCGCCTCGTCCGACAGGCCGATCACCGCTAGCGCATGGTCACCCGCGCTCAGCGGCTGGAACAGCCATTCGGACGCGGCCAGCGTGCCCGACCCCTTGCCGGCAGGCGCGCGGGTATCGAACGCCCATTGCGCCGCCGCCAGGTCCATCGTGTCGAGTTGGTAGCCGGTGCCGCTTGCGGCCTGCACCACCATCCCCTGTCCCTCGACCGGCGCCAGCATCACCACTTCGCGACCGAACAGCCGCGCGATCTCGTCGCAGATCGCACGCTCCACCGCCTCGCGGTCGCCCAGCGCGGTCAGCTTGCGCAGGAATCCCGCAAGCGCCGCATTGGTCCGGGCGCTGGCCGCCGCCAGATCGGCCTGCGACCGGACGCGCGAGGTCAACTGACTGGTGACGATCGCGGTGCCCAGCAGCACGATGACCGAGATGACATTCTCGGGATTGTTGATCGAGAGCGTACCGACCGGGGGCAGGAACAGGAAATTATAGGCCAGGCTGGACGCCAGCCCGGCGAACAGGCCCGTGCGCAGCCCGAACAGGCTGGCCGCGGCCATCACCGGCAGCAGATAGAGCAAGGCGACATTGCCAAGGTCGAGGATATGGAGCAGCGCGCGTCCGGCAAAGGTGACCCCCGCGACCATCGCCGCGGTCCACAGATAGCCGGCAAGGCTGCCCCAGCCGCCGTGCGGCCGTCGCTCGCGCCGGGGCGCGGGCGGGCCGGCGCCCTCGATCGGCAGGACATGGACCGCGACGCCCGGCGTCTGGCGCACCAGCCGGTCGACCACCGATCCATGCCACAGCTCGAACCAGCGCGAACGCTGCGACTTGCCGACGATCAGCTGGGTCGCGCGCGCCTCGGTGACGAAGGTCGTCAGCCCGTCCAGCACGCTGGTCGCGGGCACCGTCGCGATCTGCGCGCCCAGCTGGGTCGCCAGCGTGATCGTCTGGGCCAGCCGGCGATGGTCCTGCGGCGAAAAATTCTGGCTGCGCGAGGTTTCGATGAACACCGCGGTCCAGGGCCCGCGCAGCGCATCGGCGATCCGCTTGGCGGCGCGGACCAGCGCATCGGCCCCCGGCTGCTCGCTGATCGCCACCACGATCCGCTCGCCCCCCGCCCAGGTGCCGCCGACGCCCAGCGCGCGGACATGGTCGAGCATCTGCGCATCGACCGCCTGCGCCGCGCGGCGCAGCGCCAGCTCGCGCAGCGCCGAGAGATTCGACTTGGAAAAGAAATGCGACAGCGCCCGGGTCGCTTCCTCGGGCAGATAGACCTTGCCTGCCTTCAACCGTTCGATCAGCTCGTCGGGCGGGATGTCGACCACCTCGATCTCGGCGGTTTCCAGCACGCTGTCCGGCACCGTCTCGCGCACCCGCACCCGGGTGAAGCTGGCGACGATGTCATTCAGGCTCTCGATATGCTGGATGTTGATCGTCGAATAGACATGGATACCCGCCGCCAGCAGCTCCTCGACATCCTGATACCGCTTGGGATGGCGGCTGCCGGGCGCATTGCTGTGGGCAAGCTCGTCGACCAGCACCAGCCGCGGCGCGCGCGCCAGGATCGCGTCCAGATCCATCTCGTGCAGCGTGCGCCCCTCATAGGGGGCATCGCGCCGCGGCACGATCTCGTACCCACGCACCAGCGCCTCGGTCTCCCCCCGGCCATGCGTCTCGACCACCCCGATCACGACATCGACGCCGTCACGCCGCTGCGCCGCGCCGTCGCTCAGCATCTCATAGGTCTTGCCGACGCCGGGCGCGGCGCCGAGGAATATCTTGAGCGTGCCACGACCCTCCTGCGCCGCCTGGCGCAGAAGGGCATCCGGCGAAGGGCGGCCCGGATCGGTCAACTCAGCCGGTCGAGCGCGCGGTTGAGCGCCAGCACATTGACCCGCGGCTCACCCAGGAAGCCGAGCAGCGGGTGTTCGACCTGCCCCTCGACCAAAGCGCGCACCCGGTCGGCCGGGATGCCGCGCACCCGCGCGACGCGGTCGACCTGCGCCAGCGCGCCGGCAGGCGACAGGTCGGGGTCGAGACCCGATCCGCTGGTCGTCACCAGGTCGGCAGGCACCGGTCCGGCAACCCCCTCGGCACGGCGGGCGGCGACATCGGCCTTCACCCGATCGGCCAGCGCCTGCGAGGTCGGCCCGAGATTGGAGCCCGACGAGGCGAGCCCGTCATAGCCCTTGCCCGCCGCCGACGGCCGCGTCTGGAAATAGCGCGGGCTGGTAAAGGCCTGCCCCACCACGTCCGATCCGATGAGCTTGCCATTCTCGCTGATCAGGCTGCCATTGGCCTGGCTTGGGAACAGCGCCTGGCCGATCCCGGTCATTGCCAGCGGATAGGCCAGGCCGAGCAGGGCCGCGAACAGGATCGTCATGACGATCGCGGGACGCAGTGCGGAAGTGAAATCCTTGCCCATGATATTCCTCCTTATGCCAGGCCGAGGCCGCCGACCACCAGGTCGATCAGCTTGATGCCGATGAACGGGGCGATCAGGCCGCCCAGGCCATAGACGGTGAGGTTGCGCGCCAGCAGCGGGCCCGCCGCCATCGGCCGATAGGCGACGCCCTTCAGCGCGAGCGGCACCAGCAGCGGAATGATCAGCGCGTTGAAGATGATCGCCGACAGGATCGCGCTTTCGGGGCTGCCCAGCCCCATCACGTTCAGCACGCCCAGTCCCGGATAGAGCGCGACGAACATCGCCGGGATGATCGCGAAATATTTGGCGACATCGTTCGCGACCGAGAAGGTCGTCAGCGCGCCGCGCGTCATCAGCAGCTGCTTGCCCAGGCCGACGACCTCGATCAGCTTGGTCGGATCGCTGTCCAGGTCGACCATGTTGCCGGCCTCGCGCGCGGCCTGGGTACCGGTGTTCATCGCCACGCCGACATCGGACTGCGCCAGCGCAGGCGCATCATTGGTGCCGTCGCCGCACATCGCGACCAGCCTGCCGCCCTCCTGTTCCTTGCGGATCAGCGCCAGCTTGTCCTCCGGCGTCGCCTGGGCGAGGAAGTCGTCGACCCCCGCCTCGGCCGCGATCGCCGCGGCGGTCAGCGGATTGTCGCCGGTGATCATCACCGTGCGGATCCCCATCGCGCGCAGTTCGCCGAAGCGTTCGCGGATGCCGGCCTTCACCACGTCCTTCAGGAAGATCGCGCCCAGCAGGCGGCCGTCCTTCGCCACTGCAAGCGGGGTGCCGCCGGCACGCGCGATCTCGTCGGTGACGCGGCGCAGCTCGGTCGCCGCCGCAGTTTCGCCCGCGCCGGGATTGGCCTTCAGGATCGAATCGACCGCACCCTTCTGCACCAGCATGTCTCCGCTGCGCAGTCCGGACACGCGCGTCTGCGCGGTGAACGGGATCACCTCCGCACCCTCGGGCATGGGACGCGACAGGCCGAACTTCTCGCGCGCCAGCACCACGATCGACCGGCCCTCGGGCGTCTCGTCGGCCAGGCTGGCCATCAGCGCCGCCTCGGCCAGTTCCTCGCCCGACGCGCCGCCCACCGCGCGGAACTCCGACGCCTGGCGGTCGCCGATCGTGATCGTGCCGGTCTTGTCGAGCAGCAGCACGTCGACATCGCCCGCAGCCTCGACCGCGCGGCCGGACTTCGCCAGAACGTTGAACCGCACCAGCCGGTCCATGCCGGCGATGCCGATCGCCGACAGCAGGGCCGCGATCGTCGTCGGGATCAGCGTGATCAGCAGCGCCGCGAGGATCGCCACCGGGATCGATCCCCCGGCATAGCTGGCAAAGCCGGGAATCGTCGACACCGCGATCAGGAATACGATCGTCAGCCCGACCAGCAACAGCGTCAGCGCGACCTCGTTCGGCGTCTTCTGCCGCTCGGCGCCTTCGACCAGCGCGATCATCCGGTCGAGAAATCCCTGGCCCGGATCGGCGGTGACGCGCACCGTGATCTGGTCGGAGATGACCCGCGTGCCGGCCGTCACCGCCGACCGGTCGCCGCCCGCCTCGCGGATCACCGGCGCGCTTTCGCCGGTGATCGCCGCTTCGTTGACCGATGCGACGCCGGCGATCACCTCGCCGTCCGCCGGGATCAGGTCGCCGGTCTCGACCAGCACCGTGTCGCCGGCGCGCAGCAGGCTGGCGGCGACATCCTCGGTCCGGCCGTTCTTCAGCCGCTTCGCGGTCAGCTCGGCCTTGGTCGCGCGCAGCGAGGCGGCCTGCGCCTTGCCGCGCCCCTCGGCCAGTGCCTCGGCAAAGGTGCCGAACAACACCGTCAGCCACAGCCACACGACCAGCTGAAGCTTGAAGCCGATCGCCAGCCCGTCCTGCCCGACGACGAGCAGCACGGTCAGCAGCGCCGCGACGACCGCGGTGGTGAACATCACCGGATTGCGGATCAGCTCGCGGGGATCCAGCTTGAGGAAGGATGCCTTGATCGCGGGCACGATCAGGGCGGCGGTGAACAGGCTCTGCGCCTGGTTTGCCTTGTCTTGGGCCATGGTTGGCGCCCCTCAGAACATTTGGCCGCGGATCATCGCGAGATGATCGGCGATGGGACCGAGCGCGAGGCTCGGCAGGAAGGTGAGACCGCCCAGGATCAGGATGATCCCGACCAGCAGGCCGACCCACAGGCCGCCCGTCGTCGGGAACGACCCCGAGCTTTCCGGCGTGTATTTCTTCGCCGCCAGGCTGCCGGCGATCGCCAGCATCGGCACGATCACGAAGAACCGGCCCAGCCACATCGCCACGCCCAGCAGCCCGTTATACCAAGGCGTGTTGGCGCTCAGCCCGGCAAAGGCCGACCCGTTGTTGGCGACGCCACTGGTGAAAGCGTACAGCATCTCGGTAAAGCCGTGCGGCCCTTTGTTCAGCGGGCCGGCCAGGCCCTGCGCGGTCACCGCGGACAGCGCGGTGAAGCCCAGGATGATCAGCGGCAGCACCGCGATCGCCAGCACCGCCAGCTTCACCTCGCGCGCCTCGATCTTCTTGCCGACATATTCGGGCGTGCGTCCCACCATCAGCCCGGCGACGAACACCGCCAGGATCGCGAACAGCAGGAAGCCGTAGATGCCCGCGCCGACGCCGCCGATCACCACTTCGCCCAGCTGCATGTTCAGCAGCGGGATCATTCCGCCCAGTGCGGTAAAGCTGTCGTGCATCGCGTTGACCGCGCCGCACGACGCCGCGGTGGTCACGACCGAGAACAGCGACGAGGCGGCGATGCCGAAGCGCACCTCCTTGCCCTCCATGTTGCCGCCCGCCACGCCCAGCTGGTGCAGCATCGGATTGCCCGCGGCTTCCTGCCAGTAGGTGACGGTCGTGCCGGCCAGGAACAGGATCATCATCGCCGCCAGGATCGCCCAGCCCTGGCGCGGATTGCCCACCGCCTTGCCGAAGGTCCAGGTCAGCCCGGTGCCGATCACGAAGATCGACAGCATCTGGATGAAGTTGACCAAAGCGGTCGGGTTCTCGAGCGGGTGCGCCGAATTGGCGTTGAAGAAGCCGCCGCCATTGGTGCCCAGCATCTTGATCGCTTCCTGGCTGGCCACCGGGCCCAGCAGGATCGACTGTTTCGCCCCCTCCAGCGTGGTCAGGTCGACGACGCCCGACAGCGTCTGCGGCACGCCCGATGCGATCAGGAAGATCGTGTAGACGATGCAGATCGGCAGCAGCAGGTACAGCGTCACCCGCGTCATGTCGGCCCAGAAATTGCCGACCGTCTTCGCCTCGCGCCGGGCAAAGCCGCGGAACAGCGCGAACGCCAGCGCGATGCCGGTCGCCGCCGACAGGAAATTGTGGATCGTCAGGCCCAGCATCTGCCCCAGGTTCGACATGGTCGATTCGCCGGCATAGCTCTGCCAGTTGGTGTTCGCGGTGAAGCTGATCGCGGTGTTGAACGACAGGTCGGACCCGAGGCCCGGCAGCCCCTGCGGATTGCCGGGCAGCACGCCCTGCAGCCGCAGCACCGCATAGGTGAACAGCAGCAGCACCGTGTTGAAGATCAGCATGTGGACGGCGTAGCGGCGCCAGCCCTGCTCGGCCGCCGGGTCGATCCCCGACAGGCGATAGAAGCCGCGCTCGACCGGGCCCAGCACCAGGTGCAGCGGCGTCCGCCGCCCCTCGTACAGCGCGTGCAGCCACAGCCCTATCGGCTTGGCAAGCGCGATCAGGATGCCGGTAAAGGCGAGGATCAGGATCCATCCCTGGAATGTCATGATGCTTCCCCCGTTCAGAAGCGTTCGGGGCGGAGCAAGACCGCCACCAGATAGGCGAGCAGGCCGGCGGCGCAGATCGCGGCCAGCCAGAGGTCGATCGTCATCGCCGCCCCCTCACGAATTGTCGCACAGGCGGACATAGGCGAGCGTCAGCGCCACCAGTCCCGCCAGGATCGCGATCCACAACATGTCCTGCATCGTTCGTCCTTTCGTTCAGAAGGCCGCGGTCAGCGTGACCAGCGCGGTCGACCCGGCGATGCTGCCGCTGCCGTCCTGGCCCTTGCTGAAGCTCGGCTGGAGATAGGCCGCATCGCGGTCCGAAATGTCGGTATCGACCCAGGCAACGCCCAGCGTCAGGTTGCGCCAGGTCGCGTCCGCGCCCAGCGACCAGTCCCAATAGCTGCCGGTCGGGCTCAGGCTGGTCGCGTTGGGGCCCAGCCCGTCATTGCCCCAGCTATGCCCGACATGCGCCTTGGCGGTGATCGGCGTGCCGGCGATCCCGATCGCGGCATCGCCCCACAGGTACAGATTGTCCTCTCGGTCGCCCGGATCGGTATAGGTGCCCGCCGCAGCATCGGCGCCGGTCGCATACCAGCGACCCAGCGCCTTCTGCTTGGGTGCATAGGCGATCCCAGCGGTCAGCGTCGCCGGTCCGGTGGTGCCGGTCAGCTTCGCATAAGGCTCGATGAACTCGGTCGTGTCAGCACCGCCGGGATAGACATAATAGATGGCGCCGACGTCCAGCGTCGCGCGGTCCGACAGCTTCGCCTTGTACCCTGCGATCAGGTCGAGCTCGAGATTGGCGCCACCGAACGTGCCCCATCCGGCCAGGTTCGATCCCCAGATGCCGGCATAAACGCCGCTCTCATGCGTCAGCGTCAGCCCGCCCTGCACCGCCACCTGCCGGTCGGTCTGCGACACGCCGCGAAAGCGATAGTCCGACGCGATCCCGACCGATCCACTGACGGTGATCGCCGGCGTCGGTGCCGGCTCGACCACCGTCGTCGTTGCGACCGGTCCGGCCGCCACATCCTGTGCCTGAGCTGCAAAAGGCACTGACAGCGACGCGACGACGATCGAAATTGGCAAGAGTCTCAAGCGATGCACCCCAGAAACGGGCGGCGCCGATGCGCCTGACCCGGGTTTGTTCAGGGCATCCGATTAGGAGCGGGCGGCATATCAATTCGAGATCGAAACCCGCGAACCGCATAGTGCTGGCATATAGTTGGAATGAGCATGATTGACGCCCGCTGCTCCGTCCCGAGGAAAGCAGTCGTTGTACGACAGCGCCACGGCAGGCCGCCCACCCCCGCAACCCTACCTAATGGCGCCGCGCGGCGATTGTGGCATAGCGCGTTGACGGGCCTGTAGCTGCGCAGGCCGGCGATTGACCCGGCGCGACTTCAGAAGTCGTTTCCGAACAACCGCTTGGGACAGGTGCGGCGGATAGAGTAGAAACAGGGCAATGGAGTCGGTCGAGCCATACGCACCCCATCAGGGCGCTCCCATTCCCGCCGACGAAGCGGTGCGGATGGATGCGGTTGCGCGCTATCGGCTGGGCGGCCTGGGGCGCGAGCCGGTGTTCGACCATATCGCCCAGCTGGCGACCGACCTGTTCGACGTGCCAATGTCGGTCGTGTCGATCATCGATGCCGACATGCAGTGCTTTCGCGGCGCATGCGGCCTGGACGACGACGGCACCTCGCGCGACCTGGCCTTCTGCGCCTTCGCCATCCTGGATGAGGGGATCATGGTCGTGCCCGACGCGACCCAGGATCCGCGCTTTCGCAACAATCCGATGGTCACCGGCGACCCGTTCGTGCGCTTCTATGCCGGCGTGCCGCTGGTCGTCGGCGGCCAGGCGGTGGGAACGCTGTGCCTGATCGACCGCGTCGCGCGCGAGCTGAGCAACCACGACCGCGCCAATCTGGAGCGGCTGGCGCGCACCGTCGTCGACCTGATCGAGCTGCGCGTCGAGCGGTTCGAAGCGGAGGAACAAAGGCGCAAGCTGGCCGAGGAACGCGAGTTGCTGAAGCTCACGGTCGAGAATGTGACCGAGGGCGTGGCGCTGGTCGACGGCGACCTGCGCCTGATCCTGTGGAACGAATGCTTCGCGACCCTCTTCGGTTATGACGAAGAGGTGCTGTGCGAGGGGTGCGAGGCGCGGACGCTGATGGTGATCACCGCCGCGCGCGGAGAGCTCGGACCCGGCGATCCCGACGAGATCGTGGATGACTTCATCAACGCGATCCTGATTACGGAGAGCGGCAGGATCGAGGTCCGTCGAATGAACGGCACGGTGCTTGAAGTCTGGCGCAAGACCATCTCGGGCAATCGGTTCATCCTGACCGCACGCGACGTCACCCACGAGCGCCAGGCGGCCCGGCTGAAGGAAGAACTGGTCTCGACCGTCAGCCACGAGCTTCGCACACCGCTCACCGCAATTTCGGGCGCGCTGCACCTGATGGGCGCGGGCTCCGTCGGCGAATTGCCACCCAAGGCGTCGAACCTGGTCGCGATCGGCCGCCGCAACGCCGACCGGCTGATCGCGCTGGTCAACGACCTGCTCGAGATGGACAAGCTCCATTCGGGAAAGCTTTCCCTCCAGCTCGCCGAGACCGACCTGCGCCAGCTGGTCGCCGAGTCCGCCGAGCAGAACCAGCCCTATGGCGACCGCTACGGCGTCACGCTCAAGACCGGCCTGCCCGATGCGCCGGTGCGCGCACGGGTGGACCTTCGCCGGATCCAGCAGGTGATGAGCAACCTCCTGTCCAACGCCTGCAAATTCTCGCCGCGCGACAGCGAGGTGTGCATCGCGCTGGACACGGAGGGAAGCTGGGCGCGGATCAGCGTGTCAGACCAGGGCCCTGGAATCTCGCCGGAATTCCGCCCCCGCCTGTTCACCCGCTTCGCGCAGGAGGACGGATCGCATCAGCGCGGCCATGCCGGCACGGGCCTGGGCCTGGCGATCACCAAGGGCATCGTCGAGGCACATCGCGGCACGATCGAGCTCGACTCCTCGCCGGGCAAGGGCGCAACCTTCATCATCCGCCTGCCGCTCGCAGGCTGAACCTGCGGCGGACCCGAGCAACGCGCCCGGTCAGGGCTGGCGTTCATTTGTATGAGTTGATACGCTGAACCCGTGCCGCCCGCTCCTGGGCCGGCGTTCAGGATCGACGGGCCCGCAAGAGGCCGCAACTCGAAGGGGAGAGCGATGGCGGATCATCCGGGAGCGAGCCTGACGCGGCGAACGTTGCTGGCCGGCGCAGCCACCGGCGCGATCGCCCTGCTCGCCACCCCGCTGCCCGCCGCGATGCGCGTCGGCAAGGCGGCGCCCTTCCCCCTCATCCGCGACGGCGTGCCGGCGACGGTCGTGGTGGACAGCGCCGCCGACCCCGCCGTGCTGCACGCCGCCAAAAGCTTCGCAGCGGATCTCGGGCGGGTCGGCGGCACCCCGGCCCGGCTGGTCGAGGGCGGGATCGAGGCGGCGCGCGGCACGGTCGTCGTGATCGGCGTGCTGGGCCACAGCCCGTTCCTCGACGCGCTGGCCGCCGCCGGCAGGATCGAGGCCGCCGACCTGCGCGGCCAGTGGGAGGCCTGTCGCCAGCAGGTGGTCGACCGCCCCGCCCCCGGCATCGACCGGGCGCTGGTGATCATCGGCTCCGATCGGCGTGGCGCGGTGTTCGGCACCTACGATCTGTCGCGCCGCATCGGGGTGTCGCCCTGGCACTGGTTCGCCGATATTCCGGTCCGGCAGCAGCGCGACCTGATGCTGCCCGCGGACAGCCGCCGCGACCAGCCGAAGGTCCGCTATCGCGGCTTCTTCATCAACGACGAGGCGCCGTGCCTCAGCGTCTGGGCGCAGAGGAAGTTCGGCGGCTTCAACGCCAGGATGTACGCCCATGTGTTCGAACTGCTGCTGCGGATGAAGGGCAATTATCTGTGGCCGGCGATGTGGGCGCCCCGCGCCTTCGCCGCCGACGATCCGCAGAACATGGTGCTGGCCGACGCGATGGGCGTGGTGATGGGCAATTCGCACCACGAACCGATGCTGCGCGCGCATGACGAATGGCATCGTGGCACCGCGGGCGGGATCACCGGCGGGCCGTGGGATTATACGAAGAACCGCGACAAGCTGCGGCAATTCTGGCGCGGCGGCATCGAGCGGATGATGTCTAAGGGTGACGGGCGCGGCTATGAATCGCTCGTCACGGTCGGCATGCGCGGCGACGGCGACGAGGCAATGGCCGAGGGAACCGCAATCCCGCTGCTCGAACGGATCGTCACCGATCAGCGCAGCATCATCGAACAGGTGACGAAGCGCCCGGCCGCGCAAACCCCTCAACTCTGGGCACTCTACAAGGAAGTCCAGGACTATTACGATCACGGGATGCGGGTGCCCGACGACGTCACCCTGTTGTTCGCCGACGACAATTGGGGGCAGATCCGCCGCCTGCCCACGCCCGGCGCGCCCCCGCGCAGCGGCGGGCACGGCGTCTATTATCACTTCGACTATGTCGGGGCGCCGCGAAACTATAAATGGATCAATACCAATCAGATCGAGAAGGTCTGGCAACAGATGGACCTCGCCTGGCGGCGCGACGCGCGGGCGATCTGGATCGTCAATGTCGGCGACATCAAGCCGATGGAATTCCCGCTGAGCTTCTTCCTCGACCAGGCCTGGGACCCCGAGGCGATGACTCCGGCGGCGCTCGCCGCCTATCCGAAATCCTGGGCCGAGGCCGCGTTCGGCCGCGAGCAAGGCACCGCGATTGGCGAGATGCTGACCACCTATGGCCAATATGCCGCGCGCCGAAAGCCCGAACTGATCGACCAGGACAGTTTCGCACTGGGCGGGATCACGCCCGAAGGGTTGGACGGCGGCGAGTTCGGCGCGATGGTCGCCGAATGGGATGCGCTGGAGCGGCGCATGCTGAAGACCCGCACGCGCCTGAGCGAGGACCAGCTCGACGCCTATTTCCAGCTGGTCGAGCATCCGGTCGCGGCGATGGCCAATCTCTACCGCCTCTATTACGCCGCCGCCTGGAACAAGCTGCTGGCCTCTCGCAACGACGCGCGCGCCAATTACTTCGCCGACCAGGTCGAGGAGACCTTCCGCCGCGATGCCGAGCTGACCACCCGCTATCACTCGATCAACGGCGGCAAGTGGGACGGCATGATGGCGCAGGTCCATATGAGCTACGTCATCTGGAACGACCCGACCCAGCAAACCATGCCCAGCATCACCCGCGTCCGCGGCGACACCCCGGACGGGCGACGCAATCCCCAGCCCAAATTCGTCGCTCCGCCGCGTCCTGGCGACGGCATGATCGCGATCGAGGCACCGGCTTTCACTCGCGCCCGCGGTGGCAAGGGACTGACCTGGACCCGCATCCCCCATCTCGGCCGCACCAATGGCGCGGTGCTCGCTTTACCCCAGGGCCTGCCGCCGACCACGGCCGAGGACGGCATCCGCCTCGACTATGACGTGACGATCCGAAAGGCGGGCCCGGCGCTGCTCACCCTCTATCTCGCCCCAACGCTCGACACGATCGGCAAGGCGCCGCCCCGGATCGGCGTGTCGCTCGACGGCGAACGGGTCCAGCCGCTCGCCATCGACCTCGAACCCACCGGCGGCGCCCAGGATAATCCGGGCAAGAAACGCTGGGCAAAGGCGGTCTGCGACAATGTCGTCCAGCTTGCCTGCGATCTGGGCCAGGTGACGGCAGGCCGCCACACGATCCGCATCTGGCGCCTGGACGACAATGTCGTGCTGCAAAAGCTCGTGCTCAGCACCCAAGGTCCGCCGACGGGCTATCTTGGGCCTGTCCAAGCTTAGGGCGAAGCGTCCGAATCAGTCGAGATGATCGAGAATATTTCTCCACAAAAGATGCGGGGATAAGCCGGCATATCCGGCCTCCTGCGCGTCGTTGCATTCGATCACAATCCAGTCACCATCGCGTGTCCGCGCAATGTCGACAACGAGGAACGGCACCTCGACACGGCGGGCAACCTCACGAGCGAGCTCGATACCGATCCGCAGATCTGCAGCACCGTAAGCGGGCAACTGATACCAATAATGACCGCATCCGACGAAATTTCCGCGCCACCAGAAGGTGCGAAATTCGCGCGAGGCACGGACTTTCCCAGGGACTTCCCCCGGGATGGGATCGAGCTCGACAAAGTTCCTGACGACCGGTCGCTGCCAATGTAGGATAGGGTCTTTCGCATAGCCGTCGCACAGACGCGCATACTCATCCGCGTTTCGCGCAACGGCCAGGTCCGGGTTGTGCTTGCTGGTTTGACGGGACCCCTTCACGAACACCGGCCATCCAAAGTCGCTTTCGATGCGGGATGCTGGAGGGAGATGATCGAAAATGCGCGTCGCCGGCGTCAGATCCCGGATGAGCGGATACCATCCCTCCAACTCGCTGGCCCGAAAATGCTCCTCGGGTGAGTTGACCGGCCGCAACCCCCAGTCGAGCCTTTCAGCATAGTCGCTGCCATAGTCCGGCACGGGTCCGAGCCGCAGCACGCATAGCTCGCCCTCCCGGAACCGGAAGGGATGCGTGCATCTGAAGTTCAGGTCGAAATCGAAATCATAGGCCGGAGCACCGATCGCGCGGCTGATGACGAGGAGTTGGTCTTCCACACGCGAGATGGTGACGTCCATCCCGCAGGTCTAGGTTGAACGCTTCCGGATCACCAGCCATCGCGTCGACATACCTCTCTGACTCACCGCCAGGGCTCGACCTTGCATCCGCCGAAGATCATCGGTCGCGGCAGCTGGAAGATGAAATAGGGGTTCGGCAGATCCAGCGCACCGGCGGCGTCGAGCCGTGCCTGCTGGTCGGGGCTGAACGCGATGTCGAGCGCGGCGACGTTCTCGCGAAGCTGCTCGGGCCGGCTCGCGCCGATCAGCACCGATCCGACGCCGGGCCGGTTGGCGGCCCAGGCGAGCGCCACCTGCGCCATCGGCCGGTCGAGTTCAGCCGCCACCCCGCGCAGCACGTCGACCACGTCGAAATTGCGGTCGGTGAACAACATGCCGCCGAACGGATTGTCGCCGTTCAGCCGTCCGTCGCTGCCGCCGTCCGGGGTCTCGCCCGCGCGATCCGGCAAGGCGACCGACGCACCCTCCACACCGATCTTGTCACGGCCATATTTGCCGGTCAGCAGGCCGGCCGCCAGCGGGCTCCATGCCACCAGCCCCATGCCCAGCGCCTGCCCGGCAGGCAGGATCTCGAGCTCGACCCCGCGATCGACCAGCGAATAGGCATATTGCAACCCGACCGGCTCGGGCAGGCCGTGCGCGCGGGCCAGCGTCGCGACCTGCGCCGCATACCAGGCGGGGGCGTTGGAGAAGCCGTAATAGAGAATGTCGCCGCGCCGCACCGCGTCGGTCAGGGCGCGCAACGCTTCCTCGGGCGGGGTGGTCCGGTCCCACACATGCGTCCAGTACAGATCGATGAACCCGGTGCCGAGCCGGCGCAGCGATCCCTCGATCCCGTCGCGAATGTTGCGGGCGCTGTTGCCGCCGGCCAGCGGCGTGCCCTGCGTTCGCGGAAAGCCCGACTTGGTGGCGATCACCAGCCGGTCGCGTATCCCGCGCTCCGCGACGAACCGACCCAGCATCGCCTCGCTCTCGCCGGCCGAATAGACGTCGGCGGTGTCGATGAAATTGCCGCCCGCATCGACATAGGCATCGAAGATCGCGCGCGACGCCGCCTCGTCCGCGCCCCAGCGTCCCGCGCCGAAGGTCATGGTGCCCAGCGCCAGCGGACTGACGATCAGGCCCGAGCGGCCCAGCGTGTGGTGGTCGGTCAACGTCATTGTTGCATCTCCTGACAAGCTGCCACCAAGCTAGGCAGCGCAAGCTGAGAGGATTAGAGGCGGGACATCGCAAGGGCTTGTGAAGGATATGCAGCAATGAAGCGCGGCGACCTGGACGATCTGGCGGCATTCGCGGCGGTTGCCCGCGCGCGCAGCTTCACCCGCGCCGCCGCGGCGCTGGGCCTGTCGCCTTCGGCGCTCAGCCATGCGATGCGCGGGCTCGAGGCGCGGCTTGGCGTCCGCCTGCTGGCGCGCACGACGCGCAGCGTGGCACCGACCCCGGCGGGCGAACGGCTGCTCGCCTCGCTGGGCCCGGCGCTGGACGAGGTCGGGCGCGGACTCGCCGCGCTGGCCGACTGGCGCGGGGCACCGTCGGGCACGCTGCGCCTTACCACCTTTTCCTCCGGCGCGCGAATGGTGCTGGCGCCGCGCCTCCCGCAATTCCTGCTCGATCATCCCGACGTCTCGATCGAGGTGATCGTCGACGACCGCTTCACCGATCTGGTGGCCGAGGGTTTCGATGCCGGCATCCGCCTTGGCGAGTCGGTCGATCGCGACATGATCGCGATCCGCGTGGGGCCGGACATGCGCACATTGGTGGTCGGCACGCCCGGTTATTTCGATCGGCGTGCCAGGCCGGTCACGCCGGACCAGCTCGACGCCCATGTCTGCGTCAACTACCGGCTGATCGGCGGCGGTGGCCTGTTGCCCTGGGAGTTCGGACAGGGCGGGCGCGAGATCCGCTATCGCCCGACCGGACAGCTGATCGTCAATGACGAGGTGCTGGCGGGCGCCGCCGTCCGCGCCGGCGCCGGGCTGGGCTATATGATCGAATCCGACGTCGCTGCCGAGATTGCCGATGGCCGACTGATCCAGGTGCTGGACGACTGGTGCCCGCCCTTCGACGGATATTATCTCTATTACCCCAGCCGCCAGGTCACCCCGGCGCTCCGCGCACTGATCGACGCGCTGCGCTGGTCGGGGCCGAACCCGACGCAAAGCCCGATTGGCTTGGCGGACGAATTGGCCTAAGGGCGCCGCCGTGGAGCGGTTCGCCGCTTCGCACAGATCGCGCCGGTGTCCCCCTCGGGGGACTTAAAACGGGAATGCGGTGCGGGCGGTCCTCCGTCCAAATCCGCGGCTGTCCCTGCAACTGTAAGCGGCGAGCGTGACGCACTGGCTCCCCCCTCGAGGGAGCAGCCACTGGATCGCAGGATCCGGGAAGGCCGTGCATCCCGCCCTGACCCGCGAGCCAGGAGACCTGCCGGCGCACCGGTCGCTCTTGCCTTGGTCCAGGGATTGGCCACGGCACGGTACTCCGTCTGAGCGACGACCAAGCGGCCGGGGCCGCTTCGGTGCTGCGCGGCAGGCGTCGGACGCCCGTCTCTCGCGCATGCGCCGGCCGGGGGCATCATCGCCCCGGGCAGGACCCGGCAGTCGTTGCGCGGCTGTCCGGGGGTATCCATGTTCAAGACCGGTTTCGTTTCGCTGATCGCCATCGCCGCGGCCACGCCTGCCTTTGCCCAGCCCGATCCCGAGCCGGCGGCCGCGCCCGCCGACGACCAGATCGTCGTCACCGCCTCGCGGTCGGGCGAAGGCATTCCGATCGACCAGCTTGCCGCTTCGGTGACGGTGATCGACGCCGAAGCGCTGGAGCAGCGCCAGACGCGGATCGTCTCCGACGTGCTGCGCGACGTACCCGGCGTGTCGGTCAGCCGCGTCGGCGCGGTCGGTGCCCAGACCCAGATCCGCATCCGCGGGTCGGAGAGCAACCATGTCCTGGTCCTGATCGACGGGATCGAGGCTGCCGATCCCTATTATGGCGAATATGATTTCGGCACGCTGATCGCCGATCCCAGCGCCCGGATCGAGGTGCTGCGCGGCCAGCAATCCTCGCTTTACGGATCCGACGCGATCGGCGGCGTGATCAACTACATCACCTTGTCGGGCGCCGAGGCGCCGGGGCTGAGCGCGCGCGGCGAGGCCGGCTCGTTCGGCACGATCAGCAGCGCAGCGCGCGCCGCCGGCACCAGCGGGACGTTCGACTATGCCGTCTCGGGCAGCTGGTATCACACCGACGGCACGCCGACCGCGCGCGGCGGCACCCGTGATATCGGGTCGGACAGCGTCGGCGCCTCGGCCAAGCTGAACTGGAAGCCGAGCGACACGTTCCGCCTGACCGGCGTGCTGCGCTATAGCCATACCGCCGCCGACAACAACAACAGCGAGAGCAACCCCGCCAGCCCGAATTTCGGCCTGATCGTCGACAGCCCGGGCGTGCGCTTCGTCAATGACGGCTATTACGGCCTGCTCGCCGCCGAGCTGACCGCGATGGACGGTCGCTGGATCAACACCCTGTCGGGTCAGTTCGCCGACACCACGCGGACCGGCTACACGCTGTCGGGCGTCGACTATGGCGACAAGGGGCGGCGCTACAAGGGGTCGTTCACCTCCAGTTTCCGCTTCGACACTGCATCGCTCACCCACCGCATCACCGGCGCGGTCGATGTCGAGCGCGAGGAGTTCGAGAACACGACCCCGGGCACCGGGTCGCCCTTCGACCCGTTTCGCGGCCGTCGCAGCACCGACAATGTCGGCCTGGTCGCGCAATATGAGCTGACCGCCGGCGCCTTCACCGGCGGCGCATCGGTGCGACGCGACGAGAATAACCGTTTTGCCGACACGACCACCTGGCGGGTCCAGGGCGGCTATCGCCTGCCGACCGACACGCGGATCCATGCCGCCTATGGCACCGGCGTGAAGAACCCCGGCTATTACGAGCTCTATGGCTATTCGGAAGACACCTATATCGGCAATCCGAACCTGCGCCCGGAACAGTCGGAGGGCTGGGAAGCCGGCGTCGAGCAGCGGTTCCTCGACGGCAATGCGACGATCGGCGCGACCTATTTCGACTCCACGCTGACCGACGAGATCTACACCGCCTATCCCGCACCGAACTTCGTCGCGACGCCGGCGAACCGCGCGACCGAGTCGAAGCAGCACGGCGTCGAGCTCTATGCAAGCATCCGCCCGTCCTCGCAGTTCCGTCTCGACGCGGCCTATACCCATCTCAAGGCGCGCGAGAACGGGATCCTCGAGGTCCGCCGCCCCGGCGACATCGCCAGCGTCAACGCGACCGTCTCCAGTGCGGACCAGCGGCTCTCCGGCACGCTGACCGTGCGCTATAACGGCCGGATCCGCGACGTCGCCTATACCGACCGTAACTACGTCCCCGTCGATGTCTCGCTGAAACCGTTCACGCTGGTGAACCTCAACGCCCAGTTCCGGATCACCGACAAGGTCAGCATCTTCGGCCGCGTCGAGAATCTGTTCGACGTCGATTACGAGGAAGTGTTCGGCTACGCGACGCCCGGCATCGCCGCCTATGGCGGGCTGCGCATCGGCCTGTAAGGCTCGCGCCCGGACGGTCCCGCCGTCCGGGCGCTCGCTTCCCGCACAATCGAGCCGAAGGAGTGTCGCGATGAAACCGCGCACCGATGCCGAACACACCGCGAAGATGAAGAAGGTCCAGGCGGCGCAGGCGAAGAAGCTTGCCACCAAGACCGTCGAGAAGGGCCTGGTCATCGTCCATACCGGCCCGGGCAAGGGCAAGACCTCGGCCGCCTTGGGCATGGTCGTGCGGGCGATCGGCCACGGGATGAAGGTGGGCGTCGTCCAGTTCGTGAAGGGGGCGATGGCCACCGGCGAGAAGGCCGTGTTCGACCGCTTCCCCGACCTGGTCGAGTTCAAGCCGATGGGCGAAGGCTTCACCTGGGACACGCAGGACCGCAGCCGCGACATCGCCGTCGCGCGCGAGGCATGGGACGAGGTCAAGCGGATGATCGCCGACCCCGGCTATGCGATGGTCGTCGCCGACGAGCTGAACATCGTCCTGCGCTACGACTATCTCCCGGTCGATGAGGTTCTGGAGGTGCTGGCCGCGAAGCCGGAAATGACCCATGTCATCGTCACCGGCCGCAATGCACCGCAGGTGCTGATCGAAGCCGCTGACCTGGTCACCGAAATGGCGCAGGTGAAGCACCCGTTCCGCGAACAGAATGTCAGGGCGCAGCGCGGAATCGAGTTCTAGTCGTGGCGCGCCAGCTGTTCCGCGATGCCGCGCGCCGCCCGGACATAGGCCGGGCTGCCGCACACCGTCCACGCCTGGGGGATGCTGATCCGCGGGATGCCGGCCAGCGCGGGATGGTGCAGCATCTCGGTCCCCTGGTCGCTGACCCGGTCGGTCGCGCTTTCGACGATCAGGAAATCGGGCCTGGCCGCGACCATCTCCTCGAGGCTCAGCTGCGACAGCGCCGGCTTGCCCAGCTTGCCCGCAAGGTTGACCAGCCCGGCGCGGGTCATCAGCTCGTCGATCAGCGTGCCGGTGCCGGTCATGTAGCCGCGCCGCTGGTAGTAGGCAGCGACCCGGCCACGGCCCAGCCTTGCCAGCCCGGCAAGATCGGCCTGCATCCGTGCCACCAGCGCCTCGCCGCGTTCGGGATGGCCGACCGCCGCCGCGGTCTCGCGGATCGAGGCATAGATCTCGTCGACCGTGTTCGCGGTCTTCAGGTCGAGCAGGCGATAGTCCTGCCCCTTCAGCGCGGTCATCGCCGCGCTGCGCCGTGCAGGCATGCCGACAACCAGGTCGGGCTCGATCGCCAGGATCTGCTCGGCGGAATTGGAAATCAGCGTCAGCCCGCGGGCCCTGGCCGCCTCGCCCGACATTTCGGGATCAGTCGCGTTGCGCGTCAGCCCGGCGATCTGGTCGCGATCGGCCAGCGCAAGCACCAGCTGGTCGGCGCACAGGTTGAGCGAGACGATCCGCTTCGGCGGGCCGGCGGGCGCGGACGGCACTGTGCCGGTGCCGGCCCACAGGGCGGCGCTTCCCAGTGCGGCCAGCGGCAGCGCGAGCATCCAGAGGCGGTGACGACCCATCGCCGCCTCCATAGCCGCGCCATTCCTCCCTTCAAGTCTTTCGGAGTCGCCGCATGATCGCCGCCCGTCATCGCACGGTGCTGATCGCCGCGCTCGGCCTTCTTGCGCTGGCCGCTGCGATCGGCTCGCTGCTGCTCGGCCCGGTGCCCCTGTCGCTGCCGCGCATGGTCGCCGCCTTCACCGGCAATGGCGACCGCGTCGCGACCAGCATCCTGTTCGACCTGCGCCTGCCGCGCACCATCCTGGGCCTCGCCGTCGGGGCGATGCTCGGCCTGTCGGGCGCGGCGCTTCAGGGCTATCTGCGCAATCCGCTGGCCGAGCCGTCGGTGCTCGGCACCTCGACCGCGGCGGCGCTTGGCGCGGTTGGCGCGATCTATTTCGGCCTCGCGCTGGTGCATCCGCTGATCCTGCCGGTGATGGCGGTGCTCGCGGCACTGGCCTCGCTGGCGCTGCTGTTCCTGCTCGCGGGCCGGTCGGAAAGCCCGCTGACGCTGATCCTGGCGGGCATCGCGCTGATGACCCTGGCGAGCGCGGGGATCAGCCTGTCGCTCAACCTCTCGCCAAATCCGTTCGCGGCGATGGAGATCATGACCTGGCTGCTGGGCAGCCTCGAGAACCGGTCGTTCGACCATGTCCGCGTCGCGCTGCCCTGTATCGCGATCGGCGCGGCGATGCTGTTGTGGCACGGTCGCGCGCTCGACGCGCTGACGCTGGGCGAGGACGGCGCGCAGGCGCTGGGCGTCGACCTGAGCGCGACCCGCCTCAGGTTGCTGCTGGGCACCGCGATCGGCGTGGGCGGCGCGGTGGCGGTGTCGGGCGCGATCGGGTTCGTCGGGCTGATCGTCCCGCACCTGATCCGACCGCTGACCGACCGCAGCCCCTCGGCGATCCTGCTGCCGTCCGCGATTGGCGGCGCCGCGTTGCTGACCCTGGCCGACCTCGCGGTGCGGCTGATCGACACCAAGGCCGAGCTGAAGCTGGGCGTCGTCACTGCGTTCCTCGGCGTGCCGGTCTTCCTCGTCCACCTCATGCGGGAGCGGCGGCTATGGTGAGCATCCGGATCGAGGGGCTCGGCGTCACGCTGGGCAGGCGCGCCGTGCTGCGCGACGTGACCGCGTCGTTCGCGCCCGCCACGCTGACCGGAATCGTCGGCCCCAATGGCGCAGGCAAGTCGACGCTGGCGCGCGCGATGCTGGCGCTGGTGCCGACGACCGGGCGCGTGCGGGTCGATGACCGCGACGTCGCGACCATGCCGCGCGCCGAACTGGCCAGGCGCATCGCCTATCTGCCGCAAGGCCAGACGCTGCACTGGCCGCTGTCGGTCGAGCGGCTGGTCGGGCTCGGCCGGCTGCCGCATCTGGGGCCGATGTCGCGCGTGGCCGAGGGCGACGCCGCCGCGATCCAGCGGGCGATGGTGCGCGCCGACGTGACCGCGCTGCGCGACCGGATCGCGACCGAGTTGTCGGGCGGCGAGCGCGCCCGCGTCCTGCTGGCGCGCTCGCTGGCGGTCGAGGCACCCGGCCTGATCGCCGATGAACCGCTCGCCAGCCTCGACCCCGGCCACCAGATCGACGTGATGGACCTGCTCCGCGCCGAGGCGCGCGGCGGCGCGCTGGTGATCGCGGTGCTGCACGACCTGACGATGGCCGCGCGCTATTGCGACCGGCTGCTGCTGGTCGACCGCGGAACCGTCGTGGCGGACGGTGCGCCGGCCGACGTGCTGGCGCCGGCGAACCTGCGCGCGGTCTATGGCATCGATGCGCGGATCGACCTGGACGGCGACTGGCCGAGCATCGTGACGCTGGGCCGCGCGCGATGAACGCGCAGGAAATTTCCTATGCTCGCGACGGCTACGCCATTGTGCCGTTATACGACCGTACAACAATAATGGCCGCCCGGGCCGATATCGTCGAGCAGATCGATCGCGTGTCGCGCGCGCTGTATCTGCCGTTCGAGGCGAGCTGTCCCGACGCGCCGCTGGAAGAGCGGATCGACCGCGTCTTCGCCCGGGACCGCAGCCATGCCGACCTGCTGCGCCGCGTGGTCTGCACCGATGCGCAGCGCGGTCCGCGGCTGTCGGCGATCGCCGCCGACCCGCGGCTGATCGAGACGGCGCAGCGGATCGGCGGGCGCGCGCTGGCGGGATCGATCGTCCGTGTCCGTGCCAGCATTGCGAGCTTTCCCGGGCATCGCCACGCCTGGCATTCGGACGTGGTCCGCGACGACGGCACCGCCTGCGGCCGGGTATGGATCACCGCCTGGATCCCGCTGAGCGATGCCGGCCCCGGGCGCGGCGGGCTGGAGGTCCTTCCCGGGCGCCGGCCCGCGCCGATGGCGCAGGCGACCGATCGCGGGTTCGAGATTCCCGAGGCGGCGATCGCCGGCCTGCCGCACATCCAGCCCGAATGCCCCGCGGGCACCGTCCTCTTCCTCGACCGGTTCACGCCGCATCGCACGCTGCCGTCGGTCGCGGCGCGGTTCGCGCTGGTGGTGTGGATGATGGCGGCGTGATGCCGATTGCCAGCCGCGGCGCGCGGCCCTAAGGGCGGCGACGCGACAGGTTCCCCGGAGACGGGGATGAAAAGGGAACGGGATCAAACCCGGCTGCCCCTGCAACTGTAAGCGGCGAGCCATCGGCCGAATGCCATTGGGACCCCGGTCCTGAGAAGGCGGCCGAACCGGCACCGACCCGCTAGCCAGGAGACCTGCCCGTCGCGGTCGTCCTTCGTGCGGACAGGGTGTGTCGCGCGGACGGGGGTGAACCCGAGAGACGACAGAGCTGACCGCGTTCGCGCGGGATGCGGCTGTGCGTCCTTCGCGGACACGGCGTCGCATTCCCGTGCGGGTGCGGCCGTGTCGTCGAAGGATATGAAGTTGAAGTCGCTGTTCCGTCTCGCCGTTTCCGTTTCCGCCCTCGCCGCCGCCTCGGGCGCGCTTGCCCAGCAGGCCCCGGCCCCCGATGCCGCAGCACCCGCCGCCTCGACCGAGGACAGCGGCGAGATCATCGTCACCGCCACCCGCGCGCCGGTCGCGATCGACCAGGTCCCGGCATCGGTCACCGTGCTCGACAAGGCGGCGATCGACCGCAGCCAGGACATCGGCGTGACCGAGCTGCTGCTGCGCACGCCCGGCATCACCATGTCGCGCAACGGCGGCTATGGCACGTCCACCTCGCTACGCATTCGCGGCGCCGAATCGGACCAGACCGTCGTCGTCATCGACGGGGTGAAGCTGAACGACCCCGCCTCGACCGGCGGCGGCTATAACTTCGCCAACCTGCTGACCGGGGACGCATCGCGGATCGAGATCCTGCGCGGGCCGCAATCGACCCTGTGGGGCAGCCAGGCGATCGGCGGCGTGGTCAACATCGTCACCGCCATGCCCGAGGCGCCGATCGAGGGCAGTTTCGACTTGGAGGCCGGGTCGCGCGCGACCGTCAGCGCGCGCGCCGCGATCGGCGGGCGGACCGGCCCGCTCAGCTGGCGGCTGGGCGGCCAGAGCTTCACCACCGACGGCATCTCGGCGATCGCGCCGACGTTCGGCGGGCACGAGACCGACGGCTACACCAATCGCAGCGCCACCGGCCGCGCCGAGCTGGAACTGGCGACCAATCTGAGCGTCGAGCTGCGCGGCTATTATTCGAGCGGGCGGGTCAACATCGATTCGACCAGCGGCGACAATCCCGACTTTTCCACGAACAAGGAGTTCGTCGGCTATGCCGGGGTGAACTTCGCGCTGCTCGACGGCCGCTTTCGCAACCGCGTCGCCTATGCCCATACCGACACCGACCGCGACAGCTTCTCGCCGCTGCGCGCCCGCGCGCTCAGCTTCGAATCGAACGGCCAGAACCGCCGCTGGGAATATCAGGGCAGCTTCGCCTTCACCCAGCGCATCTCGGCGGTGTTCGGGCTGGAGAATGAACGCTCGAAGTTCGAGAGCCGCTCGCCCGCCGGCGCACTGGCCACGCCGCTGCCGCCCTTTGCGACCGGCGATGCCGAGATCACCAGCGTCTATGGCCAGCTGAGCATCGAGCCGGTCGACGGGCTGACGGTCAATGGCGGGGTGCGTCATGACGATCACAGCCGCTATGGCGGCCAGACCCTGTTCTCGACCGGCGCGGTGTGGCGCCTGCCCACCGACACGATCCTGCGCGCCAGCTATGGCGAGGGGTTCAAGGCACCGACCCTGTACCAGCTGTTCAGCGAATATGGGAACGTCGCGCTCGACCCCGAACAGGCGCGCGGATGGGAAGCCGGTGTCGAGCAGCAACTGTTCGACCGCAAGCTGAGCTTCGGCGCGACCTATTTCGAGCGCGTCACCACCAACCAGATCATCTTCAACAGCTGCAGCGCGACCTCGCCCAGCCCGTTGTGCCTGGTGCCGGGCAGCACGACGCGCCGCTCGGGCTATTATTCCAACGTCTCGCGCGGCGAGGCGCACGGGATCGAGGCGGCGGCTGCGCTGAAGCTGGGCGGCCTGACGCTCGACGGCAATTACAGCTGGACGGTTGCCGAGGACCGGTCGCCGGGCACGGCCAATTTCGGCAAGTGGCTGCCGCGCCGCCCTCAGGACAGCGGCAATGCATCGGTCAGCTATGCCTTTCCGTTCGGGCTGAGCACCGGCGCGGCAGTGCGCTGGGCCGGGCACAGTTTCGACAATGCGAGCAATGCGACGCGGTTGGACGGCTATGCGCTGGTCGACCTGCGCGCCGAGTTCGCGGTGAGCGAGCGGTTCCGGCTGTTCGCGCGGGCGGAGAACGTCTTCGACGAGGAGTATATGACCGCCTATCGCTACGGCACGCTGGGCCGCAGCTTCTATGCCGGCGTGCGCGGCCGGTTCTGACCGCGCGCACGCATCCCACTGCCCGGGCCTGCGCATCGTGCAGGCCCGGGTCGCCCTTCCGGAACCCGATCGAGGAGCCGTCATGACCCAGGGACATTCGACCCGCGCCGCATCGACCTTGTGGATCCTGCTGCTGACGCTTGCCAGCACCGCGACGACACTGGTGTTCGCCTGCGCCACCCCGTTTCCGGCACTGGCCGCGCTTGCCGCAGTCCATATGCGGCGCAGCGACGGCATCTGGCTGATGCTGGCGGCGTGGCTGGCCAGCCAGGCGGTGGGCTTCTGCCTGCTCGACTATCCGCGCGATGCCGGCACGTTCGGCTGGGCGGCGGGCCTCGCCACCGCCGCGGTCGCATCGGTGATCGGCGCGCATGCCGCACTTCGCCTCGCCGGAGACCGGCCGGTGCCGGTGCGGTTGGCGCTCGCCTATCTCGCCGGCTTCGTCGCGTTCAAGGCAGTCGTGCTGGGCTGGGCCTTCTTCCTTGGCGGCGTGGCCAGCACGATCGATCCCGCGATCCTGCAGCGCCAGTTCCTGCGCAACGGCGCGATCCTGGTCGGTCTCTATGCGCTGTACCGCCTGCTGACCGCGATCGGGGTGCCTCAGCCTGCCCCGCGCGTCGCGACTGCCTGAGCGCCGCGCGGTGCTGAAGCGTGTCGAGGACGGGCCGGCGATCGTCGCCTGCAACAGCTGTCGCCTGTCTCCGGAGACGCGCGCGGACGGCGACGGCGTCACCGGCGGCGGACGCCTGGTCGAGGCGTTGCGCACGGTCAAGGCGCGCGACCCGCGCTATGCGGGGATCGCGGTGCAGGACATGGCCTGCCTGTTCGCCTGCCAGGATCATTGCACCGTCCATCTGCGCGCCCCCGACAAGGTCGGCTATGTCATGGGCAGGTTCGCACCCGATGCGGATGCCGCGCGCGCGATCCTGGACTATGCCGTCGCCTATGCCGACAGCGACCATGGCCGCGTCGCCTATTCGGACTGGCCCGAGGGGGTGAAGGGCCATTTCATCACCCGCACCCCACCGCCGGGATTTGTCGTCGAATGAGCCATTTTCCCACTCCAGCCGCGTTTCGTACCGCGCTGGCCGCATTGCCGGTCGCCGACGCGACCGCGCGCGCCGCGGCACAGCGGCGGCAGGATCAGCTGACCAAGCCCGCCGGATCGCTCGGCCGGCTGGAGGCGATCGCGGTCTTCATCGCCGGGTGGCAGGGTCGCGAGCGACCGCGGATCGAGCGCGCGCGCGCCGCGATCTTCGCCGGCAATCACGGCTTCACCGTCCACGGCGTCAGCGCCTTTCCGGCGAGCGTGACCGCTCAGATGGTCGCCAATTTCGAGGCCGGGGGCGCGGCGATCAACGCCCTGTCGGGCGCGGCGGGAATGGAACTGAGCGTCACCGCGATCGACCTCGACACGCCGACCGCGGATTTCACCACCGGTCCGGCGATGTCCGAGGCCGAATGCCTCGCCGCACTGGAGGCGGGCGCGGCGGCGGTCACGCCCGATCTCGACCTGATCGCGGTCGGCGAGATGGGCATCGGCAATTCGACCGCCGCGGCGGCCCTGTGCGCGCGCAGCTTCGGCGGGGCGGTCGCCGACTGGGTCGGTCCGGGCACCGGCGTCGATGCCGAGGGGATCGGCCGCAAGGTCGCGGTGATCGAGCGCGCGCTGGCGTTGCACGGCGACGCCGCGGACGATCCGTTCGAGACGCTGCGGCGGCTGGGCGGACGCGAGATCGCGGCGATCGCCGGCGCCGTCGTCCGCGCGCGCCAGCTGGGCGTGCCGGTGGTGCTGGACGGGTTCATCAGCTGCGCGGCACTGGCGCCGCTGGCCGAGGCAGCGCCCGGGATCACCGCGCATTGCATCGCCGGCCATTGTTCGACCGAGCCGGGGCATCGGCGGCTGCTCGACCATCTGGGGCTGGAGCCTTTGCTGAGCCTGGGCATGCGGCTGGGCGAATGCAGCGGCGCCGCGGTCGCGGTCGGCGTGATCCGGTCGGCGCTGGCGGCGCATGACCGGATGGCGACGTTCGACGAAGCCGCGGTCTCCGGGGCGCTGTGAGCGGCTTCGCGCTTCATCTGCTGCGCCACGGGGCTCCCGAACGGCCCGGGCGGCTGATGGGGCGCACCGACGATGGGCCGACTGCCGAGGGGATCGCCGCCTGCATGGCGAGCGCGCAGGGTCTGGCGATCGCGCGGCTGGTGACGTCCGACCTCCAGCGCGCCCGTCGCGCCGCCGAGGCGATCGCCCGCGACCTCGGCCTGGTTCCGGTGACCGATCCACGCTGGCGCGAACTGGATTTCGGAGACTGGGACGGGTGCGATCCCGCCACGATCGACCCCGGCGCGCTTGCCCGATTTCATGCCGATCCGGAACACGCACCGCCGCCCGGCGGCGAGCGCTGGTCGCAGCTGACCGAGCGGGTGTCCGCCGCGATCGACGCACTGGCGCCGCTTCCAACGCTGGTCGTCACCCATGGCGGAGCGATGCGCGCTGCGCTGCACCTGTTGTGCGGGTTCGACGCGCGCCAGATCTGGGCGTTCGACCTGCCCTGTGCCGCCTTGCTGTCTCTTCGGGTCTGGCCGGGCGAGAAGCGGTTCGCGCAGATCACCGGACTGCGCACATGAAGGGGCTGATCGTCGCGATCCAGTTCCTGACGCGCCTGCCGACGCCGCGCCTGTCGGTGACGTCGGATGAATTCGCAGCGTCGATGCGCTGGTTTCCTGCCGTCGGCCTGCTGATCGGCGCGCTCGTTGCCGGCGCAGGATGGGCGGGCACTTGGATCGATCCCTGGACCGGTGCGCTGGTGGCGCTCCTCCTCTGGGTCGCGGTCACCGGGGCGCTGCATCTCGACGGACTGGGCGATGTCGCCGATGCGTGTGGCGCGGCGCACAAGGATCGCGACCGGATGCTGGCGGTGCTTGCCGACCCACATCTGGGCAGTTTCGGCGCGGTCTCGATCGCGCTGCAGCTGATCGCCAAGCTGGTGCTGCTGCACGGGCTGATCGAGGCGCAGGCATGGCCGGCGATCGCGCTGGTCCCGTTCGCGGCGCGGATCGGCCCGCTGACCTGGTCGCGCTGGCTGCCCGATCTCCATGCCGGGCTGGCCTCGCGGTTTCGCAATGCGGTGCGGCCGGTCGACCTTGCCATCTGGTTCACGCTGCTGCTGACGGGCGTATGGGTCGTGCCCGACCTGCTCGCCGCGCCGCTGCTGATCGCAGGCTGGGGCCTGTGGCTTCGCGCGCGGCTGGGCGGCATTTCCGGCGACGGGCATGGCGGGGGAATCGAGATTGTCGAGAGCGGGCTGCTGCTCGCCGCGCTGATCGCGCTGCGGCTCGCATGAGCGCGCGCTGGACCTGGCATGGCGGCGGGATCGACGCGGCGCGGCGTGCCTTTGGCGAAGGCGATGCGCCATGGATCGACCTGTCGACCGGGATCAACCCGCATCCCTGGCCGGGCGTCGAGGCGCTGACGATCGACTGGTGCAGCCTGCCGGGACGAGACGCCCTCGCCGATCTGGAGGCGGCGGCAGCGGCGTATTTCGGTGTGGATCCCCGCCATGTCTGCGCGGTGCCGGGGACCGAAATCGGACTGCGCCTCGCCGGCAGCCTGGTCGGCGGCTCGGCGCGCTATGTCGCCCCTACCTATCGCACCCATGGCGAGATGGTCCCCGGCGCCCGGCCGATCGCGCCCGAGGCGCTGGCGGGCGAGTGCGGTACGCTGATCCTAGCCAACCCCAATAATCCCGATGGGTATATCCGGCCGCGCGATGCGCTCACTGCGCTGCTCGACGCGCGCGCGCCCGATGGCTGGCTGATGCTGGACGAAGCCTTTGCCGATACCGATCCGGCGCTGAGCCTGACGGACCAGATCGCCGACGATCGGCGGCTGCTGATCTTCCGCTCGTTCGGCAAGTTCTTCGGCCTTGCCGGGGTGCGGCTGGGCTTCGTGCTGGGCCCGGCGGCGATCCTCGAGCGGCTGCGCGGCGCGCTCGGCGCCTGGCCGGTGTCCGCCGCGGCGATCGCGATCGGGGCCGCCGCCTATCGCGACAGCGGATGGATCCAGGCGATGCGATGCCGCCTGCCCGCCGAGGCCGCGGCGCTCGACGCCGTGCTGGCGCGGCACGGGCATGTGGCGACCGGCGGATCGCCGCTGTTCCGCCTGATCGAGGTCGACGACGGCATCGCCCTGTTCGAACGGCTGGCGCGGCACGCGATCCTGACGCGCCCCTTTGCCGAGCAGCCGCGCTGGCTGCGCATCGGCCTGCCCGCCGATGGCGCGGCGCTCGACCGGCTCGACGCGGCCCTGGCCGATGGCTGAACCGATCGCGCTTGCTGCGATGGCGATCGACGCGGCGCTGGGCTGGCCCGGCCGGCTCTATCGCCGGATCGGCCATCCGGTCGGCGGGTTCGCTTGGCTGATCGCAGCCTGCGAGACGCGCTGGAACCGGCCCGAGCGAAGTGAGGCCGCACGCAAGCGGGCCGGTATCGCGACCGTCGGGGTGTTGCTTCTCACTGCCGGCGGTGGCGGATGGCTGCTCCAGTCGATGGTGCTTGCCGGTCTGGGCCGGTTCGGCTGGATCGCGGTGGCGGTGCTTGCCTGGCCGGCGCTGGCGCAGCGCAGCCTGTTCGACCATGTCCGCCCGGTGGCGCGGGCGCTGCACAAAGGCGATCTGGACAGTGCGCGCGAGGCGGTCGGCCGGATCGTCGGCCGCGATACCGATAGGCTCGACGAAGCCGGCGTGGCGCGCGCCGCGATCGAGAGCCTTGCCGAAAGCTTCTGCGACGGGGTGGTCGCGCCGCTCTTCTGGCTGTTGCTGCTCGGGCTGCCCGGCGTGTGGGCGTACAAGGCAATCAACACCGCCGACAGCATGATCGGCCACCGCGAGCCGCGCTGGCGCAGCTTCGGCTGGACGGCGGCGCGGACCGACGATGTGCTGAACCTGATCCCCGCGCGGCTGTCGGGCGTGCTGATCTGCCTGGTCGGCGGCGGATGGCGGACGATGGTGCGCGATGCGGGCAGGCACGCCTCGCCCAATGCCGGCTGGCCCGAGGCGGCGATGGCAGGCGCACTGGGGCTGCGCCTGGCCGGACCGATCGCCTATGACGGCGTCATGAAGGACAAGCCCTGGATCGGTGCCGGCCGGATGGGCTGCGACGGGCGCGATATCGACCGGGCGCTGCACCTGTACCTGCGCGCCTGCGCATTGCTGTGGCTCATCGCAGGGGGACTCGCATGGGCGCGCTGATGCTGCAGGGCACCGGGTCGGATGTCGGCAAGTCGGTGCTGGTCGCCGGGCTGTGCCGCGCCCTCGCCAATCGCGGGCTGAGCGTGCGGCCGTTCAAGCCGCAGAACATGTCGAACAACGCCGCGGTGACCGAGGATGGCGGCGAGATCGGCCGGGCACAGGCCCTCCAGGCGATCGCGTGCCGCGTGCCGCCGCACACCGACATGAACCCGGTGCTGCTGAAACCGCAGGCGGACCGCACCTCGCAGCTGATCGTGCATGGCAAGGTCCGCGGAACGCTGGGGTCGGGCAATTTCCGCGCGGCGCGCGGCGCGTTGCTGGACGAGGTTCTGGCCAGCTATCGCCGGTTGCGATCGGCATGCGACCTGGTCGTCGTGGAGGGCGCGGGATCGCCGGCCGAGATCAACCTGCGCGCGGGCGACATCGCCAATATGGGCTTTGCCCGCGCCGCCGGGGTGCCGGTGGTGCTGGTCGGCGATATCGATCGCGGCGGGGTGATCGCGGCGATCGTCGGCACGCGCGCGGTGATCGCCCCCGACGACGCGGCGATGATCCGCGGCTTCATCATCAACAAGTTTCGCGGCGATCCGGCGCTGTTCGAGGATGGCTATCGCGCGATCCAGGACCGGGCCGGGTGGCGCGGATATGGCGTGGTCCCCTGGCTGGCGGCGACCGTCCGCCTGCCGAGTGAGGATGCGGTGGTGCTCGACCGAAGCGCCCGCCCGCGAGGGGGGCGGCACATCGTCGCCTGCCCGATCCTGCCACGCATCTCGAACTTCGACGATCTCGATCCGCTGAAGCTCGAACCCGAGGTCGAGCTGGTGATGGTGCCGCCGGGCACGCCGATCCCGGGCGATGCCGCGCTGGTCGTGCTGCCGGGATCGAAGGCGACGATCGCCGACCTCGCCTTCCTGGGCGCGCAGGGCTGGGACATCGATATCCTGGCGCATCGCCGACGCGGGGGCATGATCCTGGGCCTGTGCGGCGGCTATCAGATGCTGGGTCGAAGCGTCGCCGACCCGCTGGGCATCGAGGGGCCACCGGGCACGGTCGAGGGGCTGGGCCTGCTCGATGTCGCGACGCGGCTGTCGCCCGCCAAGATGCTGCGCACCGCCAGCGGAACTGCGCTGGGCGCACCGGTGCACGGCTATGAGATGCATATGGGCGAGACCGACGGCCCCGACGCGGCGCAGCCCTTCGCTTTGCTGGACGAAACCGGCGCCGACGGGGCGATCAGCGCCGACGGCCGGGTGATCGGCACCTATCTCCACGGACTGCTCGCCTCGCCCGACCTGCGCGGGGTGCTGTTGCAGCGGTTCGGCGCGATCGGATCGGGGCGTGATCATGCCGCGGACGTCGACGCGGCGCTGGACGAGATCGCGTTGGAGCTGGAACGCCATCTCGACATCGACGCCTTGCTGACCCTCGCCATGACCGCGGAGCCGATCGCCCCATGACCGCATCCACCCACTTCGTCCTGGGCGGCGCCCGATCGGGCAAGAGCCGTCATGCCCAGGGAATGGCCGAGGCCCTGTCCGACCGCCCCGTCTTCATCGCCACCGCCGAGGCCTGGGACGACGAGATGCGCGACCGCATCGCCCGCCACCGCGCCGACCGCGATACGCGCTGGCACAGCATCGACGCCCCCCGCGCGCTGGCCGAGGCGATCGACGCGCACAGCGGCAGCGGCGCAGTGGTGCTGGTCGACTGCCTGACCCTGTGGGCGTCGAACCTGATGCTGGACGAGGCGGACATGGACCACGCGACCGGGAAGCTGGTCGAGGCGATCCGCCGGTTCGAGGGCACGCTGATCCTGGTCGCGAACGAAGTCGGGTTCGGCATCGTCCCCGACAACGCGCTGGCACGGCGTTTCCGCGATGTCGCGGGACGGATCAACCAGGCGGTGGCGGCGGCTGCGGACCAGGTGACGCTGGTGGTTGCGGGATTACCGGTGACGATCAAATCGGGCGGCGCATGACCGAGGCCACGCAAATCGCGCGACCCGGCCCCTCCCCTTCGTCGTCACCATAAAGCCGCCCGGCGCTGGCGGACGGTGCGCCGCTGGTCCATGAAGCGGCTTCACTGGGGGAAGGAATGCGGGATGTCCGGAACGGATCATGACGTGGCGCTGGCCGGGACCGCCGCGCCGGGTTTCGCGATCGCGCCGCTGGCGACGACGCGGGTGTCGGGCAGCGCGCTGGTGCCGGCCTGTGATGACGTCGGCGACGGCAGCGACGGGCTCGAGCGTGAGCGCGAGGTCGTCTTCTCCTCGATCGACCTGACTGCATGGGCGGCGGCGGCGCTGGCGGCGATCGATTCGCTGTTCCTGCTGGACCGCGCCGCCAGGATCCGGGCGGTCGATGCCGCACGCGCGACCGCGCTCGAGGCGCATCGCAAGGCGCTGGTCGAGGCGATCGTCACCACCCTTCGTCCGGTGGCGGGCATGATCGCGACCGCAGCGGAGACGGAAGCGGCGCGGACGGCGTGGCGGGCGGCGCTGCAGCTCCGGCTGGCGGCGGTATATCCGAAAACCGCCAGTGCCGCCTGGCAGATGCCCGAAGTGCCGGCCGTCGCCGCGCTCGATGCGGTGGCGCCGGCCGAACCGGACTCGATCGCGGCGGCGGCGCGCTGGTCCTATTCGGCGATCTTCGCCCAGGTGCCGACGGCGCGGGACGAATTTCGGGTATCGATCCTGATCAACGACGCGGAGCCGGCGGGTGCCTCGCCGCCGATGCCTGCCCCTGATCCTGCGCTGTTCCGGGCGCTGGCGCGGTTGGCAAGCGCGTGGCCGCTGGTCGAGCCGAAGCTGATCGCGGCGTTGAACGAAGGACGGACCGAGGTCTCAGCCGCGGCGCTGGCGCAGGTCGACGGGCTGATCGGCGATCTGGCCGCCGCCTGGGCCGGGACGGGCGAGCGGGAGGAGGCGTCGCCGCATGAACGCCAGGCGCTGGCCGGCGACGCGCAGCAATCGCGCTGGGACTATGCCTTCGACTTCGCGGCACAGCCGGAGGTGACGGCAACCCGCTCGGCCACCACCGGCGACCTGCCGCGCTGGCCGGCGATCGACGGGTTTCGCACCCCCGCCGAGGACGGCAAGGCCGAGGGCCGATACACGGCCGTCCGGCCCGCGCCGACGCGGGGACTCGCGCTGCGCTGGGACGATCTGCCTGTCGCGGTGGTGCAGGTCGTTCGGATGGAGACGGGCCTGCGCCACGACACGACCCCGTCACAGGCGGGCAAGGTCGGGGTCGCCACGGCCGATCCCGCCTTCGTCCTGCTGAGCCCGAGCGGCCCGGCCGCCCCGCCGGTGGTTCCGGCGACCCGGATCGCGGCCAGACCGTTCCGGATCGAAACCGATGCCGCAACCCTTTCGGCCGCGCTCGACACGGTGATCGCCGCGCTGCTGATCCGCGACGCCCTGCCCGGCTATCGACGGCCCGACATCGCGATCCGGGTGGAGGCATCGCACGTCACCCGCCTGAGCGATGGCGACGAGATGGAGGTCGCCGTGCCGATCCTGCTGGCCGATCGGACCGTCTCGCAAGGGCCGTCGGCGACGCCGCCGATGGCGACCGCGCAGACGTGGCGCGAGAATCTGGTCGGCGCGCTGGTCGACTGGCATGACATGACCGCCGACCAGGAGGTCGGCCTGCTGCGGCTGGCGATCTCGCTGTCCCTGCCGGACGCCGCGCCCCGCGCACCGCTGCTGCGGATCGATGCCATCGACATTCCCGTGCCGGGCGAAAGCGGCGACTGGTGGCGATAGGCGCGATCGGAAGCCGCCGGACCATTGACCACCGCCCGCCGCCTGTGGCAGGGGCAACCGCATCTGTCCGATCCCGGCCTTACGGCCGGACGGGCGGCTGGCAAGACTGACGCAAACTCAGGCGCTTGCGGGTATAGCACAATGGTAGTGCAGCAGCCTTCCAAGCTGAATACGCGGGTTCGATTCCCGCTACCCGCTCCAGCCTCCTCTACATCCAAGCTTTTACCATCCCACCTCTGATCCACGTTCTGCCCGGCGATGACCCGGAATGGGCGAGGCACGGATGACATGGCTTGCCCTCCGACGATACGCGCAGTCTTGCGAACAGGGCATGTGTTGTGTATATATTACACATAAGTCGGAAAGCGGTGATGCGCAGCCGGGAAGTCATAAAACGCCTTCTAGCGCATGGTTGGGTCGAAGTGCGGCAGACCGGAAGTCACCGGCATTTTCGCCACCCGACTCTCCCCGGCACGGCGACTGTCCCGCATCCCAAGAGCGACCTGCCGATCGGAACGCTGAAGAGCATAAGCAAGCAGACTGGGGTTCCCCTCCCATGAGCGGGCTCGCCAGACCAAGGAAGACGTGATGGCTACCGTATATTATCCGGCGATCATCGAGCGCGGCGACGACGGTTTCGGAGTGTATTTTCCAGACCTGCCCGGCTGCGTCTCGGCGGGGCGTACCGTGCAGGAAGCCGCGATCGGCGCGGAGGAAGCGCTCCAGGGGCATCTCGCGGTGATGGCGGAATATGGCGATCCGTTCCCGGAAGCCTCGGACCTGGACGCGGTTGAAACCGCCACGGACAGCGAGGAAGTCGGCCGCATTCTGGTCCGCGGCGAGCGACCCGGCAAATCGGTGCGCGTACAGATTTCGATAGAGGAAGGGCTGCTGGCGCGCATCGATCGCGTCGCTTCGAATCGCTCACGGTTTCTCGCCGAGGCTGCTCAGGCGAAGCTGGCGACCACTGTCTGATGGAACTGATGCCCAGGAGCACTGCGGGCTGAATTCTACGCCCAAGCGGAGCGCGCATTTCACCGCGCACATGCCTATATGCGGCCCCGATGACCTGCCGCTCGACACGATGACCGACACCGCCCCTCCCCTCGCACTCTACGTGCACTGGCCGTTCTGCGTGTCGAAATGTCCCTATTGCGACTTCAACAGCCATGTCCGCGAGTCGGTCGACCAGGCGGCGTGGCGCACCGCGATGCTGGCGGACCTGGCGCATGAGGCGGACCTGCTCCCCGGTCGGCGCGTGTCGTCGATCTTCTTCGGCGGCGGCACGCCGTCGCTGATGCCGCCCGAGACGGTGGCGGCGGTGATCGCCGAGGCGGAGCGGCGCTGGGGGTTTACCGACGGCGTCGAGATCACGCTGGAGGCCAACCCGTCATCGGTCGAGGCGGCGCGGTTCGCCGATCTGGCGGCGGCGGGGGTCAATCGCGTTTCGCTGGGGCTCCAGGCGCTGGACGATGCCGCGTTGCGCTTCCTGGGACGCGCGCACGGCGTCGACGAGGGGCTGGCGGCGCTGGCGACGGCGCAATCGGTGTTCGACCGGGTGAGCTTCGACCTGATCTATGCCCGGCCGGACCAGGCGCTGGCCGAGTGGGAAGCCGAACTGGCGCGCGCGATCGGCTTCGGGACCGAGCATCTGTCGCTGTATCAGCTGACGATCGAGCCCGGCACGCGCTTCGCCACGCTGTTCGAGAAGGGCGAGCTGGCCGCCTATGACCCCGACGCGGCGGCGGACCTGTTCGAGGCGACGCGGGCGATGACCGCGGCGGCGGGGCTGCCCGCCTATGAGATTTCCAACCATGCCCGGCCGGGTGCGGAGAGCCGGCACAACCTGACCTATTGGCGCTATCTCGACTATGCCGGGATCGGGCCGGGCGCGCATGGCAGGCGCGGCGGCGCGGCGACGATCCGGCGCAGGAAGCCCGAGAACTGGATGAGCGCGGTCGAGCGCAACGCGCACGGCATCGAGCGCGAGGATGTGCTGACGCCCGCCGAGCGGGGGGTCGAGGCGCTGCTGATGGGACTGCGCTTGAACGAGGGTGTCGACCTGGCGCGGATCGCAGCGCTTGCCGGGGGCGCGGCACCGATCGACGACTCGGCGGCGGCGCTGCTGGAGCGCCAGGGGCTGATGCGGCGCGACGGTGAACGGCTGTGCGTGACCGATGCGGGAATGCCGGTGCTCGAGGCGATCCTGCGCGAGGTCGTGCGGACCTGAGGGCCCGCGCGGCGGTAAACCGCGCGGGCCCTGCGATCTCAGTCGAGCTTGGCCGGCGCGGGCGACACGGTGACCACCGTCCCGCCGCGGATTTCCTGCACCTCGAGCGCGCGGTCGGCGATGCCGTCGCGGCCGAAGCGGAACGCGCCGTCGAGTCCCGCGAAGCTGCGCGAGGTCAGGTCGCGGATCGGGAACTCGCTGCCCGGGCGCCAGTCGCGGGCCATGCGCACGGTCAGCAGCACCGCATCATAGCCGAGCGTCGACAGGCGATAGGGCGCAGCGCCGAAACGGGCGCGGTACTTGCCGGCATAGGTCAGATAGTAATTATCGGGCACGCTGGCGAACCAGGCGCCGTTGAGCGCGGCGTTGCGGCCGATCCCCGAATCGGTGTTCCACAGCTCGGTGCCCAGCACCTTGGCCGCCTTGCCATTGGGCGAGCGGCGGATGATCTGCACCGCGCTGACGCCGTTGGCGCCGGTGCCTGCGATCAGGATCGCCTGATAGGGCTGGCGGTTGATCTTCGCCAGGGCGGTGGTCATCGAGCCCGGCCGGCTGTCATAGGTTTCCATCGCGGTGACGGTGCCGCCGGCCGATTCGACCGCGCGCAGCAGCGCGGTGGACGAGCGCTCGCCGTACAGGCCGCTGGGCACCAGTCCGGCGAACTGGGTCATCCCCTTGGACTTGGCATAGGCGATGACGCGCTCGATCGACTGGGCGGGCGAATAGCCGAGCACGAAGGTGCCGCCGCCGGCAACATTGGTGTCGTTCGAGAAGCTGAGCACCGGCACGCGGGCCGAACGCGCGATCGGCGCGACTTCGCGCGCATCCTCGGCCAGCAGCGGGCCGAGAATCAGGCGGTTGCCGTCGGCGATCGCGCGCTGCGCCGCCTGGGCGGCACCGGCCGAGGTGTCGTAGCTGGTGATGCGGATATTGTCGGCATTGGTGTCGAGGATCGCGAGCTGGGTCGCATTCTCCAGCGACTTGCCGACGCCGGCGTTCGGACCGCTAAGCGGTACGAGCAGTGCGACGCGGTGGCGCTCGACATCCTGGGGCAGGCCCGGCGTGATCGGGCGATCGGCGGGACGATCGCGCGGGCGCTCTACCGGAGGACGCTCGGGCGGCGGGCCGCCGCGCGGACCGCCGACGCAGGCCGCTGCGAGAAAGCCCAGGCCGAGCACGGCCCAGCGGAGCGCTCCACGCACCCCCTGTCGATTTGCGTCGCTGTCTGCCATGACTCTCCCCGATGAACTCAACTCTTACGCCCGGCCTCTATATCGTCGCCACGCCGATCGGCAATCTCGGCGACCTGTCTCCGCGCGCATCGCACATACTCCTGAACGCCGATGTGGTTGCCGTCGAGGACAGCCGTGTGACAGCGGGGCTGTTTCGCCATCTGGGCGCGAAGGGGCGGATGACGCCCTATCACGACCATAATGCCGATGCGGTGCGCCCCGGACTGGTCGCGCGCATGGCGAGCGAGGTGGTGGCGCTGGTCAGCGATGCGGGAACGCCGCTGATCTCCGACCCCGGGTTCAAGCTGGTGCGCGACGCGCGCGCGGCTGGCCATGCGGTGACGACGATTCCTGGCCCCTGCGCGGGAATCGCCGCGCTGACGCTGGCGGGGCTGCCGACCGACCGGTTCCTGTTCATGGGGTTCCTGCCGTCGAAACAGCAGGCGCGCGGGCAGGTCATCGCCGAGATCGCCGCAGTCCGCGCGACCCTGGTGTTCTACGAATCGGGGCCGCGGCTGTCAGCCGCGCTGGCCGCGCTGGCCGAGGGGCTGGGCGACCGGGAGGCGGCGGTGGCGCGCGAGATCACCAAGAAGTTCGAGGAATGCGTGACGGGGTCGCTGAGCGAGCTGTCTGCGCGATATGCGGATGCGCCGCCCAGGGGCGAGATCGTCATCGTCGTCGCACCGCCGGGCGAAGCCGCGCCGGCCAGCGAGGCGGACGCCGATTCGGCGCTGGCCGAGGCGTTGACTCGCCTGCCCCCGGCCAAGGCGGCGGGCGAGGTCGCCAAGCGACTGGGGCTCGACCGGCGCGAACTCTATGCCCGGGCGATGGCGCTCAAGGCATGAAGCGGGCGCCGTCCGAGGCACGCCGCGCCGCCGAGACGCGCGGCCGCGACGGCGAACGCCGTGCCGCCTGGTGGCTGTGGCTGCGCGGATGGAAGATACTCGACCGGCGGGTGCGCACGCCGGCGGGCGAAGTCGACCTGGTCGCGCGCAAGGGCAGCCTGGTCGCCTTCGTCGAGGTGAAGACCCGCGCCACCGCCGCCGAACTCGACTTCGCGATCGACGAGCGGCGGCTGTCGCGGGTGGCGGCAGCGGCGGAGTATCTGATGCCGCGTTATGCAGGCCCCGGCGACGATATCCGGGTCGACGTGATCCTGATTGCCCCGCGCAGCCTACCTCGTCATATCGAGAACGCCTGGATGGGGTGACTTATCCAAGTAAGTCACCTATGCAACCCCCGGAGGTAGCCGAATGTCGCTCAACGTCGCCGTCCAGATGGACCCGCTCGATGCGATCAACATCGCCGGGGATTCGACCTTCGCGCTTATGCTGTCGGCGCAGGCGCGCGGCCACCGGCTGTTCCATTATACCGCCGAGGACCTGAACTATTCGGACGGCCGGGTCTGGGCGAAGGCGCATCCGGTGACGGTGCAGCGGGTCGAAGGCGACCATTTCCGCTTCGGCGACCCGGTGAGCCTCGACCTGGGCGACGCCGCGGATGTCGTGCTGATGCGCCAGGATCCGCCCTTCGACCTGGGCTATATCACCGCGACCCATCTGCTCGAGCGGATCGCCGACCGGACGCTGGTGGTCAACGACCCCGCATCGGTGCGCAACGCGCCCGAGAAGGTGTTCGTGCTCGACTATGCGCACTATATGCCGCCGACGCTGGTGACGCGCAGCCTGGACGAGGCGCGCGCCTTCCTGGCGAAGCATGGCGAGATCGTCGTCAAGCCGCTGCACGGCAATGGCGGCAAGGCGATCTTCAAGGTCGGCAGCGACGGGGCGAACCTGTCGTCGCTGATCGAGGTGTTCAACACCGCCTATCGCGAGCCGCACATGATCCAGGCGTTCCTCCCCTCGGTCGCGGCAGGGGACAAGCGCATCGTGCTGGTCGACGGCGAGGTGGCCGGCGCGGTCAACCGCGTGCCGGGCGAGGGCGAGATCCGGTCGAACCTGGCGGTCGGCGGCACCGCGGCCAAGACCGAGCTGACGCAGCGCGAGCAGGAAATCTGCGACGTGCTGGGCCCCGAGCTGAAGCGGCGCGGGCTGATCTTCGTCGGCATCGACGTGATCGGCGGCGAGTGGCTGACCGAGATCAACGTCACCTCGCCCACCGGCATCGTCGCGATCGACCGGTTTAACGGCACCGATACCGGCGCGATGATCTGGGACGCGATCGAGCGGCGTGTCGCCGCGATGAAGGGCTGATACCCACCATGGGCCAGTGGCTGGACTGGGGCTATTGGAGCGTCTTCCTGCTGATGCTGCTGGAGAATGTGGTCCCGCCGGTACCGTCGGAGGCGATCATGAGCGTCGCCGGCGTGGCGGTGGCGCAGGGGCGGATGCATATCGTCCCGCTGCTGGTCGCGGGCACTGCCGGCACGCTGCTGGGCAATCTGTTCTGGTGGTGGCTGTGCCGCCGGCTCGGCTATGAGCGGCTGGAGCCCTGGGTGAATCGCTGGGGCCGCTGGCTGACGCTGGAATGGGAGGATGTCCAGCGGATCAAGCGCTATTCGGACCGGTGGGGCGGGCTGACCGTCTTCGCCTTCCGCTTCATGCCGATGGGCCGCACGCTGATCTCGATTCCGGCCGGGCTGATGCGCATGCCGTTCTGGACCTTCATGTGCTTCACGACCGCCGGCAGCCTGATCTGGAATTTCCTGCTCGTGGCGCTGGGCTGGTGGCTGGGCGCCACCTTCCGCGAGATCGAGCATTGGGTCGCCCCGATCATGTTCGCGATCGTGGCGGCGATCCTGCTGGTCTATCTCTACCGCGTCCTGACCTGGAAACCGCGCGCGCAGCGTTAGGCCAGCCGGTCCAGTTCGGCGGCGATGGTCGCGGCGAACCGCTCGAACAGCGGGATCGTCAGCGCCAGGCTGGTTTCGCGGGGGGCCGGATCGATCGCGCACAGGGTGCCGAAAAAGCTGCCGTCCTTCAGGATGATCGGGATCGAGACATAGCTCTCGAACCCGTACAGCACCGGCGTATGATGCGTCCGCCATGCCGGGTTCGCGCCGACATGGTCGATGAAGACGCCGCGCCCGCTGTCCCGGATCTCGTCGCAGATCGTGGTCTGGACCTGCAATTCCTCGCCCGGCTTCAGCCCGAACTCGATCCGGTCGATCAGCTGGCACGCGATCCAGCGGTCGGACGTGACCCGGGCGACCGCCACGAAGCCCATGCCGGTCGCGCGGCAAAGCTCGGCGAGCATCGCCTCGATCTCGGGCACGCGCTGCACGGCGGCGACATCGGCTGAATACGGGTCGGTCATCTACGCCCCCAAGGCGAAACGGCGCGGTCGATCGCGCGCCGTATCACGCTCTTGGATGGGCGGAGCGGTAGACGTCAAGCAGATGCGCCGCATCGACCGCGGTATAGATCTGGGTCGAGCTGAGGCTGGCATGACCGAGCAGTTCCTGCAGGGCGCGAAGATCGGCGCCGCGACCCAGCAAGTGCGTCGCGAAGCTGTGGCGCAGCGCGTGCGGCGTGGTGCGATCGGACAGGCCGAGCGCCACCCGGGCCGATCGGATCGACTTTCGGATCGCGCCGGGCGGCAGCGGCCCGCCCTTCGCCCCGCGAAACAGCGGCGCCTCGCGCGACACGCCCCAGGGGGTCAGGTTCGCATAGGCTTGGATCGCCTCCCGCACCTCCGGCAGCAGGGGAACGATGCGGGTCTTGCCCCGCTTGCCGGTCACGCTCATCACCTCGCCCAGCGGCAGCACCGCGCCGGTCAACCCGACCGCCTCGCCGATGCGCAGCCCGGCGCCGTAGAGCAGCAGCATGACCGCCCAGTCGCGCGCGGCGATCCAGGGCTCGTCCGCTTCTTCCGACACGCTTTCGGCGAGCGCCACTGCCTCGTGCGGCGCGATCGGGCGCGGGATGCCCCTCTTCACCCGCGGGCCGCGCAGCCGCGGCAGTTCCGCGCCCTCGCCCACCGCCCATTTCAGGAAGCCGCGCACCGCCGAAAGCTCGCGCGCAGCCGAGACATTCTCCAGTCCGCCGCCGCGCCGCTCGGCCAGGAAGGCGCGCAGATCGGCCGCGGTCACCTGGCGCAGCGCCTCGCGCTCCACCGCTCCGCCCCAATGCAGCCGCAGGAAGGCGAGCAGCCGCTCGGCCGTCGCCTGATACGCGCGTACCGTATGCACCGACCGTCGCCGGTCGCGCGACAGATGCTCGGCATAGAGCAGCGGCAGCGGCCGGCTCATCCGCCCGCGCCGCCCCCGGTGGCAGGCAGCGCGTCCAGATCTACCGCCGCGCGAAACGCCTGCCAGTCTTCCCAGACATGCTCGGGGTCGAGATCGTCATAGCCGCGCGCCTCGGCCATGCGCCGCGCCACATCGGCGGGCATGGCCATGCACACCGCGCCATCGCGGATCGCCAGCACCTCGGCCTCGTCCAGCTCCGCGCCCTTGGCCGATCGCGCCGCGACCAGCAGCGCGACCAGCGCGGGGATCGGGACGATCAGCAGATCGTCCCCGGCATCGGCGACCGGAGGGGGCGCATCGCCGGGGACGGTCATCGCCTCAGCCGATCTTCTGGCCCGACTTCGACCAGTCGGCGAGGAAGCCCTCGATCCCCTTGTCGGTCAGCGGATGCTTGACCAGCTGCTTGATCACCGAGGGCGGCGCCGTCATCACGTCGGCACCGATCTTGGCGGCTTCCAGGACATGGACCGGGTGACGCACGCTGGCGACCAGGATCTCGGTGTCGAAGGCGTAGTTGTCATAGATCAGGCGGATATCGCCGATCAGCTGCATGCCGTCGAAGCCGACATCGTCGTGGCGGCCGACGAACGGCGAGACGAAGGTCGCGCCGGCCTTCGCCGCCAGCAGCGCCTGGTTGGCCGAGAAGCACAGGGTCACGTTCACCATCGTGCCGTCGTCGGTCAGCGTCTTGCACGCCTTGAGGCCGTCGATCGTCAGCGGCACTTTCACCGCGACATTGTCGGCGATCTTCCGCACGATCTCGGCCTCGCGCATCATGCCGTCATAGTCGAGCGCCACGACCTCGGCCGAGACCGGGCCGTCGACGATGCCGCAAATCTCGCGCACCACTTCGAGGAAGTCGCGGCCGGACTTGTTGATCAGCGAGGGGTTGGTCGTCACGCCATCCAGCAGGCCGGCATCGGCCAGGTCGCGGATGTCGTTGGTGTCGGCGGTATCGGCGAAGAATTTCATCTTGGGTCCTTTGCGGAACGGTGACGGTTTCGTGACAGTTTGTTGCTGGCGGTTCGAATCGAGGCCCTCTATAGCCCCCTCGACGCCGCCGCACAGCCGGAGCCTGACCTTGCGCCGCATCTTCGCCCTGCTTGCCCCGCTGACGATCGCCACCCCGGCCTGGGCTCAGCAGGTCGATACCCAGTTATGGACGCAGGCGAATGGCAGCGCGCCGATCGCCAAGGACGTGAAAATCACGCTCGAGGGGATCGCAAGGTGGAGCGACCGGGTCGGCGGATTGTTCCATACCGAATTGGGCGGACTGGTCAGCTGGAAGACGTCGGACACGGTCGAGGTCGCGATCGGCTATCGCCACACGACTGCTCATAACGACTCCGGGATCGAGCCCAACGAGGAACGGCTGCGCCAGCATGTGATCGTGAAGCTGGGCGGCGGCTTCGCCACCCGCCTGCGCTTCGAGGAGCGATTCCATTCGGACGGCGGCGAGGTCGGGTTCCGGCTGCGGCCGCAGCTGCGCTACAACCACAAGCTGGGCAAGGGGTTCGAACTCTATGCGACGCATGAGAGCTTCCTGAACTTCAACACGACCGACTGGGGCCAGCGCGGCGGATATGAGCGGATCCGCCACACGCTGGGCGTGACCGTTCCGATCACCGAGCATATCAAGAGCGATATCGGCTATCTCAACCAGTATCGCTTCGGCCGCGACGGCGCCGAGGACCAGATCGACCATGCCGTCAGCGTCACGGTGAATCTCGACCTTTGAGAGAGCGTTTGAGATGCGCCTGTCGGCGCATTGCGGCACCGGCCCGCTCCCCCACCCGACCACCCAACGGCAGTATTCTATGGGTGGTCGGGTGGGGGAGCGGGCCGGTGCCGGACTAAAAAATCGCTCTTCCGCGATTTTTCAAACAGTCCCTGAACCGCGCGCCGTTATTCCGGCGCGACCAGCATCACCCGCGCGTCGGGCTTTTTCAGGCCGGTGAGCACCAGGCGGTAGCTGCCCGGCTGAAGCTGGAAGCGGACGATCTTGCGGATCGTGCTGCACTCCGGCCCGTGACCATGCGCGACCGACTTCAGCGCGGCGCCGCCGCCCGCGCCCGGCACCACGTCGATCCAGCCGGCCTGATCCAGCGCGATCCCGTAGCTGCCGGCGGTGGCGACGCGGAATTCGGCGGTCGCGGCACCGCCCGGCTTGGCATCCTTCGGCAGGTCGGAAAGCGTTGCGGCATCGGCCGCCCTCAGCGTCACCGCCTTGCCCAGGTCGAGTGGAGCCGAGGGCGCGGGCGCGGTCCATCCGGCGAGCGGCGCCGGCAGGGTCGCATCCATCGCCGCGCAGGGGGCGGTCTGGGCCAGAAGCAGGGCAGCCAGGATCATCGTCACGAACTCCGAAAGTCAGGACACCCCAGATACGGGATTCCAACCGCGGCAGAAATCCCCATATGAGGCGGCATGCCCGGCAACCGCGCTCGCGTCATCGTGATGAACTCCGCGCTCGGCCCGCTCGACTATCGCGTGCCCCAAGGCATGGCGGTCGAGCCGGGGTCGATCGTCGTCGCGCCGCTGGGCCCGCGCCAGCTGGCCGGCGTCGTGTGGGAGGCGGACCGCCTGCCGACCGAGGAAGTCGGCGACAACCGGTTGCGCAACCTGATGGGCGTCGCCGACGCGCCGCCGATTCCCGAGGCGGTGCGCCGCCTGGTCGAATGGACCTCGGACTATTATCTGGCGCCGCTGGCCGGAGTGCTGCGCATGGCGCTGTCCTCGTCCGCCGCCTTCGAGAACGCGCCGACCATCGTCGAATATCGCGCGACCGGCCAGGTGCCCGGCCGGATGACGCCGCAACGCGAGCAGGCGCTGGAGCGGATCGGGGACCGCCAGGGGCTGGTGCGCGAGCTGGCGACGATCGCCGACGTGTCGGACGGCGTGATCCGCGGGCTGATCAAGCAGGGCGCGATCGAATCGGTCGTGATCGATACCGACAGCCCCTATCCGCGCCCCGAACCGGGATTCGCGCCGCCGCACCTGAACCCGGCCCAGGCCGATGTCGCCGGCATCCTGCGCCAGGCGGTCGGCTCCGAAAGCTTCCAGCCGTTCCTGCTCGACGGGGTCACCGGATCGGGCAAGACCGAGGTCTATTTCGAGGCGATCGCCGCCGCCATCGACGCAGGCAGGCAAAGCCTGGTGCTGTTGCCCGAGATCGCGCTGACCGAGCCGTTCCTGACGCGCTTCGCCAAAAGGTTCGGATGCGAGCCGGTCGCCTGGCATTCGGGCCTGCGCACGTCGCAGCGGCGCCGCGCCTGGCGGGCGATCTCGCGCGGCGAGGCGCTGGTGACCGTCGGGGCGCGATCGGCGCTGTTCCTGCCCTATCCGAATCTGGGCGTCATCGTCGTCGACGAGGCGCACGAGACCAGCTTCAAGCAGGAATCGGAAGTCCATTACCATGCCCGCGACGTCGCGGTGATGCGCGGCAAGTTCCAGCACTGCCCGGTGATCCTCGCCTCGGCCACGCCGGCGATCGAGACGCGCAACCAGGTCGAGCTGGGGCGGTACGAGGAGCTGAAGCTGCCGGGCCGATACGGCAAGGCCGAGCTTCCCGAGATCGAGGCGATCGACCTGATCGCCGAACCGCCGGCACGCGGGCGCTGGCTCTCGCCGCGGCTGGTGGTGGCGATCGACGCGGCCCTGGAGCGCAAGGAACAGGCGCTGCTGTTCCTCAACCGGCGCGGCTATGCCCCGCTGACGCTGTGCCGCACCTGCGGCCACCGCTTCCAATGCCCCAATTGCACCGCCTGGATGGTCGAGCACCGGCTGATCCGCCGGCTGACCTGCCATCATTGCGGCCACACCCTGCCCACCCCCGAAATCTGTCCCGAGTGCGAGGCCGAGGACAGCCTGGTCGCGTGCGGCCCCGGCGTCGAACGCATCGCCGACGAGGCCAAGGCGCTGTGGCCCAACGCCAATATCGCGATCGTCACGTCGGATACGCTGTGGTCGCCGGCCAAGGCGGCCGAGTTCGTGCGGCGGATGGAGCATGGCGAGATCGACATCGTCGTCGGCACCCAGCTGGTGACCAAGGGCTATCACTTTCCGGACCTGACCGTGGTCGGGGTGGTCGATGCCGATCTGGGCCTGGACGGCGGCGACCTGCGCGCGGCCGAGCGGACCTTCCAGCAGATCATGCAGGTATCGGGCCGAGCCGGCCGGGGCGAGAAGCCCGGAACCGTATTCATCCAGACCCATTCGCCCGACGCGCAGGTGATGCAGGCACTGGTCAGCGGCGATGCCGAGGCCTTCTACGCCGCCGAGACCGAGGCGCGGCGCGACGCCGGTGCCCCGCCCTTTGGCCGCTATGCCGCGATCATCGTCTCGTCGGAGGAGAAACAGGCGGCCGAGGATGTCGCCCAGCGGATCGGGCGGACGGCGCCGCGACTGGACGAGATGACGGTCTATGGCCCCGCCCCCGCCCCGCTGGCGATGCTGCGCGGCCGCCACCGCTACCGACTGCTGGTCCATGCCCGCCGCGCCTTCGACGTGCAGGACATGATCCGCGAATGGCTGGGCGCCCTGGAATGGTCGCCCAAGGTTCGGGTCATTGTGGATGTTGATCCCTATAGCTTCGTGTGAGGCCGGGACCTAGGCTCCTCCCATTCGGGGGGAGGATGAGATGATGCTGCGCATCCTGTTGGTGCTGGTCATGCTGCTGGCCGGGTCGTCGGCGGCCCGCGCGGAATGGCACGAGGTCGGCAGCCCGCATTTCGTGATCTATGCGAACGACCGGCCCGACCGGATCCGCAGCTTTGCCGAGATGCTTGAACGCTATGACCAGGCATTCCGCATCTATCGCAACCTGCCGAACACGCCGGTCGCGCCCGCCGGCCGGCTGACCATCTATGTCGTCGGATCGGCAGGAGAGGTATCCCGGCTGGCCGGATCGCAGAGCGTCGCAGGCTTCTACACCGGTCGCGCCACCGGCTCGCTGGCATTCGTTCCGCGGCTGACCAGCGGCGGCAGCGAGACGCTCGCCGGACAGCTCGTGCTGTTCCACGAATATGCCCATCACATGATGTTCTCGATCTTCGCCCAGTCGGCCATCCCGGCCTGGCTGGTCGAAGGCTGGGCGGAATATCACGCGACGGCGAAGGTCAATTCCGACGGTTCGGTGACGTTCGGCGGCGTGGCCAACCACCGTGCCGCGGGCATCCTCGACAATGCAACGCCTGCGGCGATGCTGCTCGACAGCAAGCGGGCGATCATGCCCGATCAGCAGATGGAGTCCTTTTACGGTCGCAGCTGGCTGCTGACGCACTATGTGACCTTCGATCCCGCGCGCCGCGAACAGTTCATCCGCTATCTCCGCGCGATCAACGAGGGGACGTCGTCGGACGAGGCGGCGAAGCTGTTCGGTGATCCCAGACAGCTCGACCGCGAGCTGGACCGCTATGCCCGTGGCAGCCTGGTTGCCCGGACGGTACCGGCAGACCAGATCAGGATCGGCACAGTGACTGCCAGGCCGCTGAGCGCCGGCGAGGCCGCAGTGATGCAGGTGCGGATCCAGTCGGACCGCGGCGTGAACGAGCAGACCGCGCCGGGCGTCTATGCGGCGGCGAAGAAGGCGGCCGCGCCCTTCCCCGACGATCCCGGCGCACAGATCGCGCTGGCCGAGGCGGCCTATGACGCCGACGACTACGAAGCGGCGCTGGCCGCCTGCGAGCGCGCATTAAAGACGGATCCGAAGGCGATGGAAGCGCTGATCTACAAGGCGATGGCGATGATGGCGGTCGCCGCCCGCGACAAGGACACCACGCCCGCCCGCTGGAGCGCGATCCGCAAGGTGATCGGCACGGCAAACCGGCTGGACCCCGACCATCCCGAACCGCTGATCCTCTATTATCGCAGCTTCGTCGACGCGCAGCAGCGCCCGAGCGACCTGGCCAAGGACGGGCTGGTGAAGGCGTTCCAGCTCGCCCCGTTCGACGAAGGCCTGCGGCTGAACGTGGCGTCGATGCTGATCGCCGACAGCAAGCCCGCGGTGGCGCGAACCATCCTGCTGCCACTGGCCAATCACCCGCACGATACCGGGGATGCGAAGGCCGCGCGCGACATGATCGCGGCCATCGACAAGGGCGAGGACGGTACGAAGACGCCGGAGGCAAAGGCGGCCGGAGCGAAACCGGTCGACTGACGTGCGGGCTCGCCTCGCATCTGTTCACCTCATAATGGATGTATTCGGCATCGCGTTGCTCCGGGCCGGCGGCTAGCGTATCCGCCGACGGGGGTGTCGATGATCCGCTTTATCCTGATGATGGCCGCGTTGACGTGCTGGCCGGCCGTGGCGCGCGCAGACTGGCACGAAGTCAGCAGTCCGCATTTCGTCATCTATGCCGACGACAAGCCGGAGCGGATCCACAGCTTTGCCGAGGCGCTGGAACGCTTCGACCAGGCGGTCCGGGTCCTGCGTCGCCTGCCCAACACGCCGGTCAACCCGGCGAGCCGTGTCACCATCTATGTCGCCGGGTCCGATGCGCGGATCGCGAAATTCGCCGGATCCCAGGGGATCGCCGGCTTCTATGCCGGCCGAGCCAGCGGGTCGGTGGCGTTCATACCGAAGCTGGAGACCGGCGATTCGTTGATGACCGGGCAGTTGGTGCTGTTCCATGAATATTCGCACCACCTGATGATGACGCACTATGCGCAGGCGGCCTTTCCCCTCTGGCTGACCGAGGGCTGGGCGGAATTTCATGCCACCGCCAAGGTCAGCCCGCGCGGCGACGTTTCCTTCGGCCACGCAGCAAACCATCGCTCCTACGGAATCCTGCGTGACAAGATCGCGCTCGAACAGGTGCTGAAGGGGTTCGACGGTATCAACCCGCTGAACATGGACTCCTTCTATGGCCGAAGCTGGCTGCTCACCCATTATCTGAGCGTCGATGCCGGACGGATCGAGCAGTTTGCCCGCTATATCGACGAGATCAACAAGGGCACGCCTGCGCTGCAGGCGGCAAAGGTGTTCGGCGACCTCAAGGCGATGGATCGCGAGCTCAACCGCTATTCACGAAAGTCCCTCCTGATCCGGACGGTGCCCGCCGAACGCATCACCATCGGCCGGATCACCTCCCGCCCCCTGACCCCCGGCGAGGCCGCGCTGATGACGGTCCGCATGGAATCGCACAGCGGCGTCACCCAGAAGACGGCGCCGCGCGTCTATGCCGCGGCGAAGAAGGCCGCCGCCCCCTATCCCGATGAACCGGCCGTCCAGATCGTGCTGGCGGAAACCGCCTTTGACGCGGGGCTCTATTCAGAGACGCTGGCTGCCTGCGAACGAGCGCTGACGCGCGACCCGAAGGCGATGGATGCGCTGATCTACAAGGCGATGGCGATGATCCAGATCGCCAAGCTGGACAAGGCACCGCCCGAACGCTGGACCGAGATCCGCCGCGTCATCGCCGCAGCGAACCAGCTCGACCGTGATCATCCCGAACCGCTGATCCTCTATTATGCCAGCTTCGAGGAAGCGGACCAGAAGCCGACCGATCTCGCCAGCCTCGGGCTGCAACGCGCGTTCGAGCTTGCCCCGTTCGATTCGGGCCTCCGCTTCAAGACCGCGTCGATGCTGATCGACCATGGCCGCGCCGACACCGCACGCAGCATCCTCGCCCCGCTTGCCTATGACCCGCACGATCTGCGCGTTGCGAAACGGGCGCAGGACATGATCGCCGGCATCGATGCGAAGCCCGGGGCAAGCGGCGCGGCACCCGATGCGAAGGGGAAATCGCTCGATCGACGCCCTCAGCCACCGGCCGCGGTGCCGTCATTGTGGAGGTGATCGGTCTGGCGCGGCGCGGGACGGATGGATAGCCTGAGCCATCGAGGGGGGACGGGGTCATGGTTCGCGCGCTGCTGCTGTTGTTCTTCGCGATCATGCCGGGCGTCGCCCGCGCGCAATGGTATGAGGCGAGCAGCCCGCACTTCATCGTCTATTCGCAGGAGCGGCCGGAAGGGCTGACGCGGTTCGCGCGGAACCTGGAAAAATACGACCAGGCCGTGCGCATCATGCGCAACCTGCCCAATGATCCGGTGCCGCCCGCGTCGCGGCTGACCGTCTATGTCCTGGGATCGGTCAACGCGGTGGGGAACCTTGCCGGCAACGACAATGTCGCGGGTTTCTACTCGGGGCGGGCCAGCGGATCGGTCGCGTTCGTGCCGCGCTATGCCGGGGCGGACAAGTTCGACCTCAGTTCGCAGCAGATCCTGTTCCACGAATATGCGCATCACCTGATGCTGAGCGCGTTCGCCAACAGCGCCTTTCCGTCCTGGCTGATCGAGGGCTGGGCCGAGTTTCACGCCACCGCGACCTTCGAGTCGACGGGATCGGTGATGTTCGGGCGGCCGCCCTATTACCGTGCCGAGGGCATCCTGCTCGACCAGCGATCGCTGCCGCTCGCGCGAATGCTGTCGGGCGACACCGACAAGATGACCGACACCCAGACCAACGTGATGTACGGCCGCGGCTGGGCATTGGTGCATTTCTTCACCTTCGAGCCGGCGCGCGGCGCGCAGTTCAGCAGCTATATCAAGGGGATCAACGAGGGAAAGGCGCCGGCTCAGGCCATGACGGCGTTCGGCGACGTGCGCACGCTCGAGCGCGAACTGGACCGCTATGTCGGCAGGCGGTTCATGACCGGGCGCGAGGTGAAGAAGGATGCGCTGAAGATTGGCGAGGTCCGCATCCGCGAGCTGACGGAGGGCGAAGCCGCGACGATGCGCTCGCGCATGCGGACGAAACGCGGCGTGAACGAGAAGACGGCGCCGGGCGTGTACGCCGCCGCGCGCAAGGCGGCTGCGCCCTATCCCAATGATCCCGGCGCACAGATCGTGCTGGCCGAAACCGCCTATGATGCGGGCGACTATGCCGAGACGCTGGCAGCGTGCGAGCGCGCGCTGGCGGTGCAGCCCAATTTGATCGACGCGCTGCTGTTCAAGGCAAAGGCGCTGATGGCGATCGCGGTGCGCGACAAGGACATGTCCAAGCCGACCTGGACCAGCATCCGCAAGAGCATCATCGCCGCGAACAGGGTCGACAACGACCATCCCGAGGCGCTGATCCTGTATTTCCAGAGCTTCGTCGATGCCGGGGTCGAGCCCAGCGAAACCGCCAAGGACGGCCTGTACCGCGCCTTCACCCTGGTGCCGCAGGACCGCGAGCTGAGGATGACCGCCGCCCAGATCTTCCACAAGGATGGCAAGCTGGACGTCGCGCGCATGCTGCTGCGCCCGCTGGCGCACGACCCGCATAATCGCGGCATGGGCGAGGCTGCGACGGCGCTGATCGCGATGATGGACGCCGAGGAGAAGCGCAAGGGTGCCGGGGATGCCAAGCCCGCTGCGCCGGGTGCGCCTGCCCCGGCCGGCGGCGCGACACCGGCGGAGCCCACGAAGACGTTGTGAGGTTGCCGCGTCGCCTTCGCGATAGCCCTACCGATTTCGTCACCCGCCACCTTGAACCCGCCCGGCTTTTCGCCGAAATGCCGGGCGACAAGTCCATGGGGTGTACGATGCGTCGATTGATTGTCCTCTTGATGCTGGTTTTCGCGTCGGCGTTCAGCCTGACGACCGCCGCCCGCGCGGACGATATCTCCGCGTCGGCGCGCGGCGTGGTCCGCATCGTCACGATCGCGGTCGTCAACGACGAGGTGGTCGGGTTCGGCCATGGCAGCGGCTTTGCCGTCGCCCCCAACCGGATCGTCACCAACGCGCATGTCGTGGAACTTGCCGCGCGCTATCCCGACAATGTCGTGATCGGCGTCGTCCCGTCGGAGGGCAATCGATCGTTCCAGGGGCGGCTGATCGCGATCGATCCCGACCGCGACCTGGCGCTGATCGAGTTCAGCGGCGCGCGGCTGCCGCCGCTGGCGGTGTTCAAGGGGCAGGTGTCGGACGGAGAATCGCTCGTCGCGCTCGGCTATCCGGGCAATGTCGACCTGGCCACCGCGCAGAGCGCACGCGACTTCATCACGCCGCTTTCCCCGGTCCGGTCGCAGGGCGGCTTTGCCGGGATGCGCAGCCTGCGCGGCACCGCGATGCTGCTCCATACCGCCAGCATCGCGCGCGGCAATTCGGGCGGGCCGCTGCTCGACCGGTGCGGCCGCGTGCTGGGCGTCAACGTCGCCATCACCAACAGCGAGGGCGGCGACGCGAACTTCGCCTTCGCCATTTCCGGCGAGGAGCTGGGCGCGTTCCTGGCCGAGGCGAAGCAGCCCTATAGCGAGGTGGCAGTGCCCTGCGTCAGCGTCGAGGAACGCATGGCGCAGGATCGCAATGCCGACGAACAGGCGCAGGCCCAGGCAGCGGAAGCCGAGCGCCAGGCCGCCGCCAAGGCATCGGCCGATCGCGAAACCGCGCTGACCCAGGCGCGCGAGAATAACGAGGCGCTGCGCGAGAACTACATGGCGGGCGCCGCGGTGCTGCTGGTGCTGGGCGCGCTGTGCCTGGGCGGCGCCGGCATGCTGCTGTCGCGCGGGCAGCAGCGCCAGGCGCTGTGGGTCGCGCTGGGCGGCGTCGTGCTGATCATCGGCGCGGGCGCGCTGTTCTTCAGCCGGCCGAGTTTCGATGCGACCAAGGTGGCCGCCGTCACCTCGGGCGGCGCGGCGAAGGGCGCGCGGGTGCCCGGGAGCACGGGTACCGGCCGGCTGGTCTGCACGCTCGATCCCCAGCGCAGCCGGGTGACCACCACGACGACCGAGCGGGTCGAGCTGACCATGGGGCCGGACGGCTGCATCAACGGCAAGACCCAATATGCCGAGGCCGGCACCCGCTGGCAGCGTATCCTGGTGCCGAACGAGGAAGCGACGGTGTCGGTGCTGGACTATGACCCGGCCAGCCGCACCTATACCAATACCCGCTATCTCCTTTCGTCCGAGCAGATGGACCGCGCCCGCCAGCTGCGCGCCAGCGTTCCGCTGAAGGCCTGCTCGCAGGACCAGGCGGCGCGCGGCCAGCTGGCCACCAGCCAGCAGGAGATCAAGGCGGCGCTGCCGCAGCTGTACAACGAGAAGCTGGTCTATCGCTGCGGCGCGGCGACCACCGGCGACGCGGCGACGGCGACCGAAGCGAACTGAGCCGCCGCGGCGGCAGCGTCAGAGGCGGATGCCGAGCGTTTCGGCGACGCGCAGCTTGCGGTCGACCATGTTGGCGGTGAGGCGCATCAGCAGCCCGTGCGCCTGCTGCCACGCCGGCTCCTGGGCGGGCTCCCGCGCGGCAATCGAGACAGGCCCCGCCTCGACGAAGCGGCTGCCCCAGCTTGCCGCCAGCGCCTGGAGATCGTCGGCGTGGCGCGGGGCATGGCCGTCGACCACCGCCGAGGGAAAGGGCAGCACCACCCGCGGCGACAGGAATTTCTGCGCGGTCTCGGCATCGCCGCGCGGCGCGAACAGCAGCGCACCGGCGACCTTCGAGACGTAGGAGGCCGGCGACAGCCGCGCCCACCAGGCGGTCGCGTGGCAGCTTTCGCCCTCGGCGACCAGCAGCACCGGCCGCGGCGACCGGGTGACCGCATCGTCGAGCCGGCTGGCCCACAGGTTGCGCTGGGCATCGGTGCGGGCATGGTGATCGAGATGCGCGTCGCCACGATCGGGCCAGCCGAGCAACGCCTTCCACGACGGCGCGCGATTCGCGGGATCGGAGAGGGTGACGACCGAGAACAGGTCGCTGATCGGCATCGTCATCGCGGTCATGGCATCTCTCCCGACGAGTCGTGTCGATGGAGAGGTTATTCCCATTGTGAAACTATGCAATCGCCGATGCGCCCGGCGGAACGCCCGCCGCGACGAACCCGCATGTTACAATGCGCGGGCGATCACCATCCGCTGGATGTCCGACGTGCCCTCATAGATCTGGCACACCCGGACATCGCGGTAAATCTTGGCCAGCCCGAATTCCTCGAGATAGCCATAGCCGCCCAGCGTCTGGATCGCGCCCGACACGACCGACTCGGCAGTTTCCGAGGCGATCAGCTTGGCCATCGACGCTTCCTTCAGGCAGGGCTGACCCGCATCCTTCACCGATGCGGCATGAAGCACCAGCTGATGCGCCGCCTCCAGCCTCGAGGCCAGGTCGGCCAGGCGAAAGCCGACCGCCTGATGCTCGATGATCGGCTTGCCCATCGACTTGCGCTCGCGGGCATAGGCAACCGCGATGTCGAGCGCGCCGCGCGCCATGCCGACCGACTGGGCGGCGATGCCGATCCGCCCCTGCTCCAGCCCCGACAGCGCGATGCGATAGCCCTCGCCCTCGCCGCCCAGCATCAGCGCATCCTCGACGAACAGGTCGTCGAACCGGATCGCACAGGTGTCGGACGCCGCCTGGCCCAGTTTATGCTCGACCTTGTCGACCGAATAGCCCTCGCGGTCGGTGGGCACCAGGAACGCGGAGATGCCCTTCTTGCCCGCCTCGGGATCGGTGACCGCGAACACGATCGCCAGCCCGCCGATCCTGCCCGACGTGATGAACTGCTTGGCGCCGTTCAGCCGCCAGCCGCCCTCGACCCGGGTCGCGCGGGTGCGGATCGCCGACGCATCGGACCCCGCATCGGTCTCGGTCAGGGCGAAGGCGCCGATCGTCTCGCCGCGGGTGACAGGGCCGAGAAAGCGCTCGCGCTGCGCATCGGTGCCCAGCCGCATCAGCGCGGAGACGATCAGGCTGTTCTGGATCGACAGGATCGTCGACAGCGCACCGTCGGCCGCGGCGATCTCGATCAGCGCGAGCACATAGCTGACATGATCGAGGCCCGCGCCGCCCTGTGTTTCGGGCGCGGTCATCGCCATCAGCCCCATCTGGCCGAGTTCCTCGAAGATCTCGGGCGGATAGCCGCCCGCCGCCTCGAACTCGGCGGTACGCGGGCGGATGCGGTCCTGCGCATAGTCGCGGATCGCGTCGCGGATGCTGGTCTGGGTCTCGTCGAGGATCATGAATTCGGGTCCTGGCTGATGTGGCGCCTCTATCCGCCGGCCAGCGCCGCGGATCAATCGCCGGCAAAGCCGAACGGCGACAGGCCGGTCTCGCGATCATTGACCAGCCGTGCCCGGCCGCCGGGGGCCGCCGATCGCTGCGGACAATCGGGCCGGGTGCACGCGCGGCACCCCAGGCCGATCGGCACGGCAACGCCGCGAAGATCGAGCCCGCGGGCCGAGGCAAGCGTCGCCGCGTCCGACGCCGACAGGCCCAGCACGACCGCGAAGCGCGCCCGCACCCCGCCGGCGCGCGCGCCCTGCGGCTGGACGACCCGGGCCAAGGTCAGCCAGCGGCTGCCATCCTCCAGCTCCGCCAGCTGGACCGCGACATCGCCCTGCCGCTCGAACGCGTCGAACGCGCCCCAGAGCGGGCACAGGCCGGGCGCGTCGGCCAGTGGCGATCCGCTGGCGCCGGCATAGCGTTTGGAGACCTGGCCGGCGCGGTCGGTGCGCAGCATGAAGAAGGGCAGGCCCCGCGCGCCGACCCGCTGCAGCGTGGTCAGCCGGTGCGCCACCTGTTCCCAAGTCGCACCGAAGCGCCGCATCAGCAATTCGACGTCATGGCCGGTCGCCTCGCACGCGCGCAGGAACCGGGCATAGGGCATCATCAGCGCCGCGGCGAAATAGCCGGTCAGGTGCCGGCGATAGAGTCGCTCACCCAGTCGATCGAGCCCGGCGCCGCGGACCAGCGCCTCGATCTCGCCCTGCGCCTCCTGCGCCAGCCGCTCGGCCAGCGCGAAGCTGCGCGAGGCGGGTTCGAGCGATTCGGACAGCTGGACCTGGCGCGCATGGAGGTCGATCCGCTTGAGCAGGTCGGGCATCACCTCGACCGGCAGGATCCGTACCGACATCTGGTGACGCACCCGCAGCCGCTCGGCCATCGCGCTGTACAGGTCGCCCGATCCCTGGCGCAGTTCGTCGGCCAGTGCCTCGGCCGCGGCGTCGAGATCGGCGAAATGATTGCGCCAGCGCTCGATCTCGCGCCGGACCGCCGATGCCGGATCGGGCGCGCCGTCGCTCGCCGCCCCGCCCTGTCCCATCCGGTCATAGGCGCGGGCGAACGCCTCCGCGCCGCCCGGCGCGCCCGCCAGCCATTCCTCGACCTGGGCCCGGTCGACCTCGAGATCGGCGAACATCGGATCGGCCAGCCGCCGGCGGATCGCGTCGCTGCCGCCGCCGGGCTCGCTGGCGCCCAAATTGCGCGGGTCGAAATCATAGGTCTCGGCCAGCCGCAGCATCAGCGTCGCAGTCAGCGGGCGCTGGTTGCGCTCGATCAGGTTGAGATAGCTGGGCGACACGTCGAGCGCCTCGGCCATCGCCGCCTGGGTCAGCGCCAGCGTGCGGCGCAGGCGGCGAACCGCGTGACCGGCGAAAAGCTTGCGTTCGACCATGTGGCGCACCTCCCGCCGCCACTCTGTCAATAATTTACAGATTTTCCAAGTGGCCGTTCGTTGACCCGACCAGATAACCACGAGAGCGGGTTGCGCACTCTGTGATTTGGAGGGCTTCCGAGCGATTACGTCCGGGCAGATCGACACGACTTGTCAAGGAACGCACAGATGACCACCAGCTTCGACGACCTCGTCCCCGCACCCGCCGGCCGGTTCGACGGGATCACCCGCCCCTATTCGGCCGAGGATGTCGCGAAGCTGCGCGGATCGTTCGCGATCGAGCATACGCTGGCGCGCCGCGGTGCGCTGAAGCTGTGGGAACTGCTGAAGACCGAGCCCTATATCAACTCGCTGGGCGCGATGAGCGGCAATCAGGCGATGCAGCAGGTCCGCGCAGGTCTCAAGGCGATCTACCTGTCCGGCTGGCAGGTCGCGGCCGACGCCAACACTGCCGGGACCATGTATCCCGACCAGTCGCTCTATCCCGCCAATGCCGGACCCGAGCTGGCGAAGCGGATCAACGCCGCGCTCCAGCGCGCGGACCAGATCGAGCATTCCGAAGGCGGCGCGACCCGCGACTGGTTCGCCCCGATCGTCGCCGATGCCGAGGCCGGCTTCGGCGGGCCGCTCAACTGCTTCGAGATCATGAAGGCCTATATCGCCGCCGGCGCTGCGGGCGTGCACTACGAGGACCAGCTGGCCAGCGAGAAGAAGTGCGGCCATCTGGGCGGCAAGGTGCTGATCCCGACCCAGGCGCATATCCGCAACCTCGACTCCGCGCGGCTGGCCGCCGACGTGTGCGGCGTGCCGACGATCATCTGCGCGCGCACCGATGCCGAGAGTGCGAAGCTGATCACCTCGGACGTCGACGAGCGCGACCATGAGTTCCTGACCGGCGAGCGCACGCCCGAAGGTTTCTTCCGCCTGAAGGACGGCACCGGCGTCGACCATTGCATCAAGCGCGGACTTGCCTTTGCCGAACATGCCGACCTGCTGTGGTGGGAGACCTCCAAGCCCAACATGGACGATGCCCGCCGCTTCGCCGAAGCGATCAAGCGGGAGTATCCGGACAAGATGCTGGCCTATAACTGCTCGCCCAGCTTCAACTGGGAGAAGAATCTGGACAAGGACGACATCGCCCGCTTCCAGCGCGAGATCGGCGCGATGGGCTACAAGTTCCAGTTTGTCACCCTGGCCGGGTTCCACCAGCTCAACTACGGCATGTTCGAGCTTGCCCGAGGCTACAAGGATCGCGGCATGGCGGCCTATTCCGAGTTGCAGCAGGCCGAATTCGCCGCCGAGACCAATGGCTACACCGCGACGCGCCACCAGCGCGAAGTGGGTACCGGCTATTTCGACCTGATCGCCCAGACCGTGACCGGCGGGAACAGCTCGACCACCGCGCTCGCCGAGAGCACCGAAACCGACCAGTTCAACAAGCAAGCTGCCTGAAAGGAGCAACGACCATGACCGGTGAACCCCAGCGCAGTCGCGCAGTCTTCTCCACCGAGGATTTCCGCCTGCTGCGCGAAGCCGTCAGCACGCACCTGCAACAGGTGAAGGACTCGCCGGAATCGGTGAAGTTCAGCAACCTCTATCACCGCCTGGGCCGCATCGCGGCCTGAGCACCGACTTTCCTGGGGAGGAAAGGAACCCGCCGGCGCGACGCGCGCCGGCGGGTTTTTCGTCATTTCACGACGGCGCCCATTGCCGCGATGCGCCGGTCATGCTCGGCCTTGCCGAAGGGGAAGCGGCGATAGAAAAAGGCGGCGGCCCCGCCGAGGACGAGGTAGCAGAGGATGAAGAGCCCGGTCATGCGGTCGATCGTCTCGACCGGCACCGTCCCGGGCGCGGCACCTTCCGGAAACCCCGCAGACCACAGGATCAGTCCCGTCGCGAAAATGCCCAGGCCGCTGCAGCATTTCTGCACGAAGAAGGATCCGGCGTAGAATACGCCCTCGGACCGGCGATGCGTTCGCGCCTCCGAATCCTCGACGACGTCCGCCATCATCGATGCGCCGAGCATCGTCGCCGACACGCCGCAACAGGTATTGAGCGTGAAGATCGCGAACAGCAGCGGCAGCATCGCCGGGCTGCCGATCGCGGGAAACAGCCCGGCCAGGCGCAAGGCATAAGGCGAGGAGAGCAACAATGCCGCAGCGATCATGAACCCCATCGCTGCGCGCGGCTTGCCGATCCGCCGCGCCACCCGCGGCCCGATGACGAACGCGCCGACGACACCGGTGAAGGTGATCAGCGCCAGCCATTGAAAGGCGGCGCCGGTGAAGCGCCAGACATGAACATAGAGATAGTTGGACAGCGCGAAGCTGATCCCCTGCGCCGAATAATAGCAAAGCCCCGCAAGCATCAGCATCGCGAAGGCGCGGTTGCGGACCGAATCCCACAGGTCGCGGAAATGCGCCGCCAGCGGCCGGGGATGAAGCTCGGGCCGCGGCAGCCGCCCGATCTCGCGGTGCGTGCCCAGCGCAGAGATCAGGATCGCCCCCGCCATGGCGATCGCGCCGACCAGCGCGAAGCCGGGATAGCTGGCGCGATTGAGCAGCCCGCTTTCCTGTCCCGGCTCGGGCGCGAGCAGCCAGGCATAGGACAGGGCCAGCATTCCCATCCCGCCCGCCCATCCGAACAGATAGCGATAGGCGGTGATCCGAGTGCGCTCGTCATAATCGGCCGAGAGTTCGGGCGTCAGCGCCTGTGACGGCACTTCATAGGCCGACACCGCGGTCCGCACGATCACTGCGCTGACGAAAACCCAGACCAGCAGCGCGTCCTGCGACAATGCGGGCGGGTTCCACAGCATCAGCCAGCCCGCGGCGATCGGCAGGGCCGATGCATACATCCACGGGTGGCGCCGGCCCCAGCGGCTGCGGGTCCGGTCGGACAGATAGCCGATCGCCGGATCGATGAACGCATCGAGGATCAGCGCGCACATGATCGCGAAGCCGACCTGCGCCGCCGGCAGCCCCAGCACCTGATTGTAGAACAGCAGCAGGAAGGTCAAGAACGAGAAGTCCTTCACCCCGTACGCGACCGCACCGAAGCCATAGGCGAGCATCGATCGCTGCCCGACCTTGCGGACGGGCGGCAGGGCGGTGCCTTGGGTCATCTCGTCCTCCGGATGCGACCGTGTCAGCATAGGAAGCGCCGAAGCAACGTCAATGATGCGAATTTGAAATTCGGGTACGGCTTGCCTGTGGCCGTCCACGCGGTATAGCCTGCACCCTTCGAACCCTAAGAACGGCAGGTCCATGGCGCTCGACCCGGAAATCTTCGACACGCTGATCGAGACGATCCGCCGCTTCGTCGCCGAGCGGCTGCGCCCGCTGGAGGCGGACGTCGAGGCGGCGGACGCCATCCCCGCCGAGGTGATCGAGGAGATGAAGGCGCTCGGCCTGTTCGGCCTGTCGATCGCCGAGGAACATGGCGGGCTGGGCCTGACGATGCTCGAGGAGTGCAAGGTCGCGGTCGAGCTTGGCCGCACCACGCCGGCCTTCCGCTCCGCCTTCGGCACCAATGTCGGCATCGGCAGCCAGGGTATCGTCCTGGCCGGCACGCCCGAGCAGAAGGCCAACTGGCTGCCGCGCATCGCCAGCGGCGAGGTCGTCTCCAGCTTCGCGCTGACCGAACCCGATGTCGGATCCGATTCGGGCGCGGTAAAGACGCGCGCGGTGCGCGACGGCGACGTCTATCGCCTGTCCGGCACCAAGCGCTACATCACCAATGCCGACCGCGCCGACGTGTTCACGGTGATGGCGCGGACCGGCGACGAGCCCGGCGGCCGCGGTGTCTCCGCCTTCCTGGTGCCGCGCGACCTGCCCGGCGTCAGCGTCGGCGAGCCGGAGAAGAAGATGGGGCAGAAGGGCGCCAAGGTCGCCGACGTGATCTTCGACAATGCGCCCGTCCCCGTCGCCAACCGGCTGGGCGCCGAGGGCGAGGGATTCCGGATCGCGATGCAGGTGCTCGACCGCGGGCGGCTGCACATCTCCGCGGTGTGCGTCGGCGTGGCCGAGCGGCTGATCGCCGACTGCGTCGCCTATGCCACCGAGCGCAAGCAGTTCGGCAAGCCGATCGCCGAGCATCAGCTGATCCAGGCGATGATCGCCGATTCCAAGACCGAAGCCCTGGCCGCCCGCGCGCTGGTGATGGAGACCGCCGCGCGCAAGGACGCCGGCGAGAACACGACGATGGAGGCCGCCGCCGCGAAATATTTCGCGTCCGAGATGGTCGGCCGCGTCGCCGATCGCGCGGTGCAGATCTTCGGCGGCGCCGGCTATATCGCCGACTATGGCATCGAGCGGCTGTACCGCGACGTGCGGCTGTTCCGGATCTACGAAGGCACCAGCCAGATCCAGCAGTTGATCATCGCCCGCGAGACGATCAAGCGCGGGGGATAGTTCCCCTCCCGCTTGCGGGAGGGGCTAGGGGAGGGCCTGTCACGCAATCCTACACGCCCTCCCCCAACCCCTCCCGCAAGCGGGAGGGGAGTTTTCAGGAGAAGATCGCATGGACACCAGCACCCTGTTTCGCCTCGACGGTCGCGTCGCCCTGGTTACCGGCGGGTCGCGCGGCATCGGCCGGATGATCGCGTCGGGCTTCATCCAGCAGGGGGCGAAGGTCTATGTCTCGTCGCGCAAGGCAGTCGCGTGCGAGGAGACCGCCGAGGCGCTGGGCCCGAACTGCATCGCACTCCCCGAGGACGTCTCGACGGTCGCCGGATGCAAGGCGCTGGCCGCGAAGCTGGCGGAGCGCGAGGAGCGGCTCGACATCCTGGTCAACAATGCCGGCGCCGCCTGGGGCGTGCCGTTCGAGGAATTCCCGGAAAGCGGCTGGGACAAGGTGATGGACCTGAACGTCAAGTCGCCCTTTTTCCTGACCCAGGCGCTGCACGCCCTGCTCAAGGCGGGCGGGTCGGCCGAGCAGCCGGCCAAGGTCATCAACATCACCTCGATCGACGGCCAGCGCCTCAACGCTTGGGAAACCTATAGCTATCACGCGTCGAAATCGGCGCTGATCTACCTGACCAAGCGCATGGCCGCGCGGCTGGTGCGCGACCATATCAACGTCACCTCCATCGCCCCCGGCGCCTTCGCCAGCGACATGAACAAGGCCGCGCGCGACCATGGCAGCGATGTCGCCAGGGCGATCCCCGCCCGCCGCATCGGCACCGACGAGGACATGGCAGGCGCCGCGATCTACCTCGCCAGCCGCGCCGGCGACTATGTGATCGGCGACACGATCACCGTCGACGGCGGCCTGGTCAACGCCTCGCTGGGCGTCAGCATCGACGCCTGACCGGAGCCATCTTCCACCTTCCCGCTATCAACGGGAAATGCATCCCGATCGGACCTATTAGGCTCGGCGCGGAATTGACGCGACCGGCGTAGAATTCAAGTATTGGGTCGGGGAAATTCGGGAGGGGGTCCACTCATGGAAAAACTGGGGGAACGCCCGCGCGCGCGCCCGACGATCAGTGATATTTTCGATCGTATCGAGGCCATTTACTTGCGGGTCCTCCGCGCGATCGTCCTGATCATCGCCACCCTCCTGCTGATCTATGTCGCCTATCTTGGCGTCACGGGCCTCTACGCCCTTTCCCGGTCACCGGATTCCGTCCAGGAAACGGCGGCCACGGTCGCGGCAAACGAGATCGTCGATGCGGAGGAAGCAGAGGTCCGGCGCGAGGCGACACGAACGCCCGTCGCGAATGCGGAACACCAGAAATTCTTCTCTGATTTCGTGTCTAGATATTATGCGCTGTTCCGCGGGAAATTCGAACCCTATCGACAGCCGACGGACAAGGTCCTGACTCGAGACGAGTTCGACGACAATTTCGTCCAGTCCGAGTTGCGCCTCGCGGCCGTTACGGACGGGTCGCGCTTATTCGATCAAGACAAGGCTGATCTGGAGGCCCTGCTTGCGACAATGACCGCCGCGGCTGCGGAGCCCAAGGCGACGGTGCGCCTGCAGAGATATAAGACAGCCAAGAAGGTCGCCGCCAAGAGAGAGGTGCGCAAGACGCGCACCGCGTATCGGAGCGGTTGGAATTCCTATTCGACGGCTTGCGAGGACTGGTACTATTCGCCGATGGGATGCGCGGAGCGTCGCGCGGTTGAGGTGCCTTACACCGACACGATCACAGTGATGGAATTCCCGAAAGGAACACAGTCACACGCGCAGATTTTCCGAGCGATGCAGGATCAGTATTTTTCGCTGCTGGAATCCCGCCGATCGGCAAACGCGACGGATGCCGAGAATCAACGCATGGAGATCCTGATCGGCAAGGACCAAGCCTGGACGGACTTCGGTCGGGCAGTCCAGATCTTCGGCGGATTCGTTATCCTGATGTTCTTCTTCCTGCTGATCGCGATCGAGCGCCATCAGCGGCACATCTCCGCCGCGCTGCCGGGAGAAACCCGGCAGCCGGCAGAAGAAGCGATCAACCCTTAGCGTTCCTCAGCGCGCGATGCCGCCTGCCGCAAGCACGGCCAGCGTCACCAGCTCGCTGGCGGTGCTGGTCATCGGGGCGATCTGGACCGGCTTTTCCATGCCGATCATCATCGGGCCGATCATCGAATCGCCGCCCAGTTCGCGCAGCAGCTTGGCCGAGATATTGGCCGATTGCAGGCCGGGCATGATCAGCACATTGGCCGGGCCCGACAGGCGCGAGAAGGGATAATTGGCCAGCTGGCGCGGGTTGAGCGCGACGTCGGGCGACATCTCGCCTTCATATTCGAAGCTGATGTCCCGTCCGTCGAGCACCTGGACGGCGCCGCGCAGATTCTCCAGCCAGCGGCCCTCGGGATTGCCGAAGTTCGAATAGCTGAGGAAGGCGACGCGCGGCTCGTGGCCCATGCGGCGGGCGACGGTGGCGGCGCCCTCGGCGATGTCGGCCAGTTCCTCGGCGGTCGGGCGTTCGTTCACCGTGGTGTCGGCGATGAACACGGTGTGGGTCTGGCCGACCAGGATGTGCATGCCGAACGGCGTGCGGCCGGGCTCGGGATCGATCACGCGACGAACCTCGCGGATCGTCTGGGCATAGGTGCGGGTGACGCCGGTGATCATCGCATCGGCCTCGCCCAGCTGGAGCAGCAGCGCGCCGAAGATGTTGCGGTCGCGGTTGACCATCCGGTCGATGTCGCGGCGCAGATAGCCGCGGCGCTGCATCCGCTGGTACAGGAAGTCGCCCATGCGCGGGACCAACGGCGAGTTGACGCTGTTGTGCAGCTCGAAATCGTCCGGATTGGCGCCCAGCGCGCGCAGTCGATCCTGTACCGTCTCGCGCCCGACCAGCACCGGAATGCCGTAGCCGCCTTCCTTGAAGGCGATCGCCGCGCGCAGCACGACTTCCTCTTCCGCCTCGGCGAAGATCACCCGCTTGGGATGCGCGCGGGCGCCTTCATAGGCCAGGCTGAGCACCGAGGTGGTGGGGTTCATCCGCCCGCGCAGCTGGTGGCGATAGGCGGTCATGTTCTCGATCGGCTTGGTCGCGACGCCCGAATCCATCGCCGCCTGGGCGACGGCCACCGGGACGACTTCCATCAGCCGCGGGTCGAACGGCGCCGGGATGATGTATTCGGGGCCGAAGCTGTGCTGGACGCCATAGGCGGCAGCGACTTCCTCGGGCACCTGCTGGCGGGCGAGCTGCGCCAGCGCGGTGGCGGCGGCGATCTTCATCTCGTCGTTGATCGTGGTCGCGCGCACGTCGAGCGCACCGCGGAAGATGAAGGGGAAGCCCAGCACGTTGTTGACCTGGTTCGGATAGTCCGAGCGGCCGGTGGCGATGATCGCGTCGGGGCGCGTCGCCTTGGCCAGCGGCGGGCTGATCTCGGGATCCGGGTTCGACATCGCGAAGATGATCGGCTTGGGCGCCATCTTCACCAGCAGCTCGGGCGGCAGCGCGTTGGCCGAGGCCAGGCCGAAGAACACGTCGGCGCCGTCCAGCGCCTCGGCGAGCGTGCGCTTGTCGGTGGCGACGGCGTGCGCCGACTTCCACTGGTTCATGCTCTCTTCGCGGCCCTGATAGATCACGCCGGCGAGGTCGAGCATCAGCAGATTGTCGTGCGGCAGGCCCATCGCCTTGATCAGTTCGGCGCAGGCGATCGCGGCAGCGCCGGCACCCAGCATCACGCACCGGGTCTGCTTGATGTCGCGGCCGGTCAGGTACAGCGCGTTGATCAGGCCGGCGGCGGCGATGATCGCGGTGCCGTGCTGGTCGTCATGGAACACCGGGATGTTCATCCGCTCGCGCAGCGTCTGCTCGATGACGAAGCATTCGGGGGACTTGATGTCCTCCAGGTTGATGCCGCCGAAGCTCGGCTCCATCAGCTCGACCGCGTCGATGAAGCGGTTCACGTCCTCGGTCTTCAGCTCGATGTCGATCGAATCGACATCGGCGAACCGCTTGAACAGCACCGCCTTGCCTTCCATCACCGGCTTCGACGCCAGCGCGCCGAGATTGCCCAGGCCCAGGATCGCGGTGCCGTTGGAGATGACCGCGACCAGATTGCCCTTGGCGGTATAGTCATAGGCGAGCGCCGGGTTCTCGGCGATCGCCCGCACGGGGACCGCAACGCCGGGCGAATAGGCCAGCGCCAGGTCGCGCTGCGTCGCCATCGGCTTGGACGCGATGATCTCGATCTTGCCCGGACGCCCCTCCGAATGGAACAACAGCGCTTCACGCTCGGAAAACTGGACGTTGGGGTTCTCTGACATTCTTCTCTCCCGGGGGGCTGCGATCCCTTTACGGTCCCCTCCCCCGCGCCGCAACGTTCCGTTTGACTGAGTTATGCTGCGCGATGCTGCAATGCCGGGTTCGCCGGTCCCTTGCCCTCCGCCCACAGGATTATTTGCCGATCCTGCCCGATCCGCGGCCTGGGGCGGTTCCGCCACCGGCATCGAGTCACTATCGAAGCGGGGATGGCCGTGAAGGAATCCCAAAGCGCGAACGCGCCCACCCCGATGATGGCGCAGTATCTGGCGCTGAAGGCGGAGGCGCAGGATTGCCTGTTGTTCTACAGGATGGGCGACTTCTTCGAACTCTTCTTCGAGGATGCGAAGATCGCTTCGGCGACGCTCGACATCGCGCTGACCGCGCGCGGCGAGCATGACGGCGAGCGCATCCCGATGTGCGGCGTGCCGGTCCATGCGATGGACGGCTATCTCGCCCGGCTGATCAAGGCGGGCCACCGCGTCGCCATCGCCAACCAGACCGAGACGCCCGAAGAGGCGAAGAAGCGCGGCGGATCGAAGGCATTGGTTGCACGTGCAATCATTCGCGTGGTCACCGCAGGCACGCTGACCGAGGAATCGCTGCTCGACAGCCGCACCGCCAACTGGTGCGCCGCGATCGGTGAAGTCGGCGGCATGGCGGCGATTGCCTGCGCCGATATCTCGACCGGCCGGTTCGAGGTGATCGAGACCGACCCCGCCCGGATCGCCGCCGAGATCGCACGTCTGTCGCCCGCCGAAACGATCGCGGCCGAGAGCTCCGAAGTCGCCGAGCTGGCGACCGCGCTGCGCCCGCGCGGCGAGTTCGACAGCGCGCGGGGCGAGGCGCGGCTGAAGCAGCTGTTCGGCGTGGCCACGCTGGATGCGTTTGGCCAGTTCTCGCGCGCGGCGCTGGCGGCGGCAGGCGGACTGGTCGCCTATCTCGATCATACCGCCAAGGGATCGCTGCCGTTCCTGCGGCCGCCGCGGGTCAGCCGGACCGAAGCGAGCATGGCGATCGATGCGGCGACGCGCGAGAGCCTGGAGCTGACGGTCAGCGCGGCGGGGACGCGGCGCGGGAGCCTGCTCGACAGCGTCGACCGCACCGTTACCGGCGCCGGCGCGCGGCTGCTGGGCAGCGACATCGCCGCGCCGCTGATGGATCGGAACATGGTCGAGGCGCGGCTCGACCTGGTCCAGCGCTTTCACGACGATGCGGGGCTGCGCGACATGGTGCGCGGGCAGTTGCGCGCCTTGCCCGATATCGGCCGGGCGATCGGGCGGATCGCCGCGGGCCGCGGGTCGCCGCGCGACCTGGGCCAGCTGCGCGACGGGCTGGACGGCGCCTGGCGGCTGGGCGAGCGGCTGATGAAACTGGAGGCGAGCCCGCCGCTGCTGTCCGAGCTTGCGCCGCAGCTCCAGGGGCATGGCGCGCTGGTCGACCTGTTGTCGCGGGCGCTGGTCCCCGAGCCGCCGGTCGATGCCGACAAGGGCGGCTATATCGCCGAAGCCTATGACGCCGCGCTCGACGACCTGCGCGATGCGGGCGCGGGCGGGCGGCGGGTGATTGCGGCACTCGAGGCCGAGTATCGCCAGCGCACCGGCATCGCGGCGCTGAAGATCCGCCACAATGGCGTGCTGGGCTATCATATCGAAGTGCCGGCCAAGGCAGCGGACGCGCTGATGCAGCGTGACAGCGGCTTCACCCATCGCCAGACGCTGGCCGGTGGCGTCCGTTTCAACGCACCGGAGTTGCACGACGCCGCGGTCAAGGTGACGCAGGCCGGGGCGCATGCGCTGGCCGCCGAAGCCGCGCATCTCGAGGAACTGACCACCGCGGCGCTCGACACGCGCGAGGCGATCGCACGGACCGCCGATGCGCTGGCGCGGATCGACGTTGCCGCAGGGCTTGCCGAGCGTGCCGCCGAGGGCGGCTGGGCGCGACCGACTCTGGTCGATCATAGCTGTTTCGAGATCGAGGGCGGGCGCCATCCGGTGGTCGAGGACGCCGTCGCGAAATCGGGCGGTCGCTTCGTCGCGAACGACTGCATGCTGTCCGAGACCAGCCGGTTGTGGCTGGTGACCGGCCCGAACATGGGCGGCAAGTCGACCTTCCTGCGCCAGAATGCGCTGATCGCGGTGCTGGCGCAGGCGGGCAGCTATGTCCCAGCCGCCCGCGCGACGCTGGGGATGATCGACCGGCTGTTCAGCCGGGTCGGCGCGTCGGACAATCTGGCGCGCGGCCGATCGACCTTCATGGTCGAGATGGTCGAGACCGCGGCGATCCTGGCGCAGGCGACGCCGCGCAGCTTCGTGATCCTCGACGAGGTCGGGCGCGGCACCTCGACCTATGACGGGCTGGCGATCGCCTGGGCGGTGGTGGAGGCGATCCATGAGGATAATCGCTGCCGCTGCCTGTTCGCGACCCATTATCACGAGCTGACCCGACTGGCCGAACGATGCGACGCGCTGACGCTGCACCATGTCCGCGCGCGCGAATGGAAGGGCGAGCTGGTCCTGCTGCACGAAGTCGCCGAGGGACCGGCCGACCGCAGCTATGGCCTGGCCGTCGCGCGGCTGGCAGGGCTGCCGCCGATCACGATCAAGCGCGCCAAGGCGGTGCTCGACAAGCTGGAGGCCGGGCGGCAGAAGACCGGAGGGATCGCCGCCGGGCTGGACGACCTGCCGCTGTTCGCCGCGGCGGCGGAAGCCGAGGAGGAAGCGATCGATACGCTGCGCGCGGAACTCGATATGCTGGACATCGACAGCCTGAGCCCGCGCGACGCGCTGGACGCGCTGTATCGGCTGAAGGGGCTGGCGCGCGAGGGTTAGGCGCGTCAGGAAGGGGGCAATGGTGGACAAGCAGCAGCCTCAGGGTCCGGCCCTGCCCCAGGCGGGCGGAGTATACGACCTGGTCGACGACGCCGATTACCCGGCGTGGAACGATCGGCCCCGGCGCACCATCCTGCTGTGCGCGCATCAGCGCACCGGCAGTTCGCTGCTGGGCGAGGCGATGTATTTCGCGGGCGGGATGGGCTGTCCGGTGGAATATTTCCATGGCGGCTTTCGCCCGCGGTTCGAGGCGCGGTGGCACACCAGCGGCGCGGCCGGATTGCTGGAGGCGGCATTTCACCACCGCACCGATCCGGGCGGCACCTTTGCGACGAAATTGTTCTGGAAGGACCTGGTCGGGCTTGCCGGCGAGTTCGAGGGCGGCGACTGGTCGGGCGTGTCCGCCTTGCGCGACGGATCTCCGGACACGGCGCGGCTGGGCGACCTGGGGCACATGCTGCGGATCCGCTTTCCGCAGCCACGCTTCGTCCACCTGTTCCGGCGCGACACGATCCGCCAGGGCCTGTCGCATCATGCAGCGATGGAGACCGGGCGGTGGCGCTGGTGGGGCATGAAGGAGCAGCCGCCGGTCGCCTATGATTTCGACCGGATCCTGAAGTGCGTGATGATCGCGCGGCGGACGCGGACGATGTGGAACGCGCTGTTCGCCGCCAGCGACATCCGGCCGATCGAGATCGCCTATGAGGACCTGCTGGACAATTATGACGCCACGCTGCGCCGCCTGTTCGCCGCGCTGGGGCAGCCCGATGCGGTGCCTCCCCCGCCCCGGCTGAAGCGCCAGACCCGGCCGGAGACCGAAGCCATGCTCCAGCGCTTTCACCGCGACCTGGCGAGCCGGGCCGTGGGCGGCCGGCCGGACAAGGGCGACCGCGCCGACGAGACCTAGGTGCAGAAGCGGTAGATGGTCGAGGTCGTCGTGACGATCCGGCCGCTCGATGCCTGCCAGCGGATCTCGGCGAAGGTCCGGCAGGGATAGGCGCTGCGCTGCAGCACCGCCTGGCTTCCCGACAGCGAGAAGCCCTGGTCGAGCAGCACGCGGCGCGCCTCGGCCTCACTCGATCCCGGGGGGAAGCGGGCGGCGACGCGCCGGGCCAGTTCGGCGCGCTTGGCATCGCCATCTTCGGGCAGGTTGCGGATCAGTTCGGGCTCGCCCAGCGTCAGCAGCCAGCCGGCCGCCAGACCGATCGCGCCCAACCCTACACCGGCGACGATCGATCGCCGCCACCGGAACGGGCGAGGTTCGGCCTGTCGCGGTTCCATGGCGGGTCCTTGTCTGCAGGTGGGCGGACCCGAACGTCCGCCGGAAATGAAAGAGGCCGCCGGATGCCTAGCCAGGCACCCGGCGACCTCCGACATGGTCAGCGGCCGGAAGCTCCAGCCCGGGAGACCATGCGGGCCGCTTGCTGTCGGCTGGCGGGCGTTGACTGGAGGAGGATACCTCCCGCCTGCCGCGGGGACGGAGGGCTTCCGTCCCGTGCCGTCAGCTCAGCGGCGCGTCTCCCGAACGAACTGAACCGACCCCATTGCTGAACCATGAGACATCGGATCACCTCCTTTCGCATGTTGAAGACTGATGTGCACTGCGGCACGTCAACGGTTTGAATCAATGCGCGTTGCAGAACAAGTCTTGTATTTGCACGCGAGTTGAACGATTCTCTTCCGCCTGCCCGAACCGGCAAATCCCGGCCGGGACTCCCCCCCTTCAGCAACGACCGTATGAAAGCCCGCTCGAGACGCGGGTCAGCGGCAATCCTCGGCAACGCGCAGGATCTCGGCATGCGCCGGCAGGACCAGCGGCTGGGTGCCGCCGCCCTCGACCACGAACTTGCCGCGGCTGTAGCCGATCGCATCGATCAGCGAATCCCGAGCGCCGAGGTCGGCGACGCTTTGCGCCGGGGTGCCACCGGCGGGGCGGAAGGCGACCGAGCGCAGCGTGCTGGTGGTGCGGATGGTGAGCGGGCCGGCGACAGTACCCGAGCGCGACAGGGACAGACGCTGCCGTTCGCGGTCGCAGCGGATCGAGAAATCGGCATCGCCATTGGCGCGGCCATAGAGCGCGGTGCCGCCGCGGCTGTCCGCCCGGTAGGTCCAGGCCCCTGGGGTCAGCGGCCAGTCGCGCCATTCGGCCGAGCGCGGCGGCGCAGGCGCCGGGGTCGGCACGGGTGCCGGGGCAGGCGCGGGCGCGGGCCGGGGCGGTTCGGGCGCGACCTTGCCGGGGCCGACACAGCCCGCAAGCACCAGCATCGAGGCCAGGGTGAGCGGGACGACGAGAGACGGGGGGCGACGCGACATCCGACCCTTATGGGGAATGCACCCGCCCCGCTCAACCGGGCATCGGGCCGGACGCGGCAGGAAAGCCGACAGGCCGTGTCATGCGGCGCGCATCAGCACCATGCGTTCGAGCAGCGGATAGAGCGACGTTTCCTCCACGGCGATGCGATCGGCCACGCGACGGGCCATCGCCCGCGTCTCGGCCCCGAAAGTCTCCCAGTCGCGGCTGATCCGCTCGATCGGCCAATCGGCAATGTAGCGCCCGAAACGCTCGCCCATCGCACCATGTTCGCGACGATAGTCCCTGCACGCGGCAATGGCAGTCGCATCGCCCGATTGCGCCAGCCGGTCGTGGATCGCACGGTCCTCCTGCGCGCAATGGTCGAACAAGGCCTGTGCCAGTCGCCAGCGGATCGCCGCAATCGACGCCGCATCGGGCGCAGGATTGGCGACGATCTCCAGCATCCTGTTGATGTCGGTTTCGAGCACGCGGTGCTCATCTCGAAGCTTTGCAAGAATCGGCATCGACGCAGCACCCTGTTGAGCACCTGTCATAGGCGGCGATAGCCCAGTCGTCTTTTACGTAAATGCCCGACGAACATCAGGAATTGTACGGAACGACGATATTGTCGATCGAATTACTTCGAAGATCTGCCGATGTCGGAACGCCGATCCCTCAGCGCGGCGGCAGCGTCGTGGTCGTCACGATCGCGTCGGCGACTCCGGGGACCCAGCCGCCGTCACGGTAGAGGTGCATCGTGTTGGTATAGCCCCAGGCGCAGCTCTGGACCCCTGCCGAGGCGAAGGCGGCGCTGACCATGCCGTAATAGGTCGCGCGCGCGGCATCGGGCCGGCCCTCATAGGCGCCATATTCGCCGGCGAACGGCACCCGACCGGTGGAGGCAATGAAGCCGCGCAGCTTGCCCACCACCCTGTTGAGATCGGCAATATCCTGCGCCGTGCCGAAGTCGTTGCGGACCGAGGGCGTCATCCAGGGCGCGACGTCGAAGCCGAAATTCTGCGGATCGTAATAATGGAAGGTCGGGACGATATTCGGATCCGCCGGGAAGGTCGTGGTCAGCATCACGTCGAGATTGGCCCAGCCGGGCCCGTCGATCACCACCAGCCGGGTCGGGTTGGTCGCGCGCACCGCCGCAAGCGCGGGCGCCTGGATCGCGAGCAGGTTCGACCCGTCCAGCTTGTTCTGCGGTTCGTTGATCAGCTCGAAATAGACGGTCGAGGGATAGTCCTTGAACGTCGCCCCGATCTGCCGCCACATTTCGGCGAAGCGGTCCGCATGGCCGGAGGGATCGGTGAACAGTTCCTCATAATGATGCATGTCGATGATGATCGACAGGTCGGCGGCGACGGCCAGGTCGACGACATGCCTGACCCGTGCCATGAAGGCGGGATCGATCGTGTAAGGCGAGGCCGCCAGCGCATGGGCGGAGAAGCGCGCAGGCAGACGGATGCCGGTAAATCCCTTTGCCTTGATATTGGCGATATCGGCGTCGGCGAAGGCCCGGCCCCAGTCACCCTCGCGCGGTGCCTCGAGCATGTTCGACAGGTTGACGCACTTGCCCAGGCGCAGCGTCCCGCCGGTGGTCGCGACCGCCGCAGGCGCAGGGGTGAAGGCCGAGGCGGCGGGCGTCGGCGTCGGACTGGGGGTCGGGGTTGGCGTGGGCACCGGGGTCGGTGCAGGCGTGGTCGTCCCGCCCCCATCGCCGCTCCCCGAAGCGCCGCCGCTACAGGCGACCAGCCCCAGGATCATCACCGATGTGATCGCCAGTCGCGTCTTTCGCATCATCCGCTCCCCGGCCCGCGCGGATCAGCCCGGCGATGCCCGCCCCGAGGTTAGGGAGTGAACCGCCAGGCGCAAGCGAAACGCGACACCTGCTAGCGCTTCGGGAATTTGCGCTGGGTCTTGCCGAACCGGGTCTTGCGCGTGCCGGGCTTGCCCTCGTTGCTGCGGCCCATGACCGGTGCCTTGCGCTCATCGGCCGGCAGGCCGAGCTCCTCCGCCTCCAGCGAGCGGATCTCGTCGCGCAGCTTGCCCGCCTCCTCGAATTCGAGGTTCGCGGCGGCATTGCGCATCTTCTTTTCCAGTTCCTCGATATAGGCGCGCAGATTGTGGCCGACCATGTGCGGCCGGTCCTCGTCGATCTCGACGGTGACCTGATCCTTCGACGACACATGGGCGATGATGTCGCCGATGTTCTTCTTGATCGTCTCCGGCGTGATGCCGTGTTCGAGATTATAGGCCTGCTGCTTCTCGCGGCGGCGGCCGGTCTCGGCCAGCGCGCGCTCCATGCTACCCGTGACGCGATCGGCGTACAGGATCACCCGCCCCTCGACGTTGCGCGCGGCGCGGCCGATCGTCTGGATCAGCGACGTCTCCGACCGCAGGAATCCCTCCTTGTCGGCATCGAGGATCGCGACCAGCCCGCATTCGGGAATGTCGAGCCCCTCGCGCAGCAGGTTGATGCCGACCAGCACGTCATAGACCCCCAGCCGCAGGTCGCGGATCAGCTCGATCCGCTCCAGCGTCTCGGTATCCGAATGCATGTAGCGGACCTTCACCCCCGCCTCGTGCATATATTCGGTCAGATCCTCGGCCATGCGCTTGGTCAGCGTGGTGACCAGGGTGCGATAGCCCTTGGCGGTGGTCGCCTTGCATTCCTGGATCAGGTCCTGGACCTGTTCCTCGACCGGCTTGATCTCGACCGGCGGATCGATCAGCCCGGTCGGGCGGATGACCTGTTCGACGAAGACGCCGCCGGTCTGCTCCATCTCCCACCCGCCCGGCGTGGCCGAGACATAGGTGGTCTGGGGGCGCATCGCGTCCCATTCGTTGAACCGCAACGGGCGGTTGTCGATCGCCGAGGGCAGGCGGAATCCGAACTCGGCCAGCGTCACCTTGCGGCGGTGATCGCCGCGCGACATGCCGTTGATCTGCCCGATCGTCTGGTGACTCTCGTCGACGAACAGCAGTGCATTCTCGGGCAGATATTCGAACAAGGTGGGCGGCGGTTCGCCGGGCAGGCGGCCGGTTAGGAAGCGCGAGTAATTCTCGATGCCGGCACAGCTGCCGGTCGCGGCGATCATCTCGAGGTCGAAATTGGTGCGCTGCTCCAGCCGCTGATGCTCCAGCAGCTTGCCCTCCGCCTCCAGCTCCTTCAGCCGCTCGGTCAGTTCGTGGCGGATGCCCTCCATCGCCTGCTTCATCGTCGGCCCGGGCGTAACATAATGCGAGTTGGCGAAGACGCGGACATAGTCGAGGCTGGCGACCTTCTTGCCGGTCAGCGGATCGAACTCGGTAATCTCCTCGATATCGTCGCCGAAGAACGAGATCCGCCAGGCGGAATCCTCATAATGCGACGGGAAGATCTCGAGGCTGTCGCCGCGGACGCGGAAATTGCCGCGGGCGAAGGCGGCGTCGTTACGCTTGTACTGGAGCGCGACCAGCTTGCGGATCACCTCGCGCTGGTCGGCGACCTGGCCCTTCTTCAGGTCGAAGATCATCGCCGAATAGGTCTCGACCGAGCCGATGCCGTACAGGCACGACACCGAGGCGACGATGATCACGTCGTCGCGTTCCAGCAGCGAGCGGGTCGCCGAATGGCGCATCCGGTCGATCGATTCGTTCACCGAGCTTTCCTTCTCGATGTACGTGTCCGACCGCGGCACATAGGCCTCGGGCTGGTAATAGTCGTAATAGCTGACGAAATATTCGACCGCGTTTTCGGGAAAGAAGCTCTTGAACTCGCCATAGAGCTGGGCGGCGAGGATCTTGTTCGGCGCCAGGATCAGCGCCGGACGCTGCAGCTCGTGGATCACGCTGGCCATCGTGAACGTCTTGCCCGACCCGGTGACGCCCAGGAGCACCTGATCGCGTTCGCCGGCAAGCGCCTGTTCGACGAGTTCGGGGATCGCCTGGCGCTGGTCGCCCGACGGCTGATAGTCGCTGACCAGCTTGAACGGGCGCCCGCCCTCCAGCTTGTCCGGGCGGCTCGGCCGGTGCGGGACGAAACTCTGCCCGGTTTCCGGCTCGTCGAGGCTGGTGCGAATCTGGATTGCCATAGCCGGCGAATATGGGACGCCGGCGCACGATCGAAAAGAGAGGAACAAAAAATGAACCGGGTCGACATCGCAAAAACATTGCGAGCGAATCGCAAATAAAAAATCGCGTGGCGCCCGGCAGTTGAACGAAACCCGCGGCAGAAATGGTTTCGCAGCCGAACCCAATCCTCACTCGCGCGTTACGCCTTGCGCTGGCGGGCCCCCATTCCGGTGGCTGTCACGAAGAGGGAAAAAAACATGTATCGTTTCGTTCTTGCTCCCGTCGCTCTGGCCCTGGCGCTGAGCGCCTGCAACAAGGAGCCGGAAGTGTCGATGACCAACGCATCGGCCGAAGACGTCGCCAAGGCGGCAAAGGCTGCTGCCCCGAAGATGAAGGGCGGTCAGTGGGAGCTGAAGACCGAGATCGTGTCCGTCGAGATGCCGGGCGCGCCGGCCGGCGTTGCCGATTCGATGAAGAAGCAGGGTGCGAACACCGTGTCGCAGTGCTTCACCGACGAGCAGCTGAACTCGCAGGGCGGCGCGATGGGCAAGATGGGCGACAGCTGCAAGTTCGCCGACTTCAAGATGGGTGATGGCTCGATGAGCGGCACCACGACCTGCAAGCTGCCGCAGGGCGAGGCCACGTCGAAGGTCAAGGGCACCTATGCCGACGACAAGTTCGACTATGAGACCGAGACGAGCTCGTCCATGCCCGGTGGCCAGTCGATGAAGATGACCATGAAGATCGCGGGCCGTCGCACCGGCGACTGCACGCCCCCCAAGACCAACTAAGTTCAATCGAAGATTTGGCTGAGCCTTGCCGAGAAAATCGGCTAGGCTCAGCCAATGACGCGATTTGCACTCGTTCCGATCGGCCTCGCCCTTGCACTCGTCGCCGGGCCGGGCGCTTCGATGTCGAAAGTCGAGGCCGGCTTGCCGTCGGACGGGTGCAATATCGCGACTCCTGAAAGGCTCGGGTCCGGGACGGGATCGACGACGATCTGTCACAGAGTGATGGCCGAATACCAGGCGGCATCGACCCTGCGCCATGGTCCAGGCGAGTTTCCTGCCATGGCCCAATCGGACCCCACGCAGGACGCAGCGGACGCGGGACCGGAAATCTCGATGACCGATGCATCGGCCGAGGAGGTCGCCAAGGCAGCACAGGCTGCAGGTCCCAAGTCACGTGGCGGACAGTGGGAGCTGACGACCGAAATCGTGTCCGCGGAAATTCCGGGCGCCACCCCGGACATCATCGCCAAGATGAAAGAGAAGGGCGCAATCAGCATTTCACAATGCTTTACCGACGGCGAGTTGAGCGCGCCGATCGGCAAGGTGGACCCAAGCTGCAAGTTCGCCGAGTTCAAGATGGGCAGGGGCTGGGTGAACGCCACCACCCTCTGCAAGATGCCGCAGGGCGAGGCCATCGCGAAGATGAAGGGCACCTTTGCCGACGACAGGTTCGATTACGAGGTTCAGACGACCGCGTCGATGGGCGAACAGTCGACGAAGATGACCATGAAGATCGCAGGCCATCGTGCGGGCGACTGCACCCCCGCCAAGAAGAAGTAGGCTCTTCTGCGAACTGGCTGAGCCTGTTTGGACATGCACCGTCTCGCCATTCTCCGCCGACGGACCGCTGATCGGACATGCCGGTCCGCTGCGTCCCCTTGGGCGACGGCGGCTCGTTCGCCGACGTGAAGATGGCAACGGCCCGATCAGCGTCACCATCCTCTGCAAGATGCCCGAGAGCGACGCCACCTCGACGGTCAAGGGCAGCTATTCGGCGGACAGGTTCGACTATGAGACCGAGAATAGCTCGGCTATGGACGGCCGGTCGATGAAGATGACGATCAAGATCGCAGGGCGTCGGACCGGCGACTGCATCCCTGACTAGAAAGGCTAAAGTGCCCAAATGACGCGATTTGCACTCGTTCCGATCAGCCTCGTGCTGGCGCTCAGCGCCTGCGGGCCCAGCGTCTCGATGTCCAACGCCTCGGTCGACGACGTCACCAAGGCGGTGGAGAAATCGGGTATCAAGCAGCCGATGAAGCCGGGCAACTGGGAGATCAAGCTGGAGATGCTCGACGTCGACGGTCCGGGCCTGACCCCGGACAAGAAGGCGGCGATGAAGTCGATGGGCAACCGCACCACCGAACAATGCCTCAACCAGTCGGACGTCGAACGTCCGATGTCCGAGGTGCTGGTCGGCGCGCCGTCGAACGACTGCAAGTTCGCGAAATATGAGATGACCGGGACCAAGGTCGAGTCGGAAATGACCTGTCCGGGCATGACCGGCGAGATCCGGGTCAAGTCGACCGCAACCTATGGCGCGGAGACGTTCAGCGCGGAGGCGGAGACCGAACTGCCGATGCCACAGGGCAAGGCGCACAGCAAGATGCGGATCACCGGCAAGCGCACCGGCGACTGCAAGGCGACGGGCCGCAGCCCGGCACCGGCCGCACCCGCCCCGGGCGCCGCGCCGGCACCCCAGTCGCTCGATGCGCCGACCCCGGCCCCGTCGGGCGCACCGGCCAAGTAACGAAGCGGCGACCCCGGCCCTCCCCTTGCGCGCTCAGCCGCGCGGGAGGGCCGGACCCGCCTGCACCGGTTCAGTCCAGCGTGATCCACACCGGCGCGTGGTCGCTGGTCTTTTCCCAGGCGCGCGCGAACCGATCCACCCCTGCCCCGGCCAGCCGCTTTGCCGCGACCGGGTTCAGCAGGTGATGATCGATGCGCAGCCCGGCATCGCGTTCGAACGCGCCGCGGAAATAATGCCAGAAGGTGTAGATCCGCTCGTCCGGATGAAGCGTGCGCAGCGCGTCGATCCATCCCTGATCGAGCAGCCGCGCATAGGCGGCGCGAACCTCCGGCGCGAACAGCGCGTCGTCGACCCAGCGCTCGGGCTTGTGGACGTCGAGTTCGTTCGGCATCACATTATAGTCGCCGGCAATCACGACCGGGGCATCCATGCCGATCAGCTCGGCCATCCGCGCCTCCAACCGGTCGAACCAGCGCAGCTTGTAGTCGAAGCGCGGGCCCGGCCGGGGATTGCCGTTGGGCAGATACAGCCCGCCGACCAGCACGCCGTCCACCGCCGCCTCGAGATAGCGGCTCTGCTCGTCGGTCGGATCGCCAGGCAGGCCGCGACGGGTTTCCAGCGGATCGCAGCCGCGCGCCAGGATCGCGACGCCGTTCCACCGCGACTGTCCGTGCCAGATCGCGCCATAGCCGGCGGCTTCGATCGCCGCCTGCGGGAACCGGTCCTGCGGCGCCTTGAGTTCCTGGAGGCAGACGATGTCGGGCGCCGCCTCGTCCAGCCAGCGCAGCAGGACCGGCAGCCTGCCGTTGATGCCGTTCACATTATAGGTCGCGATCTTCATGCCCGCACGATGCGCGGGCGGACGATCAGTTCCCTGCCGCCGCCTCCAGCGCGGCGCGGTCGCGGATCGTGACGCCGCGCGCCCCGGGCAAGGCGATCGTTCCCGCCGCCTTCAGCCGGCCCAACTGGCGGCTGACCGTCTCGATCGTCAGTCCCAGGATTTCGGCCATTTCGCCGCGGGTCAACGGCAGGTCGAAGGTCACCGGGCCGAAGCCGGTCGCGCGGCATCCGCTGCCGCGATCCGCCATCGCCAGCAGGAAGGCGGCGACCTTCTCGCCCGCGCTCAGCCGGCCAAGCGCCAGCATCCGGTTCCGGGCCTCGTCCAGCGCAGCGAAGGTCCGCTGGAGCAGCAGCCGCTCCATCCGGACATGATCCTCCAGCACCGCCTCGAACGCGGCGCGGGGGAAGGTGCACAGTTCGACATCGCTCAGCGCGGTCACGGTAACCCCGGCCTCGCCCGGCCAGGGGCGCCCGACGAAATCGGCGGGATAGACCAGGCCGACGATCTGTTCGCGGCCGTCGGCGGTGCCGGCGGTCAGCTTCATCACGCCGGACAGGAGGTTGGCGCAGACCGCATTGTCCTCGCCCGCCCAGATCAGCGTCTCGCCCCGGCGCAGGTGCCGACGGCGGCCGATCCGGTTGAGCGCGGCAAGCTCGCCGTCGCTCAGCGCACCGCACAGCGCCTTGTCGCGCACGGCGCAATCGGCACAGACCAGCATCGCGTTCATCATGCCCGGATAGCGGCCGGTGCCGCGATTGTCGCCCCGTCGGCCCCGGCTTTTTGATCGCGGTCAAGGCGCGAAGGCATCGTCGGACCGATCAGGGTGGTCACAAGGAGACCTGCCATGACCGTCGCCAACGCCCTTTTCGCCCTGATCCTCGCCGCCCCCTGCGCCTTTGCCGCCGTGCTCATGACGCTCAGCATCGAGGATGCCCGGCTCCGGCTGAAGCAGGGCTGATCGCTATTCCGCGTCCGGTTCGGCGGCGGCAGCCGGCGCTTCGGGATTGCCGCTGCGCCGCCACAGCCCGCGCAGCAGACGCGCCGCCAGCCCGCTTGCGCCGGGCCGGATGAACAACCAGTCGCGGATCGCCGGGCCCGCCGCCGCCCCGATCACCTTCTTGTAGCCGCTGTCGCCCGCACCCCAATCGACCCGGGCGGTGCCGTCGGCGACGGCGCGGATCAGGTTGCGATAATAGAGCAGCTTTCCCGGGGAATGCCGGGCGAATTCGGGATCGAAGCTGTTCGCGATCGCATATTTCAGCGTGCCGGCGTTCAGGTCGAACGAGAAGGCCGACGGCTTTCCGTCGACCCGCAGCAGCGCCGCCCACATCATCGCCGAGATCACCGGATCCTGCGCCGCGGCGCGCCAGAAGGCGCCGTGGCCGGCGGGGGTGAATTTCGCGTCGCGGCCGTCGGTGCGGGCGGCGATCCAGCTCTGCTCCTCGATCTCGGCGAGTGCGGCAAAGGCAGCGTCGGTCCAGGCCGCGCCGGTGACGAAGCCCCAGTCGAGCGCGCCATGGCCGGCGAGGTGCTTTTCGTGGAAGCGGTTCTTCTTCAGCGTCGAGGTGCGCGGCCAGGGGCTGTCGGCCCGGGCGGCGTCGATGTCGAGCAGATAGGAGGTGGCGATGAAACGGTCGATCACCGTCCAGCCATTGGCAAGCGCCGCCGCCTTGAGCAGCTCGAACCCGGGATCGCCGTCATGGACCGGCCCCAGCCGAAGCGCGACCACTTCTCGCGCCAAGCGCGGGAGCAGCGCCTCGGCTGCCTCGATCCCGGCATCCTCGCCGACCGGGAAGCTGCGGAACGGCCAGTAGCAGCCGGGCACCGAGGCAAGGCGGAACCGGGCCGGACCATGGCCGACCAGCGGCAGCGCCAGCACCGGCCTGTCCTGACGGCGGACGATCAGCGTGCGCGCGGTCCCGCCATAGGCGGCGAGCGCCGCCGCGAACCAGCCATGACGCAGGAACCGGTGGCTGGGCGCCGCGCGTTCGGCGACCGCATCGATGGCAGGCGACAGGCCGGCGAGGCAGTCGACGGCGTGCACGGGCGCCACATGCTTGAACTGGTCGGGCGGCACCGGCTTCATGCCGGTGCTTTAGCCCCGACCGGTTACCAAGGTGTTTTGAACGGTATCCGGTCTTCCCGCCGCCCTGCGCCATCATGCCGGTCGACTTCGCGCCCGAGCCTTGCCAAGATGGCAGCGATGGAAGGTCCCTATCTCTCCACGGTTTCCGCGACGATCCAGGCCGCGATCGCCCCGGTTTTCCTGCTGGCCGGTATCGGCGCGTTCCTGAACGTGATGGTCGGCCGGCTGGCGCGCATCGTCGACCGGGCGCGCGATATCGAGAAATTGCATCCGCGCTCGACCGGGCCCGAGCATGAACGCCATGTCTGGGAATTGCGGATCATCGACCAGCGCATCTCGGTCATCAACAACGCCATCTTCCTGTGCGTCGCCAGCGGCCTGGCGATCTGCCTGGTCGTCGCCGCGCTGTTCGTCGCGCGGATCGCCGGATGGCATCTGGGCGGCTGGGTCGCGGCCTTCTTCATCATGTCGATGCTGCTGCTGATGGGCGGGCTGATCTATTTCCTGATCGAGGTGCGCATGTCGCTGAAGGCGATCCATGTGCGCGAGGAATTGCTGGAACTCGACCGCAAGCCGCGCCGGCGATGAGCCCGCAGGGCGAGCGCCGGCTGTTGCAGACGGCGGTCGCGATCGTCACGCTGGTGCCGCTGAGCGTGGCGAGCCTGAGCATCCTGCGCGGCGCGGGCTGGCTGGCAGAATCGCCGGTTCCGCGCGATCTCGACAGCCATTTCCGCTACCTGTCGGGCATCTTCCTGGCGCTGGGCATCGCCTATGCCAGTTGCATCCCGCGGATCGAGGCGACGACGGCGCGGTTCCGGCTGCTCGGGCTGATGGTGATCGCCGGCGGGCTCGCCCGCGCGCTGTCGCTGGTCGAGGCCGGGCCGCCCTCGACCGGTCATCTGGTCGGCCTGGGCATCGAGCTGGGCATCGTGCCGCTGATGATCGCGTGGCAGGCGCGGGTCGCCCGCCGCTGGCACGAGCGCGGCGGGCCCGGCGGAGCGATCAGCCCCGCCTGAACGTCCCGTGGAAGCCGACCGGGAGCGCGAGATCGGCGCGCCAGCTGGCGATCGGTCCGGCCTCGACATGCGATGCGTCGAACAGATGCAGCTCGGTCGCGCGCGCGTCGAGATTGACCGTCGTGCCGATCAGCCAGCCGCCTTCGTCGCTGGCCTTGCGCGGCACGAACAGGAATTCCTCGACCAGCTGGCTGGCGCCGAAATCATGGGTCGCGGTGCGCCCGGTCTGCCAGTCATGGACGCCGACGCCGCGTGCGAGCGGCCGGTCGGCCTGATAGAGGCCGGTGAACGCAGTGTAGCGGCGGGGAAGACCGGCGCGGCGCTTGTCGTTCTGGGGGAATTCGGCCTTCACCCCGGTGGGAATCAACTCCGCGCGGCCACCGGCATGAAGCGCGATCATCGTCAGCATCGGCGACGGCGTCGGCTCGTGGCGGCCGACCAGCAGGTCCGACGCCTCGCGCACCACGAACTCCGGGCTGCTGGTCAGGCAGCCGTCGAAGCGGATCGTCCCGTCGCGCTCCTCCCAGGCATCGGCGAGGTGGAAGAAGGAGAAGGCAGGCAGGTCGAAGACGCGCTGGCGGGTGGGATCGTCCTTGTCGATCACCACCACCTGGCTGCCGAGATCGGGCTGCCATTCCATGCCGGCGGTCACGGGCGTGCTGGTGCGCACATGCACCCAGGGCTGGAGCACCACCACCAGATGCCGGGCCGTCGCGGTGAAGTCATGGACATAGCTGGCGCGCGGCAGGCGGATCATGTGGGTGTCGACCAGCGTGCCGTCGGGGCGCAGCTTCCACAGGATGGCGTTGGCGCCCGCCATGCCGAGATTCCACACCGTGCCGTCGGGCTCGACCCGCGGATGGGCGAGGAACGGCATCTGGGCGAGGTCGGGGCGGAAGGTCTTGGGACCGAGCGATTCCAGCGTCGTGGGGTCGAGCCGCCAGGCCGAGCCGCCCTCCCACAGCGCCCAGAGTTCGCCGCCGGCCAGCATCACGCTGGTATTGGCGGCATTGACCGCGTCGGGCCCCGACACGACTGCGCCGGGGCGGGCCGGCGTGCCGAAGCCGGGCAGCAGCATCTCGCCGGCCTTCGCCTCCTGCCGGCGCTTGGGCGTGTCGACGAACCGCGCCGCCAGCCGCGCCTCGCCGTCCGCGATGGCGAAGCGGCGGACCAGCCCGTCGCCGTCGAACCAGTGCGTCGCGGCGGTCGCGCCGCGGCGGAACTTGGCCGGGCCGTTGCGATAGAGCAGGCCGCGAAACTCGGCGGGCGCGCGGCCATGGATCCGGCGCAACGTGCGCGGGGCGACGTCGCCCTCGACATCGGCGACGCCCAGCGTCCAGTCGACCGGCAGCGTCGCGGCAAAGGCGCGCTCGGGCGGCAGCAGCATCGCCGCGCCGGCAAACAGGCCGGCACCAAGCATTTCGCGACGGGCAATAATCGGGGTCATTCGCAAAGCCTCAGCGCAGCGTGATCGTCTGGACGGCGTCGGCGGCGCCGAAATCGAAGCTGGCCGCATCCCAGTCGGGCGACTTGCCGGCACCCATCGCATCGCGCGAAAAGCCATAGGGCTCGATCGGGATGCCGAAGGGGTTGGTGGTCAGCTTCATGTCGCCGTCGAGATCCTGGAAGACCTTGATGCCGTAGTGGCCGGATGCGAGGCCGGGCACCTTGACCTCGTGCGACTGGCCGACGGGCAGCATCGCCACCCGTGCCGGGGCGCCGCCTGCCCAGCTGGCGGCATCGGCATAGACCGCGATCAGGATCGTGCCGCGTTCCTGCTTCACGCCCTCGAACTTCAGGGTCAGCGTCGAACCGGCGGCGGATGAGGGCGCGGCCGCCGGAGCCGTCTGGGCGGAGGCGGCGATCGGGGCCGTAGCGAGCATCAGGGCGGCGATCAGCGGGCGGGCGAACATGGCGTGCCTTTCAAAAACTTGGGTTCGACATCGTCCCGATGCCGCAGCTAGGGTCGCGCGTCATCCGAATTTGCGTGACCCGGGGGATAGGATGCGTGAGCTGCAGGACGTCGCCACTGGCGCTTCGCGAACGGGGGGTGTCCCCTATGGCAACCACCGGCGCAGCTTCCTGATCGCGACGATCGCGGCGGTGCTGATGACCGCCGTCGGTGCGTTCGGAACCAGCCAGGCGCCGCTGCTGCCGCGACTGGCCTATTGGCTGATCATCATGGAATGCGGCGCGATGATCGGACTGGGCGCGTCGACCGGGATCGCCGCCTGGGGGCGGCTGCGCCAGCGGCCCTGGCTGGAGGGACTGGCGATCAGCGTGGCGATCGCGGCGCCGCTGACGCTGGTTGTGATTGGTGCGACACTCGCCTTTTTCGGCGGCGCCGCGCCGCGGCCGGAGGCGGTGCTGCGCTTCTTCGGCTTCGTGTGGATGATCGGCGCCGCGATCACCGCGATCACCATCGCGACCAACCGCAGCGCGCTGCCGATGCCGATGCCGGGGACGCTGCCCGGCGCGGACTCTGCGCCGCTGCCCGCACCGGCGGAACCGGCACCCGCCCCGCCAGTCCCGGACGAAACGATCCGGCCGAGGCTCAGCGACCGCCTGCCCCCGCATCTGCGCAGCGCGTCGATCCATGCGCTGCAGGCGGAGGACCATTATCTGCGGATCCACACCGACGCGGGGACCGAGCTGATCCTGATGCGCCTGGGCGACGCGGTGCCCGAGCTCGAAGGCGTGGAGGGCGCGCGCACGCATCGCAGCTGGTGGGTGGCGCGCGCCGCGATCCGCGAGGTGACCCGGTTGGACGGCCGCGCCGAACTGACGCTGCCGGGCGGCGTCGTCGCGCCGGTCAGCCGGTCGGCCTATCCGGCGCTGCGCGACGCGGGCTGGTTCGCCTAGGCGGGCGAATAGATCGTCCCATATCTCCGAATCGGAGGTTTCGCCTCCGATGCGCTGGATCCGCGTTTCGGCACCGCGAAATGTGACGATCGCAATCGCCGGGCCGGTCGGCGGCGGAGTTGCCCACAGAAAAGATTTTTTCGTGGATCGGGGGCTTTCAGGCCTTGCGTTTCCGCAACCCCGTGGAAGTCCGTGCGTCGCTGCGTCGCACCGTTTGGAACCGTCTGCGAAACGACTCGTTTTAGCGACGAACCGAGTCCCCCGTTCGCGAATTAACATCTTGTGCACGGATTCAAGATGGCACAATCTATAGTGGTTGCTGTGAGGGGCGAACTCTAGCACTGGTAGTTTGGACGGCACGACACCATGTCGTGATCGGGCGAATGGCCCATTGTCGCGCGGCGGTTGGACATCTTTTGTTCCCGCGCGCAGCCAGGTCGATGATATCATCGGACCTTCGCCCCGAGTCGCATCTGCGGGCCTCGCAGGAGGCTGAGTGAGTGTCAGTTTTCAGGGGCAGATCGTTATGGAATTCAGGGACACCGAAAGCAGCGTGAACGCCATCACCACCGACACCGTCGCCGCACCGGCAGACACCAAGCCGAAGGCCAAGAAAGCCAACGACATGGACTCGCACGCCATCGCGCCGAAGCTGTATTCGGTCGAGGTCGATCACAGCCGCGACGCGCTGCTGACCGAGTTCGGCAAGGAGACGCTGAAGGACCGTTACCTGCTGCCGGGCGAGAGCTTCCAGGATCTGTTCGTGCGAGTCGCATCGGCCTATGCCGACGACCAGGCGCATGCCCAGCGCCTCTACGACTATATCTCGCGCCTGTGGTTCATGCCGGCGACGCCCGTGCTGTCGAACGGCGGCACCGGCCGCGGCCTGCCGATCAGCTGCTATCTGAACTCGGTCCCCGACAGCCTTGAAGGCATCGTCCAGACCTGGAACGAGAATGTCTGGCTGGCCGCGCGCGGCGGCGGCATCGGCACCTATTGGGGGTCGGTGCGCGGCATCGGCGAACCGGTCGGCCTGAACGGCAAGACCAGCGGCATCATTCCGTTCGTCCGCGTGATGGACAGCCTGACGCTGGCCATCTCGCAAGGCTCGCTGCGCCGCGGGTCGGCCGCGACCTATCTCGACATCTCGCATCCCGAGATCGAGGAGTTCCTCGAGATTCGCAAGCCGTCGGGCGATTTCAATCGCAAGGCGCTGAACCTGCACCACGGCGTGCTGATCCCCGACGCCTTCATGGAGGCGGTCCGCGACGGCGCCGAATGGACGCTGCGCAGCCCCAAGGACCAGTCGGAGCGCGGCAAGGTGGACGCGCGCGCGCTGTTCCAGAAGCTGGTCGAGACCCGCCTGGCGACCGGCGAGCCGTACATCGTGTTTTCCGACCATGTGAACAACACGATGCCCAAGCATCACCGCGACCTGGGCCTGAAGGTCTCGACCTCGAACCTGTGTTCCGAGATCACGCTGCCCACCGGCCGCGACCATCTGGGCAACGACCGCACCGCAGTGTGCTGCCTGTCGTCGCTGAACCTGGAAACCTGGGACCATTGGAAGGACGCCAAGGGCTTCATCGAGGACGTCATGCGCTTCCTCGACAACGTCCTGACCGACTATATCGATCGCGCCCCCGACGAGATGGCGCGGGCGCGCTATTCGGCCGGTCGCGAGCGTTCGGTCGGACTGGGCGTGATGGGCTTCCACTCGTTCCTGCAGGCGCGCGGCCTGCCGTTCGAGGGCGGCACCGCCAAGAGCTGGAACAATCGCATCTTCAAGCACATCAAGGGCCAGGTCGACGAAGCGTCGATGCAGCTGGCGGTCGAGCGTGGCCCCTGCCCCGACGCGGCCGACATGGGCGTGATGGAGCGGTTCAGCTGCAAGATGGCGATCGCGCCGACCGCGTCGATCTCGATCATCTGCGGCGGCACCTCGGCCTGCATCGAGCCGATCCCGGCGAACATCTATACCCACAAGACGCTGTCGGGCTCGTGGTCGGTGCGCAATCCGTTCCTGGAAAAGCTGCTGATCGAGAAGAGCAAGAATTCCGACGCGGTGTGGAATTCGATCCTCGAACAGGGCGGCTCGGTCCAGCATCTCGACTTCCTCAGCGCCGAGGAAAAGGACGTGTTCAAGACGTCGTTCGAGATCGACCAGCGCTGGATCCTGGAACTGGCGGGCGACCGCGCGCCGTTCATCGACCAGGCGCAGTCGCTCAACCTGTTCATCCCGGCCGATGTCGAGAAGTGGGACCTGCTGATGCTCCACTTCCGCGCGTGGGAGCTGGGCATCAAGTCGCTCTACTATCTGCGCTCCAAGTCGGTGCAGCGCGCCGGCTTCGCGGGCGGCGTCGAAGCCGACAACACGCCGGACCTGCGCGAGATCCAGGTGGAATCGCGCGACTATGACGAATGCCTGGCGTGCCAGTGAGGTGCGCGGGCTAGGCGAAGCCGGGACGCCCTCCCCCCGTGTGGGGGAGGGTGGGGTGCGGGGAGATATGGAAGGTCTGACCAAGCGTCAGCGACTTCCTGCCCTGACCCCTTTTTGGTCGCGCGAACTACGCCGCAACGCGGGCGAGCCGGAACGGGTGATGAAGCGCGCACTGCGCGAAGCATTGCCGGATGCGAAGTTCCGCCATCAGGTTCCCATCGGGGCCTATCATGCGGATTTTTGTTCGCATGGGGCGAAGCTGATCGTCGAAATCGACGATGCGTCCCATGCAGAACGACGCGGGCTCGACGATGTGCGGACCCGCTTCCTGAACGACGAAGGCTATCGGGTGATCCGGTTCTGGAACAACGAGGTGATGGAGAATCGCGATGGCGTCCTTGCCGCGATCGCGGGCCATTTGCCTGCGCACCTGCGCGGGAGCTTTTCGTGATCCGACAGCCCCCTCACCCTTCCGCGGCTTCGCCGCTCCCTCCCTCTCCCACAAGGGGAGAGGGAAAGGTGGCAGTGACCTCCCTCTCCCCTTGTGGGAGAGGGAAGGGGCCCGCGCGCATCGCGCGTGGGAAGGGTGAGGGGGACTTGCCCGAAGTGTTGCCTAACGCGTCACTCTGCCTCTTCTTCGAACGACAGGGCGTTCGCGCCGGTGGCGCTCAGGCGGACCTTGTCGCCTTCGATCGCGGCGACCAGGCCGAGCGGGAGGGTGTGGTGGTGCCCCTCGTGCGACCCTTCGCCGCTGTCGGCCTTGGTGAGCTTGATCTTGTCGCCCTCGACCCGGTCGACGGTGCCGACATGGACGCCGTCGGCACCGATCACTTCCATATGTTCCTTGATCTGGCTCGCATCGGTCATGGTTGGTCTCCTTGGTGGAATCGGGGGCACAACGCCGCATGTGAGCAAAACGATGCACCGGCCGAACGGAGGATAGCATGACTCGTACCCGCACCGTCATTGCGCTCGGCGCGCTTGTCCTGCTCGCCGGCTGCGCGACCCAGGTGCCCGCCGGCGTCAGCCCCTCCGCGCCCGGCTTCCTGATGGGCCTGTGGCACGGGTTCATCTTCCCGGTCGCCTGGTTCCTCAGCCTCGTGATGCCCGATGTCGCGGTCTATGCCGTGCCCAATAACGGCGGCTGGTACGATTTCGGCTATTTCATCGGCATCTGCTTCCTGGGCGTCGGCGCGCATGGCACGCGCACCCGCATCGTCTATCGCGACCGCCCGGCGCGCCGCGGCACGGTGATCGACCACGAATGAGCCGCGGGCTGATCCTGATGGCCGGCCTGGCCGGTGTCGCGGGGACGGCGGGGCTGACCGCGCTGGTCCGCCCCGGTGCTGCGCGGCGCGTGCTGCGCCTGCCCGCGCGTGCCGAGACCGTCTATGCGCTGCGCATCGGCGGGATGATGGCCCTCGCCCTCGGCCTGCTGCTCGGCGGCTTTGCCGCGACCCTCACTCTGTCGGGCGCGGCCGCATGACGCGTCGCCCGCCCACGATTCCGACCCTTTCGGTCCCGCCTGCCATGGCAGGCGCCACCGCCCCCACCCATATTCAGTTCGCCCAGGAGTAACCCCCCATGCCTCTTCTCGAAGCCCGCAAGCAGTACAAGCCGTTCGAATATCCCTGGGCCTATGACTTCTGGAAGCGCCAGCAGCAGATCCACTGGATGCCGGAGGAAGTGCCGCTGGGCGAGGATTGCCGCGACTGGGCGCAGAAGCTCGACGCGACCGAGCGCAACCTGCTGACGCAGATCTTCCGCTTCTTCACCCAGGCCGATGTCGAGGTGCAGGACTGCTATCACGAGAAATACGGCCGGGTGTTCAAGCCGACCGAGATCAAGATGATGCTGGCCGCCTTCTCCAACATGGAGACGGTGCACATCGCGGCATACAGCCACCTGCTCGACACGATCGGCATGCCCGAGAGCGAATATGGCATGTTCCTCGAATATGCCGAGATGAAGGACAAGCACGACTATCTGCAGCGCTTCACCGTCGACACCGACGAGGATATCGCGCGCACGCTGGCGATGTTCGGCGGCTTCACCGAGGGGCTGCAGCTGTTCGCCAGCTTCGCGATGCTGATGAACTTCCCGCGCTTCAACAAGATGAAGGGCATGGGCCAGATCGTCAGCTGGTCGGTGCGCGACGAGAGCCTGCACTGCGAAGGCATCACCCGCCTGTTCCACGCCTTCGTCAAGGAGCGCGATTGCCTGACCAAGGCGGTGCGCGAGGACATCATGGACGTGTGCCAGACCACCGTCCGCCTGGAGGATGCATTCATCGACCTGGCGTTCGAGCAGGGCCCGGTGCCCGGCATGACGCCCAAGGAGATCAAGAAGTATATCCGCTACATCGCCGACTGGCGGCTGGGCCAGCTGGGCTTCAAGCCGATCTACATGATCGAGGAGCATCCCCTGCCCTGGCTCGCCCCGCTGCTGAACGGCGTCGAGCATGCGAACTTCTTCGAACAGCGCGCGACCGAATATTCGAAGGGCGCGACCCGCGGCAGCTGGAACGAGGTATGGGACAGCTTCGACAAGCGCCAGAACGCCAAGGCCGAAAAGCCGGCGAACGAGGACGCGACCGGCGGGGACGACATGTTCTCGAAGGCGGGGATCGCGGCGGAGTAACTGCCCGCCGGACATGCGAGCGACCGCATGTCGGATCATTGCCCCTCAAGTGAACGCCCGGCTCCGGAGTCTCCTCCGAAGCCGGGCGCCCCTGGCGGCGATGCCTACGTCTCCACCGTGGTGACGACGCCGGCACCGACGGTCTTGCCGCCCTCGCGGATCGCGAACCGCACACCCGGCTCGATCCCGACCGCGCGGTTCAGCTCGAAGCCGATCTCGGCCTGATCCCCCGGTGCAACCTGTGCGCCGTCATCGGTGAGGATGACGCCCGTCACATCGGTCACGCCGAAGAAGAATTGCGGCCGATACCCGCTGTCGAACGGCGTGTGCCGCCCGCCTTCCTCATGAGTCAGGACGAAGATCTGCGCCCTGCCCTTTCGCTGGGCGCGGATCACGCCCGGCGCGCTGAGGACCTGACCGCGAACGACATCGTCCCGCTTCAGTCCCCGAAGCAAGAGGCCGACGTTCATGCCGGCCCGCGCCTCGGGCACATCCTTGCGGAACGACTGGGTTCCGGTGACGATCACCTGACCCGCCTCGTCCATGCCGACGATCTCGACGGCATCGCCAACCTTAAGCACGCCGCGTTCGACACGACCGGACACGACCGTGCCGCGACCCGGAATGGTGTGAACACCCTCGATCGGCATCATGAACGGGCTCTCATAATCCCGCACGGGGTCGGGAATATGAACGTCGAGCGCGGCCACCAGTTCGACGATCGCGGCGACTGCCGGATCATCGAGATCGCCGCGCATCGCCGCGTCCAGCGCACCGAGCGCGGTACCGAACACGAACGGCGTGTCGGCATAACCGTGCGCGGCGAGCAGTTCGCCCGTCTCGAGTTCGATGAGCGCCTTCATGTCCTCCCGGTCTTCCGGGGGAACCGCGTCCATCTTGTTCACGAACACCACCATGTGGCGCACGTTCACCTGACGCGCGAGCAGGACATGCTCGATCGTCTGGCGTGCAGCGCCCTTGGTGCCGTCGACGAGCAGGATCGCGCCATCCATCTGCGAGGCGCCGGTGATCATGTTCTTCACATAATCGGCGTGCCCGGGGCAATCGATGTGCGCATAGTGCCGCGTCTCGGACTCATATTCGACATGGCTGGTGTTGATCGTGATGCCGCGCGCCTTCTCCTCGGGTGCCTTGTCGATCTGATCGAACGACAGGGCCTGCCCACCCAACCGGGCCGCCTGGACCTGAGTGATCGCGGCGGTCAGCGTGGTCTTGCCATGATCGACATGGCCGATGGTTCCGACATTCACGTGCGTCTTGATAGGCATGGTTTCCTCCTGCCTGTTGTGGGCGCCGACGGACCCGGTTGGCCAAACCGGGCCCGGCGGCCATTGGCATTGGCGCGCCAATCTCGTGGTCGGGCGGCGACGGTCGTAGCCGCCCGGAAATGAAAAGAGCCCGCTACCGGGGACCGGGCGGGCTCTCGACAAGGTGCGAGATCCGGGGTCCTGTGGAAGCGTCCCCCGGCAAGATGCGGGGCGTCAGCTCATGCCGAACAGTCGTGCGTCGACGGGGCACGATCCGAGGTGCGGCTGCGGAGCGACAATGATGATTGCGGCATTGATCATAACGGACTCCGCCAGCGCGACAGTGCACTGATAATAAAAAACCCTGGAGGCGCCGGGCCATCCAGGGTCTTGCGAGTCCGGGAGGCCAAGGCCTCCACGACGAGCGTCAGAGGCGTATCAGAATTCGATCGGGTACAGCATTCCATCGCGGGAATTACCCGACGCGATGTTCAGCAGACCTTCAAATCCAACACGCGAGAACATGGTTGATCCAATCAAAATCGATGCGCGCCCTAACTCCGTCTTTATCGAAATGCAAGTGCAACGATCCGTCACTCGTTCAGTCCGTCGACCTCCCGCGCCACCAGCGCATCATAATCCGTCCCAGGCCCGATCAGGTGCGCGCCGAGGAAGTCGTGGCGCCATGCGGCGGGGTGGAAGCCGCCGGCGAACATCGCGCGCAGTTCGGCTGCCTTGCGCTCGCGCCATTCGGGTAGCGTCGCGGTCGCGGTGACGCGGCGGCCGACCGGGCGGTAGTCACCGTTCAGAAGCGCGGGCCACATCTTGCGGACGGTCGCCTTCACCGCATCCTCGCGGTCCCAGCCCATCGGCAGATAGGGGATCATGTCGAGCGCGGTCTCGTAACGGACGCAGTCGATGCGGGAGTCGCTCTCGAAGGCGTCGGCAAACGCCTCGTTGCCCGCGCGCGCCGAGCCGAAGGTCGCCACCTCGATCGGGAGATCCGGCCAGGTTCGTGCCGCGCGCCAGGCGAACAGGTTGGCGAGCGCACCGCCCTTGCTGTGGCCGGTCAGGTACAGGCGGCGCGGGCCGCCCTCGGCCAGCATCGCGTCGACGACCCGCTCGAGCCCCGGCGAGTCGGCGCTGTCATTCCACAGGCGGCAGAGCGACTGGGCAAAGCCGCGATGGACCCGGCCGGGCCAGTCGGGATGCGGCCGGCATGAGGCCGCACCGTTGTTCGCCCAGTCGAACATCACCTCGAGCGCGCTGTGCAGACTGCCGATCGGGGGCAGCGTGCCGCGAAACGCGATCGCCACGCCTTCGGCGAACCGCCCGGCCAGCGCCACGTCGATCGTCGTCCGCCAGGGCGGCACGCCCCGCTCGATCCGCAGCGGCTCGCCGAGCCATCCCGCCGGACGCGGGTCGATGATGTGCGAATAGCTGGCACCACAGGCGAGCAGCAGGTGATGTGCGATCTGACGGTCCATCCCGCCCTTTCGATCATGTCCGTGCCGCCATCGCAAGGCCGGCGCGTGACAGCCGGGTTCGACCGGAATAGGCTGCGCGGTGCGGGCGTCCTGCCTGCGGTGGGGGATGAAATGACACGGATGGGATTGGTGGCCGCGGGCAGCGCGGCGCTGCTGCTGGCCGGATGCAACAGCTTCATGGGCGAAGCCGCCGACGGTGCGATGGAAGTCACGCGAAGCGCACCGAATCGCTGGCAGATTTCGCTCAACCGCGTCGATGCCAACGATACGCTGCGGCCGGCCCTCTATCAGGCGGCGATCGTAACCAAGGCCAATGGCTTTGGCTGGTTCCAGATCCTGCAGGCCAATGACGGCGTGCTCGGCCTGGGTCGCGGGGCCAGCTGGCTGATCGCCGGCATCAGCGATCCGAACGCGCCGGTGCCGTGCACCGCGCGCAGCGGCTATGAATGGCAGTGCAAGCCACAGGCCGTGGACGAGGTGATCGCACGGGTCGGCCCCGCGCTGAACAAGACGCCCGAGATCATCGAGCAGGATCTGCGCGTCGCCGGCGCGCAGCGCTGAAGTCCGGATCGGGGGCGTCGCACCAGGGCTGGCGCCGCCCGGTCCAGCGCCGGGCCAGCCCCTCGTCGACCAGCCTTGCGCCGAGTGATTCGCCGTCGCGGATCACGATCCTGAGCTTGCGCCCGTAACGGTCTGTCGCGCGGCCCTTCACCTCCAGCGTCACCGGTCCGGCGTTGAGCAGGTCCTGGAGCCGCTTCGTCGCGGCCTCGCCCAGCCGCTTTTCCTCGGCACAGCGCGGCGGGTGGGTCTCAGGCGCGTCGATGTCGGCGATGCGGATCTTCTCGCCATGCATCCAGATCGTGTCGCCATCGACGACGCAATTGGTGCCGCCCCCGGTGTGGCAGAAGCCGAAGCGGAGCCGCTCGCCGTCATCAGCGCTGAAGATCGCCAGCGATGGACCGGGCAGGCCCGTCACCCCGCCCCAGCCGATGATCCCCAGTCCCGCCGCAAAACTGCCCAGCAGGAGCCACCCGAACTTGCGTAACGCCACTCGCATCGGCGGGGCGATAGCAGGCTGGCCAGGAAAATGGTGCTAAAGCACCATAAATTTCAAAATCGCCGATTTCACTCCTAGTCGTGTCCAATCCGGAGGGGATTGGATCCGCGGGCCTGACGGAGCGCGATAGGCTGGCCGACATGAGCCAGCCAGCCCTTCGATGCGATCATCGCTGCGTCCATTGCGGCGCGACCGACGTCACCCGCGAAGCCTGGGCGCAATGGGACAGTCGCCATCAGGCGTGGACCGTGCGCGAGGTCTTCGACTTCGCCTTTTGCCACGCCTGTCACCGCCAGACGCGGGTCGAGATCAGCCCGATCGACTGATCCCACCCTGTCCGTCGGCGACCGGCCGATTCAGCCCTCGATCCCTAGCTGCCACAGGACGAACGCCATCTCGTCGGCGGCCTCCCTAAGGCTTTCCCAGCGGCCCGACTTGCCGCCATGGCCCGCGCCCATGTTGGTCTTGAGCAGCAGCACATTGTCATCGGTCTTGGTCGCCCGCAGGCGGGCCGCCCATTTGGCGGGCTCCCAATAGGTGACGCGGGGATCGTTCAGCCCGCCCGAGATGAACATCGGCGGATAGGCCTGCGCCTTCACATTGTCATAGGGCGAATAGGAGCGGATCAGCTCGAACGCCCTGGCATCCTCGATCGGATTGCCCCATTCGGGCCATTCGCCCGGCGTCAGCGGCAGGCTGTCGTCGAGCATGGTGTTGAGCACGTCGACGAACGGCACGTCGGCGACCACCGCGCCCCACAATTCCGGGTCCGAATTGACGACCGCGCCCATCAGTTCGCCGCCTGCCGATCCGCCGGCGATGGCGATCCCGCCTTCGTGGGTGAAGCCGTGGCCGATCAGCCCGCGCGCGACATCGACGAAGTCGGTGAAGGTGTTGGTCCGCTTCTCCAGCTTGCCGTCATGATACCATTGCTGGCCAAGATCGTCGCCGCCGCGGATATGGGCGATGGCGAACGCCATGCCGCGATCGAGATAGGACATGCGGCTGGTCGAGAAACCGGGCGGGATGGCGATACCATAGGCGCCATAGGCATAGAGATAGAGCTTGCCCGTGCCGTCGCGCGGAAAGTCGCGGGGATAGACGATCGAGACAGGAATCTCGGTGCCGTCGCGTGCGGCGATCTTCAGCCGCTCGGTGCGATATTTGTCGGGGTCGTAGCCGCTGGGGATGGGCTGGACCTTCAGCACCTCCAGCGCGCCGGTCGCGACCTCATAGTCATAGACGGTGCCCGGCGTGACCATCGACTGATAGCCGATGCGCAGCTTCGCCATGTCGTACTCGGGATTGTCGCCCAGTCCGGCGACATAGCTCGCCTCCGGGAAGGCGATCCGCGTCGGCGCGGCGTCGGGCGCATAGTCGTGCAGGTCGATCTGATCGAGCCCGTCCTCGCGCCCCTCGACGATGAAATAATTCGCGAAGCAGGCGACGCCGGTCATGTAGAAATGCTCGGACGGGGCGATCCGCTCGGTCCATTCGCCCGGCGCGGTGATCGGCGCGGTCACCAGCCGCCAGTTGGTGTGAGTGTCGTTGGTGTGGATGAACAGCGTGCCGTCATGCTCGTCGACATCATATTCGCGGCCCGTCTGGCGCGGCGCGACGCACAGCAGCGGCGCGGACGGATCGTTCGCCGGCAGCAGATAGATCTCGCTGGTGACATGGTCGCCGGTCGAAACGATCAGCCATTTGCGCGATTGGGTCTCGCCCACCCCGACGCGGAAGCCCTCGTCCGCCTCGTGGAACAGCTCGACATCCTGCTCGACCGGCTGGCCCAAGCGGTGCCAGCGCACCCGGTCGGTCCGCCAGTTGTCGTTGACCAGCGCATAGAGGAAGCCGCCCGAATCCTCGGTCCAGATCAGCTCGGACAACGTGCCGGGGATGACGTCGGGCAGATGCTCGCCGCTCTCGATATCCTTGACGCGTGTCTCGAACCGCTCCGACCCATTGTCGTCGATCGCATAGGCAAGCGTGCGACCATCGGGGCTGACGCTCAGGGCACCGAGGCGGAAATAGTCCTTGCCCTTCGCCAGCGCCGGCTCGTCGAGGATCAGCTGATCCGCACCGCCGCCCACTGGCTTTCGCCACCAGCGGCGATATTCGCCGCCCACCTCGTGGTCGCTCCAGTAGAGCCAGTCGCCGTCCTTCTGCGGCACGGTCGCCTCGTCTTCCTTGATGCGCGCGCGCATCTCGTCGAACAGGGTGTCGGACAGTGCCTTGTGCGGCTTCATCACCGCTTCGAAATAGGCATTCTCGGCCTCCAGATAGGCCAGCACGTCCTTGTCGGTGACCTCCGGATAACCCGGATCGCGCAGCCAGGCCCAGGGATCCTCGATGGTGACGCCGTGACGGGTATAGCTGTACGGGCGGGTCGCCGCGACCGGCGGCTTGGGGAGGTCGTTCATCGCACCGACCTAGCGACGCGATGCGGGTCCTGTCGAGCGTTCAGACCAGCGTCGACATCCCCTCGTGCCTCAGCAGGAACGCCTTGGCCTCGAGCCCGCCGGCGAAACCGGTCAGCGATCCGCCGGTGCCGATCACCCGGTGGCATGGCGCGACGATCGAGATCGGGTTGCGGCCGTTCGCCGCGCCGACCGCACGCGACGCGCCCGGCCGGCCGATCTGGCGGGCGATCTCGCCATAGCTGCGCGTCTGTCCGAACGGGATCGTCAGCAATGCCGCCCAGACCTGTTTCTGGAAGTCGGTTCCGCGGAAATCGAGCGGCAGGTCGAAGGCGGTGCGACTGCCTACGAAATAGCCGCCCAGCTGGCGCCCCGCTTCCGCAAGAACCGGATGCTCGGGCGCGTCGTCCATGGCACCCAGCCGCACCCGCCCTTCGCGGTCGTTTTCCCACAGAATCGCGACCAGTCCGGCGTCACTGGCCACCAGCTTCAGCGCACCCACCGGCGAGGGGATCGTCGTGAACAACAGGGTCATCGTCCAGCTCCTTCGAACGATGCGATAGCGGGTCGGCCACGCCGCCGCGTCCCGTCGCTTGCGCCCAAAGCGCTGCCCGCCACTTATCGCGCCGACTGGCCCGCCACGCCGGCCGGCCCGGCATGACGTACCAGCCGTTGCCAGGTCCGCTCGGAAATCTCCAGCGTGCCACGATCGGCAGTGCCGAAATGCAGGCGCACATATCGCCCGAATACGAAGCGGCCGGTGACGGGCTCGACCCGGATCTCGCGCCACGGCACGAGGAACGGCCGGCAGAAGGGACCGAACAGGCGCAGGATGCGCAGCCGCAGTCCCGTCCGGGTGGCGGCCAGGCCGAGAACGCCGCTCATCTGGAGCATTGCGTTCAGCACGCCCGACTGGAAATGCAGGGACAGCAGGGCCGGATCGTCGCGATCGGGGTAGAGATCCTGCAGCTCCTCCCAGCCCGATTTCCAGGCGAGCAGCTTGGTGACGCCCAGCCACATGCAGACGAAAAAGACGGGAAACACATAGGGAAACCAATCCATCAGCTGTGTGGCGTCCATCGTTCCCTCCATCGCGTTCGGCCTGTTCTATAGCGCGCAAATCTGCCAGAGAAACGGGATGCGCAGGTCCCGTCCCGTTCCGCCGCCGCGTTCGCATCGGCTGGGACGATGGGGTGTTCGGGACCGTCCGCTTATGGTCCACTGAGCCTGCAGGTTTTGACATGTCTTCCTATGCCGACCGCCTTTCCGCCCTTCGCGAACAGCTGAAGCACGACCGTCTCGACGGCTTCGTCGTGCCGCTGACCGACGAGCATATGTCCGAATATGTCGGCGCCTATGCCCAGCGGCTGGGCTGGCTTACCGGATTCCAGGGATCGGCGGGCACCGCGGCGGTGCTGCCGCAGGAAGCGGCGATCTTCACCGATGGCCGCTATACGCTGCAAGTGCGCCAGCAGGTGTCGGGCGATCACTGGGCCTATGTCGCGGTGCCCGCGACCAGCGTCGCCGGCTGGCTGGGCGAGCATGTCTCCGATGGCGGGCGCATCGGCTACGATCCGTGGCTGCACACCCGCGCCTGGGTCGAGGAAGCGCGCAAGGCGCTGGCCGAGAACGGCGCGGAACTGGTCGCGGTCGAGCGCAACCCGATCGACGCGGTATGGGCCGACCGCCCCGCTCCATCACCCGACACGCTGGCGGTGCAGAGCGACGCGCATAGCGGCAAGTCCTCGGCGGCCAAGCGCGCGGAGATCGCCGACTGGCTGAACGAGCGCAAGGCGGATGCGGTGGTGCTCTCGGCGCTCGATTCGATCGCATGGGCGTTCAACATCCGCGGCACCGACGTCAGTCACACACCGGTCGCGCTGGCCTATGCCATCGTCAATTCGGACGGGACCGCCGACCTGTTCGTCGCGGGCGAGAAGATGACCGACGCGGTCGCCCAGCATCTGGGCAACGCAATCCGCGTGCACGAGCGCAGCGCCTTCGCCCCGGCGCTGGAGGCGCTGAAGGGCAAGCGCGTCGCCGCCGATCCCGAGCGTGCGGTCGCCGCGATCTTCGATTCGCTTGACGCGGGCGGGGCGAAGATCCTTCAGCTGCGCGATCCGGTGGTGCTGGCCAAAGCTTTGAAGAACCCGGTCGAGATCGCCGGCCACCGCGCCGCCCAGGCGCGCGACGGCGCCGCGCTGAGCCGCTTCCTGCGCTGGTTCGAGGCGACCGCGCCGCAGGGCGGGCTGACCGAATTGTCGTGCGAGGAGAGGCTCGAGGCGTTTCGCCGCGAGACCGGCGTGCTCAAGGATTTGAGCTTCTCGACCATCTCCGCCACCGGTCCGCATGGCGCGATCCCGCACTACAAGGCGACCGAGGAAAGCAACCTGCCGGTCGAGCGGGGCCAGCTCTACCTGGTCGATTCGGGCGGCCAATATGCCGACGGCACGACCGACGTGACCCGGGTGATGCCGGTCGGCGAGCCGACCCGGGAAATGCGCGACCGCTTCACCCGGGTGCTGAAGGGGCATATCGCGATCGCCACCGCGACCTTCCCGGCCGGCACCACCGGGGCGCAGCTCGACGGTTTCGCCCGGCGCCCGCTATGGGAAGTCGGCCTCGATTATGCGCATGGCACCGGCCACGGCGTCGGATCCTATCTGTCGGTGCATGAGGGGCCCCAGCGAATCGCCCAGCCCTTCTATCCCGGCGGCCAGGCGCTGGAGCCGCTGCGTGTCGGCATGTTCCTGTCTAATGAGCCCGGATACTACAAGGCAGGCGATTTCGGCATCCGCATCGAGAATCTGGTGCTGGTGATCGAAAAGGATATTCCGGGCGCCGAGCAGACGATGCTGGGCTTCGAAACGCTGACCTTCGCGCCGATCGAGCGCACGCTGATCGAGTCGAGCCTGCTCAGCGCCGAGGAACGGACGTGGCTCAACGCCTATCACGCGCAGGTTCTGGCGATTCTCTCCCCCCAGCTGGAGGGCGAGGACCTGGCCTGGCTCGAGGCGAAGTGCGCGGAAATCTAGTCGGGCTTCGGCGCCTCGTCCTCGGGCGAGGCGCCGGCCTCCGGCGAATCGCCGGTCGCGCGGACCTCGCGCGCCTGGGCCTTTCGCCGACGAAGATTGGCGCGCAGCGCCTCTGCCAGACGCGCCTGTTTTTCCGAATTGCTCATGCTGATTGCGATAAACCGCGAAACATCTGGTTGACAATCGGGGGGTCCCCTGCACATAGGCCCCTCCCCGCAGGTTCCGACCCGCGAGTGCTGCCGTAGCTCAGTGGTAGAGCGCATCCTTGGTAAGGCTGAGGTCGTGAGTTCAATCCTCACCGGCAGCACCATTTCTTCCGACAGATAGACGACCTGGACTTCCCCCCAGGGGGACGCGAGGCTCGTCTCCTGAAGCGAGCGAACGCGGCGCCGCACTGAATCGGGCAGCGCCCCGCCCGCCGACATGCGGCCGAATGGCCATTTGATCGGGCAACCACCTTGAACTTGCGGCAAAAGCGCCGATAGGCATGCCGCAGTCGATCGTTTCAAAATCCGGAGACTGCATGACCGCCGCATCCCGCGCGCCCAAGTCCAAGCTCGACCTGCGGGTGGGGATCGGTCTGTTCGTCGTGATCCTGTTTTTCCTGGGCAGCGGCACGCTGGCCTATCGCAACATCAGCATGTTGCGGGCGGACACTGCTCGGATCCAGCATACGCACGAAGTGATCATCGCGCTCGAGCGGTTGATGTCGACGATGCAGGATGCCGAAACCGGACAGCGCGGGTTCCTGCTGACCGGCGACGAGCGCTATCTGGCGCCGTACGAGGAAGCGGTGTCGTCGATCGAGCCGAGGCTGGACGCGATCGCCGCCCTGACCCGCGACAATCCGAGCCAGATCGCCCGGCTGACGTCGCTGCGGCGCCATGCCCAGGCCAAGCTGGCCGAGCTGGGCGAGACGATCAGCACCCGTCGCTCAGATGGCGAGGCCGCGTCGCGGGCGATCGTCAACACCGATCGCGGCAAGGTCGAGATGGACGGCATCCGCGACCAGCTCGGGCAGATGCAGCAGGAGGAGACCCGGCTGCGCCAGGAGCGCATCACCGAAATGGACCTGGCCTACACGACCGCCTGGGTGAGCAGCATCATGACCGGCCTGCTGGGCGTCCTGATCACGCTGATCGTCGGGCTGCTCGTGCGGCGGGCGGCGACGGCGCGCAACCGCCAGCAATGGCTCCAGACCGGCCAGGCGGACCTGTCGTCCGCGATGCTGGGCGACCAGCGGAGCGGCGCGCTGGGCGACAATGTCCTGGCGTTCCTGTCGGACTTCCTGGGCGCCCAGGGCGGTGCGGTCTTCTCGCGCGACGGCGCGTCGTTCGAGCGGATCGCCACATCGGGCGTGCCGGCCGACGCCGCGATCATCGATCGCTTCGCGATCAATGACGGGCTGCTGGGCCGCGTCGTGGCAGACAACCGCCAGAGCCTGATCAGCGACGTGCCACAGGGCTATCTGACGATCGGATCCGCGCTCGGCCAAGGACGGCCGCGCCACCTCACGATCTCGCCCGCCACCGCCGATGGCGACGTGCAGGGCGTCATCGAACTCGGTTTCCTCCAGCCGGTCAGCCCGCTCACGCTGCAATTCCTCGAGGAAGCCTCGTCCGCGATCGGCGTCGCGCTGCGCTCGGCCCGCTTCCGCACCGAACTGCAGAATCTGCTCGAAGAGACGCAGCGCCAGTCGGAGGAGCTGCAGGTCCAGAGCGAGGAACTGCGCGTCTCGAACGAGGAGCTGGAGGAACAGAGCCGCGCGCTGAAGGAATCGCAGGCCAGGCTGGAGCAGCAGCAGGTCGAGCTGGAGCAGACCAATGCCCAGCTGGAAGAACAGGCCCAGCTGCTCGAGGCGCAGCGCGACGACCTGGAACGCGCCAATGTCGAGGTCGAGCAGAAGGCGCGCGAGGTCGAGCAGGCGAGCCGCTACAAGAGCGACTTCCTCGCCAACATGTCGCACGAACTCCGCACGCCGCTGAACTCGCTGCTGATCCTGTCGAAGCTGCTGGGCGACAACCCGAACGGCAATCTGAGCGACGACCAGGTGAAATATGCCCGGACGATCCATTCGTCGGGCAACGACCTGCTGGCGCTGATCAACGACATTCTCGACCTGTCGAAGATCGAGGCCGGCCATATCCAGATCCAGCCCGAGACAGTGTCGCTGGACCGGGTGGTCGGCGACATGCGCCAGCTGTTCCAGCCGGTGGCCAACGAACGCGAGCTGACGTTCGAGATCGCGCTGGATCAGGGCGGCCCTGGCACGATCGACACCGATCGCCAGCGGCTCGACCAGATCCTGAAGAACCTGCTGTCCAATGCGTTCAAGTTCACCGAGGCTGGCCAGGTGACGCTGGAGATCCGGCGCGACGGCCGGGATCATCTGGCCCTCACCGTCGCCGATACCGGCATCGGCATTTCGGAGGAGCAGCAGCGCAGCATCTTCGAGGCGTTCCGCCAAGCCGACGGCACGATCAGCCGCAAATATGGCGGCACCGGCCTGGGCCTGTCGATCTCGCGCGAGCTTGCCCGGTTGCTGGGCGGCGCGATCTCACTGGAAAGCACGCCCGGCAAGGGCAGCCGGTTCACGCTGACCATTCCGCTCGCGATCGACGGGCCCGACCTGCCCGAAACGAAGCCGGGCGCCCCCGCATCGCATCTGCCGGCCCCTGCGCGCGAGGTTCCGGCGCCACCGAAGCTGCAGTTGCGCCGCCGGGTGGATGACGATCGCGACATATTGGACAGCGCGGAGCGGATCCTGCTGGTGGTCGAGGACGACGCCAGCTTCGCCGGCATCGTGCGCGATCTGGCGCACGAGATGGGCTTCAAATGCCTGGTCGCCGGCACTGCCGAGGAAGCGCTGTCGCTCGCCCGGCAATATCAGCCGAGCGCGGTCGTGCTCGACATCGGACTGCCCGACCAGTCGGGGCTGGCGGTACTCGACCGGCTGAAGACCGACGTGGCCACCCGCCACATCCCCGTCCATGTCGTCTCGGCCAGCGACCATGCCCAGACCGCGCTGTCGCTCGGCGCGATCGGCTATCTGGTGAAGCCGGTGAAGCGCGACGACCTGGCCGATGTGCTCGGCGCGCTGGCAGCCAAGATGGACCGCAAGGTGCGCCGCGTGCTGATCGTGGAGGATGACGAGGTCCAGCTCGACGCCGTGGCGCAGCTGCTGGGGTCGGCCGATGTCGAGACGGTTGGCGCACGCACCGCGGCGGAATGCATCGAGAAGCTCGAATCGGACGTGTTCGATTGCATGGTGCTCGACCTCAGCCTGCCCGATGCCTCGGGCTTCTCGCTGCTCGAACAGCTGCGTGAGGAAGGCGGGCACAGCTTCCCGCCGGTGATCGTCTATACCGGCCACGACCTGTCCCCCGACGACGAGCAGCGGCTGCGCCGCTATTCGGACTCGATCATCATCAAGGGCGCGCGCTCGCCCGAGCGGCTGCTCGACGAGGTGTCGCTGTTCCTCCACCGCGTCGTGACCGAAATGCCGCCCGAGCAGCAGAAGATGATCCAGCAGGCGCGCAACCGCGATGCCATCCTGGAGGGTCGCCGCATCCTCATCGTCGAGGACGATGTCCGCAACATCTACTCGCTGACCAACATCCTCGAGCCGCGCGGCGCGACGATCGAGATCGCCCGCAACGGGCGCGAGGCGATCGATGTGCTCGACCGCTCGACGCAGGACGGCGGCGCATCGATCGACCTGGTGCTGATGGACGTGATGATGCCGATCATGGACGGCCTCACCGCCACCCGCCACATCCGCGAGGATGCGCGCTGGAAGAAGCTGCCGATCATCACCCTGACCGCCAAGGCGATGCCCGACGACCAGCAGCGCTGCATCGAGGCGGGCGCCAGCGACTATATGGCCAAGCCGATCGACGTCGACCGGTTGCTGTCGCTCGTCCGGGTGTGGATGCCGCGGTGATCCAGGCATGAGCGACAGCGTCGACGATATCGAGATCCGCCTGCTGCTGGAGGCGCTGTACCAGCGCTATCATTACGACTTTCGCAGCTATGCGCAGGCATCGATCCGGCGACGCCTGCGCCAGGCGCGCCAGCAGCTCGGCTTCGCGACCTTCTCGGCGATGCAGGAACGGCTGCTGCACGACGAGAGCTTCCTGCAGACGATGCTGGGCTATCTCACGGTGCAGGTGAGCGAATTCTTCCGCGACCCCGGCTATTTCCGTGCGATCCGCGAGCAGGTGATCCCGCGGCTGCGCACCTATCCCTCGCTCAAGATCTGGATTGCGGGGTGCAGCACCGGCGAGGAACTCTATTCCTTCGTCATCCTGTTCCGCGAAGAGGGGCTGGAGGATCGCACGATCTTCTACGCGACCGACATCAACCAGGATGCGCTTGATGCCGCGGCGCGCGGCATCTATGCGCTCGACCGGATCAGGGGTTTCACCGAGAATCACCGGCAGTCGGGCGGCAAGTCGTCGCTATCGGACTATTACACCACCGCCTATGGCGGCGCCGTGTTCGACAAGAGCCTGCGCGAGCGGGTCGTGTTCTCCGATCACAGCCTGGTCACCGACGCGGTGTTCGCCGAGATGCAGCTGATCTCCTGCCGCAACGTCATGATCTATTTCGACCGCGATCTTCAGGACCGCGCAATCGGCCTGTTCCGCGATTCGCTGGCGCACGGCGGGCTGCTCGGGCTGGGGTCGAAGGAAAGCCTGCGCTTCTCGCGCCACTCGGCCGCCTTTGCCGATTTCGTGCGGACCGAGAAACTCTACCAGAAGGTGGACGCATGACGGCGCCGCGTGCGGTGGTCATCGGCGCGTCGGCCGGCGCGGTCCAGGCGCTGTCCGAACTGCTGCCGGCACTGCCCGCCGACTATCGGCTGCCGGTGCTGGTCGTGGTCCATGTGCCGGCGGATCGCAGCAATTTTCTGGCGCCGCTGTTCCAGCATAAATGCCGGATCGCGGTGCGCGAGGCGGAGGACAAGGAACCGATCGCCCCGGCTACCGTCTATTTCGCGCCCGCCGACTATCACCTGATGGTCGAGGACGACGCGACGCTGTCGCTGTCGAACGACCTGCCGGTGCATTATTCGCGGCCATCGATCGACGTGCTGTTCGAAAGCGCCGCCGACGCCTATGGACCGGAGGTGATCGGCATCATCCTGACCGGCGCCAACGCCGATGGCGCCCAGGGGTTGCGGGCAATCATCGACGCTGGCGGCGTAGGGATCGTAGAAGCGCCGGACGGCGCCTATGCCGACGCGATGCCGCGCGCCGCAATCAACCTATGTCCATCCGCTTCGGTCCTGCCGCTGGAGGCGATCGCATCCCATCTGGTGAAAGCAGGCGAGTCGTGAATCGAGAGCTGAGCCCCGTCCACTTCCTCCTGGTCGACGACCTAGCGGAAAACCTGCTTTCGCTGGAGGCACTGCTGGCGCGCGACGGCATCGTGCTGCTCAAGGCGCGCTCGGGGGACGATGCGCTCGAGCTGTTGCTGCGGCACGATGTCGCGCTCGCGCTGCTCGACGTGCAGATGCCCGAGATGAACGGGTTCGAGCTTGCCGAATTCATGCGCGGCAACGAACGCACGCGTCATATTCCGATCATCTTCGTCACCGCCGGCACCGCCGACAATCAGCGGCGCTTCCGCGGCTATGAGGCGGGCGCTGTCGATTTCATCCAGAAGCCGATCGAGCCGGACATCCTTCGCAGCAAGGCGGAGGTTTTCTTCGACCTGTATCGCCAGCGCCAGCTGCTGGCCGCACATCGCGACGAGCTGGAGGCGGCGGCGCAGTCGCTGCGGGAGGCCGATCGACGCAAGGACGAGTTTCTCGCGGTACTGGGCCACGAGCTGCGCAACCCGGTTTCCGCGCTGTTCGCAGGCTTCCACCTGATGCGCAAGAAGCGCGACGACCCCGCGCGGACCGAAATCATCCATGAACAGATGGGTCGCCAGCTGACGCACCTGTCACGACTGATCGAGGATCTGCTCGACCTGTCGCGGATCAGCGAGGGCAAGATTTCGCTGCGCACCGAGCGCATCGAGCTCGACACGATCCTGCGCTCGGCGATCGAGGCCAGCCAGCCCAATCTCGACGCCGCCGGCCATGATTTTACCGTCCGCCTCCCGGACGAACCGATCTGGCTGGAGGCGGATCACACCCGGATCGCGCAGGTCGTATCCAACCTGCTCAACAATGCCGCTAAATATACGCCTGCAGGCGGCAAGGTGGCTCTGGCCGCGGTCCCGCGTGACGCTCAGGTCGACATCGTCGTGGAAGATAATGGCGTCGGCATCCCGCCGACGATGCAGTCGCGCATCTTCCAGATCTTCACCCAGGTCGAGGGTCATCGCGATTTCGCGGCCGGCGGCATGGGTGTGGGACTGGCGCTGGTGAACCAGCTGGTCGCACTCCACGGCGGATCGATCGCGGTGGCGAGCGAGGGCGACGGCAAGGGAAGCGTCTTCACCGTGACGCTGCCGCTGGCGCAAAGCGCCCAGCCGGCGGACGCGACGGTTGGAGACGCGCGGGCCTGACGGTGCCGGTTTCATCGACTCGCGCTTGATGCGGTTTCGGTACGGTTGTGGAACAGATCGGCCGATCGTGCATTTCAGGACCGGCGCGGAACTACCGGATGCATTATCTGGTTATTGACGATCCGGGCCACCCGCTCGCCTCCTCAACCCGACCCCCAAAGCCGGAAGTTCATCAATTTGGCTCATCCCCCCTTCCAGGCTCCGGTGGTTCTCGTCGTAGAGGACGAACCGCTTCAGCGAATGCTCGCGGTCGATCTGGTCGAGGATGCCGGGTTTGTCGCGATCGAGGCGGAAAATGCCGATATCGCGATCCTGACGCTCGGGCACCGTTCGGACATCCAGGCGGTCTTCACCGATATCGACATGCCCGGCAGCATCGACGGGCTGAAGCTGGCCGCCTGCGTGCGCGACCGCTGGCCGCCGATCGAGATCATCGTGACTTCGGGCAAGGCAGCACGCGCGCCGGCCGAACTGCCCGAAGGCAGCGTGTTTCTCCCCAAGCCCTATGACCCGGGCAACCTCACCCGCCTGCTGCGCGAGATGGTTCTGCACGCCGAGGCGAAGGACGAGACCACGCGATAGACCGGAGCGTGATGCCGGCAGCGCGGGGGACCCGGGCAGGCTGACCTTGGAGTTCAATCCCGGTCGGCAAACGCCTCTGCCTCCGGCAGATCATCGCGTCGCATCAACCCGGAGGGCCGCTCACCCGGACGGTCGGTCCGCCTCCGTCGCCGGCGCGTTTGACCGCCGCCCCCGGATCCATCCCCTGGCGAGCCCGGCAATGGGCAGTTCGAACGCATGATAGGACAGGAATGCGGCGACGATGGATGCGATCGCCATCGTGATTGCCGCTCCCGCGACGGCCGTACCGGGCGCAAGCAGGGGCAGCAGCAGGGTCACGACGAGCGGGTGCGTCAGGTAGAGGCTGTAGCTGGCATCGCCGAGCCGCCGCAGCGGTCCGAGCACGGCCATACGAAACAGGGGCTCCGCAATCACCGCTCCGGCGACGATCGCGATCGCGAATGGGCCGAAGAACAGCACGCGTGACAGCCCGGTCCCGATCGTCGCAAGGCCGGCGAAGGCGACCGCGATCAGGATCGCGCCGCTCCAGGCCGGCAAGCGCGACGCCGCAGAGGCGGCATAGGCAAGTGCCATGCCCGCCACGAATTCCAGGGGATGCGGGCTGGTCAGTCGAAACAACAGGGCGTCGTCCGCCGGCACCAGCGGGCGGAACATGCAGATGAACGCGAAAATCGCGCCCAGCACCAGGATGCGCCGCGCGACGCTCAGCCACAGCACCGCGGCGAACATCACATAGAAATAGACTTCGTAGTTGAGCGACCATCCGGGCACCAGCAGAGGGGTCGGCTCGCCGGTCCGCGGGTTGGTGTAGAAGACGAAGAACAGCGACTTGAGCAGTTCCTCCAGAGACGGCGCGCCCTGCCGCTGAAGCACGAGCAAGGCCGCGTACAACAGTGTCGCGACCCAGTAGAGCGGCACGATCCGGGCCATTCTCGCCCTGAGAAACCGGCCTGGGCCGACCGGGCGCCGCCGGGTCGCAACGACCATCACGAAGCCGCTGACCACGAAGAAGATGTCGACGCCGGCGGTCAGCCAATGCGGCCGCACGGGACCGTCGTGCAGCACCGATAGCGTGGTTCCCACGTGATAGACGAGCACCATGAGCGCCGCGAGCGCCCGGAGACACTGGATCGACTGATACTCATCGTGTCCGGCAGGACCTGCGGACGGACGCTCCAACATCTCGGCCCTGCCCTCTTCCCCGCGCATCGCCCACCAGTATCGGCGCACCGTTCCCAATGAAACAGCCAATCAAGCGTGATGCACCGCTCGCGAGGTTGGCAAAATGGGACCGCTCGGCTACCTCTCCGGGGTGCCGCCTGCTGTTCCTGGTGGGGATGCGCCATTTCAGGGACAGAGCTCGATGATCGCGCCACGCTATCGAAGACTTGCCGGCATCGGTTGCGCAGCGACCCTCGTGCTGATCCTGCTTGTGCTCGCGATACCGTTTCTGTTCAGGCTCTCGGGCCAGGGCGACCGCATCTCGGTCGCGGCAAGGACGACCTACACGTCCGGCCAGTATCTTGCCCATGTCCAGCCCTGGGCAGTCACCGACATGCCGGTCCTGCGGGCCTGGTCGAACGTCTCCGAGACGATGTGGATCGACCCGGCGAGATTCCCGGGCAATGTCAGGTTCAACTGGGCCTGGCCGCCCTTTTCGCCAAGAAACGGCGTCGGCGTATGGGGCTATCATCACGTGGCCTTCGGCAATGCCGACGGCGGAGAACCCGAGGCGCCGGTGCAGCCGCGTCAGGTGAACGCCATGACCGCTCTCAGCACCCGATTTGCCTGGACGGGAGACTTCAGGTTCGGTGAATCGACGGTCCTCACCGAATTCTATCTCCGCTCAAATCCGAAGGACAATGAGTCCAAGCTGATCGAGATCGGCTGGCTGCTCCACATGTCGGAGGCCACGAAGCGATTCCTGGACGACGGGCAGGCCTATGGCACCTACACGGATCCCCAGGGGCGCCAATGGCGGGTCGTCATTTTCGACACCTATCTGACCTTTTCGGCAGCCAATGGCGACGATGTCCGCAAGGGCGAGATCGACATGCTGCATGCCCTCCACTGGTTGCGCGGCAAGGGCAAGATTACCGGCAAGGAATGGCTGACCGGACTGGCCATTGGTGCCGAGCCGATCAAGGGCTTCGGCAATCTCGAACTCGAGCAGTGGAAAGTCGACTTCCGCTGACGGCATGATACCCGGCCGGCACGCGGAGCCGGGCGCTCTGCATGATTAAGCGAATCGCGCACGACACTGCCGCGCGCCCAGCGTCCTGTCCGGAAGAAATCACCGCGCCTGCAGTAAAGCAGAGCCACGCAACGACCGCGGGCTGGCCAGTCTGCGCAATTCAGCCCGAAGCGTTACCGATCAACCAGGGCTTGTCGGAGTAGGCGTGGGCGTCGGCGTCGGTGTGGGCGTCGGCGTCGGTGTGGGCGTCGGCGTCGGTGTGGGCGTCGGCGTCGGTGTGGGGGTCGGCGTCGGTGTGGGGGTCGGCGTCGGCGTGGGCGTGGGCGTCGGCGCAGGCGTGGAACTGTCGCCCGTCGACACAATCACAGCCAGACCGACACCCAGGCCCAGCAATGCCAGCAGCGCCGTCAGCGTCCCCGGAAGTGCCGAGTTGGGATCCTCGAGAATTGCGCCGGCACGACCACTCAGCGCCGTGCCGTTGAGCGCCATCGCCCTGCTATCGGACAGCCGGACCGAATAGGGACGAACCGGCGCAGACGCGGCGGCGATCGATGTCGAGGACGTGACCAGCGAAGCTGCGGTCGCCGCCAATACGAACTTGTTCATGCTCATAACGGGCACCTGCTAATGTCACGTCAAAATGGACCTAATCTCGCGGTGCCACATTTTTAACCGTGCTTCAAGGCAAGCATGGACTATTTCGCAGCGCCTGCGCCGAAGAGCATTTCCGCAATGCCCCGCATGGCATCTCCCCCGCTCGTCATGGGGGCGAAATCCTCATCCAAATCGGGCGTGGCGCGCCTTGACCCCTTCAGTCCCTTGAGGCCATTGTCGCGCTCCGGGGAAGGTCATCGGCATTGGGGGGAAGCATATGCAGGCAGACACTGCCGAACGCGACCCCGACGCCGGGACCCGACTGCCGCACAGACCGCCCGGTTCGACGGAACGGATCGATCTCCATCTTGCCGCCGGCCTGCTTGCGACGGCGGTATTGCTGGGCGGCAGCAGTGGCGCGATCCCCGCGCGTGGCACGGTCATCGAATTGCTGTCGGTGCTGGTGCTTGCCTGGACACTGTGGCGATCCGCAGGCCGTCGCTGGCCCCGCACCGCATGGATCGCCTGCGGGCTGGTCCTAGCGATTCCCGTCCTTCAGCTGGTGCCGATCCCGGAAGCGCTATGGGTACAACTTCCCGGCCACCAGACGGCGGTCGCGATCGCCGGCTTCGTCGGGAACGGGCAACGTCCGTCGATAACACTGGACTCGAACGCGACCTGGCGCGCGCTTCTCAGCCTTGTCGTTCCAGCCGCGATGTTCCTATCGGTCATCCGGCTCTCCGGAGCCAGCCGGGTGCTGCTGTTGCGCGTCCTGGTCGCGCTCGCCTTGGGAAGCGTGGTGCTCGGAATCCTCCAGATCGCGTCGGGGAGCCAGCACCTCTACCTGTTCCACGACGCCGTTAGGGGCCTGCCCTCGGGCGTGTTCGGCAATCGCAACCACCAGGCGTCGTTCCTGGTAATAGCCGCGGTCGCATCGATGGCGCTGGCCCATCTCGCGCCACGGTCCGACATGGTCTCGCGGATCAGCTATTGCGGGCTGGCGGCGTTGTTCGCGGCCGGGGTCTTCGCGACCGCCTCGCGCGCGGGCATGGCATTGCTCGCGCTCAGCGCGCTGCTGCTGCTCGTGATGCTGTTCCGCCGCCATTTCAGCTGGAAGGTGATGACCGTCCTTGGACTGGTCGTCGCCTGTGTCGCGATCCTGATCCTCAAGAACGAGGTGGTCCGGGATGCACTCTCGCGGTTCGAGATGCTTGCCGACGCAGGCCGTTACTCGATCTGGCGGGAAGCGTTCGTCACCGCCGAAGCCTATTTTCCGTCAGGCTCCGGCGTCGGCACCTTCGTCAATTCCTATCAGGCCATCGAGCAACTGGATCTTGTCGGACCCGCCTTCGTCAATCGCGCGCACAACGACTTTCTCGAGATGCTGATCGAAAGCGGGATCCTGGGGTTCGGCATCGTCCTTGCGCTGATGGTCGTGTTCGCGGTGCGAGCCTGGTCGATCCTGACCCGCCGCGACCGCGAGCCCGACAACACGCTGGGGCGCAGCGCCCTGCTCGCGATCCTGGTGCTTATCCTTCATTCGCTCGGGGACTATCCGTTGCGTAGCTTCGCCGGCATGGCGGTCTGCGCGATGTTCGCGGGGATGTTGTTCCGCCCGCTCGTCGCCTCGGCACGCCCGGATGCCCGTGCAGGCGACACGCCGGGCGGTGCGATCCGATCATCGGTGCCCGCGTCTGCGATTGCGCTCGCCGCGCTCCTGCTCGCCGTGCCGGTCGCGCAGGCCGGCCTGTCGGATGTGGCAGTGGCGCGCGGCAATCCCGAGCTTGCAGCCACGCTCTGGCCCGGCTCCGCCGATGCGGCAACCGGGCGCGCCGAGGCGCTTCTCCTGAAGAAGGATTATGACGGCGCGATCGCCAGCGCATCGGACGCCCTGCGGATCTCGTCGCAGCGCTCCCGAGCCCTGCGCACGATCGGGCTCGCCTCGATTGCGAAAGGCAATGACGAGATTGGCGAGACGGCCTTCGCCCTGGCGGCACGCCTGGGCTGGCGCGATGCGCTGATACAGCGATGGGTGTTCGAACGCTCGCTTGCCAAGGGCGACATGGTGCCGGCCGCGCAGGCAGGCGACGCGATGCTTCGGCAGGGTGACCAACGCGCGGTCGTTCTTCGCGGCTTCAGCACCATGATCGCGACCCCCGCAGGCCGGGCTGCGCTGGTCGATCGTCTGGCGAGCAAGCCGGCCTGGACGGGCAGCTTTGTCGCAAGCCTCGACCCCGCCACCGCGCAGGAGGGGATCGCCTATACCCAGTTCATGACTGAACTGGCCGCCGACGGCCTCCTCCCCGACGGCGCCGAGGTTCAGGCCTTTTTCCGCAACCAGATTTCCGCGGGACATGTCGCCCAGGTGGTCGAGACCTGGCGCCGCCTGAACCCCGACGCCAAAGGAGATCCGACGCGCGAGATCATCGATGGGAGCTTCGACCGGTTCGGCTCCGATGGGGCGGGTAACGGCCCCTTTGGCTGGACCGTGCGAGCGACGCCCGCGATCATATTGACGACCGACATGCGATCCGACCTGTCCGGCGACCCGGTGCTGACGGTGAAGAGCTATGCGTCGCGCCGATCGACGGTGGTGGCGCAGATGCTGGCCCTCCGACCCGGTCGCTACCGACTCGATTTCGACGTGCGCCCGGGAGACGGCGCGCAGCAGAGCCTGCGCGTGGTTCTGGAATGCGACCCGAGCCGAAAGCGGTTATTCCGTCCCGGCGAATTGCCCGCGGGACCGGACTGGACCACCGTCAGCGTCCGGTTCGCCATCCCCGACAGCGGCTGCGCGGCGCAGGCGCTTCGAGTGGTCAGCGAGGTGGCGCCGAGCGACGGCGCGGCAGCATCGTTCGATTCATTCCGCCTTTCGCCCGCCACCGACTGACGGGGACGGCGTGAGGATTCTTCATATCGCCCAGATCGTGAAGGGCGGCACCGCGGCTCATCTGTGCGAGGTCATGCCCTGGCAGATCGAGCGCTGGGGCGCGGACAATGTCACCCTGCTCGCGGCCGCGGACCAGCTCGACCATCTGCGTGCATTGCCCCGCGACCGGATCCGGACCTTCCCGAGCGCGCGGCGCAGCCCTGGCCAGTTGATCGCGATGACACGGGCGGCGCGACGACTGATCCGGCAACAGCGCCCGGACATCGTACATCTGCACGGCACTTTCGCAGGAGCGATGATCCGCCTGTCCTATCTGTTCAAGCGGCGCGGGCGACCGATCATCGTCTATTGCTCGCATGGCTGGTCGTTCAACATGCAGGTCCGGCCATCGGCCCGCTTCGCCTATACCGCCGTCGAACGACTTCTGGCCCCGGTGGCGGCGTCGATCCCGTGCATCTCGCACTATGAGGTGCGAACCGCGGTCGAGCGCGGCCTTCCGCAGGACAAGCTCGTGCTGATCTACAATGGCGTCGCCGACATCGCGACGGGTCAACAAGAGGCGCCCGTCCCTCGCGGCGAGCACGTGAACCTGTTGTTCATGGCCCGTCCCGGTCCGCAAAAGGGCTTCGACACCCTGGTCGACGCCATGCGGCTGGTCGAAGACCGGCCCTTGGTGTTGCACGCCGTCGGCCCCGACGTCGATCCGGACACGCTCGGGCCGAACATCGTCCAGCATGGCTGGCAGCCACGAAGTCGCATCCCCGACTTCATCGCCGCCTGCGATGCGGTCGTCGTCCCCTCGCGGTGGGAAGGCTTCGGCCTGGTGGTGATCGAAGCGATGCGCCAGGCACGGGCCGTCCTGGCCAGTACGGCCGACGCGCTTCCCGAACTGGTCGAGGATGGGAAGACCGGCCACCTCTTCGCGCCCGACGACGCCCCTGCCCTGGCCCGACTGCTGTCCGGGCTGGAGCCCGGGGCCTTGGCGGAATTCGGCCGCGCCGGCCGGGACAAATTTCTGGAGCGCTTCACCTCCGACCGGATGAATCTCGCGCTTGCAGCACTCTATTCGGATCTGGTGTCGCGCCGCGGCGGCGTCTGACCTCCAGCGTTGCACCGCACGCGGTTATGGTCCAGTCTTGCACCCTATGTTGCGACGCAGCGACACCGCCGATCCGGCGTCAGGGGGAGTTGGAATGAATCGGGAAGAGGTTACCGGCATCGTCGGTGAGATCATGTGCGACGTGTTCGACCTGGACGAACTCGATTATTCCGATTCCCTGTCCGCCGAAGACATCGAGGAATGGGACAGCCTGAGCCATATCAGTTTCGTGGTTGCGGTGGAAAAGCGGTTCGGCGTCCGCTTCACCAGCGCCGAGATCGCGGATCTTCAGACGGTCGGCGAACTGGTCGACAAGATCGTCGCCCGGGTCTGATCGTCGAAACGCCGCGTGATGCGGAACCCCTTCGACCTGCCCTGGCTGCTGCCGGCTCCCGACGATTTCCGTGCGCGACTGAAGGCGCTTCGCGGAGCCGAAACCGCGGATCTGGCGGCGCTGCGTGCGTTGGCGGCGAGGGGGCTGGACACGACCCAGTCCGAACAACTCAGCCGCGTCGTCACCGCGCGGGCGGACGAGTTCGCGGACACCGCCCGGATGACGCTCGGCATCGTGTCCTCGCACACCGTGTCGGTCATTGCCAGGACGCTGCCGGCGGCTGCCCTTCGCCACGGGCTGGTGCTGACGGTCCACGAAACCGACTACGGCCAGGCCGCGCAGGAACTGCTCGACCCGCACTCCCGCCTCGCATCGCTGCGGCCCGACGCGGTGTTGCTGGCGTTCGACCCGCAGGCGCTGGGCCTTGACCGCCCGCGACTGGATCCGGATGCCGCCGAAACGGCGGTGACCGCGGCCATCGCCCATGTTCGCGCGCTGTGCGCCGGTGCGCGCAGCCATCTCGGCGCGGTACCGATCGTCCAGACGCTCGTGTCCCCGTCCGAAAGCCTGTTCGGAAGCTTCGATGCCCAGCGCACGGGGTCGGTGCGCTGGCTGATCGCCCGGTTCAACATGCGGCTGGCGGCGGAATCCGGGAACGGCGGCCTGGTTTTCGATGCCGCCTTCGTTGCCGCGGCGATCGGCCTGGACAACTGGCTGGACCCGCGCCTCTGGCACGATGCCAAGATCCCCTTCGCGCTCGACGCCACGCCGCGATACACGGACGGTCTCGCCGCGTTGCTCGCCGCGTCGCGCGGCCTTGGCAGGAAGTGCCTGGTCCTCGATCTCGACAATACCCTGTGGGGCGGCGTGATCGGTGACGACGGGCTGGACGGTATCGTGCTCGGACAGGGATCGGGCACGGGGGAAGCGCACCTCGCGATCCAGGCCTTCGCACTCGACCTGCGCAGCCGCGGGATCGTCCTGGCCGTGTGCTCCAAGAACGAAGACAGCGTCGCGCGGCTTCCCTTTGCCGGCCATGCTGAGATGCTACTGAAGGAAGAGCATATCGCCGTCTTCCTCGCGAACTGGACCGACAAGGCATCCAATCTGCGCCAGATCGCGGCGACGCTGAACATCGGCACCGATGCCCTGGTCTTTCTGGACGACAATCCTGCCGAACGGGAGCAGGTCAGGCAGGCGCTGCCCGAGGTCGCGGTCCCCGAGATTGGCAGCGATCCGGCGAACTATGTCCGCCTCCTCGGACAGGCCGGCTATTTCGAGGCGATCTCGTTCGGCGAGGAGGACCGCACCCGCGCCGACATGTACAGCGCCAACGCCAAGCGGCTGGCGACGATGGACGCGGCGAGCGACCTGAGCAGCTATCTGGCGTCGCTCGACATGGTCTGCACCATCGCGCCGTTCGACGAGACCGGCCGCGTGCGGATCGCCCAGTTGATCAACAAGTCGAACCAGTTCAACCTCACCACCCGCCGCTATGGCGAGGTCGAGGTCGCGGCGATCGCGGCGAACCCGTCCAAGTTCACGATGCAGGTCCGGCTGGCCGACCGGTTCGGGGACAATGGCATGATCTCGGTCGTCATCTTCGACCGAGACGCCGAAAGCTGGCACTGCGATAGCTGGCTGATGAGCTGCCGGGTGCTGGGCCGCAGGGTCGAGGAGGCGGTGCTGGCGCATGTTGCGCGCGCGGCCCTGGCCGACGGAGCCACGCGACTGACCGGCACCTATATTCCGACACCCAAGAACGGCATCGTCCGCGACCATTTTTCCAAGCTAGGCTTCGCGTCGGACGGCCAGGGGGCGGACGGCAGCACCCGCTGGTCCCTCGACCTGACGCGGTACACCGCGCCCGATCTGCCGATGACGGTCGCTTAGTCAGGGTTGCGCGCGAGCACCGAGCAACTGATCGACAGCTTGTGCTTCACCGCGCGTTCGAGCGTTGTCCCCGACATCGGGAAGGCCTTTGCCTCGACGACCTCTAGCCCGGCCTCCCGCACGATCTGCTCGGCATGGTCGAGGCTCTCGAACAGGAAGATGTGATCCGGCGCCGGGCTGTTCGCCGGCACGTTGACCCACAGCAGTCCGCCCGGCTCCAGCCAGCGCGCCGCCGCGCGCAACGCGGCCACCGGCGATTCGAGGTGCTCCAGGATTTCGCTCATGACGATGCTGTCGAACCGCTCGTCCGCGCCCGGCGCCTCGGCGGCGAACAGATCCTGCAGCGTCAGATCGACCGGATGATCGACGCCCAGCAGGCTGAGCGCATGGCGGGTCTTGGCGATGCTGGTCGGACTGACGTCCCAGGCGGCGATGCGGGACAGCCGACCGGTCGCAGCGGCGAAGTACAGGAACAGGCCGTGCCCGGGGCCGATTTCGAGGTGCCTGGCCCCTTCCTCCAGGCGCGGAAGATAGTCGTTCACGAAATAGGAGAAGGCGTGGGCGTGATTCGACCAGAGCACGTCGGACAGCAGGAGCCCGTTCATGTAGCGATCCATGAACGGGCCGTTGGCGTAGCATTCCCGGTTGGCCTCCGCGAAGCTGCTCAGACGATATTGGCCGTTGCGCCGGAAATGGATTTCCTCGGGAAGAACGATGTCCTCGCACAGGAAGCGATAGTCATTCACCAGCGCGTCCAGGCCATTGTCGATGCTTGGCGCCAGCTTGAGGATCGCGGCACTCAATTGCTCGGAGACGTCAAGCACCGGATCGGCCCGCCCGGCCAGGCTCTTCTCGATAAATCCGACATGTTCGGGCCAGGCCTCCGACACGCGATCGACGATCGTGCTGGTGGCCGTTCGAGAAGCTTCGACGTTCATGCGACACTCCACGCACCAGGAATCGCGGTGCCGGCGAATGGTGACGACGTCGTATAAGGACGGCGCGGCAGCGAACGCAACGCAAACCGCGCCGCTCTGGACAAGGCCTGGGTTGCACTGCACAAGACACTCCCGGGGGGCCGGGTTCTCGGCGCGACCAGTCAGGTCGCCACGGGGCGGCACGAGCGGCGCTGAGGATTCATGCCATTTAACTCGGTGGGGTTTCTGTTCGTGCTGCTGCCGGCGTCGCTGGCGCTGTACCATTTGCTGGTCGCCCGGTCCGATCGGCTGCGCCAGCCCTTTCTCGTCGCCGTCACCCTGATCTTCTACGCGATCGGCGGATCCCAGTATCTTCTGCTGCTGATCGCCTCCGTCGCGCTCAACTATATGGCCGCGCGGCTGATCGCAAGCGGCACGCCCGAAAGCCGCCAGGCCAAGATGGCGTTGGCCACCGGCATCAGCCTGAACCTCGCCCTGCTTTTCTACTTCAAGTACATGAACTTCTTCATCGGCAACGCGAATGCGCTGTTCGGGACCGAGCTGGTGCTTCGCAGCGTCGTTCTGCCCCTGGGAATCTCGTTCTTCACCTTTCAGCAGATCGGCTTTCTGGTCGATCTGTCGCGAGGACGCTTCGCACTTGGCCGTGCGATCGACTATGCCTCGTTTGTCCTGTTCTTTCCGCAACTGCTGTCCGGCCCGATCGTCAAATATGACGAGCTGACGCCCCAGCTTCGTACGCGGCCACCGCGGGGAACCGCGTCGGCCAATATCCTGATCGGCCTGACGATCTTCGCGCTCGGGCTGGCCAAGAAGACGGTGATTGCGGACAGTATCGGTGGCCTCGCCGCACCCGTCTTCGACGCCGCCGCCGTCGGCCGCTCGCCGGGCATGGCGGAAAGCTGGATCGCGGCGTTCGCCTACACGGCGCAGATCTATTTCGATTTCTCGGGCTATTCGGACATGGCGATCGGCGTGGCCCGCATGTTCGGCATCGTACTTCCGCTGAACTTCCACTCGCCACTGCGCGCGACCAGCATCATCGACCTCTGGCGCCGATGGCACGTCACGCTGAGCCGCTGGGCCCAGACCTATATCTTCCAGCCGCTTTCCATGCCGATGGCACGGTTCGCCGCCCATCGGATGCCCGGCCGGTTCGGCATGTTCCTGATGAGCTTCGCGCTGCCGACGATGCTTTCGATGATCGTGATCGGCATCTGGCACGGTGCGGGCTGGACCTTTGTCCTGTTCGGTGCGCTTCAGGGCCTCTACATGGCGGTCAACGAATATTGGCGTCAGGCGCGCCGCAAGAAGCGCAAGGCGAACAAGTCCGCGCCCCGCTTCTACGAGGCGCCGCTCGCGCGCGCGCTGACCCTCGTCGCATTCGTCGTTGCCGTGGTTGCGTTCCGCGCGCCCGACCTCGCTTCGGCATCGATCCTCTATGCCAGCATGATCGGCGGCGGCGACGCGGGAGCCCCCCTGCTGAGCGCAAGCTGGCCCGGCGGCCTCGGCGGCGCGGTCGCCGCGCTCGCCGCCGTCTATGCGATCGTCTATCTCGCGCCCAACACCCAGCAGTTCATGGCGCGCTGGAATCCGGTCCTGGAGTGGGAGAAATGGCGCAAGGTGGATCCCCCGGCGCGCCCGATCGAGTGGAAGATGACCGCGATCTGGGTGAGCGCCTCGGCGCTGGTCCTCTTCCTGGGCTTCGTGCTGATGATGCGCGGGACCACCAACTTCATCTATTTCAATTTCTGAGGGACGGGCGATGAACACGACGCCTCCCCTAGTCACCGGGTTGCCGGCCCGATCCGGCGCGAACCGGCTGCTGCTGTTGTTCCTGCTCGTCTTCGCACTGGGTTGCGCGGCAGCGATTGCCCTGCCCCACTCGACCTATATCCGCTTCCAGCAGGTCGCGACGTCGAGCATGCGACCGGGCGTATGGGTCTATGAGCGGATCCATTTCGACCCGGCACCGATCGATGTCGCGATCATCGGCGCGTCCCGCACCGAAACCGGGATCAGCGGGCCGAAGCTCCAGGCGGCGCTCAGCACAAGGCTCGGCCGGCCGGTCACCGTGGCCAATCTGTCGATGCCGGCCGATGGGCGCGACCTTCATTACGAGATCGCCAGGCGATTGATCGAAGCGCATCCGGAGGTGAAGCTGATCCTCCTGTCCTTGACCGAACATCCGTCGCGCACCGGCCACCCCGCCTTTCGCAGCCTTGCCGATACGCGCGATGTCCTGTCGGGGCCCAAGCTGATCAATCCGGGCTATCTCGATGACGTCACCTACCTTCCTTACCGGCAGCTGAGCCTGTTCGCCCAGTCGCAGATGCCCTCCCTGTTCGGCGTGCGGTCGGCGTTCGACCCCGCCGCCTATTGGGGGACCGGCTATGACTCCACGCACAGCTATTGGTCGGCCAACGGCCGGTTCGTGGATCGGGAGGCGATCTATCCGCCGGCAGTGCTGTCCGCCCAGGCGCGCGGCAAGGTCTCGCAACGGACCCGCGTCTTCCTGCCGCCCTGGGCGCGCGACTATGAATATGCGATCGAGCGCCACTACACCCGGGCCCTCGATGCGCTTGCGCGCGAGCATGGGGTCAGGATCGGGTTCGTCTATCTGCCGGTCTATGCCCATGCCGCGCCGATCAGCGACCTTTCCTTCTACGCCGCGCGCGGTGTCGTCTTCGACGCCAGCTTCGTGGCGAACCGCTCGGACGCCTATTCGGACTATGCGCATCTCAATCGCCGCGGATCGGAGCAGGTGACGGCCTGGCTCGCGGAACGCCTCGCTGGCATGGCCGAAAGCGGGCGGATGCCACTGGCGCCAGAACCGACGAGGCAATGACCATGTTCGAGGACTACACGCTGCATCATGTCGGCATCATCGTGCCGAGCCTGGAGGACGCCAGCGCCTTCATGGCGGCGATGGGGCTGACGGAAGACTATCGCGGCTATGTCGATCGCTGGACCTGCTGGTGCATCTTCACCCGGTCAGGATCGGGCGCGGCGATCGAACTGGTCGCACCCGAGGGAGGCGCGCTCGCCCGATTCAACAAGGGGGCCGGCGGCGTCCATCACTTCGCCTATCAGGTCGACGATCTGGCCGCGACGACGCTGTGGTGCGCCGAGCGCGGGCTGCGCATGATCGAACCTGCCCCGGTCCGCGGGGCAGGTAATTTCATCTGCAATTTCGTCAATCCGATCGACACCCGCGGCATTCAGATCGAGTTCGTCCAGCTGCTCTGAGCGAGCCGTCAGCTTGAAGGCTCGCCATAGGTGTAATAGCTCGAATAGTGATAGCCGCCATAGCCGGCATCGCGGCTGCTGAACTTGGTCAGCACGACGCCGGCTAGCATTCCGCGCGCATCGCCAAGCCGGCGCAGCGCGCTGCGGATCGCGCCGCGACGGCTTCTGCGTGCTTCGATCACCAGCACCGTAGCCTCGGCCACATCCGCAAGCAGCGGTGCGTCGGCAAGTCCCATGACCGGTGGGCCGTCGAGGATGACGAAATCATATTCCGCGATCAGGTCCTCGATCTGCGCCTGAAGCCCCGAGGACAGCAGCAGCGCCGGGTTGGGCGGCAGCGGCCCTGACGTGATGATGTCGAACCGCTGCTCCTCGAGCCGGATCCGCACTTTCGACAGCGGCAGCTCGCCGGTCAGCAGGTTGGAAAATCCCAACTGGTTGGGCTGGGCGAACCGATGGTGCAGCGTGGGCTTGCGCAAGTCGGCATCGACCAGGAGCACCCGTTTGCCGCGATCCGCGACACCCTGCGCCAATGCCGCGGAGGTCGTCGATTTGCCTTCGCCCATCGCTGCGCTGGTCACCAGCAGCGTGCGCGGCAAACCGCCCGGTGTCGCCAGCTGGAGCGCGGTCTGGATCGAGTAATAGGCTTCCGCGATGCTGGAGCGCTTGTTCGCCAGCAGTTCCGGGATTTCCTGGCCCTCGACGGTCGGAGTGATGCCGAGCAGGGGCAGGTGCAGCTTCTGCTCGACATCGTCGGGGATCTTGATCGAATCGTCGACGAACTCGATGATGAAGGCAATCGCGACCCCGGCCAAGGCGCCGACGCCGATCGCCAGGATCAGGTTCAGCCACAGCACGGGGCTGGCCGGCGCGCCGGGCGCCCGGGCGGTGTCGATCACCGAAACGTTGTTCGCGCCGCTGCCGCCCGAGACCCCGATCTCCTTGAAGCGCTGAAGCAGCGCGTCGTAGAGCGCACGGTTGGTATCCACCTCACGCTGGAGGATCATGTACTGGATGCTGCGGGTCTGAAGGTCGGACACCGACCCCTTCAGCTGATCGAGCTGCGCCTGAAGCGCGCGTTCCTGATTGAGCGCCAGCGTATAGGCGGCGCGGAAACCGCCGACGATCCGGCCCCTGAGCGTGGCAATCTGGCCGCGGACGCTCGCGATCTGGGCGGCGAGCGCCTCCATCGGCGCATAGCCCGCCTTATAGGTCTGGCGCTTCTGCTGATAGTCGGCCTCGAGCGTCGCGAGCTGTCCGGTCAGCGCGGCGATCTGGACATTGTCCCGGATCTCCGGAAGCGATTCCGCTCCCGGCGAGCGGGCAAGCTGCCAAGCCTGCTCGGCGAGGATGCGATTGGCGCGCGCGGCCGCGACCCGGTCGTTCAGTGCCGCCATCGAAGCGGAATCGAGCGACTGGGCGCCCGAGCCGGTTCCTGCGGTCTTGGCATCGGTCACCGAAATGATGCCGTTCTGCTCGGCATAGGCGACCAGCTGGCGCTCCGACTCCTCGAGCCTCGCGCGCTGCTGGGTAAGCCGGTTGCCGACGAAGCTGCGCGCATAGCTGGACGCGGCATATTGCCGCTGGGTCGTGCTTTCGATGAACTGATCGACGGCAGCGTTCGCCACCGCGGCGGAAAGCCGGGGATCGCTGCTGGTGTACCGAAGCTCGATCACCGAGGAGCTGACAATCGGTACCGCCTCGACATTGCGCATCACCTCGGCCGTCGCGGCATCGATCCGTCGCTGGCGGACAGCGGCGCTCTTGGTGTCGCCGCCCCCGGTGACCGCATCGTCGACGAACGCATCATTCTGGTCGAGATGAAGCCGCTTCACGATCCCCTCGGCCATGGCGCGGCTGCGAATGAACGCGAGCTGGGTTTCCATGAACATGGTGTCGGACGCAGGGCGTTCGGTCTCGGCCGAATTGACGTCGAGCACGCGCGGCGCCTCGCGCTGGACCTCGAAGGTGGTCCGGGCGACATATTGCGGCTCGGTCAGCATCGTGACGATCAGTGCGAGCAGGGCCGACGCGATCGTCGCCCCCAGGATCAGCAGGCGATGCTTCGTCAGCGTCGCGACATAGCGCTGCAACGAAATCGAGCCGCCGTCCCACTGCTCATCCTGGTTCGCCGGGCGCATGTCGCCACGCCGCGAATGCAGTTCCTCGATCGGTCCAGTGCGCATGTCGTTGTTCAAGGATCTGGTCATTTCATAAATCGGGCAAGTGCCAGCGCCGGCTCAATCGATAAAAACGCGATCGACGGTGTTGAACACGCCCAGCAGCGGAAGGGTCGCACTGAGATCGCGCAGGATGGTCTTGCCCCGCGATCGCTCGACGACGATGACGTCATTGCCGTAGATCGCCGGATCCGCCATGCGGCCGTCGCGGATCATCTGCAGATTGAACACGGCCGCCATCGTCCTGCGCTCGATGCGCCGGAACACGACCACGACCTTTTCATTCGCGACATTGTTCGTGCCGCTTGCCAGCGCGATGGCGCGCAACAAGGTCAGCTGGCCGGAAACGGGATACACGCCAGGCGTGGTGACCGCCCCCTCCAGCGTGATGCGCTGGCTGGCCGATTCGGCGATCGCGACGGTGACGTCGGGGCGTTCGAGGACGTTCACGGCAAGGCGCCGGGCGATCTCTTCCTTGACCTCGATCGGCGTCTTGCCCGCGGCAACCAGCGCGCCGACATGAGGAATGTCGATGGTGCCGGCAGGGTCGACGACGACCGTCCGGGTCGCTTCCTGCAGGTTGACGACGGTGATCTCTAGCTTGTCCTGCGGGCCGATATAATATTCGCTCTGGACGCCGCCGCTCAGCTCCCGGGGGTTCGGCGCCGGCAGCTGCGATGCGACTTGCACGGCGGTTGCGGTATTGTCGACGATCGCATTACGCGTTGCGCAGCCCGTCAGTGCGGCCGCCGCGACAAGCAGCAGCCCGGCTGCCGCAGTCGCCATCCATCGTTCCGCCGAATAATTCACGCCAACGCCCCGCCCCCGAGTAAATAGTCCGGCTGTTGCAACCGAGCCGATTGCACCGGGGCCCCTTCGCCCCGGACCCCACCATCCGAAGCACCAAGTCCGGAACGATCAGATTCGCTGCCTGATAGCCTAACTCGCACGAGATTGGGGTCAATCGAATTTGACCTCCCCATATTCTCGACAATCCCGGGACCGCTGCCTAGAGCAGCCATGAAGCGGTGGGGGGTCAGGATGGCTGAGCAGGTTCTTGCGATCATTCCGGCACGCGGCGGATCAAAGGGAATCCCGCGCAAGAACGTTCTCCCTCTGGCAGGCAAGCCGTTGATCGCGCACACCATTGCGGCCGCCCGTTCGGCACGGAGCGTGACCCGGGTGGTCGTCTCGACGGATGATCCGGAGATCGCGGAGGTTTCCGCACGCTATGGCGCGGAGGTCATCTGGCGTCCGGCCGAACTGGCGACCGACCTGGCCAAGTCGGAAGACGCCATGCTCCACGTGATCGACACGCTGCAAGAGCGGGAAGCCTATGCGCCGGACGTGACCGTCCTGCTCCAGTGCACCTCCCCCCTGACCAGCGCCGAGGACATCGACGGCACGATCCTCAAGCTGGTTCAGTCCGGCGCGGACAGCGCCTTCGCCGCGACGATCTTCCATTATTTCCTGTGGCAGGAGGATGCGGACGGCGCTGCGGTCGCGATCAATCATGACAGTTCGGTCCGCCTGATGCGGCAGGAGCGCCGCCCGGAATATGTCGAGACCGGCGCGGTCTATGCGATGCGCACCGAAGGATTCAGGGCGAGCCGCCACCGCTTCTTCGGCCGGACGATCCTGTACGAGACGCCGGTCGAGCGCAGGCTCGAGATCGACGACCCCGCCGACTTCCGCCTTGCGGAGGAGCGGATGGAGCGACTGGCGCGCGGCAGCCATACCAACAGCTTGCCCGGCCGGATCGACGCAATCGTGATGGATTTTGACGGCGTCTTTACCGACGACCGTGTTTTCGTCAGCCAGGACGGCACGGAAAGCGTCGCATGCTCGCGCCGGGACGGCATGGGCATCGAGCGGCTGCGTCATCTCGGCGTGCCGATGGTGGTGATCTCCAAGGAGCGAAATCCCGTCGTGGCGGCTCGCTGCCAGAAGCTGGCCCTGGAGCATCATCACGGAATCGACGACAAGCTGAGCCTGATGCGCGACTGGCTTGCAGGCCGGAACATCGAAGCAGCGGACATCATCTATGTCGGCAACGACCGAAACGATGTGGCCTGCATGGCGGAAGCCGGATGCGCCATAGCCCCGCGCGACGCGCATCCGTCGGCGCTGGCCGTGGCGGATATCGTCCTGGATGCCGATGGCGGACGGGGCGCGCTGCGCCTGCTTGCGGACATGATCGAAGCGACCCGGGGCGGCGGTGCGACCTGAACCGGGCGGCAAAACCGCGGCGCTGCCGCGATCGCTGCTCCACCTGCAGTTCCTGATCGACAACGGCGCCAGCCCGGATGTCGTGCTGGTGCGCGACGAGAAGATGCAGTCACCGGTTGCGCGTGCGTTTCCTGGCAAGACCTGCTGGTTGGGCCGTGAAACGGTTCCGGGACGCTCGCTGTCCAGCCTCATCGCGGCGCGGCGCCTCAATCGCGCCTATTACCAGGGTGTGGAGCGCGAGATCGCGTCCCTCGGCATCCGTCACCTCATCCTGTTCCTCGAGGGCGAGCCGCTCGAACGCCTGCTCGTCCGGCTGCCGGGGATCGACACGGTCGAATTGTGGGAGGACGGGCTGTCGCACTATGTCGATCTGACCAGCGACCTCTGGTACGCGGCGCGCGGGGCGGTGCAGGCGATTGCCGGCTTTTATCCGCACCGGATCCTGCATCGACGGATGGACCGCGGCACCGTGCTGGTGCGGGACCGGTTCGAACGCGCCAACCTGGTCCTGAAGGCGCCGGCGGCGCCCGCGGATCACCGCAACGAGGCGCTGATCATCGGATCCCCGCTGGTCGAGGACCGGATCCTGTCCGCGGATCAGCATCGGGACGGCGTCCAGACGATCGCAGCGAACAGCCCCGTTCCGGTTCGCTATCTGCCCCACCCGCGCGAGGATCGGGCCCGGCTGGGCACGGCGCTGTCCGCTGTCGCCAACCTGACCATCGAAGAGGATCGCGCCGGCCTGATGGATCATGCCGCACGCCATGGCTATCTCGCCTATCTCGCGCCGGTGTCCACGGGGTTGCTCGATCTGGGACGCGCCGAACGCTGTTTCTTCGTTCCCCGCCTCTTCGGGCTCAAGCACATGGCGGCGGTCCTGTCGGGCTGGCGCGCGAATCCGATCGGCGTACTGGAAAGCGTGGAGGCGCTGCGGACGGAGCTTGAAAGGCTCTGCAGCCCTCACCTACGATGATCCGCCAGATGGCATCCGCAATCAGCCAGGGCGCCGCCGGGTCCGCTTAAAGATCCGCGACGACGATCAGGCCGGTCGACACGGCCGCCAGAGACATCAGATAGCCGAGACGGGACCCGTTCAGCGCCCCGACCGGACCGCGATGGTCGGGCAGACGGATCGACCGGAGCTTCTCGCGCGCGGGCAGTTCGAGATAGCGATAGCTGACCATCCCTGCGACCAGGGTCACGCCGACGGTCAGGCTGACCCATGCCAACCGCCCTTCGATCGGCATGATCAGCTTGTCGGCTGCAAGCAACAGCTTCAGCACCAGCGGATGGATCAGATAGATCGAGTAGGACAGCGTGCCGAGCCACATGACCGGCCGGGCTGCGCAAAGTTTTGCGGCGGTGGAGTTCGTGCCGGCCAGCGCCCAGATCAGGAATGGATAGACGAGGATCAGGAAGAAGGCGTGATCGTCGACGAGCGCCGGCGCCGCGAACAGCCCGATCAGCGTGGCGATTGCCAGGAGATTGGCGGTACGCCCGGAGGGCACCCAGCCTCGCGCAAACGCGCGATAGGCCACCCATCCGCCGATGAAGCCGATCGCGGCGCGCGAGAAGGCAATCCAGCCGCGCGTGACCTGATGGTCTGCCGGCAGCGCGTAGATCGCAACGACCAATATCAGCGCCAGCAATGCGAAGCAAAGCGCGGACGATGCGAAGCCGATCCGTCGATGAATCAGAGCCAGCGGTGGAAAGATCAGGAAATAGACCCACCATTCGACCGAGATCGACCAGGCCGGGCCGTTCATGATCCATTCCGAGCCCGCCAGCGGCATGGCCATGGTGAGCGTTATTTCGCGTGCCACCTGAGCAAGCGAATAATATGCCGGCATCGGCTCGCCCTGCATCGTCGCGAACAGGACGCCGGCCCCGGCCATCGCCGCAGCGGTGGCAATGTGAAGCGGATAGATCCGGGCAAAGCGCGCGACGGAATAGGCCTGCCAGTCGATCCGGTCGGATCGCAGATAGACATAGCTGATGACGAAGCCCGACAGCGCAAAGAAGAGATCGACAAAGGGCTGCCCCGGCATCCACCGCTCGACCCCGGCAGCATTTTCAGCGTGAGCGAACACTACGGCGATGGCGGCCAGACCACGCAGACCCGTCAGGGCATCAAATTCGTGTGCGGCGCCCCTCAATCGCTATCCCCACCGCCATGTTCAGAATCGCTTCTGCGCACCGGAAGGACGCGTCGCCATCGACCCGTCCGGTTTCGCCCTCAACGTTCGACCAGGCGATTTGTATCCCGGGACGGTTTCCCGACTGTTTCAGGATCTTAGCGATTTCGTTCGCGTTCGTTACGGTCGTCGCACCCGCGTCAACCAGCCAGGCCTGCTTCCTCGCCTCGGACTCTTCGGAAAAGGCCGTCTCGGGCACGGGCAGGCACAGCACCGGACGTTCCAGCGTCGCCGCTTCCAGCAGGCCGCTTGAATAATGCCCCACCACGAGGTCGATGTCGGCGAGCCGTTGTTCCAGCGGCACGGTGCCGGGATCATCCGACGGCGCGACCTTCAGCAGGTGCCGCAGCGTCGCGACATCGTCGACGCTCGAGCGCGGGTGGGCGCGGATGACGAACTCGAACGCCACCGTCTCGGCGGCGAGGTTGAGACCCTCGGCCAGCCGCTGCTGCAGCTGCTCCGCTGCCTGCCTGTCGACCTTGCCATGCGCGGCGAAGGGCTGAACCAGGTACAGGATACGAAGCGGGCCGGCGCGGCGCGGCGTCGATCGAAAACGCTCGCGAAGTTCGGCGAGCGGATCGTAGCGTGGTACGCCCGCGACGGAGATCCGATCGGCCGGAACGCCGGCCGCGATCCACTGGTGTCGATAGTCGTCGGACGCTGCCAGGACGAGATCATGTCCGGCGCAGCCATAGTCCGGAATGGCGGGCAAGATGCCGCTGCGCGTGACCAGGGGCGCAAGTGCCGACTTGATCGCGAGCGATCCGGACTGGCGGCCGGCATGGCCGATCGCGCAAAACGGCCCTTCCTGGACCAATACCGTTGGCGTCCCCAGCTTTCTGGCGGCCCGGATCAGCGCGGTTTCGGCGTAGATGCGGTCATGGCACAGGATCAGGGCATCATGCCGACGCCCGAGCAGGCGGCGCATCAGCCGCTCGATCCGGGCATAGGCGAGCGGGCCGCCGTTCAACACCAAGTTGACCGTCTGGCTGCCGGTCCAGCGGCGAAGCGCGCAATCGGCGGGGTTCGCGCGGCGTATCTCCCCCTGCCCGTCATAGCGGGTGATGCCCCCGGTACGCAGGTTGAACGGCTGCGTGTCGATAAAGAGGATGTCGAGGTCCGGCCTCAGCGCACGAAGCTGCGCCTCCACTGCCGCAAGGGTCCGTCCGGACGAGCCGCCGGTCCCGACGAGCGCGATGCTCGGCCGTCCGGCCGGGCGCCCCTCATCCGACATGGACAGGGAGCGCGGCTTCGCGGAGCACGCCATGCTTCAGTTCGAAGATCCGGTCGCAGATCTTCAGCGTGGCAGGGCGATGCGCCACCAGGACGATCGTGGTCTGCCCCTTCAATTCCTCCAGCGTCTGTCCGATCAGCGTCTCGGAATGCTGATCGAGCGCGCTGGTCGGTTCGTCCATCACGATCAATTGCGGACGCGCGAGCAGCGCGCGCGCGATCGAGACACGCTGGCGCTGCCCGCCCGACAGGCCGCGGGCGCCCGGCCCGATCCTGGTCTCGAACCCTTCAGGCAAGCGCATGATCTCGTCATGGACATGCGCCGCCCGCGCAGCCGCCTCCACCTCGGCGATGCCGAACCCGTCCCTGAAGAAGCGGATATTGTCGGCGACGCTGCCGAAGACGAGGCGGCTTTCCTGCGGGACATAGGCGGTCAGCCTCGCCCAGGCGAGGTCCGACACGCGATCGAGCTCGAGATCGCCCACCAGGATCGCGCCACTGTCTGGATTGCGCAGCTTGAGCATCAGCCCGGTAAGCGTACTCTTGCCGCTGCCCGATGGACCGACGACGCCGACCATCTCGCCGGGGTCAATGGTGAACTGGACGTCTCGCAGCACCGGCGATCCAGTCGCATAGGCATAGGAGACGTTGCGAAACGCGATCGGTGCCAGCGCCTCGATCTCGACGCCCGCCGATGGCCAGGCATTTCGCTCGAGCGCATCCAGCTCGACTTCGATCGCGTCGATATAGGGCGCCATTTCGCGCGCGATATGAACGGACCGCTGAAGCTGGCGCACATAGCCCAGCGCCCGGACGAGGAGCAGGACCAGGGTCGCGAGCCCGCCGACCTCCACCGCCCGCGACCCCGCGATCAGCGCGACGAAGATCAGGACGACACCGATCGCGCCATACTGAAACAGACTCGGGGCCAACCTGCCCTCGAAGCGCAGCTTGCCCATCGCCGCGGCCGCACCCCGGATTTCCGTCTCGAGATAGGCGGCGACGGCATCCTTCACGCGGTACGCCGCGATCTCCTCCGAGATGCGGTTTGTCTGCGCGACACGACCCGAAAGCTCTCGGTTGATGATCGTCGGGGTGGCGGCATCCTGACGCATGCGGCGCATGAGCGGCGCGAGCAGCGCTCCGCAGGCCGCCAGCACCACCATCATTCCGAGCGAGATCAGCGGCGCACTAACCACTGCGCCGAGCAGGATGGCGGCAAGCATGCACAGGGTCACGCAGGCCAGCGTGAGCTGCTGCACCGAATTCTCGGCCAGATGCGAATATTCCCCGGCCAATTGTTGAAGCAGGCCTTCCCGGTGCGTCTCGCGATAATGGAGTGAGGCAGAGAGATAGGCGCGAACGATCCGCCCTCTCAGGCGGACCATCGCGCGGGCGCTCAGGCTGGCTTGCAGCCGCGCGAAGGGGATGGAGAGAATCAGCAGCAGCACAATCAGGCCCAGGCCGAGATAGGCGGTCGTCTGAATGGGAAGTTCGAGCTGAAACCCGGCGGGGCCGATCTGGACCGACGCGCGATCGCCCGATAGGGCGATCGCGACCGCGGCAACGATGAAGAGCAAGATCGTTTCCAGCACGCCGATCGCCGCTGCGAACAGCGCCGTAACCAGCAGGCGTGGCCGGTCGGGTCCGATCACCAGCAAGCCGTTGCGCAGCAGTTCGGGCACGGCCGAAATCCGGCGCTCGGGTTCCTGAACGCTCATCGCGCCGCACCGAGCGGCGCCGCCCAAAGCCGTTCCCCGCTCAGCAGGTCCGGAAGGCGACCGGCGAGCCGGCCAAGCTCAGCCGCGCGCGCAGCAATCGCGCTGCGACGGTCCATGCCCTCGGCAAGGCGCGCGCGCGCATCCGCCATGATCCCGGCAATGTCCTCCGCACCGGGAAAGGCATCATATTCGACCGGAACCGGGTAATCGAGCATCTGCTGCAGCGAGAAGGTCTTGTGCGAGTTGGAGCCCATGAACACGCACGGCGTGCCGCCCAGCGCCGCCATGATCCCGGGATGCCAGCGCCCGCTGACGAACAGCCGGGCGTTGGCCATGACCGCAGCGCCCGCCATGATCGGCGTGTCGACGCGCAGAAGCTCGAGACCGGTCCGTTCCGCCACCTTGCGGAGGAACACATCGCCGATACAGGTTTCGACCAGCAGGACCGGCAGGCCGAGGGCTTTCAGCGCATTGCCGAGCGCCGTGAAGCATCCGACGGCGCGTTCCGGCTCCCGGGCCGTCATCGAGCCGCCGGACAGGACGATGTAGGGAGAGCGCACGGCCTGCGGCATGGGCGTACCGGTACGGTCGAACCATGCGATCAGGCGCGACGCGTCATAGGGTGCCGTTGCAGTCGCCTCGAAATGCGGCGACCAGCTGAACAGCGCGTCGGGATACCAGGGCGCGGCGATACCGGGCAGCAATTCGGCAGCGACCGCCTGGGACTGAAGATCGCGAACGCCCAGCCTGGCATCGCGGAGCACCTGGGCTGCAGCTGCGACCGTCCCGGGATTGGCGGGACCACCGGGCGGCTTCGAGACCATGCCGTTGAGATAATAGACCGGCTTGTCCAGCCGGTTCGCCAGCGCGCAGATCGCCAGCGTTTGGAGCAACGTGTCCCGCGCGGGAGTCGAGAAGATCATCTCGCCTTCGCCATTGACGACGATCGCATCACTGCCAGTGACCGCCTCGACGATCGCACGCGATTTCGGGGAAGAAGACCGCGTCCGCCACAACAGGTCGGCGTCACCGTCGATATCATGGGTCGGCGCCGCATACCGGCCGGCGGCATCGATCGCGCGAAAGGCAAGCGGACCGAGCATCGGCACCCTCCGTACTTTCGGGCGCCGGAACCTTCGGACGATCTTGCGGTGCAGGTCGGCGGGCAGCCGCGACTCATAGGTGAGCGGCCCGCTGAGCAGCGCGCGCGTGATGGTCCCCGCAATGACGTGATCCCGCGACAACAGCTCGCGCAGCGCGAAGCTCGTCGCGCGGCATCCCCAATTGGGGGACGTGGCATTATCGGCAACCAAAGTCAGGCGCATTGCGGACCCGTCAGTTCATGCGGCACGGCGGCGGATGCGCCGCCGCCGCTTACTCCAGGACGAGCAACCTCAGGCAGCAGCCGCAGCAGAAGGCTTGGGACGCCATTTCAGCTTGTCGCGCTGGACCTTCTCGACCTCCAGGATGTCGCTGCTCTTGTAGGTCAATGCCCTGGAGACGGCGCGGGCATCGCGGCACAGGCGGCGCAGGCCGTCCGGCTCGAGCGACGCCGCATGGTCGGTCCCCTTCCAGGTCCGGTCGAGCGTGAAATGACGTTCGATCCACTCGGCACCGAGCACGATCGTCGCCATATCGGCGGCAATGCCCAGGTGATGGCCCGAAAAGGCGATTGCCTTGACGATGGATCCGAACTTCTCCTTCAGCCGGGTGATCTCGAGCAGGCAGAGCTCGTCGAACGCGACGGGATAGCCCGACGTGCAGGCATAAAGGACAAGGTCCTTCGCGCGATCGCGCTGGACGAAGAAGTCGACGATCCGCTCTTCTTCTTCCTTGGTGGTCATGCCGAGCGACACGTGAATCTCGCCCTTATAATCGTCGGCAAGGACCCCCAGCATCTCGAAATGGAGGTTGCATGCCGATGGCACCTTGATCAGCACGGGGTCGATCGAGGCGATCTCGCGCGCCGAGGTCGTGTCCCAGACCGAGGTCGAATAGGCGATCCCGTATTTCTCACACTCGGCGCGCAGTTCACGATGCTGGTCGAGAGAGAATTCGAGAAATTCCCGGTGCGCGCCATAGGTGTCCCCATAGCTGTTCTGCGGATTGGGATGCGGCGCATCATATTGCGCCTCGGTCAGCAGTTCGCGATTGTTGCGCTTCTGGAATTTGACAACATCCGCCTTGGCGTCGAGCGCAGCGACACGGATCATGTCCTTGGCGATATCCATATCGCCCTTATGATTGCAGCCGACCTCGGCAATGATCTTCACGCTCATTTCAAGAACTCCGCCCCCATTGCGTTGCAGCGCAGCGTACCAGCAAAGCAATGCAGCCGCCACAGCCATCGCGCCGGATCGGAACTGCGGAATGTCCCGCAAATCAGGGTCGGATCCGCACCTAGATCCGGCGCCCGGCCTCGGCCAGCGTCATGCCCCTTCTCGGAACCGTCGGCACAGGGGCCTGGCGAACGCGGTCGCCACGATATCCTCGACGATAGAGCAATGCCGACAGGAACAAAAACTGTGCGATCGTCGGTGGATAGATGAATGCTGCGTCGAAAAACGCGACGAGGAGATAGGCGCAGACACCCAGCAGGGCCGAGACGCGAAGCGGCGACAGTCGCTTGAGGTTGATCAGCCCGTAGACCAAAGGAAAGCCCAGTGCGGTGAGCGCGAGCGCGAACCCCACGACCCCGAAGCTCTGAAGAAAGCTCGCGTAGAGAATCTCGTAGATTCTGACATCTCGCGCGCCGAACAGGCTCAGGCTCAGGTCGGACCAATAGACCAGCCGCCCTCCGAGATTGACGTCGACCACCCGGTCGCTCGTCCAGCCCATATAGGGGAGCGCGATGATGACGACCATGACGGCGGCCGCGACACCCAGCCAGATGAACGGACGAGTGAGCCGGATGCGGCCGAACAGGATCAACAGGCTGAACACCGCCGCCAGGCCGAACCAGGCGGTGCGGCTGAGCGTCAGCACGATGGCGAGGCAGAAAGCGGCGATGAACGCCCTGCTCTTCTCGAAAAACAAATAGACCGGCGCCATCATGATCAGGCACGAACCGAGCAGATTGCCGTTATTATAGGTCGAGACCAGCTTCATCAGCACGCCGCGACGGTTATTCTTGCTGTAGATCGCCCCTAGATCGATCTGATTGATCGTCAGATAGTTGATCTCGATGAAGTTCTTGGTCAGCGCGTACAGGAAGAAGTTCATCAAACCCCAGATCACCACGATGCGGATGCACCATTTGATCGGCGCGCCGATCTGATCCTCGGTGAAGTCTTCCAGATAGGGCGCATAGGCGAGAAGGATGATGAGGGGCAGGACCGCCAGAATCGTGGTAAGCACGATCAGGCTGAGGATCGTTCCGTAGCTCAGCAGCTTGTACGTCACGAAAAGCGAGATCGGCAGATAGCCCAGCAGCAGGTTCATCGTCGGCACCGCCGAGAAGTCTGGCCGCCGGAAAAGGCCCACAAGCGCCACCGGCGCGAAGGCTGCCAGCAACATATAGCCGAAGGTCAGCGGGGTGCCGTTTATTCCGATTCCCGCCTTGGGCATCGCGACCGTGAAGACCAGCAGCAGCACGAAGACCCAGTAATGGACGGGGACCCTGGCAACGGCTGCGCGTGCGCCGAAGGCGGCGCGCCTTCCCGAATGCAGGTCCAGCTTCACACGACGGTCGTACACAAGAGGCTCATCCCATGCCATAGGGGTTCCGCAAGTGATCGCACGGAGCGTAAACCAGGTGCGCGACAGCATTGATATCGGCCGCCGTGCCCTGTTCATGGTCCCCTTCGGGATCGCGCCCGCACTGCTTGTTGCCGGTCGCACCGCACCTGCCGGCGCGGAACATGAGGATTGGCCGGCATGGGCGCCGCAGCGGACGACCTTCTATGCCCGGCTCGACGACCTGAGGCGGTCCGGGCGCGACATTCGCGACTTCGGCGCGGCGCTGGATGGGACATCCGATGCCAGCGACGCGCTCGAACGCGCGGCGGCCACCGCTTCGGTTCTGCTGGTCCCGGCGAACAGCGTCCTCAGGATCACGCGCCAGATTCCGTTGAACCGGCCGATCGCGATCCTGGGAAGCGGCCGGGGCGCGACCATCAGCGTCGAGACGCCGCAGGGCGACCTGTTCCTGGCCAATGCCCTGGACGATGATCCGTCCGGCTTTCTCAAGGGCGTCAGGATCGACGGGATCCGCTTCATCCGGCCCGCGCCGCTCAAGCCGCACGGCGCGGTCGTGCGCGCCTTCAACCTGCGCGACGCGTCGATCACGCGCTGCACGTCGCAGCGAATGGGCCTGCTCGCCCTGCGTCACACCCGCCAGAGGCTGGGCCTGTATGACCGGACGAAAGGTTCGGTCGACGAGGATCCTGCGCTCAAGGCGGGGTTTTCGGCCCAGCCCATCGACCTGAGCGAGGACATCCTCGTCTATGACAATATGGTCGATGGCGAGACCTATATGAGCCAGATCGCGCGATTCGAGTTCGCTCGGCGGGTCGCGATCGCGGGCAATACGGGGAAATTCGCCAATATCAGCTGGTGGGGCGGCGGCGCACGACGCAACGAGGGCGGGGACATCCGCCACCTGCGCCGGGTTCGCGACATCTACATCGCGGACAACCGGCTGTCCGGCGCCAATGGCGGCGTGTACGGCAACAATGGCGACGGCATCGTCGTCGCGAGAAACATCATCAGCCTGATGACCGATGTCGGGATCGATTTCGAAGGCTGCTTCAATGCCGTGGCCTATGGCAATCACGTCAGCAATGTCGGCAACTACTGTTTCGCCACATTCTACGCAGCCAGGAATGTCGAGTTTCGCGACAATATCGGCGTGCAGGATGGAAGCGCGACGAACCTCCATCTGCGATTCGGGCGCGGAAAATATGGCGCGATGGCGGGCACGGCGCTGTTCGGGATGCGAAGCGCCGGGTTCGCGTCTCCGCAGGACGCGATCGATATCAGGCTGATCGGGAACCGCTTCAGCTGGCAGGGAAAGGCCGGGACCGGACGGTTCGTCGCGAGCTATTTCGGCACGCTGGAGTTGCGGCGCAACCAGCTCGAGAACGTCACCTGCAACCTCGCCTATCGCCGTACCGGGACCTTCATCGCGCGGGACAATCGACTGGCGTTCGACCGAAGCGCGTCGGAACCGATCAACGCGATTACCTCGAGCGCCGCGCGGATCGAAATTCGGGATAACGAGATACGGTCAAGCGTGGCGCAGCCCGTCGGCTCATCGGCGATCCTTGTCGACTCGACTGCAGCCGGCACCCTGGTCGAGCTCACCGGCAACCGTGCAGTGGCGCCCGACGCCACCCTGCCGATCACGATGCGCGGGATCCGACGTCCGGGACAGGATGCGGTCATTCGCAGCAATCAGGCCGACGCACTTTTTGTCGAGCACGGCGCTGCATCGGACATCTCGGGCAACAAGGACAATGGCGGAAGATCGCTCACGCCGCGCGAACTTCCCGCGGCTTATCGGGTGCTATCCGGGTCAGGGTCCTCGGGAACGGACGATTCGGGACCGGCCTCGCCTTCAGCCGTGGACGGCGATGGCTGAGGTCGATCGTCGATACGGTCCACCGCATGCCAGTCCGATGCCAGCAGGAAGATCAGCGTCGGCCACAGCATCGTGTTGAGCGTGTCGAAGAATGTATCGGCCCACAGCCACCGGGGAATGTCGGGCCATTTGAAAGCCAGATCGGCGAATTCGTTGGCGACCTGAAGCGCCAGAAGGGCGAGCAGAACCGGCCAGGCACGCAACCTTCTGCGAGAGAAGGCAGCGCCCGTCAGGAAGAAAAACAACCCGAAATGAATGTGGATGAGCGTCCGTCCCGCGCCCCCGACGGGCGCGATCCAGTCCTTGATCAACTCGTACTGGGCGATCATCCAAGCCTCACGCGCTACCGCGACCGCCGGCCAACCGGCCAGTGAAATCCGTACGTAGCCATGCTGCATTGCAGCATGGCTACGCCCTTGGCAACGCCGGGGTCGATGACGACTCGCTAGCCCTGGATATCCGGCGACGGATCAGGGCGCTCTTGCGCGAACCAGGATCGCGCTGTCGGAGTGAAGAGATATTTGAGCGACATCGCTCGCACGATCGCCGCTGCCGCGGTGACCAGAGTGAGGGCGGTGTGAGACGGGCTCCAGTTCACCACGCTGAGTGCAACGACCACACTTGTCGCCAGCACATGCACCACCAGCAGCCATTTCGCGACGACGCTGGCGCGGCGGGCGATCAGCCACATCAAGCCAAGCGGGATCAGCAGCCCGATTATGGTCATGACAAGGAGGGCGGGGATCATGCCCTGACCCAGCCCCGGGCTGCGGGCGACTGCATCGAGCGAGTCCGCGAACCAGGCCAGGCTGACCACCGCGCCGACGAGCCAGCCCCAGAAGTAGAGTCTCTCGAACTGAAGGATCGTATCTGGTCGCATCGCCGTCCCGATTGAAGTGCCTTGGGCGCCCGCTTGATCCGACTCCGGCGAAACTATGCGGCCGGGTCCGGATGGACATGGCGGATCCTGCCAGAATGGGTTGCATTTATCATCCATTTTCGACTTTGCTGCATCGCGAAATAGGTTTACGAAGACGAGAAGCCGCACCTCTGAACGATGCGGCAATTGCTGCACAAGTCGGCGCGACGCCATCGGGGGTGGAAGCGTGAAGATTCGGCTCGGTAATCCGGCAATTTCGGTCTCGTTTACGCCAGCTCTTGGCATCGCCGCGGAAGTGGCGGTGCGGAATTTCCCCGGGCGATCCGGCAACCCGGCATGAATGTCGAGGCCGGCCGCTTGATCCCTCCTGCCGCACCCGGGACGGCGCGCGCCTCGCGCATCTCGAAGCGCATATTGCGCAGAAGGGTGGGCATCGCCCTGATCACCCTCGATTCGCTCTCAATCTATCTCGGCTTTTTCATTGCCGCCGCCGGCTATGGACTGCTGTACAAGTCCCAATGGTATGTGATGGCGACGGTCATGCTTCCGGTCTATCTGGGGTGTGCCGCCAATGCTCGCGCCTATGCGGGCGACATTCTCGGCAATTGGGGCCCTGGCATCAGCCGGGCCATCACGGCGTTCGCGCTCGGCGTGGGGGTGCTGACCTTCATCGCCTTCTTCCTCAAGGTAGGCGACGATTTCTCGCGCGTGACCTTCGCAATCGGGTGCGGCGTCTCTGTGGTCCTGATCGCAGTCTCGCGCGACGCCGTGCTTCGCTACAGCAAGAGGCTGCTCACCGATAATCGGTACAGCATCGTATTGATCACCGATGGCGCGGCGTGCGAGCCGCTCTCGCAGTTTTCGTCCGTGATCGCCGCCGAGGGCTGGCTCGATCCCGCCAATGCCTGTCCCGACATGTATGGCCGACTGGCATCGGCATTGATCGGTGCCGACCGTGTCGTGGTTGCCTGCAAGCCCGAACGACGTGCGCTGTGGGCGCATGCGCTCAAGGGCGCCAATGTCAGAAGCGAGGTGATCGCGCCGGAACTCGATGCGCTGCACCCGCTCGCAGTCTCGGGATGCGGCGGCACGTCGACCCTCGTCGTGGCCGACGGACCGCTCAACGCGTTCGACAGTTTTTCGAAGCGGTGCTTCGATCTGGTGGTCGCATCGGGCGCGCTGCTGATCATGTCGCCGCTGCTGCTGACGATTGCCCTGTTGATCAAGATCGACAGCCCCGGACCGGTCTTCTTCCGTCAGATCCGCATCGGCCAGGGCAACAGGGCATTCAGGATGATCAAGTTCCGCAGCATGCGGATCGATGTGGCCGATCATGACGCATCCCGCCTGACGACACGCCGCGATCCGCGCGTGACGCGGGTCGGCCGCTTCATTCGGCGCACCAGCATCGACGAATTGCCGCAGTTGCTGAACGTGCTCGCCGGCACCATGAGTGTGGTCGGGCCGCGCCCCCATGCCTTGGGCGCCAAGGCGGCGACAAAGCTCTATTGGGAAGTGGACCAGCGCTACTGGCACCGGCATGCCGCCAAGCCGGGCCTGACCGGCCTGGCGCAGATTCGCGGCTTCAGAGGCAATACCGAGCAGGAGCGCGACCTGACCAATCGGCTTCATTCCGATCTGGAATATCTCCATGGCTGGTCGATCTGGCGCGATGTGATGATCATCGTCCGGACCTTCTATGTCCTCACCGACAAGAATGCCTATTGAGCGCTTGCGCGCAGCCGACGAAGGTCGCGCAAGGGGCGCATCGCCAGCCCCTTGAGCGAGAACTGGCGTTGCTTCACATCGATCAGCGTGACGGGACCTGCCGCCGACAGCGTGTGCAGCCCGTCGACGAACGGCGCCACTGCCCTGGGCGCATCGAGTTGGGCGACCTCACGCGCGACGAAGTCATTCGTATCGAGGCGTTCGATCTCGAGTAGCCGGATCGCGCGGCCATAGGTGCGCTCGCAATTCTGCACCGGCAGGATCAGCCGGCCATCGACAAGGATCGGGGTGCCACCGGGACGCGCGCTCGCAAGATCGACCCGCACCGGATTGCGCGGATGCGGCGTCCAGGGCCCCGCCAGAGTCGCTGCATGCGCGACATGCAGGCTCCGCAGAATATCGCGAGGATGATCCGCCGACGTATAGAACAACCACCAGCGTCCCGCATGAAACACAGGCGTCGCATCGACCGGCACGTGATCGAGCGCGATGCGCCCCGCCGCCTCCCAGCGGGTGGGGAAATCGACCGCGCGGTAGAGGGTCAGCGTCCCCGAGGCGCTGGCCTCGGGCAGCATCCAGGTTTCGCCATCGGCATCGAAGACCTGTGGATATGAGAGGTGCCATCGCTCGCGCAGCGCGGGCACGCGCGCGATCAGGCGGTACTCGGCATCATAGACCAGCACCTCGATCGTCCCGACCGCATCGCGATAGTCGAAGGCCTCCACGAACACGTGAAGCCTGCCGTCACGCCAATATCCGAACGGATCGGCGAGATAGCGCAGAGTGCCGGGGCTGGGCAGCCAACGCAGATCGAAACCCTCGAGGCTGCCCTGGCGGACGATATCGCCAAGCGGCGCCATCACGATCAACGGCCGCCAGATATCCTTGCGCAGCTGGACCATCTATCCCCGCGACCGCCGGAAGGACCGGTCCCAATGGGCAGGCCCTGCCGGGGCGGAGGCATCGAGCGCCTGTACTTCCCCGGTCGCGATGATCTCGCGCTTGCTGCCTTCCAGGTACAGCGCCGTGAGCACGCCGGTTCGATAGGCGCCGGTATCGATGCCGATGCGGTTGGGCTGCAGGTCGACGCTGGGCGAGATGCTGTGGCCATGGACGATGGTCGCGCCGTGCTCGCCACGGAACTGCAGAAACTCCTCTCGGATCCAGATCATATCGGTCTTGGTCTGGCGCTTTAGCGCGACGCCCGGACGAACCCCGGCATGGACGAAGACATAGTCGCCCGAACGCGCGGTGACCGGCAGGCTGCGCATCCAGTCCATCAGCTCACGCGGGATCGCCCGTCGCATCTGTTCCAGAAAGGCGACCGGATCGCCGTCCCTGGGCGGCGGCTCCAGCCCGAAGCTGCGCAGCGTTTCGGCCCCGCCGATCCGCAACCAGGGACGCAGCAGCAGCGTCTCGCCGTCATAGACGCGCAGCATGACTTCCTCATGGTTTCCCATCAGGACGATCAGGCCCGAGATCGTCTTGTCGAGTTCGTAGAGGTAACGCAGGATCTCGGCGGAATCGGGTCCGCGGTCGACCAGATCGCCGAGCAGGACGACATGGAAGCTCCCCGGCTCGGGCAGCGCCTTGGAATGCGCCTCGATCCGCCGCAGCAGATCGCGCAGCAGGTCGTACCGGCCATGGATGTCGCCGATCGCGTAGATGCGCTCCCCCTTGGTGGTGGAGATCAATTTCTGTCGAGAGGCTGACGGGGGGCTAATGGCCACCGCACGTCTCCAGCATCACCATGGTATCGGCCCATCCCCCGCGGCAGTGCGGTCCGGCCCGGCAGCACTCGCGGCGCTCCGCCACCACGCATGCGCAGCAGCCCGAACCGCCCCGACGGTCACCGCCCGACCTTCCCGCTATGCGCCTCGCGTATAACGAACCGGGCGTGCCTGCAATGTCCGGGTGGGCTTCGATGCGTTAACGCACGAAAAGCGTGACAGATGAACCAATTGTGCGGCTGCTCAGTGGAAAGAGTTGAGCAATGCCCGATATACCGCATATAACCGGCTCACAATGCCAGGCGCCCCGTCCCCCAGCTTCAAGATTTTGGCGGTGGCTTCCGGCGGGGGGCACTGGGAGGAGCTGATGTTGCTCCGCAGCGCATTCGAACGGTTCGACCCTGTTTTCGCCACGACGAACAGCAATCTGGCGGTGCGCGACGGGTTGGAGCGCGTGCACGTCATCCCCGATTCCAATCGCGATCAGCCGATCCGGTCGCTCAAGACGCTGGCGGCCTGCATCGGGTTGATCTGGCGGGTGCGGCCGACCCTGTTGATCAGTACCGGCGCGCTGCCCGGCCTGTTCTGCCTGATCGCCGCCCGCCTGTTGGGCGCGCGGACGATCTGGATCGACAGCGTCGCGAATTCGGACCAGCCGTCTCTCAGTGGCAAATGCGCACGCCCGTTCGCCTCGCTTTGGTTGACCCAGTGGCGCCATCTCTCCGACGAGAGGGACATAGACTATTGGGGCGCGCTGTTGTGATCCTGGTGACGGTGGGGACCCAGCTGCCGTTCGATCGACTGGTCAGCGCGGTCGATGCGATCGCCCCGACGCTCAACGTGCCGATCATCGCCCAGATCGGCCGCGGCAGTTACCGGCCGGCCAACATGGAATGGCGTACCTTCGTCGATCCGATCGCGTTCGAGGAGCTGTTCCAAACCTGCAGCTTGGCCGTGTCGCATGCCGGCATCGGCACGATCGTCACTGCACAACGCTTGCTCAAGCCGCTGATCGTCCTTCCGCGTCTCGCCAGCCTCGAGGAACATCGCAACGATCACCAGCTCTCGACCGTGCGCGCGCTCGAAGCCCGAAAGGGTCTGTATGTCGCAAACGGCTCCGAGGATCTGGCACGGCTGATGGCCGAGACGCTCGATCCGCCATCGGAACGTGCCGAAGTCCCCGAGCGGGAACGGCTCCGCACCAAGCTGAGCGATTTTCTGGATCAGGAGTATTCGAGCTGGCAGAAGCGCGCCGGCGGGCCGTCCCAAGGCGCTCGATAAACGTCGGCGCAGGGTTACCCCATAGTTGAAGCGGCGCTAGAACGACCGCGAAGATCGGTTCCGGGGGGACACAAGCATCATGGCGTCGAATGCAAAGCCCGCACGGTCTCGGCGCAGCCGCAGCGCGAAGCGTCCGGGCGCGTCGGTCCATCTGGGGCTGGCCGCCGCCGCGATGGTCGCACTGCTTATCCTGACGCTGCTCGGGCCGCTCATGAGTTTCGGCACGGTCGATCATAGCGGTGTCGGCAGCCTGTGGCGGCAAGTCGGCTATATCGCGATCTTCATCGCATGCGTGATCGCGATCCGCCCGTTCAGCAACCCCGAGCGGTTGGCGGTCGTGCCCTGGCCCTTGCTGCTGGCGCTGGGCTGGTGCTGGCTCAGCCTGTTATGGGCGATCGACCCCAGCATCGCGCTGCGCCGGCTGATCCTGACCAGCGTGATCATCTGGGGCGTCTTCGTCCTCGTCCGCCAGCTTGGCTATGACCGGGCGCTGGCCATGATCCGGCTGCTGCTCGTGATCGCACTCGTGGTAAATTTCGCGTCGATCGCCGTCGCGCCCGAAATGGCCATCCATCAGGTCAACGATCCCGAGGACACATCGCTGGTTGGCGACTGGCGCGGTGTCATGGGGCATAAAAACATTGCCGGGCTGATCGGTGCGCTGACGGTGCTGTTCTTCGCCTTCGACCGGCAGCGAATCCCGCGGCTGGTGCAGATTGCCGTGATCGTTCCTGCCGCCATCTTCCTGCTATACACCAGCTCGCGCACTTCGATGGCACTTTGCGTCGGCGGGGTGGTGCTCGGCCTGATCTTCGCCCGCTACAAGTCGCGCTATCGCTCGGCAGTGATCGGCATGGTGATCGTGCTCGGCATCGTGGGGGCATGGGCGCAAAGCGCCTATAGCGATCCGTTCATGCGGGTGCTCAACGACCCCACGGCCTTCACCGGACGTACCCAGATCTGGCAGGCTCTGTACCAGTATCATTTGAATAATCGCTGGTTCGGATCGGGCTATGGGTCGTTCTGGAATATCGGGGATCGCAGCCCGATTCTCTATTATGGGACGGATTGGGTCAGGACGATCGCCCAGGGCCATAACGGCTTTCTCGATCTGCTCGTCCAGATCGGCATTCCCGGCCTGATCCTGGTTCTGTTCGCGACGCTGGTCTGGCCGCTGATCCAGCTGCTCAACAGCCGCGCGACCGAGGGAGAGCGCGGCGCGCTGATTGCGGCGACATTGTTATTCTGTATCGCGCATAACGGCTCCGAATCGAGCCTGATGGACCGCGACATGATCGGGCAGGTGTTCCTGATGGTCGCGATCGCCATGCTGTGCACGCTGGTCCGGCTGGAAAAGCGCGATGGCAGGCTGCGCATGTCGACCGAGGCGCTGAACTGGGCGAACAAGCGGGGAGAGCGGTCGCGTCCGACCGCCCCCGACCCTGCCCCGTCGGCCGATCCGGCTGCGACCTAGGTGCGGCTATGCATCCTGGGAGGCTCGCCATTCCATCCCGGCGGGCTCGAGGCGTTCTGCTTGCGCGCGACGCGGGCGATCGAGGCCCATGGCGGCGAGTGGCAGGCGGTGGCGCTGCCCACCAATAGCGCCTATCTGTCGCCTGCGCGCCTGCCCGGCCTGTTCAGGGGGCTGGCGGCGCTGCTCAGGGCACGACGGGAGGGGCTGGACCTGGTCTGGCTTCAGTTCAGCAACCTCGCGGACCTGACCTATCTCGCCTGGGCGAAGCTGCTCGGCCTTCCCGTCCTCGTCACCCCGCATCTGGGCGCGAACAGCCGCCTGCAGCGGTCGCCACTACTTCGCCGGGTCAGCGCGTCGCTGCTGACGCTGGCAGACCGGCTGGCATTGCTGTTCGAAGGACAGGAGGACGAAATCCTGTTGCCCAGGCGCGTACCGCGCTCGGTCATCCGAACCTTCCTCCCCGAGGCCAGCCTGACCGCGGCGCCCGCGGATCGCAGCAGCCGGCCGCTTCAGCTGGTCCATGCCAGCCGACTTTCGGAGGGCAAGGGCAGCTTCCGCATGCTCGATCTCTGCACCGAGATGCAGCGGCGCGACATCGACTTCACCGCCCGCATCATCGGCCGCGCGGAGCCCGATATCCTGGCGCGCATCCGCCGGCAGATCGCCAGCGCCGGGTTGGAAACCCGGGTCTCGCTTGAGGATTGGATGACAGAGGAAGCGCTGCTGACGGCGCTGGGCGAGGCCGACATTCTTGTCCATCTCTCCACGCTCGACAGTTTTCCGCTGATCGTACTCGAAGCAATGGCGATGGGGACGATGCCCGTCGTGCTCGACATGGCCGGCGTCCGGGCCATGGTCACCAGCTATGATGGGTTGGTGGTTCCTGCGGGTGATGCGGTGGCGCAGGCGGTCGACCGGGTGGCGACCCTGTCACCGGCGGAAATGCGCGCGCGTGGCGCGCTGATGGCGGGACGTGTCCGGACGGATCATGCCTGGGCCGCGGTGGTCGCCCGGCTTGTACCGACATTCGACGAGACTGCCGGCGTGCGCGCGGCGCTCAAGGCTTAGACTGCGGGCTCAGTTCGACGGCGGGTACCGGGCGGTCGGGCGGGACGCGCGAGCGAAGCAGCCCTGCGATGATTCCGACCGCCACCAGATTCCACTGGCAGAAAGAAAAGATCCCGAGCCGCAGCGAACCGCGCCGCCAGACCAGGAAGGCGCAGGGACCGAGCAGCAGCGCCGGCAAGGCGAGTGGGGCGAATACGCCGCACGCCACGCACGCACACCACCATGCCCAGATCGTCATCGCCGCGCGGACATGTTTCAGCCGCGTGAGCACGAAGGGAAGCTGCCGCCGACCGAGCGCCGAGCGCAGCACCTGCCCTGCCCCGCTCAACTGGCCCGAGGTCAGCCGCCGGAGCAGCAACGGATAGCTGCTGCCGGAATGACCGCTATGCTCGATTGCAGGGACATCGATCCGCGCCAGTTTCCACCCGGCGGCGTCGAGGCGCGCGGCCAGTTCGAATTCCTCGAACGAACCGAGATTGCGGTCGGAGAAATAGCCGACCTGCCGGATCGCCGCCATTCGATAGATGCCGCCGCCGTCGAGGCGATCGACCAGCCCCTCGCGCCGATGCGCTTCGTCCCGGACCGCGGCGGCGCGGATCTGGAACTCGAGCGTGGAAAGGTTCCGCTCGATCACCTCGCCGCCGACGCCAGCGACGTCGGGATGCACCTCGAGATAGGCCAGGCCCGCTTCCAGAAAGCCCGGCACCAGTGTCATGTCACCATCGATCAGGCAAAAATACTCGCCCTCGGCATATTGATAGGCGAGCTGCGCGCCAGCCCCGCACGAGGCGTCGCCAGGGTCGGCAAGCTGCACCACCCGGACATCGAGCGGCCGGGCGATGTCCGTGGTGGCGTCCCGCGATCCACTGTCGGCCAGGACGACGCGCCCCCCCAGCGGGGCCACCGCAGCGAGCGCGCTGCGCACCGATGCCTCGATATGCGCCGCCTCGTTCAGTGCCTTGATGCCGATGGTGACCTTCACGGTGCGCCAATCCCGGAGATCCATCGCCGCGCTTCACGCCAGATCAGCACCGCTCCCAACGCCTGGCCCAGAAACACGCCCGCGATCGACCAGATCGGCGGCGCGACCGCCAGGATCGCAGCGACCGCGACGCAGGACAGCAAGGCTGACCATATCCCGGTCATCGCCAGCGGCCGGAACGCCCCGAGCGACTGGAGCAGCGCGCTTTCGGGAAAGGGCAGGACACGCACCGCGATCGTCGCGATCCACAGCGCGGTGCCGAGCGCGAGCAACGACGGCGCATAAGCGGCCGGATACAGGAGCCGAGGATCGTAGCAGAGCAGCGCCGCGCTGAGCGCCGCGGTCGTCACCACGATCAACACGATGATCAGGCGAAAGAAGCGGAGCATCGCCACGGTTTTCACGCGCCTGTCTGGCCCGGACAGGCGCGCCATGCGGGCACGTTCCAGTTCGATCAGGGCGTTGGTCGCGACCGAAACGGGCCGGATCAGCAGCGCAGTCGCGGCGATCGGTGCATATGCCGCCGGCCCGATCAGGAAGGCGACCAGATAGGTATGCGCATTCGCCGTGAGTTCCGAAGCCCCGACGCCCATCAGGGACCAGCGGGTATAGTCGTTCCAGATCAGCCCATAGGCCTTCAGGCGCGAGAACATCGAACCCGCCGACCGCTGCGGCAGATAGGACATGCCGAAAGGCGCCAGCGCGACGATCACCGACATGGCGAGCAGCGCATAGGCCTGCACCTCCAACGCGTCGGGCGCCACCGCCAGCCACGCTGTCCCGCCGATCAGGATCAGCGCATAGAGAAGGTCGGACATGACGACCTTGCCCTGCTCGCCATGCGCATAGGCCAGTGCGCGAGCGAACCAGCGCAGCAGGCTCACCGAGACGAACACTGCGTACGCCAGCGCCGCCCCCAGGGGCTCGTTGACCAGATACGCCATGACCGAGAAGGTCGGCAAGGCCAGCACCACGCCCGCCAGATTGGCCAGGAGGATGCCGGGCACGGCCGCCTCTCGCACCGATGACCCCGCCTCGCTGAGCAGTCTCGGCAGCGGCGCGCAGAACAGTGCGGACCAGATCCCCCAGCTGAACTGCGCAATGACAAGCAGGAGGGCGAAGCGGCCGAAACTGTCGGGATCGAGGATCCGCAACAACACCAGCGACAACAGGAATTGCGCGCCGGCAGCACCGACCGGGCCGGTCAGCGCGAACCCGTACCGGCCCAGATCGATCAACCGCGCGCTTGTTCCTCCCGTGGCCGGCGATGGCAGTTCCGGCACGGCGTCATGCCGCCTGATAATAATCCGAATATTTGCGGGAATAATATTTCCCCCCGACCACGTCCGCCGACGAATCGACCATGGTCAGGATGACGCCAACCGGATTCGCACCGTCGCCCTGAAGCATCGACAATGCCTGGGCGGCAACCTTGCCCGGCGTATCTTCCCATTTGACCACCATCAGCGTCATGTCGGCCATCACCGCCAGCGCGCGGCTGTCAGCCAGGCCGATCAGCGGCGGAAGATCGAGCACGATATGCTGGTAACGCCCGCGCACCTCTTTCAGCAACTGCTCCATCGTGCCGCTGCCGAACAGGTTCTCGGACGTGTAATAGGGCGTCTGTGCCAGCAGGTGATCGAGATTGGGGACGTCACCCTGGGTCATCGTGTCGGCCAGGGTGGCGCTGCCCTGCAGAACTTCGACGATGCCGCCACGGGTCGGCTCCTGTTTCACCAGCCGGCGCATCGCGGCGCGGCGGACATCGCATTCGATCAGCAGCGTCTTGCTGCCTGCAATCGCCAGGGTGCGCGCAAAGGCCAGGGCAGTCGTCGTCTTGCCCTCGCTGGGCACTGAGGACGTGATCGCAATGATCTGTGACAGGCCCTCCTTGTTTCCGAGCAGGGCCGCACGCGCAATGCGATAGGCTTCCGCGAAATAGGAGGTCGGCCGTTCGATAAGGAGATCCGCCGGGTTCGGCGCCGTCTCGCGCGGCACCGCGGCGAGCAGCGGGATACCCAGTTGCGACTCGACCTCATCCGACGTCCGCAGACCGCCCGACATCAATTCCTGGACCGTGATGGTGCTCGCACCGGCCGCAAGGCCAGCGACTAATGCCAGCGCGATCAGCAGCGGCTTGTTCGGGGATGAGGGCGCACGTGCCGGCTCGGCACGATCGATGATCGCCGCCTGCGACATGGAGTTGCGCGACGCCTGGACGCTGGCGAGCGCCTGCTGCGACAGGCTGTCATACTGCGCACGCTTGCCTGCCGCTTCGCGCTCCAGGCCTTCGATCGCGACGGTGTTGCGGGCGTCGAGCGCGCGCTTGCCGTCGAGTTCGTTCAACGTCTTGCGCAGGCTCGCGGCGCGGGCATCGGCGGAGGCAGATGCCGCCTGGAGAGAGCCGAGCACCCGGCGTGCCTCGGCAGCGATGGCGACGTCGATCGATTCGAGCTGTTCGCGAATCTTGATGCTCTCGGGATGGCGGCTGCCATAGCGCGCCTCGATCTCGCCCTTGTTGCGCATCACTTCGGTGCGCTGCCGTTTCAGGTCCGCGATCACGCCTGAATTGAGCACTTCCGACACCGACTCCAGCCCGCCGCGTGCCACCTGCGCGCGTGCAGAGCTATAATTGGCGCGTGCGGCCGCTGCCTCGGAATCTGCTGCCGCCAGGCTACCCGCCAGCGGCGCGACCTGCTGATCGGCGATCGTGCCGACACCGCTGGCCGTGCTCTGCAACAGCCCCGACTGTGCGCGATATTGGGCGACGGCGGCGTCGGCCTTGCGGACCTCCTCGCCCATTTCGGCAAGGCGCCTCTCGAACCACTGCGCCTGCTGCGTGGCCGTACCGGTCTTGTCGCCTACCCGACCCGAGATATAAAGTTCCGCAAACATATTCGCGATTGCCGCCGCCTTGACCGGATCTCGCGAGACATACGACACGCCGAGCACATAGGTCTGCCCCTCGCGATACACGCCCAGCTTGCTGAGCACCGCGTTGGCAACGGTGGTTTCGCGCTGTGCGGAGTTGAGTACCTTCGCATTGTCCGAATTCAGGAGCGCGCCTGCGAATTCGGGGTCGTTCATCAGATTGAGCTTGCGCACCACCTGCCGCGCGAGGTCGAGCGAATACATCGCCGTAACTTCGGTCTCGATCGCTTCGGCGGATAGCTCGGTTCGCGCATCGGCCGCTTTTGACAGCGGATCGCGCGACGGATCGATGCGGATTCGCGCCTGGGACGAATACAAGGGTGTCATCTGGTAGACCACCACCACCCCGGCGACGACGATCAGTGCCGTGACGATCGTCAGGACCAGCCAGCGCCGGCGCAACGTATCCCTGACGGCTGCGATGATATCCGCGAGCCGGGCCTCATAGGCTGTGTCCTGTCTGACTTCCATGGCGGAATATGAGATCCTGTATGCCGCGGGTGCGGTCTGATAAGGTTTCAGAGCTTCAGCTTAGCGCCGACTTGCATTCTTAACTCACGTATTTCGGTCGATGGCGCGTTCGTGGTGAGAGTGCGCTCACCGTAGCTGAGCGATCCATTGACCTCAATGCGACGGCTCGAAAGGTAACGCGCGCTGGCAGCAACGCGAAGACTTTCCGATCTCCGCGAACTGACGACATAATTCTGTTTCACGACCTGTCCCGACGCGGACAGAATCAGATTCTTCAGAAGCTCGTGATCGACACTGAGCGTTGATCGACTGTCCCAATAGGATCCATCGCCCCCGATCTGCGAATCCTCCAGCACGCGCTGGCTGCTCACGGTGACCGTAGTGAGCTCGGTCAGGAAAAACTCGAGCCGGGATTCCACGGAAATGCCCTGTGCGTCCGGATAAAGCGGCGCCAGATAGTTCCTGCGGGTATAACCGACACCGATCGTACCGCGCACGCGTCCGGCAAGGTCGAAATTGACACCGCCCAGGATGCGAAGGCCGTTAGAGTCACGATTGGGCGCTCCCGAAGCCAGCGGACGCTCGAAACCGGTGCGCGAATAGGAGATCTGGCCCATGAACGCGAGGCTGGGCGTCTGCGCATATTCGAATTGCACGGTCGCGCGGCTGACTCCGCGATCGCGATCCGACTGGTCGCGAAAATTGCCGCTGCGAAGCGCGAGGGGCTGGAAGCTCAGACTCGTGCGATCGACGATCCAGGTGCCGCGAACGCGCCCTGCCGTGTACCGCCCCGTCAGCGACCCGGTAATTCGCCGGTAGCGGGACACCGCCGCCGCAACCGGAAGTGCCTCTCCCGAAAACGGGTTTTCGAAATCGAGATCGCCGGCGACCGACCCCTGTACCGTGAGGTGCGTCGTCGCATCGAGCTGGCCGATCGCCGATACCTTCAACCGATCCTCGTTGCGGGCGGACTGCCCGATGAAGCGGCGGGCCTCCCCCTCTCCGGAGAGCCTGAGCGAATGGCGCGACCAATTCGAGCGCATCGCAACCACGCCCCGGAGATAGGCAAAGGGGGATGCCACCTCGTCGGTGGTCGAGAGATAGGTGTTGGACGTCGCGCCGACGCCGGTTTCTACCTCGGGCAAGATCACGAACGATCCGACCCTGACGCCCAGCGCATCGAAATCGGGCCTGAGGCGCTCTCGAACGCTGACGTTACGTCCCGCATTGTAGCCCTCCGGAACTACCGGCGGCACCAGCATCGACTCGCCGATCTGCGCATAGGCAACCGGCGCGCCCGCCAGACACAGCAGACCCGTCGCGCCGGTAGCGCAGACGCCGGAAAAGGCGCGCGACTTAGCCATGCACAGGAAGGAAGACGCTGCTCACCGTTTTGCACCCCAAGTCCGGCATGTCGCCGGTCCGTACCGTTTCATCACCGCACCATGTGCGCGACGATCAGAAATACCGTTCCCCGACGCGGATCACATCGCCGGGATAGATGCGCAGATTGGGGGTCACGAGATACGTCTTCTCGTCGGCCTCACCCTCGCGCCGGATAGAGATTACGCGCTGGTTCGCGCGCGGCGTATAGCCCTGCGACGTGGCTACCGCGCTCAGCGCAGTCAGGCCAACCGTATAGGGATACTGGCCGGGATCGCGGACTTCACCCAGGATGAAGAAGGGGCGGTAGGCGATCACCTCCGCGCTGACCTTGGGATCGCGGATATAGCCATCACCGTAACGCTGCTGCGCATTCGCCACGATGGCGGGAATGGTCAGCCCCGCCGCCGGGACCTCGCCGATCAACGGCAGCGCCAGGTTACCGTTGGCGCCGACCGAGAATTCACCGGTCAGCGACGGCTCGTTATAGACGGTGAGGCGCAGCTTGTCGCCGACACCGAGGCGATACTCCTCGACCTCTCCCGGCGCGGCAGCATAGCGATCGCCCGACGACAGAACTTCCGTATCGCCGCCAAAACACGCCGTAGTTAACAGGAACACGCCCAGAAAGGCCGCCGATAGCATTCGCACTTGAACTTCCCCCGGCGCGATTACGCACGGGAAAACTGATGGCATGGGTCCAAAGGGAAAGCAAGCGAAGCGTTCGCAGTTGCAGCATGCGAGCGCTGAATTCAAGTACGACAATCGTAATATTAGTTCGCTTACGTAACATTTTTTTGCGGTGGCTCGAGCCCAGCGTTCAGCCGGGCATACCCGGCTGACGCATGATCATCGCGGTGCCCAGCCGGTCGTTCAGCGGCCAGGCAACGATCCCGCGCGCGGCGAAGAAACTGTCCACCGCTTCGGCCGCCATCGGATAGCGTTTCGAGCGATAGTCATGAACCAGGATGATCCCGCCATCCACCATGCGCGGCCAGAAGGTTTCCAAGGCCGCGGTGATCGGATCGGCGAGATCCATGTCGATATGGACCAGGCGGAAGCGACTGTCCTCCAGCCCGGCAAAGGTTTCAGGAAAGAACCCGACGCGGAACGCCAACCCCTCGTCCTTGCCGTTCGAGATCTGCTTCCGCACGATCTCGAGGCTCGTGTCGCGGAATGCCGCCCGCTCCATCGGCTGGGCGAGCCGGTCATCGGCGAGGTCGCGTTCGTCGAACCCCTCGAACGTATCGAAGCAATAGAGCGTGCTGCCCTGGGCCATACGCGGCCAGATGATCGACGCGGTCAGCCCTCGATAGGTGCCCAGCTCGGCATAATCGCCCGCGGGCAGCTTCGCGACCAGATCCAGCGCGATATGAAAGTTGAGAACACGATTGGCGTCGCGGATCGATTTGCCTGCCTCGGCGGACCGTGCGCCGTTATAGGCGCGCGTCGCCGCCAGGCTTTTCAGCATGGGATGCCCCGGCGCGAGATCGGTATCGACGGCGCCCGGAGGCGAAAAGGCGCTGATCGCGTCCGACCGGTAACGGCCGAGACGGCGGCGGATCGCACCCAGCGTTGAACGTCCGATCACTTGGTCCTCCCGAATCGACAAGGCGCGTGACAGCCGGGGCAAGCCGCTGCGATCCGGACGTCGCAAATCGGCCAGGAGCGGGCAAGGCCGTTTTCGGCGCCGACGCAATTGGTTTGGCTGTTGGCCAGAATCATCATTTCGCCCTATGTGGCGGGCGATGCGCGTTAATCACGACTATTTCCGGGCGCGTGAGGGCTGCCCCGTGTGCGGTGGCACGGACACCGAAACGCTGTTCGCAGGCGCGATGGACGAAAGTCCGGTGCGCGACCTGATCGCCAGCCACTTCAGTCGACAGGGTACGATCGACTGGGAGATGCTTGCAGGAACCGACTTCGTGCTGGCGCTGTGCCGGGCGTGCCAGACCATCTACCAGGTGGCGGAGCCGAACGACGCGGTCCTTGCCGCGATCTACACCCGGATGATCGACGCGGCATTTCTCGATCCGTTCGAACAGGCCCAGTTGACGGTCGGCCGCTTCAACGAGATCGCCGGCGAACTCGCGATCCTGTTCGCCATGACCGGCAAGCCTGCGGGCAACGTCACCTTCCTCGATTACGGCGCCGGCTACGGCAGCTGGGCGCGCGTTGCCCGCGCGATGGGCGCCACCGTCTATGTCACCGAGATCGGAGAGGAAAAAACCGCTGCCGCGGCCGCGCTCGGGCTTAAGGTGATCAATGACGCCGATATCGACACGATGCGCTTCGACATCGTCCACACCGAACAGGTGTTCGAACATCTGACGCATCCGCGCGAAACCTTCGCCCGGCTGGCGGCGGCGACCGCCTGCGTGTTCAAGATCGCGGTGCCGCCGCAGCGGAATGCCGCCAACGTGCTGCGCCGCAAGGGCCTGGCGACCGAGTCCCCCTTCGGCCGGATGCTCGCCGGGGGCCGCCGTCACCGCGACGACGACGTCTATATGGCAGTGCAGCCGCTAGAGCATCTCAACCTGTTCTCGGCCCGCGCCATCGAGATGCTGGCGGCAGAGAACAGCATGCGCATCGTCGGCCGCACGCGCCCGCGCGCACTTCAGATCGACATCGGGTCTCCACGCGAACTGGCTCGATCGACTGCCAGACTGGCAAAATCAGTGGCTGGCAGGATCGCGCGCAGAGGCTCCGGCTATGCCCTGTTGCGCCCGCTGCACCCGGCCGAACAGGGGATCAGGGAAACCCCTTCTCCAAAACGGCCGGCCCCGGAAGGCCCAAGCCCTTCTTGAACTGCCTCCGCAGCACCGAACATCCAATCATCTGAATGCAGGATCCGTCTCCCAGGGCATGCATTTCATGGCCCTCTGCCGTTGCGCGAGCTTGGGTAAGCGCACGGATTCGCGGCAATTGCTGAGCGGAGGCCTTGTTTTGATCAGGCGCATTCGTTCCGCCTTTCTCCGGCGCATCTCGATTGATAAGAGCCATCAGGTTGAACATGCTGCTGCAACGCAGCATAGACCATGGGATCGGCGAGCGTGACTCGAGCGATATGCTGGACAAGGGGGCTGAAGCGATGAAGGTTCTGGTAACCGGCGGTGCGGGATTCATCGGCTCGGCGCTGTGCCGCCATCTGATCCAGGATCTGGGTCATGACGTCGTCAATGTCGACGCCCTGACCTACGCCGCCAGCCTTTCCTCGCTGGATCCGGTCGCCAAATCGCCCAAATACAGGTTTGAAAAGGCCGATATCCGCGACCGTGCCGCGATCGACGCGATATTTGCGAAACATCAGCCCGATGTCGTGATGCACCTCGCCGCAGAGAGCCATGTCGATCGGTCGATCACCGGTGCGGCGATTTTCCTCGAAACCAATATCATGGGCACCGCGGTGATGCTCGAGGCGTTGCGCGCCTATCGCGACACGCTCTCGTCCGAAAAGGCCGGGGCGCTGCGCATGCTGCACATCTCGACCGACGAGGTCTATGGCTCGCTCGGCCCGACCGGCCTGTTCACCGAGGAGACGCCCTACGATCCCTCCTCGCCCTACTCGGCTTCGAAGGCGGCATCGGACCATCTCGTCCGCGCCTGGGAGCGGACCTACGGCCTGCCGGTCGTGATCTCGAACTGTTCGAACAATTACGGCCCGTATCACTTCCCCGAAAAGCTGATCCCGCTCGTCATCCTCAACGCATTGGCGGGCAAGCCCCTGCCCGTTTACGGCGACGGCTCGAACATCCGCGACTGGCTGTATGTCGAGGATCATGCCCGCGCATTGGTGATGGTGCTGGAAAAGGGCCGCTTCGGCGAGAAGTACAATATCGGGGGGCGCAACGAGCGAACCAACCTCCAGGTCGTTGAGCGCATCTGCGACTTGATGGACGAAATGGCGCCGAAGGGCCATCCGCACCGCGACCTGATCACCTTCGTCACCGACCGCCCGGGCCACGATCATCGCTATGCGATCGATGCGACCAAGACCGAGGGCGAGATCGGCTGGCGCGCCCAGGAGGATTTCGACACCGGCATCGCCAAGACCGTGCGCTGGTACCTCGATAACGAAGGCTGGTGGGCTCCGCTTCGCAAAGGCTATTCGGGCGAGCGGTTGGGGACGCTCGCCAAGGCATGAGGCCGCTACCGAGCGGAGAGAGATGATCGGGACGGGGCGCATAATTGGCCGCAGGGCTGCCCCGTCTCGCCCCTAGAATGAGCAAGAGCGGTTTCCGGGCGTTTTGACTCGTGAGGATTTCCCACGGCGTCGATTTTGCGACCCAGGCTGGATGCTGCGAACGCTATCGAAGGATCTTCGCGAGCGCGAGTTCGGTGATCGAGGGTGCGATCTGGTGCCGCCCTACAGCCTCGATTTCAAGCCGAGCGAGCAGGCCTTCTCCAAGCTCAATGCCTACCCGAACAAAGCTGCAGAGCGCGCCATTCCATGACCCCTGCAACCCGATCAGACGCATCATCGACCTCTATTCGCCACGGAATGCGCAAACTATTTCGATGATCACGGAGCCGATGTGGACCGATCGAAAACCTCTCTAGATAATCCCCGCCCATCTCTTACGCGACTTCTGAAGCTTCCACCAAGCACCGCCCCGCCACTACCTCTCAAGAGAACGCCATTTTTACGATAATCAACAAGATCTGGATTAACGATAAAAACGTTCTTTGACAGCAATTTGGCATATCCATTCTCGACGCGGATTGGGCGACCGTTTTGATCAAACATGCCATTCAACCAACCGTCGCCAACAACTATTCCGTCATCGCATCCACGCACTTTGACATTGTCAATCGTCAGATTTTGTACACCTTGCACATAAAGACCTATAGATCTACTTTTTGAGAAAATCTGATTTCCCTCAATATAGACTTCACCAAATTTGACATTGTCTATAATACCCCCGCTGTTGCCCGTCACAACGATGTAGCCCATCGTGTTTGCATATAGGCTTGGTTTCTTTGATTGATTATCGACTATATTTGCAGATCTTACGAAGACGTTTTCAACGACCGCGGCGCACACGAAGTAGTGAGACCCGCCAACGCCGGACAAATCCAATTTTCGCCTTTGCAAGGACGATGAGCGGCTGTCCGAAAGTGATATACTTCGGTCCTCGTTCTCAATAATGAAATAGTGCTTGCCAGGGACCAGCGGGCCGCGCGGCCCGACACCCCGACAATACAGGATCGGCTGTGCGTTACTTAATCGAACATCCTTAGGAAAGATGGCATTTTCAACGATATCCGACTCACCAACCTCGAACGAGTCTTTCACTATCGGCTCAATACCAATTACCTCTCTGTAACAATCCACCGCCGATACATCGACAACAGCACCATTTACAGAGCCAAACTGGACGCCATAGTCGCCACTGTTGGTTATTTCCGCCTTTATGTAACAATTACGAGACTGGCGATTTTCGGGATAGAAAGGCGATATTCCGATTGCGCCACCCTGCGCACCAGGATCACTAGTTACGGCAATGTCGAAGTAAAGATTCTTGATATTGTCAATTACTATGCCGTGCTCCGCGTACGGACCGCATCTGTGAAATTTTATCCCTATGACACAGACCGACAGTGGCTGATATCCCTTTGATCTCCCAATTATCTTTTTTCCCTTATCAGAAAACCAACCAAATATTATTGGCCTGGATACGGTATCTCCTATCCAGTACATGTCATGTGCGTTAATTTGTTCAGTGGTCTTGTAACACGCTCTTGACTTAAATTTGATACCATATCCTTGCTGGGCCATGGCCTCGGCGCGCGCAAATGCTCGGGCGTTATCAGTCCCGCTGCCGGTGGTGGGATCTCCGTCGCCAACACCTCCGATCGTTTCAAATTCTATCATTTTATTGGGCTTTGACGGGGGTATCGTCAAATCAGATAGTCTGACATCACCGCGTCCGATTGGAATTACTGAGTTACAGTATCCAAGAAAAAAAGACGATAGTACGCTTCTTCTTCTCATGATGACTTTACGCCTACTCAATATTTCAGATAGCGATCTCGCTCGGCTTTTTTGAGAGCGAATCTCATATAGCGGGATATAAGCTTGTAATCACCTGCGGGCTTGAGCCCCCCGCACCGACGCGATATTTACCCCATTGAACGCAATATGTCTGGTAGCGGCCGTTCACTGGCACGCGCCTGCTCCAACGAAGGGGATTGGGTCGTCCGACATTGGTTCATGGCATATTCGTGATTTTCGAAACGCTGGTTGATGAGCCTCTGGCGCTCTGAACGAACGACAGCATCTCGTGGTTGCTCGACCCAAGAGCATGCCTGATGGTCCGCGGTGCGTCATCATCCTGGTGACCGGCAGCCTGCATGATCGATATTCGACCATGCAGGCGTTTGCAATTCAAGCGATCAATGAGCCGATATCAGCGGGCCGCGGTTGAGCAGCGCGCTCCAGCCCGACAAGAATGCGTGGCGAGCCGCGCGTCGATGATCGGCGCGTATCGACGGCATCCTGAGTGCTTCGGCCGGAGGGGAGACGTGGGGTCTTTGCAAGCACTACGGGGTCGCGCGCCGTCTGCTTCAAGCACCTGAACGATTGCCGACAGGCAGTTGTGCGGAGCGGGATGTCGGGCGCCATCAGCTCCGCAGCGAAAGCGAGGTCCGGCCGATCGATTACCCCCCCTCTTGCGCCGATCGAAACGCCGCAGCAGCGACAACGAAAGGGGGACAGGACGCTGTCTCAATCAACCAGATCGGGCTTACGACCAGAATCGGCGACATTGTCGAAGCGCCGGGAGCTGATCCGGCCGTGTCTGATCCCAGAGCAGTGTCACAACCACATGTCGCGGTTTAGCGCTCGAGGAGTTCGTCAGCGCACCTTCGCACTGGCTTACGAGGCCGAATGCATTCGCGAGCTGCCAAGCAGCAGGGCCATCCCGCGCGATAGCAACAGGCGTTGAGCGCGCTTCTCCCGCGAGCGCGGATTGCTCAAGCGGCCCTTTCTGCGCTGAAGTAGGTTCGACGCCCCCACCATCGGCTGTGACAAGTTTGCGACCAACTGCTGCGTCACGATATAGATAGCCTCACTGCACATTCGCACTTACAGTGCCTAAGGTGTACACTAAAATATGATCATTATATTTATACACTAGCGCGGCACGGTTTTACGCGCGCATCCATCCCCTATTGCGCAACTTCGCTATTACCGCGCACATCCGATCTTTTGCAGCGACTATGCCGGGCCACTTTGCCTATTGGCGCTGCGGATCAGTCCCCGGTGCAAACGTGACCAAAGCTTCGATGGATAGAAAAGGGTGGATATACAAAGGAAAATCATCCTACGCATCGGTTCGTTGGCAAACAGATATCTTCTGTAGAACTTGATGTGCACGAAGTAGGCTATAACCCGCCATCTAGGCGTACGAGTATTAAAAATATTATCTCGCAACATGAAAGTCGTTTCGATTGTCGAGAACGGAAGGATGTTCGAGGCGCTTTTCTGATGAACGCGATAACGTGTTAGCACCCTGTCGACATTAGCGAAGCGTGCGCCCGCTACGAGCATGCGTGCGAAGACATCATAATCCTCTGCCGGCACATGCGCCTGAACATAGGGTTCCGATTTGAAGAATTTTGTAAGTCCCATGACGGTGGGATGCAGCACGCCATGTTCGCCCGCACGAATCTTTGCATCGATCTCATCATGCGTGAGAGGGAAATTGGTAGTTCCAAGCACTTTACCTGTATCGGAATGAAAGATTTCCGCGTTGGAGCCGACAACGTCGCATCGTCCCGAAGCGAGCAACTCGTGCTGCACCTCGATCCGATCCGGCAGCATAATGTCATCGGGGTCAATGCGCATAATAAACTGACCCGTCGCTCGTTCAATCCCTGCATTAAGCGCGTTGCCAAATCCCTGGTTACACTCCAGCGGAACAATCTCCAGATAGGGAAGCCGGCCGGCAAACCTACGGGCTATGACCAATGAATCGTCCGTTGAACCGTCATCGACGAATATCAGCTCTTTTGGGGACAGCGTTGACACCTCAAACGCCGTAAAGAAATCATCCAAATATGGCGCATTATTATAGTTTGCACACACGACGCTGACTTCTGAAATCTTGTTCACTGTCACGGCCCCTTAGATCCGGAAGTTAACTCGCATCGTAGCCCGTATGCTCGCCAAGACATTGGTATCGACATACGGATTTTAGAAAAGCAGTAAGCAACTTATATGTAGACGGGAGTCGACACAACATGCCACGTTCAATTCCGATCGTTCGTTTGGCGCCCTGGAGCAATGCCGGAGGGCTTATATCGTGCTGTAGAAATCGTTCTACCGCGTAGATACGTTAGGTACAGAATTGCATTGAAGGAGAAGACGAACGTCAAATCAGTGAGCGCAAAATTGAGTGTCACAAATGACAGAAAAACACAGGCGAAAATAGCAAACTGTAAGTAGCTTCTTGTAAACCTAATTATCAGAATAAATTGATACGACATGTAAAGGACAAGACCAACCAATCCAAAATCAACATACAAACTGTATATCGTGCTGAATCCCGCATTATAAAGCCATTCTTTCGTAATTGGATTATAATACGTCAAAGCGCCCCGTCCAAAAATATTAACTCCCTCGGCGAACATCTGTCCAATGGGAGAGAATCTTGACGCGGTCCCCCACGCTTCCTTGTGGTAATATTCATCCATCGCTTGCGCGAGAAAGTCGCTAATTAATGTTGACAGAGGGGAATACATAAGAAGAATTAGGGGCGAGGTCACAGCCACTAATATCAAAGTTAATTGATAACGATTGCCATAAAGCGACCTATAAATATTATTCGCTAGCAAAAGCGCCATAATCAGCATGAATGCGATTTTCGCAGCGTTTGAGTTTCCCAGTAGAATAATAGCAAGAGACAACGAAGAAATAATGATCCTATCACTTCTTCTTGAACTTAGCAGGAAGCTCGCTATTGTTAGAAGCTCGCAGACCGCCGCCAACGCTGCGTCTGACTGAAGATAGAAAGTTCCAAAAATTGCATCAATTCTACCAATTGGTGCTCGTGAGTAACTAATAAACACGTCCGTGAACAGCCTCTGGAAAATCACAAAAGCCAATTCGATCGGTAGAAATATTTTCGCAATTCTGAAAAAGGATCTTGTGCTAACCAAGGACGCTACTCTCGAAGCGTATACGCGCCCAGCGATTGCGGCAATAATGGTGCAAGCTATATAATAGAAATATGTAGCTGTGTAGGAGATCGGCAAACGGTGATTCAAAGTGTCCAATGCCACAAATATTAAAAATATGAAGAGTAGAATTTCATATTTGATTTGGGCTAAACTCGAACTCCTTACAAATACGTGGCTGAGAAAGAGTAGAGAGAGCCAGTTAGTTTGCGTCTGAGACAATATGCCGACATACTGCAGGAATCCCCCCGCAAGAAAAATCAGCACGATCGGCGTCGTCCATAGAAGGCCGAACGCAGCACCATTTTGTTTGTTTGTATTAAGCATGGTGGATCATTCTATGTTAAATAACATATTACTTTCTGTTCTTGACGTAATTCGTTAGGCAAATAAGAAAGCTGCGGCAGGCCATCAGTGTCGCGGGCAGGCCTGGTCTTCCTTTAGTGTAGGCATGCCTGAGTACCGCCAGAGCGCCTTTGACATCACCGAAGTGCGCAGTAACTTGCATCGGAGTGGTTGCGCAGAAATCCCCCATTACCCGTCGAGAGCTGTGGGATAACATATGGTCTGCCCAAGCAAGAATTTTCCGCGTGCGATTGGTCTTTGATACTCCACCGGGACCGGAGATATCATAATGAGTGCGATGCCCTGCGCCAATGATGATCTGGCACTCGGTGGCTCGATTTGTTGCTATGACCCACCCCCAATCAGTGCACACTTCCGGAAGCGTATCAAATGGCACGAGCATGGCCATTCGCCTTGGGAACATCAACGTTGATGATTGAATAAAGTTATCCGTTCTACGCAAAGACCTACGCAAGAATAGATATTCACTTGGATTCTCGGTAACGATAGGTTTTTCATGGATCCGCGGACGCAAGGCTTGGCGCCCGCCAGGATAGTGAAGAGTGACACCAGTTGCAGCGATCCAGTTATCGCTATTTATCGGTGCAAACTTTTCTAAATCTTGGATTTGCTCTATACATTTTCTCGGATGCCAGAAATCATCGTCATCCAACAGGGCAATGATAGCGCTACTTGCGTTTTCCGCGCCAATCTGCCGCGCAGGCCCCTGCCCAGGCGCCTTTCTTGCGTCGACTATCCTGACTCTAGGATCATCAAAATGAGGCAGGTCTTCAGTATTGTTAACGACAGCAATGATTTCTATGTCGACTCCCTCCTGCGCAAGCACGGAATCCACGGCGCGAAACAGAGATGGCCGCCCCATCGTCGGAATTACCACACTAATCAAGGGGCGGTTGACACTACTTTCATCAGAATTCATTGTTTATTTTTCCATATCAAATTTGTACGGAAGATTTTTGCCGAATTTGAACAGCCACCGCGGTTCGCATGCCGTCTTCACGACGCTCTCTCTAACCGGTCATACTTTCGCATGCCCGTGATCGTCAGCCCGATCGTCACAACATAAGCCAACGACCATACGGCGGAAATCAGGGTGACGGTCAGGGGCATTCCAAGCGCAAAATGGGCTGCAGCGAGAATGCAGCCAACCGTGCAGAAAATCCTGCCGATTTGTATAGCCAGCATTGCTTGTTGCATCCCGAGCATCACCATTAGCGGTGCCATAGGGATGGCAACAAGCTGCAAGCACATGGGAAGCGCCAGTATCCTCATGTAATCGCCTGCAGGCGCCCACGGTGCACCAAAAATCCAGGAAGTGAGTGGCGGGATAATGACCGCGATTGCCAGGGCAGCGGCGAGAGATAAGGATATCAGCATGATAATCTGCCGGCGAAGGCCCGGCCAGAGTTTGGCCTCTCCACCGCGAATTATTGCAGATGCATCCGCCACGATAATCTGGTTAACCCCTTGGCCGATCAGGGCAGTCGGGGCGCCCACGACTCTCTGCCCAAGGCCGAGATACCCAGCGGCCGCGGCCCCATAAACTGGCGCGACTAATAACATGGGCATCTGAGACGCGAAGGTGCCCAGTGCGTTTGCACTGGCGCCACTCAAAACTCTCCACAAGTCCTTGGGCACATCGGCAATGTTCGGGTGGGGAGCACAGGCCTTTCCCGATCTTAGCAAGGCTTGGCAAAATGCTCTGCCGACAAACATTCCCAGACCAAGCGAAATCGACGTCGGATGGAGCATGGCGAAAATTGTCTGGCTAATTGCCACAAAGGCACCGCCCGCGATGTTGCGGTGAACAAGTTTGGGCATATCATTCTTGCGAATGAGTACCGCGTTGGTCACGGAGATAAGGGACATAATGGCAAGTAGCAATGCAGTCGTGACAGCTGCCTCCAAACCACCTCCGTTCGGCAGAAGCGCTGCCACGGATGTGGCGATCGAACCAACTATCAACGTGGTCAGCACCGCCCGGCGCTCCAGCAAACGGACTTCGTCTGCGTCGCGTGCGACGGGTACAAAGACATCCGCCTGAAAGAGTGCGAACGGAAGCGCGACCAATGCGATCGAAAGCGCGACCTGATAATGCCCCATCTGTTCCGGATTGAGCAGGCGGGTCAGAAACGGAATGGCTGCAATCGGCATGATCTGGCCGAGCGCTTGGCTCACCAGAAGCTGAGCGCGAATACCGAGCCTAAGCTCCTTTGCACGGCGAAATCTGGAAATCATCTTCGGATATCTCCGACCTCTTGGACTAGCCTGCACATTTCAATGATTGCAGTCATAGCAACCAAGGACCTCAGATATCCTCACCGATCCCGACTTAAGAATCCCACTTCACGACGATTTCTACAGGCAGCGTTCAATAACCCGCTCATACTCAGCCAGGACCTTTGGCCACGTAAACTCAGCTTCCCAGCGCTGATAGGCGCTTGCGCGCAATCGGTCGCGCAGAGAAGGCGAGTCGAGCAGTGCCCCTATTTGCGCTTCACACTCGTCTTCGCTGGAAAAGAAAAGGCCGGCATCGCCCGCCACCCAACGGTTAAAGAGATTGTCGTGCGCGATAACCGCGTTGCCCGCACCGAGCGCCTCCACCAGCGAGGGATTGGTGCCGCCTACCTGGTGGCCGTGGACATAGGCAGTGCTGAACAATCGTAGTGCGTGCAGCGTCGGCTTGTCGTAGATCGCGCCGGGGAAGATGACTTCGTCACTCGCCGCGGAGATGACCGTGTTCTGGTAGGAATGTTCCTTGCTGAAGTTTCCCAGCACCACCAGCTTCGCGCCGCGGCGGCGTCGCGAGAAAGCCCGTACGATCTCCAGGATGGAATTTTCGGGTTCCGGCCGGGCAATCACGGTGAAGAATTTGTCGCGCTCGATGCCGAATCGAGCGAGCAGGTCTTCATCGGCAGTTTCGATCCTGTCGCTGCCATAAGGGATCATCGAGATCTTGGCGGGAGCGGCATGGGTAGAATGGTGACGCGCGATTTCGGGATGATCGGCGATCAGGACATTGCCGGATGCAGCCGCGATACGCTCATTGATCCATAAGTAGATTTGCTGGATTTTGGAGTATTTTGCTCGGCGCCACTCAATGCCATCCATGTTGATGAGGTTGAGTTTCCCGCGAAGTCGCGCATAACCCGAGAGAAACCCGGTGTTGTACCCGAGCGTGAGCAACACGCCGTTTTCCTTCACCGCGGCGATGGTCGATTTGATGTCGAACTCGATCGTGCCCAGGGAGCCTTCGGTCTTCACCGGGATATGGACCCGACGGCAACCTTCCCAGCTGTCTTCATAGCGTTTGCCGGTGTCGCTGCCTTGGCAGTACACCGTCACGCGCCAGCCTGCTTGCACCATCCACGGCACCAGACGTTCGGCGAAGCTCTCGAAGCCGCCATGAGCCGCAGGCACGCCGCGGATGCCCAGAATGACAAGATGCTTTTCAAGCAATTTTGCACCATGAGCCCATCGCCGGCCCCCATCCCCAAAGTTTCAAGATCTGCACAGTGTGTCGACGAGGCCAGCGCCGACAGTCACGAGTAGATTAGCCATTGGCCACGATCTCGGCCATCATCACTCTCAGGTTTGCGCGCCAGTGCGGCGCCGGGCCGCCGAGGTGTGCGAACGTCGATGTTTTGTCGAGGACGGAATAATGCGGCCTGCGAGCCGGAGTCGGATAGTCACCGCTGTTGATGGGGATGATCGGCACGGCCTGGTTCAGCAGCCCCGCGGCCAGGCCCTCCTCCTGGATCGCGACGGCAAAGTCATACCAGCTGCAGGCCCCTGCGTCGGTATAATGGTGAATGCCGATCACGCTCTTGCAAGCCATAGTCCAGAGCGCCGCAGCAAGACCGGGCGCATAGGTGGGCGACCCAATCTGGTCTGCAACGACGCGTACTTCGGGACGCTCAGCCATCAGGCGCAGCATCGTGCGCACGAAATTTCCGCCCGCTGGCGCATAGACCCAGGCGGTCCGGACGATCAGCGCGCCCGCGCCCGCGGCCCGCTCGCCCGCCAGCTTGGTCCGGCCATAGGCGCCGAGCGGATTGGTCTGCGCATCCGGCGCATAAGGGCTGCCGGCCCGGCCATCGAAGACGAAATCGGTCGAAATATGAACAAAGCGCGATCCGACACCGCGCGCCGCGTCGGCAAGAATACCCACCGCGGTGCCGTTCACGGCCAGTGCCGCTTCCTCATTGCTCTCGGCCAGATCGACCGCGGTATAAGCGGCGGCGTTGAACAGCAGATCGGGCTTTTCCGCGACGACCAACGCCTCCACCGCATCGCGATTGGTGATGTCGAGCGTGTCGATGTCATGGCCGACGATCTCGTAACCCGCGGGCGCCGTCGCAGCGAGCCCACGCCCCAGCTGGCCCTTGCTGCCTACGATTAGCGCTTTCATGCCCACTCCTCAGGAAAACGCCTTCACTTCGGCGAGTGGCAACCCGACCTTGTCTTTGGCAGACAGCTGCGGCTCGATGCCTTCCAGCGGCCATTCGATGCCGACGCTGGGATCGTCCCAGGCCAGCGAATGCTCCGACGCGGGATCGTAGACGCCGGTACATTTGTAGAGAAAATCGGTGCCGTTCTCCAGACTGACAAAGCCGTGCGCGAAGCCCGGCGGCACCCAGAACATACGCCTGTTCGATGCCGACAATTCGACGCCGGCCCATTTACCGAAGGTCGGCGAAGATCTGCGGAGATCGACCGCCACGTCCCATACGCGGCCCGCGGTGACCCGCACCAGCTTGCCCTGCGGATTGGGGTTCTGGAAATGCAGTCCGCGCAGCACGCCCTTGGCCGAGCGGCTGTGATTGTCCTGCACGAAGGCCAGATCCAGGCCATGCTCGCGGAACGTGTCGGCGTTCCAGCTTTCCATGAAGAACCCGCGATCGTCGCCGAATACCTTGGGCTCGATGATGAGCAGATCGGGTATCTCGGTCGGAATTACCTTCACGAGAACGCCCCCTTGCCGAGCAGCAATCCCATCAGATACTCGCCATAGCCACTCTTGCGCAGCGGTGCGGCCAACACCTCCAACTGTGCGTCATCGATAAAGCCCTGACGCCAGACGATTTCCTCGGGACAGCAGATCTTCAGACCCTGGCGATCCTCGATGATGCGGACATAATTGGCCGCGTCGAGCAGTGATCCGTGCGTGCCGGTATCGAGCCAGGCATAACCGCGTCCCATGATCTCGACCGAAAGATTGCCGGCCTCGAGATAGAGGCGGTTGAGATCGGTAATCTCCAGCTCGCCACGTGCCGACGGCTGGAGGTCCCGCGCCAGTTCGACCGCACGGCCGTCATAGAAATAAAGCCCGGTGACCGCATAGTTCGACTTCGGACTCGCCGGCTTTTCCTCGATCGTCTCGGCGCGGCCCTCCGCATCGAACGAGACGACCCCGTAGGCGGTGGCGTCTTTAACATAATAGCCGAACACGGTGGCGCCCGCCTCGCGCGCGTTGGCGCGCTCGAGCAGTCCGGAAAAGCCGTGGCCGTAGAAGATATTGTCGCCCAGCACGAGCGCCGAGGGCTGATCGCCGACGAACTCAGCTGCGATATGATAGGCTTGGGCCAGGCCCGCAGGCTCGGGCTGCACCGCATAGTGAAGCTCGATGCCCAATTCGCTGCCGTCGCCGAGCACCGCCTTGAACGCCGCCTGATCATGCGGCGTGGTGATGATCATGATCTCGCGAATGCCGGCGAGCAGCAGCGTCGACAGCGGATAATAGATCATCGGCTTGTCGTAGACCGGCATCAGCTGCTTCGAGACGCCCTTGGTCAGCGGATACAGCCTTGTACCCGAGCCGCCGGCGAGAATAATTCCCTTGCGCACGTTACCCTCGCCCCCTCGGATCACCGCAGCCTGTCTAAGCGTCGCCCCAGTGTTCGGCAATGGCGCGAATCGATCAAAATTGTGCACAGCAGCATAACCTTTCAAGATTGGGCGACTGGCACCGTCCATCGATGTTTCAGAAGCAACCGGTAACTCGGATGTGCGTCAGGCCGCTCCCCCGCCGTATCGGCAATCAAGGCGTTTCGGGTGACACCTAGGCTTCGAGCTTCCGTCCCGTATCGTTCCCGAAATATCGCTATACGATATGCCTGTTCGCCAATCCCGTTAACACCGGCTCGGCAGACAGGTGATAGAGAACGCACTCGGCCGTCGCCAGCACGGCCGGCCCCCGCATCGCGACCATCGGCGTCATCTTGAGCAGTCTTATGATGGCATGCGTGCCGAGAGACAGGACGACGGGGTGGACGAGGCAGATCGCTTAGGACGCCTCCCCCATCATCAATACGAACCGACCAAGCGTGAGCGGTCGGCGCCGCTTCCATGCTCGCGAATATCGATCGAACTGCGCCGCTGGTCATTGCTGCTCTGCAGCATGAAGGCATCGACCGAGATCAACGCCACCCGCAGCAAATGGCGCGGGATGGTGACGCACGGGCAGCCTTGGACAGGCCACCGGCTGAAAACGCCGATGCATCCGCTCTTGCCAAGGCAGACGGGGCACGCGACCTTCTTCCCCGCGCAAGCGGACAAGGACGGGGGACAGCATGGAGATTCGCGAGGACGACCTGTCGGGTCAGCAGACACAGGCGCTGCTGCGTCTGCATCTGACCGGCATGGCCGACACCTCCCCACCCGGCCACAGCTTCGCGCTCGATCTGACGGGCCTGCTTGCTCCGGACGTGACGGTGTGGAGCGTGTGGGACGGCGATGCAATCTGCGGGATTGGCGCGCTGAAACGACATGATGCGGCGATGGCCGAGGTGAAATCGATGCGGACCCATCCTGACCAGCTGCGCCGGGGCGTCGCCGCGCTGCTGCTGGAGCATATCCTGTCGATCGCGCGCGAGCGTGGCGTGACCCGGATCAGCCTGGAAACCGGAAGCGGTCCGGCATTCGAGCCCGCGCTCGCGCTGTATCGCCGGCGCGGTTTCGCCAGCGGCCCCGCCTTTGCCGACTATGTCGCCAGCCCGTTCAATCAGTTCCTCCACCTCGATCTGGAGGCCGCTCCCGCGCGATGATGTGCAGGCGAACGACGGTTTCGCCACGCAGCGGTTGCACCGGATGTGCGCTTCGCCGATGAGACGGGCAACCAGACCATCCTCCCGGAGTGCCCATCATGAAGACCCGCGCCGCAGTCGCTTTCGAGGCCAAGAAGCCGCTCGAGATCGTCGAGCTCGACCTCGAAGGCCCCAAGGCGGGCGAGGTACTGGTCGAGATCATGGCGACCGGCATCTGCCATACGGATGCCTATACGCTCGACGGGTTCGACAGCGAGGGGATCTTCCCCTCGGTCCTGGGACATGAGGGTGCGGGCATCGTCCGCGAGGTCGGCGCCGGCGTCACCAGCGTGGTGCCGGGCGACCATGTCATCCCGCTCTACACGCCCGAATGCCGCCAGTGTAAGTCGTGCCTCAGCGGCAAGACCAATTTGTGCACGGCGATCCGCGCGACCCAGGGCAAGGGGCTGATGCCCGATGGCACCACCCGCTTCAGCTACAAGGGACAGCCGATCTTCCACTATATGGGCTGCTCGACCTTTTCGAACTTCACGGTGCTGCCCGAAATCGCGGTGGCGAAGATCCGCGAGGACGCGCCGTTCCAGACCAGCTGCTATATCGGATGCGGCGTCACCACCGGCGTCGGCGCCGTGGTCAACACCGCGAAGGTCCAGGTCGGCGAGAACATCGTCGTGTTCGGACTAGGCGGCATCGGCCTCAACGTGCTGCAGGGCGCGAAGATGGCGGGCGCCGACCGCATCATTGGCGTCGACATCAACCCGGACCGCGAGGAATGGGGCCGCAAGTTCGGCATGACCGACTTCATCGACGGCCGGGGCAAGTCGCGCGAGACGGTGATCGCAGAGATCCTGGCGCTGACCGATGGCGGCGCCGACTATACGTTCGATTGCACCGGCAACACCGAGGTGATGCGCACCGCGCTCGAGGCGTGCCATCGCGGCTGGGGCACCAGCATCATCATCGGCGTTGCCGAGGCGGGCAAGGAGATCTCGACGCGGCCGTTCCAGCTTGTCACCGGCCGCAACTGGCGCGGCACCGCGTTCGGCGGCGCCAAGGGCCGCACCGACGTGCCGAAGATCGTCGACTGGTACATGAACGGCAAGATCCAGATCGACCCGATGATCACCCATGTCCTCACGCTGGACGAGATCAACAAGGGGTTCGACCTGATGCATGCTGGCGAGAGCATCCGCTCGGTCGTCGTCTACTGATCCGCGCTCGGCCCGCCTGGTCGGCGGGCCTTACACCCTCGATCCGACGTCAGCCTTGCCTTGCATGAGGTAAGGGTCGCTTGACTTATGTCGCGAATCGCTGTCTTATTGTCAGCGTCACCTGACATATGGTCAGGGGATGGCGACAAGCGCGGGGCAAATGGTGCGGAACCGATTGAAGGTCCTGAGGGCGGAACGCGACTGGAGCCAGGCGGAGCTTGGCGGCCGGCTCGGCGTCTCGCGCCAGGCAGTCAACGCGATCGAGACGGGGAAATACGATCCCTCGCTGCCACTCGCCTTCCGCATCGCCCGGCTGTTCGACCTGACGATCGAGGAGATTTTCGATGACTCGGAATGAGCGGGGCACGGCCGGCGCTCTGGGCGAAGGCGAGCGCGCACTGCAGGCCCGCAAGCGCAAGGTAACGGGCACCGTCATCATGCTGATGCTGGGCGGCGGCGTCGTCGGCTTCGTCACCAGCATGGGCAGCGGCGGCACTTCGTTCCTGCTTGCGCCAATGGCGCCGTGGCTGGCGGTTGCGGCGACGGTCGTGATGCTCGTCACGCTGAGCTGGGGAAGCTGGCGCTTCTTCCAAGTCGTCGACGAAGTCGAGGTGCGCGACAACTACATCGCGAGCACGATCGGCCTCTACGCTTATTTCGCGGTCTATTTTTCCTGGTCGCTGCTCTGGCGCGGCCAACTGCTGCCCGAACCACAGCATTTCCTGCTGTTCTGCATCACCATGGTGATCACGATCCTTGCCTATCTGTGGATGAAATTCCGGCCGTGAGGCCGTTTGAAAAGGGAAATCAAGATGTTGAAGAAACTGCTCGTCTCCGGCGCCGCGCTTGCGTTCGCCTTTGCCGGCGCGCCCGCCCTTGCCCAGCAGGCCGCACCCGCGGCACCGGCCGCAGCGGTCGCGACGCGCGACGCCGATCCCGCCCTCTGGGTGGTCAAGGATGACGACACCACCATCTATCTGTTCGGCACCGTCCATGTGCTGAAGCCGGGCCTCAGCTGGTTCGACGAAGCGGTGAAGACCGCGTTCGACAAGAGCGACACGCTGGTGCTTGAGATGATCGAGCCCGACCCCGCGACGATGCAGGCGCTGATGATGAAGATGGTTATCAACCTCGACGGCCCCAATCTGAGCGCTCAGCTGCCCGAGGAGAAACGCGCCGCCTTCGCCGCTGCAATGAGCGAGGCGGGCACCCCCGCCGCGGGCTATGAGCGGTTCGACCCCTGGTTCGCTTCGCTGGTAATCACCCTGACGAAGGTGGCGAAGCTCGGCTATGATCCCAATCAGGGCGCGGAAAAGACGCTGACCGCCGCCGCCAAGGCAGCGGAAAAGCCGATCGTCGGCCTGGAAACCGCCGAGGAGCAGCTCGGCTTCTTCGACAAGCTGCCGCAGGCGGTGCAGGTCAAGTATCTGGAAGTCACGCTCGACCAGCTGCCGAAGACGGGCGAGATGCTCGACAAGATGGTCGAGAGCTGGGCGAAGGGCGATCCCGACACGCTGGCCGCGGTGATGAACGAAGGCATGGCCGAGACGCCGGAGGTGAACAAGGCGATCCTGGTCGACCGCAACGTCCGCTGGGCCGACTGGATCGCCGAGCGGATGAAGAAGCCGGGCACCGTGTTCATCGCGGTCGGTGCCGGGCATCTTGCCGGGCCGGACAGTGTCCAGACCTATCTGGCCGCCAGGAAGCTGAAGACAGAGCGCGTCAAATACTGACGCCGCATCCGGCGATCCATACCCCGCGCCGCGGCGTCCACCGGATTCTTCCCGGTGGCGCTGCGGCGCGGGCACTTTTTATTCCAGGTCGAGCTGCCACACGGGATCGCTGCCCCGGATCTGGCCGCCGCCGCGGCGACGCTCATATTCGGTACGCGCGGTGAATCGGATATCCTCGTCGCGGTCTGTCAGGAAGCCCTGCAGGCTCTCGTCCTCGATCGCGGTCCATTCCTTGCCCCGGTCGGGGCCGTAGCGGACGCGGGGCAGCAGCCCCGGCAGCTTCGACCACTCGATCAGCTGCGCGACGCTCGCCTCGTTCAACATGTCGCGCAGATGATGCGCGGTGACATAGGCATCGGGAAAGGCGCGATGCGCGGGCAGCCCGCGCTCATGCTCCAGCCCCTCGGGCTTGCGCCAGTAGCGCAGTACCTGGTTCGAGAAGCTGGGACTGTCCTGCCACAGGCGAAGCGCGCATTTCCAGGTACAGATCCAGTCGGCCCCGCGGGTCAGCGCAGGAGTGCAGAACTGCTCCTCGAAGCTCGCGCGGTGCGCGGCCAGCGCGATGCGCCGCGGCCAAGGATCGAGGATGGGGCGCGCGACGTCGTGCCACCAGGGCGAGTCGGCGACATCCTCGTCGCGAATATGGTGGATCGCAGTCGTGATCGGCGACATCGGCCGGCCTGGATTCACCAGATGGTTACCGCCATCGCCGAACAACGCCCAGCGACCGTCCTCGCCCAGCGCGACATCCTGCCAGCCGATCTCGCATACGCCATGCGCCGGTGGCGAGGCGCCGGTCGTTTCAAGGTCGATGACGCGGATGATCGAGGGCTGGCGGGGCGGCATTGGCGCCGATGTGGGCGCTAATGCCGCAGATTGCCAGCCCCGATCACTGCCCGGGTCTCAGTGACCCGCCTGCGGACCACGCGCCAGCCCGCTTGCCGCCAGCTGCGCGTCGATCTGCGCCAGCAGGCGATCGAGCGCCTCCTGGCTCTTGGCTTCGGCGCGGGCGACCAGGACGTCCTGGGTGTTCGACGCGCGCAACAGCCACCAGCCGTCCGGCGTGTTGACCCGCGCACCGTCGGTCCGGTCGACCTCGGCGCCATCGGCCTCGAGGCGCGCCAGCACCTCGTCGATCACCGCGAACTTGCGGCTCTCGTCGACCTGGAAACGCATCTCCGGCGTGTTGACCATCGCCGGCATCGCGTCCTTGATCTCGTTCATCGACTTGCCGATGACATGGACCGCCTGGATCAGCCGCACCGCGGCATACTGGGCGTCGTCGAAGCCGTAATAATCCTGGGCGAAGAAGATGTGACCGCTCATCTCGCCGGCCAGCGGCGCGCCGGTTTCCTTCATCTTGGTCTTGATCAGGCTGTGGCCGGTCTTCCACATCAGCGGCTTGCCGCCCAGTTCGGCGATCCGGTCGTACAGCGCCTGGCTGGCCTTCACGTCGGCGATGATCGTCGCGCCGGGATCGATGCGCAGCACCGGCTCGGCAAGGATCGACAGCAGCTGGTCGCCCCAGATCACCCGGCCCTGCCCGTCGATCGCGCCGATCCGGTCGCCATCGCCGTCGAATGCCAGGCCGAAGTCGAGATTCTTTTCGGCGACCAGCTTCTTCAGGTCGGCGAGGTTCTTTTCCTCGGTCGGATCGGGATGGTGATTCGGGAAAGTGCCGTCGACGTCGGTGAACAATGTGTGGTGCTCGCCCGGCAGCATCTTCACCAGCTTCTCGATCACCGGGCCGGCCGCGCCGTTGCCCGCGTCCCAGCCGATGCGATACGAGCCGCCGGCATAGCCGGCCATCAGGCGGCCGACATAGATGTCGACGATGTCGTAATCGGTAACCGCGCCGCGCGTCTCGGCCTCTTCCCAGTCACCGTCTGCCGCCATCTGGCCCAGCTTCTGAATGTCCTCGCCGAAGAACGGCAGGTGCTGGAACACCATCTTGAAGCCGTTGTAATTGCCCGGATTGTGGCTGCCGGTGATCTGGATGCCGCCATCGACCTCCAGCGTCGCTTCGGCATAATAGAGCTGCGGCGTCGGGCCCATGCCGGTGCGCACCACGTCGCAGCCCGATGCGGTCAGGCCGTCGATCAGCGCTTCCTCAAGCATCGGCGACGACAGGCGGCCGTCGCGGCCGACCGCGACGCGGGTCCCGCCGGCGCGGCGCAGCAGCGTCGCGAAGCCACGGCCGATCGCACGGGCATCTTCGGGACCCAGCGCTTCGCCGACGATCCCACGGATGTCATACTCACGCAGCGACGTCGGATCGAAAGTGTGGGTCATAGAATCTCCTGGGAAGGGTGTTGGCCTAATCCGTGAACACTGGTTTAGTTTCAATTGCGAGTGCGTAACAAGCTGTCGCGCGCCGCATTGATGCGCCCGGTCAGTTCGGCCGATCCACCCTTGTCGGGATGCAGCGTGCCGATCAGGCGGCGATGCGCGGCACGGATCGCATCGGCATCGGCATCGGGCCCGACGCCGAGGATCGCCCGCGCCTCCGCGTCGCGAACCGCAGCCTCGGACGGCTGCCGCCTGGCCGGTTTCCTGCCAGGCTTGCTGAAGAACAGATACCAGATCGCACCGATGATCAGCGCCGCCAATATGGCCTTGCCCATGGTCGGATCCTTATGCGGGCAGTGGCAGGGCAGGCTCGGGCAGCGCCAGCCCGGCCATCATCTCGCGCAGTTCCTGACGCGCCGCCACATGGCTGAGCGCCATGCTGCCGAACTCGCCCGAGTCGAGCATGGTCAGCCCCTGGGGAAACAGCTCGCGATAGACCACGCGCTCGGACAGGCCCGAGATCACCCGGAAGCCGACCCGCTTCGACAGCTGGTCGATCGCCTCGGACACCCGCTTCATGTTGCGTGCCTCGATATGCTGAAGCCGGTTGCGCAGGACGACCCAGTCGATCGTCTCGCCATCGCTCTTGGCGCGGCGCTTGCGCGATTCCCAGATCAGCTCGGAATAGAAGCTGGGGCGCGAGACGCGAAAGGTTTCCGGATCGACCTGGCCGATCAGGTCGAAGTCGACGAAGCTGTCGTTCATCGGCGTGACCAGCGTATCGGCGTTGGTGACGGCGATTCGGGCGAACTTGTCGTCGCGCCCCGGCGTATCGATCACCAGGAAATCGGCGCCGTCGCCCAGCCGCTCGAGCGAGGTGGAGAATGCCTCCATCGTCTCGCCGTCATGCGTTTCGTAACGCGGCATCGGCAGCGTCCGGCCCGAACGGCGGATCGTCTCGGCCCGGTTGTCGAGATAGCGACCCATGGTGCGCTGGCGGTGATCGAGGTCGAAGCACGACACACGGGCCCCTTTGGCCGCGAGCGCGATGGCGGTGTGCACCGCCGTCGTCGACTTCCCCGTCCCGCCTTTTTCATTGGCGAAGACGATCACGTGCAGTCGGTTCGATCCGTCGGCCAAGCCTGACATCCTTTGTTGATCGCGCTGCCCTCCCCCCATAGAAGGCCGCCCCTGTCTCATATCGAAAGTGGTAACGCGTGCAAACCGTCCGTCAGCCCGAAGCTCTCAGAGAAGCGATCGCCGCGTTCCGCGCCGCGGGCGAGCGCGTCGCGCTGGTGCCGACGATGGGCGCGCTGCACGCCGGCCACATGGCGCTGGTCGAGGCCGCCCGCCGCCAGGCGGACCGGGTCGTCGTGTCGATCTTCGTCAACCCGAAGCAGTTCGGCCCGAACGAGGATTTCGACCGCTATCCGCGCAAGGAGACGACGGATTCGGCGATGCTGAAGCAGGGCGGTGCCGACCTGCTGTGGCTGCCCCCGGTCGAGGCGATGTACCCGCAAGGGTTCGCAACCAGCATCTCGGTTTCAGGCGTAAGCGAATTGCTCGACGGCGCTGCGCGCCCGGGGCATTTCGACGGTGTCGCCACGGTCGTCGCGAAGCTGTTCAACCAGGTCCGCCCCGATATCGCGCTGTTTGGCGAGAAGGACTTCCAGCAGCTGGCGGTCGTCCGCCGCATGGCGCAGGACCTCGACATGGGGGTCGAGGTGATCGGCGTGGTGACCCAGCGCGACGATGACGGCCTCGCTCTGTCTTCGCGCAACGCCTATCTGATGCCCGAGGATCGCGCCAAGGCGATCGCCCTGCCCCGCGCGCTGGGCGCGGCGGCGCGATCGATCGAGGAGGGCGGCGATGCCGCTGCCGCTCTGGGCCAGGCACGGGACACGATGGCCGCAGCCGGGTTCGACGTCGATTATGTCGAGCTGGTCGATGCGGAGACGCTGGGGGAGCCTCAGCGCGACCGGCCCGGCCGGCTGCTGGCGGCGGCGCGGATCGGCACGACCCGGTTGATCGACAATATCCCCGTGAGCCTCAACAAATACGGTTAACGCCGTTAACCCTTTCTTGCGACTTCCAGAGGCACAACACCCGTACCACTTGGTTAACGGGGTTTGACGACATGGGCACCAGCCTGACCAATATGCGCGTCCTGATCGAGGGACGGGTTCGCGACGCGGCACATGGCGACGAGACCGCCTGCTACGACCTGGGCATCGCCTATTCGAGCGGTGTCGACGGCGTCGATATCGACCTGGTCGAGGCGCATAAATGGTTCAACATCGCGGCCATGTCGGGCAGCGAGCGCGCGCAGCAATGCCGGGCGGAGATCAGCAGCGACATGACCGCGCGCGAGATCCTGGCGGCACAGCGCGCCGCGCGCGACTGGCTGTCGCGCAGCTACCGTCTCGCCGCCTGATTCTCATCGCCGAAACATCCTGACGGCGATCAGCGCAGTCACCAGCCCGACCGCGGCACCGATCGCCATCGCGTAGATCAGGAAGAACACGAAGGCGAAGATCACCATGCCCACCGTGCCGCCCGGCTCGGGCAGGTCGGGCAAGGCGAGCGTATAGACGGTCGCAACCACGAACAGCAGGATCGCGACGACCGGAGAGCTCATCGTCGCAAGGATGACCTGCAGCCCGTAGGACAGGTTCGGGCGGCGCGCCGTGATCCATTTCGCGGCGACCAGCGTCACCAGGATCGCCGCCGCCACGGTGCCGATGACGATGTCCATCGAACCTCAGCCGCAGGGCTTGGCGGGAAGCAGCTTCGCTGCGCCCGCCAGCGACTGGACGCTGGTCCTGCCATCGGCATAGCGCAGCGTCACGATATCGTTGGCGCGCAGATTGGCCCAGAGCCGGCGAAAGGCGGGGCTCGTCGCCCGCACGACCGCTGATCCCTGCGCATTGGTCGCGAACCGGGAGTCGCTCGATCCCGCGCGCGACGAGGTGCTCAGCACCAGGATCGATCCCGCGCGCGGCGCCTGGCCCTTGATCTGCGCCATGATCGCGACATTGCCGTCGCGGCGGCACGACAGGTTCAGCGCGCCGCCGGTCGGCGAATCCCATTCGCCGGTCAGATACTGGCCGATACCGTTCTGGAAGTGATAGTTCCACAACCCGCTGCTGGTCTGGGCAAGCGCAGAACCTGCAACCAGCGCGAGCGGAAGTACTGCAAGGGCAAAGCGTTTCATCGCGTCTCTCCTCGACAGGGGAAAGCGCGCGACCCGTCATTCCGGTTCCGGGACTTTGGGCGAGAGCATGCGACTGCTCTCGCCCGTCTTGGCATCAGGCTTCGGCGGCAGATTTTTTCTTGGCCGGCGCCTTCTTGGCCGCAGGCTTCTTCGCCGGGGCTTTCTTCGCCGCCGCCTTCTTGGGTGCAGCCTTCTTCTTGCCCTTGGCCGGCGGCGCGGCGGCCGCACGCGCATCGATCAGCTGCGCGGCCTCCTCCAGCGTCAGCGCGTCTTTCTCGATCGACTTGGGCAGCGTCGCATTGGTGGTGCCGTCGGTGACATAGGGCCCGTAGCGGCCCTCCATCAGCTTGATCTCGGCCTCGGTGCGCGGATGCTTGCCCAGTATCTTGAGCGGCTCGCGCGCGGCGCCGCGCTGCGGACGTCCGCCGCCCGCCGCCGCCTCGGCCAGCTTCACCACCGCCGCATTCATGCCGGTCTCGAAGACCTCCGCGGTCGACTGCAGCCGCGCATATTTGCCGTCATGCGCCAGATAGGGGCCGTAGCGGCCGATCGACGCGGTGATCGGCTTGCCGCTCTCCGGATGGTCGCCGACGGTACGCGGCAGCTTCAACAGCTTCAGCGCCCAGTCGAGATCGAGCTCGATATCCTTGGGGATGGACGAACGCGCCGCCTCCTTGCCCTCGCCCAGCTGGATATAGGGGCCGAACCGTCCCGACTTGCGCTCGACCGGCAGCCCGGACTCGGGATCGGTCCCCAGCACCTCGTTGCCGCCGCCGTCACCTTCCGCACCGCCCGGCTGGGCGAAGCGGCGGGTATATTTGCAGTCGGGATAGTTGGAGCAGGCGACGAATGCGCCGAATCGGCCGCCGCGCAGCGCCAGCCGGCCCTCGCCGCAATTGGGGCACAGCCGGGGATCGCTGCCGTCCGCGGTCGGCGGGAACAGGTACGGCTCGAGGAACTGGTCCAGCGCCGCGGTGATGTCCGACGGCTTCTGCTCCATCACCTCGACGGTGCGCGGCTTGAAGTCGCGCCAGAACTGCTCGAGCACCTGCTGCCAGGCGGCGCGGCCGCCCGACACGTCGTCCAGCTCCTCCTCCAGGTCGGCGGTGAAATCATAGGTGACGTATTTCTCGAAGAAGCGTTCGAGAAAGGCCGTCAGCAACCGTCCGCTCTCCTCGGCGAAGAAGCGATTCTTCTCGATGCGGACATAGGTGCGATCCTTCAGCACCTGGATGATCGAGGCATAGGTCGACGGACGACCGATCCCCAGTTCCTCCAGCCGCTTGACCAGCGAGGCCTCGGAGAAGCGCGGCGGCGGCTGGGTGAAATGCTGTTCGGCGTTCACTGCCTTCTTCGCGGGCGAATCGCCCTGGCTCATGCGCGGCAGGCGGCGCGATTCCTCGTCGCCCTCGTCGTCGCGGCCTTCCTCGTACAGTGCCAGATAGCCGGGGAAGAGCACCACCTGGCCGGTGGCGCGCAGCCCGTGCTGGCCGGTCGCGTCCTCCAGGTCGATCGTGGTGCGCTCCAGCCGCGCCGACGCCATCTGGCTGGCCAGCGCGCGCTTCCAGATCAGTTCGTACAGCCGCGCATGGTCGCCGCCGCCGGTGCGGTCCTTCGAGAAGTCGGTCGGGCGGATCGCCTCGTGCGCTTCCTGGGCGTTCTTCGCCTTGGTCTGATACTGGCGCGGCTTGTCGGGCACATAGCTGCCGTCATAGCGATCCGCGACCGCCTTGCGCGCCGCCTGGATGGCCGAGCCGTCCATCTGCACGCCGTCGGTCCGCATATAGGTGATCGCGCCATCCTCGTAGAGGCCCTGGGCGATGCGCATCGTGTGGCTGGCCGAGAAGCCCAGCTTGCGCGCGGCCTCCTGCTGCAGGGTCGAGGTGGTGAAGGGCGGCGGCGGGTTGCGCTGCATCGGCTTCGTCTCGACCGACGCGACGCTGAAGCGGCCATCCTCGACCGACTTCTTCGCCGCCTCGGCAGTCTTGCCGTCGCCGATCGACAGGCGGTCGAGCTTGTCGCCCTTCCACTTGACCAGCCGCGTGGTGAAACCGGTGCCGTCCTGCTCCATGTCGGCGGTGACCGACCAATATTCCTGCGGGCGGAACGCCTCGATCTCACGCTCGCGCTCGACGATCAGGCGCAGCGCGACCGACTGGACGCGGCCCGCCGACTTGGCGCCGGGCAGCTTGCGCCACAGCACCGGCGACAGGGTGAAACCGACCAGATAGTCGAGCGCACGCCGGGCGCGATAGGCGTCGATCAGGTCGGTATCCAGCTCGCGCGGATGCGCCATCGCCTCGAGGATCGCCGGCTTGGTGATCGCGTTGAAGGTGACGCGCTCGACCTCCTTCGGCAGCGCCTTCTTGAGCCGCAGCACTTCCTGCACGTGCCACGAGATCGCCTCGCCCTCGCGATCAGGGTCGGTCGCCAGGATCAGTCGGTCGGCCTTCTTCGCCTCGTCGGCGATCGCCTTCAGCTGCTTCGACTTGTCGGCATAGGTTTCCCACTCCATCGCGAAGTCGGCATCCGGATCGACCGATCCGTCGCGCGCCGGCAGGTCGCGGACATGGCCGTAGCTGGCCAGGACGCGGTAATCCTTGCCCAGATATTTCTCGATGGTCTTCGCCTTTGCGGGCGATTCGACGATGACAAGCTGCATGATAGGGATCTGGTCTCTCGTGTGTACGCGTACGAGGGTGGTAAGCCCGCCCTTCCCTCGTCAAGCGCTTCGTTGGTGCTGATAGATGATGTCGCGCGCCGCCGCTGCAATGGCTGGCGGCGTCATGATCAGGCGAATGCCTCCTGGCAGGCCGGCTGACCAGTGCGGTACAGGCGATAGATTGCGACCGAGGCATACCAGGCAACAACCGGCTGCGCACTCAACATCACCTCGGCTACCAGCTCATAGGCGCTTCCGATCTCCGAGACTGGGTGACCTATGCCCGACAGCACGATCACCAAGATGAGCGGGGACATCAGGATCCCAAACACCAGCGTAAGGATCAACATGTCGTTTCGGGTCATCTCCGCGCTCATTGCCATCGCCTGTGCCGAACCGATGCGGCGACCAACGATGATCGGCAGAGCAACTGCCCAGCGCGCCGCCAGGAAAAGCCCCGGAATGATCAACAGCAACCCCAGCATGGTCGCCAGCCCGGTCGCGACCATCGTCCATACGAACGCACCCCGGCGCGATCCCGTCTCTCGATCAACCAGGCACGTGGCCCGCAGGAGATGGTCGAGAACAACGAATTGAGCGATCGCGCTAAAGACCAGCGTGATCACTATGTAGGCCAATTCGTTATCGAAGAAGGCGTCGACAAGTGCGGGCATGACCAACAGGACGACGAAACCAATCGTACCTGCCAATGGCCGCTCAGCGAGCAAGGCTATCGTCGCGCTCAAGACCATATGAACGCTCAGCCTGCCACGCATCTGGCTGTCCATCATGCCCCCATCACCGACACCCGCCCGCCGGCATGCCGCTCCAGCCGCCCGCCCAGCTCGAGTTCGAGCAGCACGGTCTGCACCACCGGCGACGGCAACCCGGCCTGGCGGATCAGTTCGTCGACCGCGACGGGCACCGGCCCCAGCAGATCCTCCACCTGTCGCCTGTCGCCATCGTCGGCATCCACGGCGGGGCCGCCTTCCCAGGCGACGACCGGCGATCGGACAGCACGCGAATCGATCGGGCGGACCGATTCGAGGATATCCTCGACCGACTGGACCAAAGTCGCGCCTTCGCGGATCAGCAGATTGCAGCCCTGCGCGCGCGGATCGAGCGGCGATCCCGGCACCGCCATCACCTCGCGCCCCGCCTCCACCGCCAGCCGCGCGGTGATCAGCGATCCCGATCGCGGCGCCGCCTCGACCACCACCGTGCCCAGCGCCAGCCCGGCGATGATCCGGTTACGAGACGGGAAGAAGCGCGCCAGCGGCTCGGTCCCCGGCGGCTGTTCGGCCACCAACAGGCCATCGGTGGCGACGCGTTCCTGAAGCTCGCGATTTTCAGGCGGGAAGGTCATATCGATGCCGCTGGCGATCACCCCGATCGTGCCGCTCTCGATCGATCCCTGATGCGCGGCGGTGTCGATCCCGCGGGCAAGGCCCGACACGACGCTGGCCCCCGCCTCGGCCAGGCCATGCGCCAGCAGGCGGGCGAAGCGGCATGCCGCCGCGCTGGCATTGCGCGCGCCGACCATCGCCACCGGGGTGCGCCCGGCCAGCGACAGGTCGCCGCGCAGGATCAGCGCCGGCGGCGCCGTCTCCATCTCCGCCAGCAGCGCGGGATAGGCGTCATCGTCCAGGAACAGATATCGCGCGCCCAGCCGCTCGACCCGCTCGATCTCGCGGCGGACCTTGCCCGGATCGGCAAGCTGCGGTGCCCGCCCGCCGCCGCGCGCGGCCAGCCCGGGAAGCGCCTCGATCGCGGCCTCGGCGGAGCCGAACCGCTCGACCAGCCTGCGATAGGTGACGGGACCGATATTGGCCGACCGGATGAGCCTCAGCCGCGCCTCGCGCGGGTCAGCCATGCTTCTTCTTGCCGACCCGGGGCTCGGTACCGTTCAGCAGCCGGTCGATATTCTCGCGGTGTTTCCAGACCACGATCAGCGCCAGCGCAAGGAAGACGAGCACCAGCCCGATCCGCCCGAAGGCGGCGGCGCTGACCGGCGCGCTGATCGCCGCCATCATCCCCGCGACCGACGAGATGCGCAGTCCCGCAAGCAGGCCCAGCCAGACCGCCGCATAGACCAGGCCCGATGGCCAGTGCAGCGCGACCACGACTCCCATCATCGTCGCCACGCCCTTGCCACCGCGAAAGCGCAGCCAGATGGGATAGCAATGGCCGATGAACGCCGCGAGCCCGGCGAGCATCGCCGTGCCGGGAAGGAGCCATTCGGCCAGCAGCACCGCAGCCGCGCCCTTCAGCATGTCGAGCAGCAACGTCGCCGCGGCCAGGCCCTTGCGACCGGTGCGCAGCACGTTGGTCGCGCCGATATTGCCCGATCCGATCTGGCGCAGGTCGCCCGCGCCGGTGAAGCGGGTCAGCAACAGCCCGAACGGAATCGACCCCAGCAGATAGCCGAGGACCAGCGCACCGACGCTGCCCTGCCAGAGAATTTCGGTTTCCACGCGTTCCCCCGTTCTTGCGCACAGGCTAGGCGCTCCCGTAATCGCGCGCAAGAATCCGGATGAGCCAAACATGACCGAACCCCGCCCCATCCTGTTTTTCGATTCCGGTATGGGCGGACTTTCGGTGATGGCGCCGACTGCGCGGCTGCTGCCCCGGGCGCCGCTCGTCTATGTCGCCGACTCGGCCGGCTATCCCTATGGCACGCGCAGCGAGGCGGAGATTGCCGCGCGCGTGCCGGCGTTGCTGGGGCGGCTGGCGGAACGCTATCGGCCGCGGCTGATCGTGATCGCGTGCAACACCGCCTCGACCATCGCCCTGCCCCATGTCCGCGCCGCACTGGACCTGCCGATCGTCGGGACCGTGCCGGCGATCAAGCCCGCGGCGGAACTGAGCGAAACGCGCGTGATCGGCGTGCTGGGGACCGAGGCGACGGTGCGCCAGCCCTATGTCGACGATCTCGCCGCGCGCTTCGCCGGCGACTGCACCGTGCTTCGCCACGGATCGGCGGAGCTGGTCGACCTGGCGGAGGCCGCGCTGGGCGGCGAAGCGCCCGACCCGGACCGATTGCGCGCCGTGCTGGGCGGCCTGTTCGACCAGCCGGGCGGCGATCGGCTGGACGTCATCGTCAACGCCTGCACCCATTTTCCGCTGGTCGAGGCGGAACTGGCGGCGGCGGCGCCCCATCCGGTGCGTTTCGTCGATGGCGGACCGGGAATCGCCCGCCGCGTCGCCTGGCTGACCCGCGACCAGCATTGGCCCGCCGATCCAGGACCGGGCCGGGCGGTCTTCACTGCCCGCAATGCGCGCACCGATCGGCTGGTGCCCGCGCTCGCCCGCTTCGGGTTGAGTGTCGTCGAGACGCTGTAGCGGTCGATCAGGCGTGTGCGGGCGGGACGGTGCCGATCGCCTGGATCATCGCGCGATAGCGATCGGCCAGTTCAATATGGACAAGGCGCGCGCCAAGATCGTCGGTGCGCTGGGCACTCTCGCGCTCCTGATGCTCGCGACGTCAATAATATTCGAAGTCCTGACGGGTCATGGTCATGTCCTGTTCGACAAGCCGGCATCGTCGGTGGCGTCGGGCCGGATGCCCAGCGCGGACCGACTCGGGTGCCGGGTGGTCCTGATCCCGGATAGCACTTCGGGGCCCATCCCAACTTGATTTGAATCACGTTAGCGCTCCCTTGCTTGCGCTTGCCCCGGCACAATGCGAAGCGCGGCGAACGATCGGGGGAGCGGAAGGTGACGGACAAGGGCTGGATGCGGCACATCGTGCTCGTCGGCATCTGGGCGATCGCGATGATGCTGGTCTTCCGCGTCCAGATCTTCGGCGGGTTCGCGCTCGGCTTCGGCGACCGCGGCGACGGCATCATCGAGATTTCGATCCTAGAGCACTGGCACAATGTGCTGACCGGCAACGGCGTGTGGAACCTGCCGCTCTATTTCCATCCGCACGGCAATACGCTGGGCTATAATGACGGCTATCTGCTGTACGGCATCGTCTACAGTTTCTGGCGGATCTGGTTCGATCCGTTCGTGTCGGACACGCTCAACATCATGGTGTTCCGCACGATCGGCTTCTTTGCCGCCTATGCGCTGGTCGCGCGCACGCTGCGTTGGGAACGGCCGGTCGCAATCCTCGTCGCGCTGCTGTTCACCCTTTCGAACAATCTGCTGGTCCAGGCGACGCATGCCCAGATCGCCAGCATCGCGCTGCTGCCGGTCGTCGCGATGCTGGTGCTGGAGGCGGCCCGCGCCGAACTGGACGGTCGCCGCTGGCGCGCGCGGATGCTGGGCGTCAGCTGCGCGGCGGTCATGGCCGCGTGGCTGCTGACCACCTATTACATGGCCTGGTTCACCCTGTTCTTCGCACTGCTGCTCCTGCTGTGCTGGCTGGGCACTCAGGGCCGGGGCGCCGGCCGTGCGGCGATGGCGCTGATCCGGGCCCATTTCGGCACGCTCGCCATTTGCGGCGGCGCGTTCGTCCTGTTCGTCCTGCCCTTCCTGATCGTCTACCTGCCCAAGGCGCGCGAGACCGGCGGGCACGGCTTCATCCTCAGCTATACCGTCACCCTGTTCGACCCGGTCAATACCGGCCCCGGCAACCTGGTCTGGGGCTGGATTTCGCGCCTGCTGGAAGCGCTGCTGCCCTCCCCCTTCTACCAGAAGCTGTTTACCCGCGAGCATCAGTCCGGCTTTCCGCTGATCCTGTTCGCGCTCGCCATGATCGCCGCATGGCGGGTGCTGCGCCGGCCGGGGCACGACCAGCCGATGCGGATCTTCGCCGCGGCGATCCTGATCGGATGGGCGCTCACGCTGCGCATCTGGATCGTGTCGCCCTGGATCCTGGTCCATTATCTCGTGCCCGGCGCCGCCGGCCTTCGGGTGGTGCTGCGCTATCAGCTGTTCCTGGTGCTGCCGGTGCTGCTGCTCGTCGCCGGCGTCTATCGTGCGCGGTTCGCGGCGCTGGCCCGGTCGACGCCGGCACTTGCGGGCATCGTCGCGCTGGTGCTGGTCGCCGAGCAGGTGAACCTCGCCCCGCCGACCGAACTCGACCGCGCCGGGAGCCTCGCGCTGGACGCCATCCCCGCGCCGCCGCCGGGCTGCACCAGCTTCTATGTCGTCGCCGCACGCCGCAGCGAGCCGCTGTTCATCGATCCCGTGCAACACGCGCTCTACCCGCACAATGTCGATGCCATGTACCTGGCGCAGCGCTGGCGCATTCCGACGCCGAACGGCTTCTCGACCTTCAACCCGCCCGACTGGAACTTCGCCGCGGCCGATGCCGCGGACTATGATTCGCGCGCGCTCGCCTATGCCCGGGCGCACCGGCTGACCGGGCTGTGCCGCCTCGACATGCGCGACGCCCGGCCCTGGCGCCGACTCGGCGTGGCGGGAGCGTGACATGCCCGCCAGTCGGTTTTTGAGCAGGATCAAAGCGACCGGTTCCATATCCGCGGAAATATGCGATGCCGCACCGCTGGAAATTGCGGCGCTTTGGAGTTAGAGCACCCGGCATGAGCACCCAGGATACCGCGCCCGCGGGAGTGGACTACTCACGCGTCTTCACCAAGGCGATCGACCGGCTGCATGCCGAAGGTCGATACCGGGTGTTTATCGACATTCTGCGCAACCGGGGCGCATTCCCCAACGCGCGCTGCTTCGCCGGGCACAATGGACCCAAGCCGATCACCGTGTGGTGTTCGAACGACTATCTCGCCATGGGTCAGCACCCCAAGGTGATCGCGGCGATGGAAGAGGCGCTGCACGATGTCGGCGCCGGATCGGGCGGCACCCGCAATATCGGCGGCAACACCCATTATCACGTCGACCTCGAGGGCGAGCTTGCCGACCTGCACGGCAAGGAAGGCGCGCTGCTGTTCACCTCGGGCTATGTCTCGAACGAGGCGACGCTGTCGACGCTGGCCAAGGTCCTGCCGGGCTGCATCATCTATTCGGACGAGCTAAACCACGCCTCGATGATCGCGGGAATCCGCAACTCGGGCTGCGAGAAGCGCGTGTTCCGCCATAACGACCTCGAGCATCTTGAGGAGTTGCTGGCGACCGACGATCCTGCCGTGCCGAAACTGATCGCGTTCGAGAGCGTCTATTCGATGGACGGCGACATCGCGCCGATCCACGCGATCTGCGACCTGGCCGACAAGTATAACGCCTTGACCTATCTGGACGAGGTTCATGCCGTCGGTATGTACGGCGCGCGCGGCGGCGGCATTTCCGATCGCGAGGCGGCGGCGTCGCGCCTGACGGTCATCGAAGGCACGCTGGGCAAGGCGTTCGGCGTGATGGGCGGCTATATCGCCGCCGACCGGATGATCATCGACGTCATCCGCAGCTATGCGCCCGGATTCATCTTCACCACCTCGCTTTCGCCGGTGCTGGTCGCCGGCGCGCTCGCCTCGGTCCGCCACCTGAAGGGGTCGTCGATCGAGCGCGATGGCCAGCAGGCGGCCGCCGCGACGCTGAAGACGATGATGGCCGATGCCGGGCTGCCGGTGATGGCATCGACCACGCACATCGTGCCGCTGATGGTCGGCGACCCGGTGAAGGCCAAGAAGATCAGCGACATCCTGCTCGCCGAATATGGCGTGTACGTCCAGCCGATCAATTATCCGACCGTGCCGCGCGGGACCGAGCGGCTGCGCTTCACCCCCGGCCCCGCGCATGACGAAGCGATGATGGCCGAACTGGTCGACGCTCTGGTCGAGATCTGGGGCAGGCTGGAACTGCGGCGCGCCGCTTGACCGATCAGCCGCAGGAACCCTGGCTGTTCGCTACGGGCTCGCGCGGCGGCGTCCCGATGCTGTGCCGGCTGCGGACCGAGGCGCCGACCGATGCCGAGCGGGCGCAGTTCCCGCTGCTCGTCCTGATCCAGTGGGATTTCGAGCCGGACGACGACGCCATGCCGGACGAGGCGACGCTGGCATCGATGACGGCGTTCGAGGATGCGCTGGATACGGGAATGCGCGGTGACGACTGGGGCCGGCTGGTCGCGGTCGTGACCAGCGGCGGCGAGCGCGAATGGCGCATCTACACCGCCGATTTCGAACGGTTCCAGGAAGGCATCAACGACGCGCTGAACGGCCAGCCGCGCCTGCCGCTGGCGTTCGAGACCTTCGAGGACACCGAATGGCAGGCCTATGCCGAGATCGCGACCGCATTGATCCCGCGCGGCCGGGCCTGAGAGACCCTTTTGAGAATGCGCCTGCCGGCGCATTGCTGCACCGGCCCGCTCCCCCACCCGACCACCCACGGCAGTATCCTATGGGTGGTCGGGTGGGGGAGCGGGCCGGTACCGGATCGAAAATCGCGCTTTCGCGATTTTTCCAAACAGTCTCTGACCCTTCAGCGCGGCCGCGTCAGCGTCCCGCTCCACGCATAGCCGCGAAGCAGCGGCGTGAAGGCCATCGCCAGCCCCTGCTGCGCCGCCACCCGCTCCATCACCTTCGGCAGGTCGCCACGAGGCTCGACATGGAAGTCGTTGAGCGACTTGAAGTGCAACCGCCTGGCCAGTGCCGGCAACCGCTCATATTGGCCGAAATCGACGATATGCAGGCTGCCGCCCGGCGCGAGGCTGGCCGCACCCAGCTCGATCGCGCGCTGCCAGGGCGGGATCATCGACAGCGTGTAGCTCATGAATACCCGGTCGACCGTTTCGAGACCGAACAGCGCGCCGGTATCGAACGCCCCGGCATCGCCCTGCGCCAGCCGGATGCGCGCGCCCAGCCCTTGCCGCTCGACCGACTTGCGCGCGGTCTCCAGCATCGCCTCGCTGATGTCGAAGCCGACGAAACGCGCCTGGGGCCAGCGTTTCGCTGCAACGATCAGGTTGCGCGCGGTGCCGCAGCCGACCTCCAGCACGGTGCCGCCGGGCGGCGGCGCCAGCTCCCGGATCAGCCGGTCGCGGCCGAGCAGGTAGAACTTGCGGGTAAGGTCGTAGAAATGACGGTGCAGCTTGTACGTCGCATCCATCAACCGCCGCTGGTCGCCCGCCTCCGCAACCGCGCTCATTCGTGCGGCTTCAGCGTATAGAGGTGGATGGCGCCGTAGACCGACGAACGGTCGCGGCGGTTCATGTCGTCCAGCCAGTCCTGGTCGGCGCGCTGCCACTGGTTCATCAGCGCATCGGGGATATGCCCCGGCACGACGTCCGGCGCTGCCGCGGTCCGATACAGCACCCGCGATCCGGGCTTTGCCGTCCGGGTAATCTCGCTCCACAGCCGCGTCAGTTGCTCGTCGGTCATCCAGTCCTGCGCATCGAGCAGGATATAGCGATCGAGCGACTGGGCGGGCATCGATTCCAGATAGTCGCACATATTGGCGTGGCGGACATCGACCCGGCCGGCCCGCTCGCGCACCGCCGCGTAATTGGCTGCCTGGAGATAGGGCGGCAGCGGCGCATCGTCCCGCTTGCCATAGCCGCGGCCGAACGCCTGCCAGGCGTAGAAATTGTCCTTGATGTCGAAGTCGCAGGCGAGCTTCTCCAGCCGCACCTTGAGCGCCCCGGTGATCCCGGCCTGATCGTCGATCTTCAGCAGGTCGTACTGCGCCGGCGGGATGCCGAAGCCGAACAGCGCGGCCGGCTGGTCGACCAGCCAGCGCAGGAAGCGCTTGCGGAAGAACGGCGCCAGCTTCTCGTCGAAGATGCGGCGCTGCTCGGCCCGGTCGCGCGCCTCGAGGATCTCGGCCGGATCGATCCGGTACAATTTGGCCAGGAAATGGACGAACCCGATCAGATGGCCGAGCAGCCCGCGCCGATAGAAGCCGGTCGCGAAGCCAGAGATGCGGCGGCGGCCCGACAGGTCGCGCCCGTCCCAATAGGCGCGGGTCGCGGCGTCGACATGATCGCGCAGGTGCCGTTTATATGCTGCGACATTGGCGGGCGTATCGGCGTGACCGAAGAAGCGGTGGAACGCCGCATGATCGGGCAACCGCAGCGCCGCCTGCTGCTTCAGCCGGTTCAACGCGACATGGGCCGGGTTGAGATCGACCGCGGTGATCGCCCTGGGATTGGCGGTCAGATAGGAAAATACGTTGCACCCGCCCGACGCGATCGTGACGACATGGCTGTCGGGGCCGATCTCCAGCGCCTCCATGTCGATGACCGGGTCTTCCCAGATCTGGGCATAGACCAGCCCGCGAAAGGCGAAGGTGAAAGCGCGTTCGAGCAGGCCTTCCCTGCTCAGATGCTCGTGGCGGTGAACCGCGCCGCGAACCGCACCGTTGCTGGGTGCCTTGGCAACCGAATCCATGTTCCCGTCCTCCGGCCGGCGTGCCCCGAACAGCACCCCGTGGCCGGGCGTTGCCTAGCCTGATGATGTGACAGATCGGAGGCATCGCGCTGCACCGAAGCCGTCGCGCGTCGATACGAAAACCCCGCCCGGCGAAGCCGGACGGGGTCGATCGTCTTCAATCGCGGTCGGGATCAGCGGGTCTCGTTCTCGATCGCATCGCCGACGCGGTCGGCACGGTTGCCCAGGTCGTCGCCGATCCGATCGGCATGATTGCCGACCCGGTCCGCCGCCTTGTCGATCGTCCGGATCGCATCGTCGGCTGCGTTGCTCAGCGACTTGCCGGCAGCGTCCGCGGTATTGCCCAGGTCATCCGCGGTCCGGTCTGCGTCGCTGCAGGCCGCCAGCAGGCCCAGCGGCAGGGCCATGGCCAGGATCATCTTGCGCATTGTTGCTCCTCCGAGCTTGTTGGTTCCGGTCCGAAACGATTTCGCCCGCAAGCCGTTCCCGCCGCGTGCCCGTCCTCAGGTCCCGTCCGCGCGCAGCGTCAGCACCTCGACCCCGTCCGCAGTGACCGCGACGGTGTGCTCGAACTGCGCCGACAGCTTGCGGTCCCGGGTGACCACGGTCCAGCCGTCATCCTGCGTCGAGACCCGGCGGCTGCCCTGGTTCAGCATCGGTTCGATCGTGAAGACCATGCCTTCCCGCAACCGGACGCCCGACCCCGGCTTGCCGAACCCCGGCACCTGCGGCTCCTCGTGCATCTCGCGCCCGATGCCGTGGCCGCAATATTCGCGCACGATGCTGTAGCCGTGCTTCTTCGCGTGCCGCTCGATCGCATATCCCACATCGCCCAGAAAGGCGCCGGGGCGCACCTGGCGAATGCCCTGCCACATCGCCTCCTGCGCCACCCTGGCCAGCCGACGCGCGGCGGGCGGAACGTCGCCGACCAGATAGGTCTTGCTGGAATCGGCGATATAGCCGTTCTTCTCCAGCGTGATGTCCAGGTTGATGATGTCGCCGTCCCGGATGATCTCGTTCGCATCGGGCACGCCGTGGCACACGACATGGTTGATCGAGCAGTTCAGGACATATTTGAAGCCATATTGCCCCTTGCTGGCCGGGCGCGACGCCAGATCCTCGGTAATGAACCGCTCGACGAGGTCGTTCACCGCCATCGTCGACATGCCGGCCAGGTCCAGCCCGTCCAGCATTTCGAACACCGAGGCGAGCAGCTTGCCCGAGATGCGCATCAGCGCCAGTTCATCGGGAGTCTTCACCATGTCAGGCCGCCATCGCCTGGACCGCGCGCAACTGCACCTCCGCGAACTGCGCCTTGACGATGTCGTTGAACGACAGCGTCGGGTTGGCCTCGGCAATCATCCCGATCTTCATCCAAAATTCGGCCTGGGCATTGATCGACCGGCACATGACCGTGCTGGCGCGCCGTGCCTCCTCATGCAGGTCGTCGTCGATCTTCACGATACCCATGTTCATCCGTCCACAGCAGTTGGTTGATACGCAAACCATATATGCTTCATATACGACTGGTCAATTCAGCCGAATTGCATCTTTCCGCTGCGCAAAGGTGGTCGCAGCCCCTAGGCAATCCGGCCTTGGCGGCGTAGAGGGCGCGCCATGTCGCGCCGCATCGCAATCGCTTCCGATCATGCCGCCTACTCCATGAAGGCGGAACTTGCAGACTGGCTGCGCGAGATGGGTCACGATGTGATCGATCTCGGCACCAACGGCCCGGAAAGCGTCGACTATCCCGACTATGGCTATCGGCTTGGCCATGCCATCGCGAAGCGCGAGGCCGAATTCGGCGTCGCCATCTGCGGATCGGGCATCGGCATCTCCATCGCGGTCAACCGCGTGCCCGAGGCGCGCTGCGCGCTGGTGTCGGAGCCGCTGTCGGCCCGGCTGGCGCGCAACCATAATGACGCGAACGTCGTGGCGCTCGGCGCCCGCGTGATCGGGATCGAGATGGCCAAGGCCTGCGTCGTCACCTTCATCAATTCCGAGTTCGACGGCGGTCGCCATGCCGGCCGCGTCGACAAACTCACCCATCCGGAAAGGACCCAGCCATGAGCACGAACCCGCAACAGGCAGGCATCCAGCCCGAAGGCTTCTTCAGCAAGACGCTGGCCGATGCCGATCCCGCCGTCTTCGCCGGCGTCCGCCACGAGCTGGATCGCGAACAGCACCAGATCGAGCTGATCGCGTCGGAGAATATCGTCTCCAAGGCGGTGCTCGAGGCACAGGGCAGCGTCTTCACCAACAAATATGCCGAGGGTTATCCCGGCAAGCGCTATTATCAGGGCTGCCACCCCTCGGACGAGGTCGAGCAGCTGGCGATCGACCGCGCGAAGCAGCTGTTCGGCTGCGAGTTCGCCAACGTCCAGCCGCATTCGGGCGCGCAGGCGAACGGCGCGGTGATGCTGGCGCTGACCAAGCCCGGCGACACGATCCTGGGCCTCAGCCTCGATGCCGGCGGCCACCTGACGCACGGCGCGCGCGCGGCGATGTCGGGCAAGTGGTTCAACGCGATCCAGTATGGCGTGCGCGCCGAGGATCACCTGATCGACTTCGACCAGGTCGAGGCGCTGGCCAAGGAACATCGCCCCAAGCTGATCATCGCGGGCGGCTCGGCCTATCCGCGTCACATCGACTTTGCCCGCTTCCGCGCGATCGCCGATGAAGTCGGCGCGACCTTCATGGTCGACATGGCGCATTTCGCCGGCCTGGTCGCCGGCGGCGTGCACCCCACGCCGTTCGGCCATGCCCATGTCGTGACCACCACCACGCACAAGACGCTGCGCGGCCCGCGCGGCGGCGCGGTGTTCACCAATGACGAGGCGATCGCAAAGAAGATCAACTCGGCGGTGTTCCCGGGCCTTCAGGGCGGCCCGCTGATGCACGTCATCGCCGCAAAGGCGGTCGCATTCGGCGAGGCGCTACAGCCGAACTTCCGCAGCTATGCCGCCGCCGTGGTCGAGAATGCGAAGGTGCTGGCCGCGACGCTGAACGAGCGCGGCGCCAACCTGGTCTCGGGCGGTACCGACACGCATCTGGCGCTGGTCGATCTGACCCCGCTGGGCGTCACCGGCCGCGACGCGGACGAGGCGCTGGAGCGCGCGGCGATCACCTGCAACAAGAACGGCATCCCCAATGACCCGCTGCCGCCGGTGAAGACCAGCGGCATCCGCGTCGGCTCGCCCGCCGGCACGACGCGCGGCTTCGGACCGGCCGAGTTCCGCGAGATCGGCAACATGGTCGCCGACGTGCTCGACGGCCTGCGCCAGAAGGGCGAGCAGGGCGATGCGGAGGTCGAGGCCAACGTCCGCACGCGCGTCCGCGCATTGTGCGAGCGCTTCCCGATCTACCCGGGGGCCTGATGGGCTTTGTCGCTTTCGGCACCAGCCCGCACCCCCACCCGGCCACCCATAGCTTACTCTGTCGTTGGGTGGCCGGGTGGGGGTGCGGGCCGGCACCGTCCCTAGGGGCATACTGATGCGCTGTCCGTTCTGCGGAAATGAGGACAGCCAGGTAAAGGACAGCCGTCCGACCGAGGACGGCGCCGCGATCCGTCGGCGCCGCCAGTGCGAGGCGTGCGCCGCACGCTTCACCACGTTCGAGCGCATCCAGCTGCGCGACCTGACCGTGCTGAAGAACCAGGACCGGCGCGAACCGTTCGAGCGCGACAAGCTGGTTCGCTCGGTATCGACCGCCACGCGCAAGCGCCCGGTCACTGCGGTCCAGATCGAGAAATTGGTTTCCGGCATCCAGCGCCAGCTGGAGACGATGGGCGACACCGAAGTCCCGTCGGAGAAGATCGGCGAACTGGTGATGGAAGGGCTCAAGGGCCTGGATCCGGTCGCCTATATCCGTTTCGCCAGCGTCTATAAGGACTTCCGCGAGGCCAAGGATTTCGAGGATTTTGCCGGCAACGTGACCGAGGCCGGCAAGGAATGACCGCGCCCGCGCCCGTCATCGTGCTGGTCCGGCCACAGCTGGGCGAGAATATCGGCAAGGCCGCGCGGGCGATGCTGAACTTCGGGCTGACCGAGATGCGGCTGGTCGCCCCGCGCGACGGCTGGCCGAATCCCAGCGCCGGCCCGGCTGCCAGCGGCGCGGACATCGTGCTGGAGCAGGCCAGGGTCTATGACAGCGTCGCCGATGCGGTCGCCGACTGCGTCGAGGTCTATGCCACCACGGTGCGCAAGCGCGGCGTGAGCAAGCCGGTGGTGACGCCCGACGAAGCCGCGCGCGAGATCCATGGCGCGCCGACGCGCGCCGCGATCCTGTTCGGCCCGGAACGTTCCGGGCTGGAGACCGAGGATGTCGCGATCGCACGCAAGATCCTGACGGTGCCGATCAATCCCGAATTCGGCTCGCTCAACCTGGCGCAGGCGGTGATCCTGGTCGCCTATGAATGGTCCAAGGGCGTGTCGCTGGCGCAGCCGACGCAGGAGGATCTCGATCCGCCGGCGCCGCAGGACGAACTGGACGGCATGATCGGCCAGCTGGAGGACATGCTTCACCGCAACGGCTTCTTCTATCCCGAGGCGCGCATTCCGACGACCAAGCGTACCTTGCGCACGCTGCTGACCAAGCCGGGCTGGACCAGACTGGAGTTGCGCACGCTGCGCGGCGTGCTGTCCGCGCTCGACGGGAAGAAAAGGGCCCGAATTGAATAGATCGGGTTACGCGCCATCCTCGGCACGCTACCGTCAAGGAACGTTACAGGAGTTCCTATCATGTCGTTTCTGCTCGGTCTGATCGCGGCTATCGGCGTCCAGGATGCTCCCGCAACCCAGGCTGCCCCCGCTCCCGCCGCCAAAGCCGAGAAGAAAATCTGTCGCTCGGCTGCACCTACCGGCAGTCGCCTGAAGGGAAAATCGACCTGCCATACCGCGGCAGAATGGCGCGAGATCAACGAGGCCAACGCGGCCAATGCATCGAGCATGGGGCAGAACAATACCCGCAGCAGCAACACGCCTTACTGAGCAGGCCCGCCGCGCCGGTCGAATGCCTTGAGCTCATAGGCGATCGAGGCTTCGACCAGCCGTTCCCAGATCTCGCCGATCGCCTCGTCCGGAAGTCCGGCAGCGCGGGCATGGGCGCGGACATTGTCGATCACCTGCACCTTGCGCGCCTCGTCGCGGACATGGCTGCGCTCGGGCTTGATGCGGGCGGCCGCGTCCATATAGCAGAAGCGTTGGGTCAGTAGCGCGATCAGCTCGCGGTCGACGGCATCGACGCCGGCGCGGACTTCGATCATCGTCGTGCAGGCTTCGGGATCGATCATTTGGGTCATGCCCGTGCATTAGGAGCTGCCGCGGGGCGCGGCAATTGCGACGTCCGTACCCGTAAAACTTGACTCGCTACCCCCCTGCGGCTAGGCGCGCGCCTTCGCAATGGCTCCGCACCCCGGTGAAGCGGCAGCCCTGCCCCTCTTTCAGAGACGGCGGAGCGAGTACCGGGACCAACGTCGTTCGTATTGCAAAGGATTGAATATGTCGAAGCGCTCAAGCGCCAAGCACAAGCTCGACCGCCGGATGGGCGAGAACATCTGGGGCCGTCCGAAGTCCCCGGTGAACAAGCGCGAGTACGGCCCGGGCCAGCACGGCCAGCGTCGCAAGGGCAAGATGTCGGACTTCGGTCTGCAGCTGCGCGCCAAGCAGAAGCTGAAGGGCTATTACGGCGACGTCACCGAGAAGCAGTTCAAGAAGGCCTATGAGGACGCGTCGCGCATGAAGGGCGACACCTCGCAGAACCTGATCGGCCTGCTCGAGATGCGCCTGGACATGATCGTCTATCGCGCCAAGTTCGCACCGACGATCTTCGCCGCCCGCCAGCTGGTCAACCACGGCCATGTCCGCGTCGATGGCGAGAAGTGCAACATCGGTTCGCGCCGCATCAAGCCGGGCCAGGAAATCTCGCTGAGCCAGAAGGCACAGGAAATGGCGCTGGTCATGGAGGCGCAGAGCCTCGCCGAGCGTGACATCCCCGACTATGTCGCTCCGGACGGCGCGTCGAAGATCACCTTCGTCCGCATCCCGACGCTCGACGAAGTCCCCTATCCGGTGAAGATGGAACCGAACCTGGTCGTCGAATTCTATTCGCGCTAAGTCCGGCTTCCCTCGGGAAACAGAAACGGGGCGGTCCTTCGGGGCCGCCCTTTTTCGTTGGAGGCGCCGGACGCCACCCAACGCCCCTGCCCGACAGGCCGCGCCCACCAGGACGACGACCCGTCGGGGGCACCAGGCCGCTCAGTCGGCCTTGGCGGGCATTCCCATCGAGGCGCGCAGGAAGCCGTCGCTCTTGTCGAGCATGCCGGTTCGCGCATCGGCATCGTCCAGATAATGGTCGAGATCACGATACTCGACATAGTCGACCTTCTTGCCGGCATCGCGCAGCCGCTTCGCCATGACGCGCGATTCACCGACGCCGACATTGGTGTCCCTGTCGCCGTGGAACAGCAGCACCGGGACCGAGATCCGATCGGCGTGGCGCGCGGGCGAGCCCTCGGCGACATGCGGGCCGCTGCCGATGAAGCGATCGACCACCCAGCGATTGGTGTAGTTGACCGATTCCTGCCGCAGCAGGTCGAGATCGGTCACCGGCGCGATCGCCACCACCGCCTTGAACAACCCCGGTTCGGTCACCGCCGACTGAAGCGCGGCATAGCCGCCATAGGACCAGCCGACGATCGCCAGCTTGTCCGGTGCGGCAATGCCCTGCTTCACCAGCCAGCGGCCGCCGTCATTGACGTCGCCGATCGCGGTCTTCCACGACTTGAACCCGTTATTGACGAACCAGGCATCGCCATAACCGGTCGAGCCGCGGAAATTGGGCTGAAGCACCGCATAGCCGCGCGCGGCGTAGAATTGCGCCAGCCAGTCGAAGCCCCATTCGTCGCGCGCACCCGGTCCGCCATGCGGCATCACGATGGCGGGCAGCCCCTTGCCGTCACTGCCGGCCGGAAGGGTCAGATAGGCCGGGATCTGCGTCCCGTCCGCAGCGGCGAAGCTGATCGGCTTGACCGTCGCGAGCGTGGTCGTTTCCAGCTCCGGGCGGGCGAGCATCAGTTCCATCACTTTCTTCGCCTTGCGATCGAAAACGAAGTATCGGCCCGGATCGACATCGCTGCCCGCCCAGAACAGCAGGCGGTTCTCGTCATTGCTGGCGTCCATGAAGCGGATCAGCGGCAGCTTGGGCAGCGCGCGGCCGAGCATGGTTGCGAGCGTCTTCAGTTCGGGATCGAAGAACTCGGCCTCGCGCTTCTCGGTCGCATAGGTCACGCCGACCACGCGCTGACGCCGCCCGATGCGGATCAAGCCATCGACATCGACCCCGTCATGCTTGAACACCAGTTCGCGAGCCATCGAACCGTCGAGCTTGATCCGATATAGCGCCGTCCGGCCGTCCAGCCCGTCGAACCCATAGGCGACGTTCAGGTCGCGATCGACGGCGTAGGGATTGAACCCGGTCCCGGCCAGCGTGTCGAGCATACTCAACTGATCCCAGCTTCGACCGTCGGGCTTGCGATAGGAATAGCGGATCCGCCCGGTCAGATAATCGCTGCCATCCTTGACCACACTACCCATGACCCGGACCGTACCGAAACCGTCGGTGATATATTCCACTGCATCGTCGCGTGCCGTCTCAACGACCTTGCGGGACAGATTGGTCGTTCCCACGCGCTCGACGCCGAGCCCGGACCGGGTCTGGGCGACATGCGTTCCGGTCGACATTTCGGGGACGAACTCCCGCGTCATCATCACGTCACCATCGGCCTCTGGCAGCCAGTCGATAATGCCGCCGCCGTCCTGCATCGGTCCCAGCGCCCGAAAGCTGGTTCGCGGAGACAGAAGCTTCAGGTTGGCCCCATCCCCCCCGAGCGAGACCAGGCGCGAATAGCCGATGGCTCCGATGCCGGACGGCGCTTCCGACTGGACCTGGCACACGATGCGCGTATTCGACGCCCAGCGGCACCAGCGAAGCGTTTCGGGCTTGCCGTCCGCCATCAGGATACGCCGCACTATGCCGCTGCCGTCGGTTTGCGCAACGAAGACGCCGCTCGACGCTCCAGCCAGCGGAGCGAGGAACACTACCTGATTCCCGTCAGGCGACAGTCCTATATGCTCGACGCTCTCGCGCGCGCCGAACTTCTTGGCATCCGCGCTCTGCGCGGCAGCACCCTGCACCCACGACGATGCGACCAGCGCCGCAACCGCGACCTGTCCGATGATTCCGATACGCATTCTTTCCCCCACAAACCCGTGCCCCGCCGGCATGCTAGGTCGCGATGGGCAATCCCCGCAACCTGAATCTCCCCCACTTGCGAGGCGATTCCCGCGCTGCCACAGTCCGCGGCACTTCGATCAGAGAGGATCCTTGATGCGTCTTGCCCCGATCGCCGCTGCCGCGGCGCTGCTCGCCGCCGTCGGCGGCTGCACGAAATCGACCCCGCAATCCGATACCGGTATCTCGGTCGACACGCTGAAGACGATCACCCAGAAGCTGTCGTCCGACGAATTCGAGGGCCGCGCGCCGGCGACGCCGGGCGAGGAGAAGACCGTCGCCTATCTGATCGAGCGGATGAAGGCGGCGGGGCTGCAGCCGGGCAACAAGGGAAGCTGGGTACAGGACGTGCCGCTGGTCGAACTGACCGCGCAGAATGTGAGCCCGCTGAACTTCACCGGCGGCACCGGCGATCCGATCAGCCTGAACTATCGCAGCGATATGGTGATCGGCACCTACCGGGTCACGCCCCAGACCCGGATCAAGGACAGCGACGTCGTCTTCGTCGGCTACGGCATCCACGCGCCCGAGCGCGGCTGGGACGATTATGCCGGGGTCGATGTGAAGGGGAAGACGGTCGTCATCCTGATCAACGACCCCGACTGGCAGACCAAGGAGTTGGCCGGCGATTTCGGCGGCCGGGCGATGACCTATTATGGCCGCTGGACCTACAAGTTCGAGGAAGCCGCACGTCAGGGCGCGGCGGCCGCGATCATCGTCCACGACACCGAACCCGCCGCCTATGGCTGGAACGTCGTCCAGTCGAGCTGGACCGGCCCGCAGCTGGAGCAGGACTCGCCCGGCAACCATATGGACCAGTCGCAGGCGGTGGGCTGGATCCAGAACGCCGCGGCGCGCAAGCTGTTCGCCAAGGGCGGCCAGGATTATGACAAGCTCACCGCCGCGGCGAAGGTGAAGGGGTTCAAGGCGGTGCCGCTCGCGGGCGTGAAGGCCTCAGTCTCGTTCGACAGCACGATCCGCCGCCAGGCATCGAAGAACGTCATCGGCATCCTGCCGGGCAGCGAGCGCAAGGACGAGTACGTCCTCTATTCCGCGCACTGGGACCATCTTGGCCGTTGCGACAAGGTGAATGACGACGATATCTGCAACGGCGCGATCGACAACGCGTCGGGCACCGCCGCGCTGATCGCGCTGGCCGAGGCACAGGTGAAGAAGGGCCCGGCCAAGCGGACCATGGTATTCCTGGCGGTGACCGCCGAGGAATCGGGGCTGCTCGGCTCGAAATATTATGCCGAGAACCCGGTCTTCCCGGTCTCGCAGACCGTCGGCGGGGTGAATATTGACGGCGTCAATATCAATGGCCCGACCAAGGACTTCGTCTTCATCGGCGTCGGCAAGTCCGAGCTGGAGGACATGGTCAAGCCGCTGGTCGAGCGCGAAGGCCGGACCGTCGTTCCCGAGCCGACGCCGGAAAAGGGCTTCTATTATCGCTCCGACCATTTCAGCTTCGCCCGGCTGGGCGTGCCGATGTTCTATGGCGAGAGTGGCGAGGACCTGGTGAAGGGCGGCAAGCAGGCCGGCAAGAAGGCGGCCGACGACTATACCACCAACCGCTATCACCAGCCGTCGGACGAATATGATCCCAACTGGGACTGGAGCGGCGCGATCCAGGACCTGAACATCTTCTTCTGGATGGGTCGCGAACTGGCCGACGGCACCACCTGGCCCGCCTGGTACAAGGATGCCGAGTTCCGCGAGATCCGCGAAAAGAGCCGCGCGGGCAAGTAAGGCGCGACAAGTCTCCCCTCCTGCTTGCGGGAGGGGTCGGGGGAGGGCTTGTTTTAGACGCAGCGTTGCGTGGACAGGCCCTCCCCTAGCCCCTCCCACAAGTGGGAGGGGAACTTGAAGACGCCCCTACCCCTGCGCGCATCTCGCGGGTAAGGGGCCCGCATGACCGACAACGCTTCCACCCAGCATACCCCCCCGCCCCCGCCCGCCGAGTGGGCGCCGCACGATGCGGTGTGGATCGGCTTTCCCAGCCATGGCGAGCTGTGGCTCGAGGACCTCGAGCCGGCGCGCGAGGAAGTCGCTGCCTTCGCCCGCGCCGTGCATGCCGGCGGGCGCGGCGAGACGGTGATCCTGGTTGCTGCAGACGAGGCTTCGGCCGAGGCGGCGCGTGCGCTGGCCGGTGATGCCGCGCAGGTGGTGGTCGAGCCGTTCGGCGACATCTGGCTGCGTGATACCGCGGCGATCGTCGGCGGCGACCGTATCGGCCATGACTTCCGCTTCAACGGCTGGGGCGGCAAATATGACCTGCCCGGCGACGACGATATCGGCCGGCGGCTGGCGGCACGCCGCGAGCTTCAGGTTGCGGACCATGGCTGGGTGCTCGAAGGCGGCGCGATCGACGGCGACGGCACCGGGCTGGTCGTCACGACCGAACAGTGCCTGCTCAACCCCAACCGCAATCCGGACCTGACCCGTGACCGGGTCGAGGCGCTGCTGCGCAACGCTCTGGGCTACACCCGCGTCCTCTGGCTGGGCGACGGGCTGCTCAACGACCATACCGACGGCCATGTCGACAATCTCGCCCGTTTCGTCGGCGAGAACCGCCTGCTCATCCCCGAACCGGCCGAGGGCGATCCCAATGCCGATATCTATCGCGACGCTGCCGAGCGCGCCGAGCGCTTCGGCGTCGAGGTGGTCCGCATGCCCTCGCCCGGCGCCGTGCTGGACGAGGACGGCGAGATCATCCCGGCCAGCTACATGAATTTCTATATCGGCAATGCCGCAGTCGTCGTCCCGCTGTATGGCCAGCCCAATGACGCGGCTGCGGTCGAGACGCTGAAGGCCATCTTCCCCGGCCGCGAAATCACCGGCTTCCGTGCCGACCATATCCTGACCGGCGGCGGCAGCTTCCATTGCATCAGCCAGCAGATTCCATCCTTCTGAGGCAAGCGCGGGGGTGCACGCGCCCCCAAAGCGCACTACATGGCGCGCCATGACCGAAATCACCGTCGCCGCGCTGCAGCTCGCCTTCTCGAACGATATCGACGCCAATATCGCCAACGTCTCCGAACTGGTTCGCGAGGCTGCGGCGAAGGGCGCACAGGTGGTGCTGCCGCCCGAATTGTTCGAGGGCGAATATTTCTGCCGCGTCGAGGACGAGGGCCTGTTCGCCAATGCCAAGCCGACCGCCGAGCACAAGGCGGTGCTGGCGATGCAGACGCTCGCCCGGGAACTCGGCATCTATATCCCGACCAGCTTCTTCGAGGCCGACGGGCCGCATCACTACAACAGTCTGGCGATGATCGGCCCCGACGGGAAGGTCGCCGGCGTCTATCGCAAGAGCCACATTCCCGACGGCCCGGGGTACGAGGAGAAATTCTATTTCCGCCCCGGCAACACCGGCTTCAAGGTGTGGGACGGGCCGCAGGCGACTTTGGGCGTCGGCATCTGCTGGGACCAATGGTATCCGGAAACCGCGCGCGCGATGATGCTGATGGGCGCGCAGATCCTGTTCTACCCGACCGCGATCGGCAGCGAGCCGCATGACGACAGCCTGGACACCGCCCGTCTCTGGCGCCGGGCGATGGTCGGCCATGCCGTCTCCAACGTCGTGCCCGTCGTCGCCGCCAACCGCGTCGGCACCGAACATGGCCAGACCTTTTACGGCACCAGCTTCATCACCGACGAGCGCGGCGATATCCTGGCCGAACTGGACCGCAAGGAAACCGGCGTGATCACCGCCACGCTCGACCTCGACCGCGTGAAGCGCCACCGCGCCGCCTTCGGCTTCTTCCGCGACCGGCGGCCCGAGCTGTACGGACGGCTGGTTCAGGACATCTGAGGCGATCCGGCCGGGTCGCCTCAGAACAGGCTGACCCGGCCGCCGCTTTCGACATAGCGCGTGAACAGATCCAGCGTGTCCGCCGGCAGGATCGGGCGCGCCTTGGCCCCGTCATCGCCGATCTCGATGATCTGCTGGTTGCTCGAATAGCGCGGCCAGTGCGGCAGGCCGGAGCCGTTCGGGTCGCCGCGCTTCACCCAGTTCACCCAATAGTCGCCGAGCAGCGCCGACAGCCTGCGATCGGCCGCGCCGAACGGCCGCTCGGGCGAGGCGCCCAGCGTGCCGAAGACATAGGGAATCTCGGAGGAATGGAAGGCGCGGTAGCGGGCCGCATCCGGGCCGGGCTCCCAGTGGCTCCACAGATAGGCGTAAACGGGATTGCGGCTGCCGCGCTGCCGCTGCTGTGCCCAGAAGGCCATGGCTGCGAGGCCGCGGTCGCGTGCCAGCGCGCTGACGGTCGCATTGGCCTCGGCATCGCTCGCCGCAGGATAGAGCTTCAGAAACTGCGGCGCGAGCGCGCCATAGCTGCTGGCGAGCGTGCCCTGGACCTGCGCAGCGGTGGCCTTGCCGAAGGCCGGATTCAGCCCGGTCATCTCGTCCGCGGTCATGCCGGTCAGGATCGGCGTGTCGTTGGTGTTGGCGCCCACGGTGCCGGTGTCGGGGAACACCAGGCCATCGACGACCGGGGCAAAGGCCAGCCCGCCCGCGCCCGCCAGCGTCTTCGCCGCCGCCTCGAGCTGGTCGGGGCTCAGCCGCCGCATCTCGTCGATCGAACCGGCCCCCGCCGAGGTCATCAGTGCCGTGCCGCGTGCTTCGGCCGTGGCGCGTGCCGGCACGTTCAGGCCCATGCCCGAGCCGCTCTGGGCGATGGCGCGAACGAACAGGCCCTTCGCCAGCGGCGTCGCAATCAGGTGATGGACCGATGCGGCGCCCGCCGACTGGCCGGCGATCGTGATCCGGGCGGGATCGCCGCCGAATGCCGCGGCATTGGCCTTGATCCACTTCAGCGCCGCGACCTGATCGAGCAGCCCGTAATTGCCCGACGCCCCTGCCGGGCTCTCCGCGGTCAGGCCGGGATGCGCCATGAAGCCGTACAACCCCAGGCGATAGTTGATCGCGATGACGACGATCCCCTTTGCCGCCAGCGCGCTGCCGTCATAGATCGGCACCGAAGCCGACCCGCTGGAAAAGGCGCCGCCATGGATCCACACCAGCACCGGCAGCTTCGCCGCGGCCGTCTTCGCCGGCGTCCAGACATTGAGGTACAGGCAGTCCTCGCTGACCGCATTGGTGACGACATATTCATGCGTCCAGGGACCGAAGCCGTTCGGCGTCACCTCCTGCCGGCAGCTGGACGGCAGCGTGTCGGCCCGGCGCACGCCCTGCCACCGTGCCGCAGCGAGCGGCGGCTTCCAGCGATTCTCCGCGACCGGCGGCGCGGCAAAGGGAACGCCCAGAAATGCGCTCACCGCGCCGGCGGACTTTCCGGCGAGCTGGCCCTCGGCAACCGTCGCGCTGCGGATCTGTGCCGCGGCGGGCAGCGCCTGAATCGCCATGGCGGCGACCGCCAGGCCCATCACCTTCCGAATGCCGGTGCGCATCATCTCTCCCCTCCCCCGGGATATCCGCCCTGATCACGGTCCGGGGAAAGCGTCAACGGCCCGACCTTCGACAGAAGGCCTCGTGCGATCCGCAGTTACGATCGCCCGGTTACCCCGCCCTTCCGGCTCGGCGCGCAAAGTCGAGCAGGAGCGCGCCCAGCCGGGCGGGCTGCTCCTGCTGGATCCAGTGGCCCGAGCCGTCGACCATCTCGACGCCCGCAAGCTTCGTCATCGCCTGGCCGGTCATGCGATCGAGCGCGCCGGGGGCCGCATGGGTGCCCCAGTCGCGCGTCCCGCCGATGAACAGCGACGGGACGTCGATCGTCCGTCCCGAGAACAGCCGCAGCTGTGCGTTGAGGGCGGGATCGGCAAACACCCGATAGGCCTGCAGCGCCCCCTGGAACCCGGTCCGGCCATATTCCGTCGCGTACACGTCCAGTTCGCGATCGGTCAGCCAGGCGCAGTCGCGAACCTCGTCCGCCGAAGGGTGGAACGGCGCGACCGTCTCCGGCATCGTCCGCCCGCGCTCCATGACATAATAGGACGGCATCCGCGCAAACTCCGCCGCAGTCGGCGCGGCCAGCTGGTGCGGTCGATTTCCGGGCCAGTCGCCGCTCTTCACGTGGAAGAAGGCGCGCAGGAATGCGTGCAGCCCTTGGGGCGGGTGCGACATGTCCGCATTCGCCTGCCGCCCGCCGAGATAGTGTTGATAATGAACCCTTGGCGGATCCAGCGCCGCCAGCGCGGTGGCCAGGGCCCGGGCGCTATTGTCCGGCCGGGCCGGCAGCGGCTCGCGATCCGCCGTGTCGAACGGAAAGGCGGGCGGCCCGGGAAAGGGCGCGCTCATCAGCACGAGCGAGGGAAACATGTCGGGCCGCGCCAGCGCGCAATAGGCCGCGATCGGCGAGCCGATGTCGTGTCCGACGATCATTGCCGTACGGCGACAGCCCAATGCCGACACCAGAGCCACAGCATCGCGCGCCATGTTCAACAGGCTGAACGGCTCCAGCGGCACGTCATAGCCATTCTCCCAGCCGGTGGTCCGGCCATAGCCGCGCTGGTCGGGCGCGACGACATGATAACCGGCATCGGCCAGGATCGGCATCAGGTGCCGCCAGCCATAGGCCAGGTCGGGAAAACCGTGCAGCAGCAGCACCAGCGGCCGACCCGGCCCTTCGTGCCCGGCTTCGAGGATGTGCACGTCCAGACCGTTGAGGCCGTGGACCAGGCGCGATCGCACGCCGTCGGGAAGCGTAGCGGAACCAAGGGGTGAATGCGTCACGTCAGGTCCTTCGATTGCATGGGCAGTTCCAAGCGATGCGGCCGCCAGACCCGCCGCCCCCATTCCAAGGACCACCCGGCGAGTCGCTGAACGCTGTAACGCACGGGCGGTCATCAGTTGCTTCCGTTATATAGCGATCGCCATAGTATGTCAGTCGCCATAGCGACGTCAATCGCAAGCTGTTACGTCGTCGTCATGCCGCGCAAGACCGATGCCCGCGACCGAGCGATCGCCGCCGCCCAGAAGCTGTTTCGCATCCAGGGCTATACGGCGACCGGCCTGACCCAGATCCTGGAGGAAAGCGGCGCGCCGAAGGGATCCTTCTATTTTCACTTTCCACGCGGGAAAGCGCAGTTGGCCGAAGAAGCGATCGACCTTTATGTCGCGGGGCGGATCGCCGTCCTGACCGAGATTTCCTCTGCCACCCGGGGAGACGCCTCGTCGTTCGTCCAGCGCCTGTTCGGCAGTTTCGCAGACGACATGGTCGCCACCGACTTCCAATATGGCTGCCTGATGCAGAACCTCGCCAACGAACTGCCCGCGCTCGACGCCGGGCTGACCGAACGGATCGCACGCGGATTCGCCCGGTCCACCGCGATCATCGAGGCCCATTTTCTTGGATGCAGCTTCGCTCCTGCCCGCGCCTCCGCCAGCGCAGCCGCACTGGTCGCCGCCCTGGAAGGCGCCCGGACCATCGCCCGCCTGGAACGCACGCCGGCCGTCTTCGCGGCATTGGCGAAGGTGAGCTGCCATACGGCGCTTCAACCGTGACACGACAGCATTGAGCGCGGGCAACGCGCAGACGCGCTGAATCGCGCAATCGATAACGGGTGTCATCCCTGCGCCGTCGATCTGTCATCAAACCGTATCGGCCGATTTCTAACCGCGCCGAATGGGAATCATCAACGCATCGAGACGCGGCGGGGATGCGGGGTTCGGCTGGGCCCGGCTTCGCGACCAGATCGCGCGCATGACGCGGCGCGACGATGCCGAGGACCTGCTGCACGATGCATGGGTCGGCATCGCCGATCGCAAGGTACAGGCGAACAACCCCGCGGCGCTTCTGGCGCGCGCCGCGGCAAATGGCGGAATAGACGCGTATCGACGCGAGCGGCGCATGGACCTCGCCTTCGTCCCGGATGCGGCGACGGGATCCGTCGCCGATCATCGCCCCCTTCAGGACGAGGTTCTCATCGCCCGGCATCGCCTGGAACGCCTTCGCATCGGCGTCGCACAGCTAAGCCCGCGCACGCGCCAGATTTTCTTGATGCACCGCCTCGACGCCCGTAAATATCGCGAAATCGCGCAGGAGCTCGGGATCAGCCAGAGCGCCGTCGAGAAGCACATCGCGCGCGCAATGGCGCATCTGACCGACTGGATGGAGAATTGGTGACGTGATGTTCCGCGGCGAGCCGGAAAATGCGAACCGGCAGGCGGCGGACTGGCTGGCACGATTGCATGCGGATGACCGCGCGCCGGGCGACGAAGCCGCGTTTCGCGCATGGCTGAAGGCGGATGCATCGCACGCGGACGCATTCGATCGCGCCTCGGGGATCTGGGACGCCGTCGGGGGACTTCGCGGACAGCCTGTCGCGTCGGCACCCCCTGCTCCGGAACGACTGTCACGCCGCGCCGTGCTGGCAGGCGGCGGCGCGCTGGTGGTGGCCAGCGGCCTCACGCTCGGCTGGCAGGACGCGCATGCCGGCACCTATCGGACCGGGATCGGCGAGCAGCGCCGCCTCGTGCTGGACGATGGCACGCGGGTCATGCTCGACACCGACACGAGCATCCGGTTCCGCGCGCGCGACGACGTCCGCACGCTGTCGCTCACGGCGGGACGGATCGACATCGACATCGCGGCCGATCCTCGCCCCTTCGTGATCGAGGCGGGCGAGCGGCGCGCGACTGCGCAGGCAGCACGGCTGGACCTGCGGCGCGAAGGAGACCGGATCGCATTCACCGCGATCCAGGGCAGCGCGCGAATCCTTTCGGCAGGCACCGAGATGTCGCTGACGTCCGGAAATCGTATCGCGATGGCGGCCGGTCGCGCAGACCGACTCGACCGGCCGGAGATCGAGGATCTCGTCGCCTGGCAAAGCGGGCGCCTGGCGTTCCGCGACGAGACCGTCGCGCGCGCGGCGGCGGAGATGAACCGATATAGTCGGCGCGCGCTGGTCGTCTCCGATGCGCGGGTCGCCGCGATGCGGCTGAGCGGCGTCTACCGCGTCGGCGATCCCGAGGCCTTTGCGCGATCGCTCGCGCTCCTGCTGCCGGTACGCGTCACCGCGGACGACGACGCGATCCGCATCCAGGCCGCCGGCTGAAAAAACTTTTTCAGGCAAGGTGAGGAAATCCCGAGCCCGGTCGTCGAGTGACCGGGCGCTCGCGGGGAGCGCGATACGGGGACCTTGGATCATGACCAGTCTGAAGCGGCAGCTTTGCCGATCGGCAGCGCTTGCGCTCACACTTTCCACGCTTGCCATGGCGAGCACCGCCGAGGCGCAGGGCCAGGCCCGTCGCGTGCGGATCGCCATCGCCGCCCAGCCCATGGACCGGGCGATCGAGCAACTTGCACGGCAAAGCGGCACCGACATCCTGTTCACCCGCGCCGCGGTCGCCGGGCTGAACGCGCCCGCCCTTTCCGGCGAGCTGGATGCCGAGACGGCGCTGCGCCGCCTCGTCGCGGGAACGCCGCTGAGCGTCGTTCGCGACAGCGCCGGCGCGCTGATCGTCCGCGCGCACGCGCCCGAGCCGACACAGGCCAGCGATACCGAAGAGGCGGCGGAAGGCAACGAGATCGTCGTCACGGCCCGCTTCTCCGACGGTGTCGAGCGGGCGCTCGACCTGAAGCGCAACGCCGATTCGATCTCGGACGCAGTCGTCGCCGCCGACATCGGCAAGCTGCCGGCGTTCAACGTGGCCGAGGCGCTGCAGCGCGTCCCGGGCGTGACCATCGTCCGCGAAGCCGGCGAGGGCCAGTTCATCAGCGTGCGCGGGCTCGGCCCGAATTTCCAGGCAGTCACCTTCGACGGCATGCCGCTGGCCTATAACGAGAATATCCGCAACTCGGGCCAGTCGGGGCGGCAGTTCCGCCTCCAGGTGCTGCCCGCCACGCTGATCGACAGCGTCGTGGTGACCAAGTCGCCGACCGCCGATCTCGTCGAGAGCGGTATCGGCTCGACCGTCGACATCCGCCTGATCAACCCGCTCGATCGCGACTCCTTCGTCGCAGCCAGCGCCTATGGCGGCTATGAGGAGCGGACCGACACGATCAATCCCAACGGCACGATCTCGGCGGGCTGGCGCAATGCAGCGCGGACGTTCGGACTGCTGGCCGGAGTTTCCTACACCAAGCGCGAGGTGCAGTTCGACCGCCTGCGCGTGGGCTGGCAGGACACGGTCGTGCCTGGGCTCGGCACGCTGCGCACGCCCGGCGACGCTCAGCCCTATCTGGAAATGGAGAATCGCGAGCGCCTCAGCGCCGTCGTCGGCATGCAATGGCGCCCCGCACCCGGCGTCGAGTTCGAGCTCGACGGTCTCTATTCGAAGTTCAACAACGAGACGACCGAGCGTCGCCTGACCTATTATATCCCGAGCCAGATCGCGCGGCTCGATCCCGCGACCGCGGTGGTCGAGGACGGCCGGCTGGTCGCCGGCACGATCCGGGGCGCGCGGATCCGCAACTATGCCGAATATATGGACCAGTCGCACGAGAACCTGCAGCTGAACGCCACCGCACGGTTCGACCTGGGCGGCTGGCGGATCGAACCGCGTGTCAGCTATGCGCGCGCCAACAGCGACCTCGATACGCCGATCCAGCGCGTCCAGTATCGCACCGCCAACGGCGCGGGCGGCAATCTGAGCTTCGATTTCAGCAACGACGTGCTGAAGGACGGCAAGGTCAACGCGCTCTACACCGACCTTGATCTGACCACCGGATCGAGAATGGTCTTCGAGAGCTTCGCGGTCCGGCCGATCAATTCGACCGACGAGGACAAGAGCTTCGTGCTGAATGTCGAGCGCGACGTGGATTTCGGGATCGGCGGGTTCGATCTTACCCGGATCCGCTTCGGCGGCCAGGTCTCCGACCGCTATCGCGACTATCAGCGCCGCGATCGCAATGCCTCGGTGCTGCGCCCGGGCGCGACGCGCACCGACGCGTATCTCCAGTTCCCGGTACCGTCCAATGCGTTCGATCAGTCGATCGCGCATGGGCAGCCCTGGCGCAACGTCGACTGGGGTCTGTTCAACCAGAATTATACGCTGGGCGCCGAATATGACGGGGTGAACCCCAGCGCCTACGACCTCGCGCCGACGGCCGCCGATCTCCAAAATTCCTATCGGATCGGCGAGGACATCCGGGCAGGCTATGGCCGCGTCGATTTCGAATCGATCCTTGGCGGCATTCCGGTCACCGGCAATTTCGGCGTCCGCTATGTCGAGACGCATACCGACGTGCGCGGCACCACCGTCTCGCCGGTGCCGAACGGCACCGGCGGCGTGACCACCGACGTCACGCCGGTGACGACCAGGGCGCGCTATTCCGAATGGCTGCCCAGTGCCAACGCGACCTTCAAGTTCGCCGACAATGTCCAGTTTCGCCTGGCCGCGGCGCGGACGATGACCCGCCCGTCGCTGTCCGAACTGCGCAATTCGATCAACACCAACAGCGTGACCGTCACCAGCATCTACAACGAAGGCGCCGCCGCGCTGCTGGATCCCACGCTGAACCTCCAGGCATCGGCCGGAAACCCGAACCTGCGTCCCTATACGGCGTGGAATTTCGACCTGTCGTTCGAATGGTATTTCAGCAGGTTCGGCGCCTTCACCGCCGCAGCGTTCCACAAGGACATCAGCGGCTATATCGCGTCCGATTTCGAAACCCGGTCGCTCGCCTTCGCGGTGCGCGACGGGTCGACGCTGCCGGTCGACATCCTGGTCGCCACGCCGCGGAATGTCGGCGACGCGAAAATCTCCGGGATCGAGTTCGGCTATACGGACAAGCTGCCGTTCGGCCTGGGCATCACCGCAACCGCGACCTTCGCAACGTCGAAGCTGCAGCTCGACCGGACCGGCGTCGGCCTCCAGACCGCGGGTATCCAGGGTGTGTCGGACGTCAGCTATTCGATCACGCCGTTCTTCGAAAGCGGCCCGTTCGAGATCAACCTCAGCTACACCTATCGCAACGACTATATCACCGATTCGGGGGCGCTGGTGACGTCGCTGCCCACCGCCGACGATGTCGTCGCCTATTACCAGAAGGGCTTCGGCATCATCGATCTGGGCACCAGCTATCAGGTGCGGCCGAACATCGAGGTCTTCGGCCAGGTGGTGAACCTCCTCGACCAGCGCCAGGTGTCCTATGCCGGCAGCAAGAAGGAGTTCACCGAGATCCACACCTTCGGTCGGACGGTCAATTTCGGCGTCCGCGCCAAATTCTGATCGCCAGCCTCGATCGACTGAAGACGGGACCGTCGCGGACCATCGCGGCGGTCCCGCCTCGCCGATACCCGCCCGCCCGTCCGATCCGCGGAGACACCATGTATCGCAGTTCGACCTTGGGCCTGCTCCTGCTGCTGGGCCTTTCAGATCCCGCCGCTGCGCAATCGGGCGAGAAGCGGCGCTGGCTGGCCGGCGACCATCACGTGCACAGCATCTACAGCGCGACATACCGGCCCGATCCGGCGCATCCCGACCGGCCGCCGGAGCCGGTGATCGGCGGAGATTCGTCGCATACGATCCTTCAGAACGCCCGGATGGCGCGCCGTTTCGGCCTCGACTGGATGGTATCGACCGACCATGGCGGGCCGAACCATTCGGCGCTCAATCATGCACGCGCATGGCCGGACGTTGTCGCGGCGCGCGCGGCGGTGCCCGGACTGATGCTGTTCTACGGGATGGAATTCGACGTGCCCGGCGGCGAACATGCGACGCTCATCCTGCCGCATGGCCCGGCCGAGCGCGACGATCTGCGCGAGATCGAGGCACGCTTCGGCAAGCGCGAGGCGTTCCCGGCCGATCCCGCGCGCAATACCAAGCCCCGGATGATCGAGGCGCTGCGCTACATGGCCCGACTGGCCACGCCGCCCGTCCTGATCGGCAACCATCCGTCTCGCACGGCGACCGGACCCGGCCGATGGGGACTGCATTCGCCGGACGAATACCGGCTGTGGCACGAGGCCGCGCCACAGGTCGCGATCGGGATGGAAGGCGCGCCGGGACATCAGGCCGCCAGGCCCGGACCCGGCCGCGACACCGCCCATGGTTCGCGCGGCCTGTATGGCGGCTTTCCGACGCTCGGCGGCTTCGACCAGATGGTCGCGACGCTGGGCGGCGGCTGGGACGCCCTTCTCGGGCAGGGCCTGCACTGGACGATCACCGCAACCTCGGACTCACACGGTCACTGGCGCGACGGCGGTGCCGATTTCTGGCCCGGCGAATATGCCAAGACGTGGGTGTTCGCGGCACCGACCTATGACGATGTGCTGGACGGGCTCCGGTCGGGACGCGTCTTCGCGGCGACGGGCGGACTGATCGAGGGCCTGGACCTGAGCGTGGCGTCCACCCGGGCGCCGGCTCATGCGGCAAGGATGGGCGATACGCTTGCGATACAGGATGCAAAGGCTCTCCTCGTCACGATACGCTTCCGCCCGGCCGCTGCGCCGAATGCCGCAGGAGCCCTCCCGCAGGTCGATCATGTCGACCTGATCGCCGGCGGCGCGACGACGGGACAGGGCGATCGCAACCCCGGCACGCGGCTGGTCCGGCGCTTTACCGCGCGCGACTGGCATCGCGATGGTGAGTGGCGGGTGATCCGTCACCGAATGCCCGCGCTGCCCGCATCGGGATATCTGCGCGTACGCGGGACCAGCACGACGCAGGGCGAGCCCGAACCCGATGTCGCCGGCGAGGACCCGTGGCAGGACCTGTGGTTCCACTCCAACCCGGTCTATCTCGAAAAAGCGCCGAGCCGGCCGCGTCACGCCGCGCGCAGATGACGCGCCTGCGCCTCGGCTGAGGGCGATCGTCCAATAGGAACTCGCCTTCCGCCTCGCGCGCGCTATCATTCCCTCAAAATCGATAACGAAGAGGGGTCCCCGCATGCGCAACCATCCACGGCAAGGCCGCGCCGGAATCCTGGCGCTCCTGGCTCTCGCCACCGCGCTCGGTTCGCCCCTCGCCGCTCGCGCGCCGCTTCCCGCGCCGCAGTCCGCGCCGGCGCGGGACCTGACCGATCAGGTGCCGCCGGGCGCCGCGATCGGCGACTATGTCGGCGAGGACATGATGATCCCGATGCGCGACGGGGTGAAGCTGCATGTCCAGGTGTGGCGGCCGAAACACGCGAAGGGGCCGCTGCCGATCCTGCTGAGCCGGTCGCCCTATGGCTTCGGCATGCCACAGGTCACGCGGCTGTTCACCGCGTCGTACAAGGAACTGGCGGACGACGGCTTCATCTTCGTGCTGCAGGATATTCGCGGACGGCTCGGGTCCGAGGGGGAGTTCGTCAATCTGCGGCCGCGCAAGGCATCGGCTGGCGGGGTCGACGAATCCACCGACACCTGGGACACGATCGACTGGCTGACGAAGCAGTTGCCCGGCACCAACGGCAAGGCGGGCGTGCTGGGCGTATCCTATGGCGGCTGGACCGCGGCGATGGCGACGATCGATCCGCATCCGGCGCTGAAGGCGGTGTCGTCGCAGGCCTCGCCCAACGACATGTTCGTCGGCGACGACTTCCTGCACAATGGCGCGTTCCGGCTGGACTATGCCTGGAGCTGGGTGAGCGCTCTGGAGTCCGACGGGCGGACGATGAAGGTGTTCGATTTCGGCGGTGAGAAGGACGCCTATGCCTGGTATCTGAAGCAGACCGACCTGGCGATGCTCGACCGCCGGCATCTGGGCACCACCATGCCCAGCTGGCAGAATTTCGTGAACCACCCGAGCTATGACGGCTATTGGCGGGCGCAACGCACCACCAACAACATGCCGAAGCGGGTGGCGACGCCCAACCTGATCGTCGCGGGATGGTATGACCAGGAGGATTTCTACGGTCCGCTGTCCATCTATCGCGAGCAGGAAAAGGGCGACGATCGCGGGCTGAACTATCTGGTGGTCGGGCCGTGGAACCATGGCGGCTGGCGCGGGACGGGATCGTCCTACGGCCCGTTCGAGATGGGTGGGCCGACCGGCGACTGGTATCGCCGCGAGGTGGAATTGCCCTGGTTCCGGTACTGGCTGAAGGGCGAGGGCACGCTGAACCAGCCCGAGGCGCTGGTCTTCCAGACCGGCAGCAACCGCTGGCAGCGGCTGGACAGCTGGCCGCTGAAGCGCGGCACCGCGACGCGCAACCTGTATCTGCGCGCGGGCGGCAGGCTGTCGTTCGAGGCGCCGGGGCGCGGCGAGGCGGCGGCGGACAGCTTCGTGTCCGATCCGGCGAATCCGGTGCCCTATCGCGAGCGCGCGCTGATCACGCCGTTCCTGTCCGAGGGATCGACCTGCGCCAACTGGATCGCCGACGACCAGGCCCCCTTCGCGAAGCGCAAGGACGTGCTGTTCTGGCAGAGCGAACCGTTGGCGCAGGACGTGACGATCTCGGGCGACGTCGCGGCCAAGCTGTTCGCCAGCACGACGGGCTCGGACGCAGACTGGGTGGTGAAGCTGGTCGACATCCATCCCGACGATGCCGGCACGCCCGCCGAACTGCGCGGGCGGCAGCGAATGATCGCCAACGACGTGTTCCGCGGGCGGTTTCGCGGCGGATATGACCGGCCGAAGGCGATCACGCCGAACGCGGTGCTCGACTACCGCATCGACCTCCACTCCGCCTCGCACGTCTTCCGCAAGGGGCACCGGATCGGGGTGCAGGTCCAGAGCAGCTGGTTTCCGCTGATCGGCCGCAACCCGCAGACCTTTGTTCCGAACATCCTGCGCGCGAAGCCGGGCGACTTCCGCGCGCAGACGCACCGGGTCTATCACGCGCCGGGCCGCGCCTCCGCCATCACCGTGTCGGTGGCGGAATAGGCCCGACGCGCGCGTCGCGGTTATTCGAAGCCCCAGCTGTCGACCGTGACGCCCTGCCCCTTGGTCGCCACGCGCAGCACGATGTCCTCGCCCGCATGGGTGAAGGACATCAGGCACAGGCCGTCGGCGGTGCAGCGGTCGAGCTCGGGCAGCGTCTTGCACGCCTTGGCGCTGACCGCCTCGGCACAGTCATCGGCGCCCTGCGCGGTCCATCCCGCGGCGAGCACCTGGCTGCGGAAGGCGCCATAGGCCATGCCCTTGCGCGCCTTCGCCTCAAACGCGCGCAGCGGCGAATTGGCGGGGGGCTCGCGGTCCTGGGCCAGCGCAGCCGCCGGAAGCGCGAGCGCGACCATGCCGGCAAGCGCCAGCGAACGGGACAGGATCATTCGAAATCTCCGGTGAAGAAAGCAGCCTCAGAGCGAGGTGTCGGCCTTGGCGAACAATTCCCAGCAATTGCCGCGCGGGCGGAAGGAATAGCTGAGCTGATAGCCGGTATCCGGCTTCTCCAGCTTGACGCGCACCGTCTCGGCGTCCGGGCGGGTGACGCTGGCGCTCAGGCCGTCGCTGCTCTGGTCCGCGGTGGACATCATCACCGGGAAGCGCAGGCTGGCCCGCGGCTGGCTGCGCGTCATCTCGCGCGGCTCGGGCTCGGCGGTGGCGTCGATCTCGGTCACCTGCACGGTCGGGGCGGTGAAGCTGCGCTGGACCTGCGCCGAATCCGAAAAGGCCTTCAGAAAGCCGTCGAAGTTGCTCGCGGGACAGGGTGCCGCCTCGGCATGCGCGACGCCGGCGGTGCCGAGGGTAGCGGCGCACATCGCAACCAGGAAGCCGGACGAACGCAGGGTAAGGCTGGGCATCGACAGAGTCTCCATGAGGTTGAGGAAATAGTCGCGCGCCCATTCCGGCATCGGCACAGATCGAAACAGGATGGGCGACCGCATGAGCCGATAAAGCGCCGACGGCCGGAAACGGTTCCGGATGCGAGACGAAATCTGGTCCGTCGCGGAACCTCGGCCCCGCCCTGGCTTTGTCCCGGCCTTGTCCATGACGCCTCGGGGTCCCGAAATCGTGACAGTCGACGATCTGCCGCAGCTCATCGCGGTCCTGAAGGCGCGCGGCTATGATTTCGCCGCGCCGACGCCCGCCACCCATGACCGCGTCCTGGCGCGCGCGCCGGGGCGGATGGGGTGGACGCTGACCGACATTCTCGGATGGAGCCTGGCGTTCGAGCCGGGGTCGATCGATGCGGAAGTGGAAGCGCTGCTCGACGCCGCAGGCGCGATCGAACCCGCGGACAGCGGCGTGCGCAGCCGGTTGCGCGCCTCGACGCTGGACGAGGACTGTTATCTCCACTCGGCCTTCCCCACCGACGATCGCGACGCGGTGTTCTTCGGTCCCGACAGCTATCGCTTCGCCCGGCTGATCCGCGAGGTGCTGGGCCGGCGTCCGGTCGCCGGCGGTGCGCGGATCGTCGATATCGGCACGGGCAGCGGCGTCGGCGGCATCGTCGCGGCGCGCCACGCCCCGGGGGCATCGCTGACGCTGACCGACGTGAACGCCCAGGCGTTGCGGCTGGCGGCGGCCAATGCGGCCGGCGCGGGCTTGTCGCCGGCGCTGCGCGAGGGGTCGATCCTCGCCGGCCTTTCGGACGCCATCGATCTCGCCCTGGCCAATCCGCCCTACCTTCTGGACAGTCAGGGCCGCACCTATCGCGACGGCGGCGACCTGCACGGCGCGGCGCTATCGATCGACATGGCGGCGGCGGTCCTGCCTCGGCTGGCGCCCGGCGGCCGCTTCATCCTCTACACCGGCAGCGCGATCGTCGCCGGCGCCGACCGGCTCGGGGCGCGGCTGCATGCGCTGGCGCAGCAGGAGGGATGCGGGCTCGACTATGACGTGATCGACATCGACGTGTTCGGCGAGGAGCTGGCGCGCGACGCCTATCGCGACGTCGACCGGATCGCGATCGTCTCGGCCGTGTTCACCCGGCCGGACTAGAGCGTTTTCACCTTCAGTGAAGACGCTCTAGTGTTTTCGATGCCGCATTTTCCAAGTCGTTGACCGTATACGGTCAACTTGAAAATGCTCTAGCCTCGCGCGGGTCAGGGCCATAGCCGTTTCGGCCGATATCGCCCCTGCTCAACAGATAGAAGCCCAGCCAGGCCCAGCCGACATAGGGGATGAACCCGATCAGGATCGTGTTCCATCCCATGCTGTGGTCGTGCAGCCGTCGCACCATCGTCATGACCGCCATTACGATGCAGATCAACGCGACCAGGGTGTTGATCGAGAACAGGGTCAGCGCGACCGCGCTGGTGCCAAGCGTCATCAATTGCGGATCGACCTCGCTCAGGATCCTCGTCAGCTCGAACAGCGTCAGCGGCAGGGTGATGCACCAGGTGAGGATCAGCGCCATGCCGCGCCGACTCTCCCGCCCGCGCGGATCGACCAGGCCGACAAACTCGCGAAAGACTCGGCGGACCGCGGCCAACGCACTGTCGCGCCCGGACGTGGGGGCGGCCGTTTCCCACCGGCTCATGCGCGAAGCTCCAGCGCGCGGGCGAAGACCGCCTCGAACATGCCGGGCGTCAGCCGCCCGGTATTCTGGTTGTAGCGCGAGCAGTGATAGCTATCGATCACCATCCGCCCCGACGGCATGCGGTGCTCGGCCAGATGCGCGAAGCGGCATTTGGGCAGCTTGCCGCCCAGCGCCTTGACCGTCGACTGATGCGCCACCTGCCCCAGCGCGATCCACACCCGCGCGCCTGCCAGCGCCTCGGCCTCGGCGCTCAGGAACGGGCGGCAGGTGCGGATTTCCTCCGGCGTCGGCTTGTTCTCGGGCGGCAGGCACTTGACCGCGTTCAGGATCATCACCCCCTGCAAGTCGCCGTCCTCGAGCAGCCCGAACCTCGCCAGCGTCGCGAACAGCAGGTCGCCCGACGCGTCGCCGGTAAAGGCCAGCCCGGTGCGGTTCGCGCCCATCCGGCCGGGCGCCAGCCCGACGATCGCCAGCCAGGCATCGCCCGCGCCGCGCGGCGGCACCGGCGCGTTCCACCAGTCGGGATGCTCGGCACGCAGCGCGTGTCGCAGGTCGACGAGGCGCGGGCAACGCGGGCAATCGCGCCCCGGTTCGGCATCGAGCAGCGTGGACGCGGGCATGCGTCCGCGATAGGCGCTGTCGGGTGGGGACGACAAGCTATGTCATCGCGCTGGGATCGAATCGCCGCGGACGCCATGGCGCCCCGCGCGACGAACTCGCCGCGGCACTCTGCGCGCTGGGGCCCGCGATCGTCTCGCCGATCCTGACCACCCGGCCGCTCGGCCCGTCGAAGCGCCGCTTCGCAAACGCGGTCGCGATCGTCGAGAGCGAACTCGACCCGCCTGCGCTGATGAGTCGGCTGAAGACGATCGAGCGTGCCCATGGCCGCCGCCGCGGCCGCCGCTGGGATGCGCGGGTGATCGACCTCGACATCATCCTGTGGTCGGACGGCCCCTGGGCCACCAAAGGCCTGACGATCCCCCACCCCCTGTTCCGCGAACGCGCCTTCGTGCTCGATCCGCTGGTCGCGATCGCCCCGGGCTGGCGCGACCCGATTTCGGGCCGCACCGTCCGTCAGCTCCACGCCCGACTGCACCGCCCCCGTTGACCCGGCCGCGCCCCGCCCCTAGGTGAGCCGCCTTGGTGTGGGTCCGTAGCTCAGTCGGTAGAGCAAGCGACTTTTAATCGAGAGGTCCCGGGTTCGAGCCCCGGCGGACCCACCAACCTCCCGGATCAGCGCGGATCATCCCGCCGCATTGGGGTCGATCGCGATGCTATGGGTTCGGCGGATTCTCGCGGGTCGCCTCGATCAGCGCGGCAAATTGCCGCAATCTGCCACGCACCTGCGGCGCTTCCCGGAGATTGCCTGGCCAGGGAAGCTCACGCGGCATGGAGCCGTCCTCGCCGTCGACCGCGCGCGCGCGCTGCTCATAGCGTTCGGCCATCTCGATCAGGTCGAGTTTGAGATCCGGCGGAGCGTCGTCGGAGGCCATTGAACGGAGCTGCGCGGCCTGCGCCCGCAGCTCGCTGCTGTTAACGTACGACACTGGTACCCAACTCTTTACACGGCCGACGCCTTACTGCTGGCCAATAAGCTACTGATGCGACTCGGAAACGACGCATCGGTCGGGGCCGGGTATCGACTGCCATGGTTAACGGCAAGGCGAAGGCCCCATCGCGCTTACCCGTTTAAAGGCTTTGCGACGCAAGGCGCCGGATCGGACAGCTGAGCGACACCCATAGAGAGCGACCGGGCATGGGCTTCGACGAACGGGCGGGCTATTTCCCCGCGATGGACGAGCGCGAACTGAGCCTGGCCGTGGTCGGCATCACCCACCCGAACGCCGACAAGGCGCGCAGCAACCGCCGGTTCGAACTCGCGCTGTGCGTGCCTGGCGAGCCGATCGACCTGCGCCCGGAACCGAAGAACCCCCATGATGCCCATGCAGTGGCGGTGTTCAGCGTGCGCGGGACCCAGCTCGGCTATCTGACCGCGGAGCGCGCGCCGTGGATCGGCGGCAAGATCAAGGCCGGCGAGGAGTATCAGGCGATCTTCCAGGAGGCGGGCGCCACGTCCGCCGTCATTCGCCTGCGGTTCGGCGGCGGCGCCCCCGCCCTGCCGCCCAGGCGCGACCCGCCCGGCCCGCCCGATGACTTCGAGCCGGACCCGGACGGTCCGGAGTGGGGCGCCTGACGCCACTGACACGATGATCTCATCCGCGGGTAGCTCGGAGGCAGGCGGGCCCGTCACCATCCCGGAGCGCCGTGCTCCGGTCCTCCCTCTCACACCGCATAATTCTCCAGATACCCGCAGCGGTCGCAGCGATAGGTGGCGATGCCGAGCTGGTCCTGGCGCACCTGTTTGATGCCATAGAGGAAACTCTTGACCGGCGGTCCCTTCTGCCAGGTGGCCTGGCGCACCGCGCCATAGGTGAGGTCGACGATGAATCCCTCGGTCATCGCGCCTTCGCATTTCGGGCATCGTGGGGAACGTCGCATCGGCATCTCCTTCTCGTCGGTTCCTCGGAACGGCAGTCTCGCCCGGCGGATATCGCCCGCGACGCGCGCCCTGACCAGAGCCTGGCCCCGACTGCATCCGGGACGGATCCGAAACCAATTTGCATTAAGCTGCCATGGGCGGCATCCTCGGGCGCTGTTCAGGGAGATCCGAACCTTGCCCGTTCCGGCCGAAGACATGGCCCGCATCCGTTGCATGATGCCCGGCAGGGCAGCGCCCCGTCCCCGCCATCGCCGGACGGCCTGAGCGATGCTGTTCGACGGCAGGATCATCGCGGGCATCACCGTGTTCGTCGCCGTCGCCGAGGCGGGCAGCTATGCCCGCGCCGCCGAGCGCGTTGGCCTGTCGCGCTCGGGCGTGGGCAAGGCGGTCGCCCGACTGGAGGAGCGCACCGGCATGCGGCTGTTCGACCGCAACAGCCGCGCGCTGAAACTCACCGACGAGGGCCGCGTCTTCCTCGAAAATGTCACGCCGCTGCTCCAGCAGCTTGGCCGCGTCGCCGCACCCTCGCGGCCCGACGAGGTTCGCGGCCGGCTGCGCGTCTCGACCGACGGCGCGTTCGGCCCCTATTGGCTCGTCCCGGCGATCCCGGACTTCATCGCCGCCTATCCGCAGCTCAAGATCGACGTGCTGGTGCGCGACAGGATCGACACGCTGCTGGTCGAGGGAGTCGATGTCGCGCTGCGCTTCGGCGAGCCGGATTCGCGGGGCCTGGACAAGCGCCTGATCCTGCGCAGCCGGGTACTGACCTGCGCCAGCCCCGGCTATCTCGCGCAGCACGGGACGCCGGCGGCGCCGGACGATATCCTGGACGGACATGTCTGCGTCCGCCTGCTCGACGAAGCGACCGGCCGTCCGCACGTCTGGAATTTCGAGACCGCCGACGGGCGCCAGCGCCCGATCGCCCCGGATTGCGGGCTGACGGTCAACGACGCCGCGTCGCTGGTTGCCGCGGCGGTCGGCGATTTCGGCATCGTCCGCCTCCTCGATATCGTTGCGGAGGACTATCTGTGCTCGGGCCGGCTGGTCGAGATCCTGCCCGAATGGAACACCTTGTTGTGGCCGGCCTATCTCTACACGCTGCCCGACGCCCATGAATCGCTGGCGATCGCCGCCTTCACCAGCTTCATCTGCGCCCGCACCTCAGAGACCGATTGAAAAATCGCGAAGGGGCGATTTTTAGGGCGGCACCAGCCCGCTCCCCCACCCGACCACCCATAGACTACTGAAGTCGGGTGGTCGGGTGGGGGAGCGGGCCGGTACCGCAACGCACCGATAGGCGCATCCCGAACGGTCTCTCGTGACCCGCGACCGACGGCGCGCCCGAGCCGCAGGATCTCCAGTCCGGCGACGCGACGTTCGCTCGCTCCAGCGAAGACAAATTGGCGACGAACGCGACCGCGCGGCGATGGTTATGATCGCGGGTGCAACAACCGACAGTTCGCGGGAGAACGCATGACTTCGAGAACCAGGGTCGCGATTGCGGCCGCGGCGGCGCTGATCGTCGCCTGGCCGCTGGCATCTGTCGCCCAGACGACCGGGTCGGCGACGCCGACGCTTCAGGACGGCAACAAGCAGTTCATCCGCGACGCCTTCGATCGCTGGGCACAGGGTCGGGGCGACGTGTTCAGCCTGTTGTCCGATGACGTGACCTGGCACATCACCGGCTTCGATCCGGCGATCGCCAGGACCTATAGCAGCCGCGAGGCGCTGATGGCCGGCGCGGCCCGCCCGCTGGCCGACCGGGTCACGCAGCCGCTCAAGCCCGTCGTCCGCGGCATCTGGGCGGATGGCGATGACGTGATCGTCCATTGGGACGGCACCGCCCCGCTCCATGACGGTACGACCTACCGCAACACCTATCTGTGGATCATGACCGTCAGGGACCGGCGGATCGTCGCGGTGACCGCCTTTCTCGACAATGCCGCGTTCAAGGCGGCGCTGGCCAAGCCGCCGCGCTCGAACTGACGCCTGGCCTTCCGAACCCCGAGGATTTTCATGAGCTGGATAGAAGCCGATACGCTCGCCGACCTGCGCCTGGTGGTGAACGGAACGCCGCACGACCTGCGCATCGATCCGCGCGTCACCCTGCTCGACGCGCTGCGCGAACATCTCCACCTGACCGGCACCCGAAAGGGGTGCGACCATGGCCAGTGCGGCGCCTGCACCGTGCTGGTCGACGGGCGGCGGATCAACAGCTGCCTTTCGCTGGCGCTGATGCACCGGGATCAGGGGATCGTCACCATCGAGGGGGTCGGATCGCCCGACGCGCTCCACCCGCTCCAGGCGGCCTTTGTCGAGCAGGACGGGTTCCAGTGCGGCTACTGCACCTCGGGCCAGATCTGCTCGGCGCTGGGCATGCTCGACGAAGTCCGCGCCGGCTGGCCCAGCCATGTCAGTGACGCGGTCGAGGACCGGCCGACCCTCGACGCGCATGAGATCCGCGAACGGATGAGCGGCAATCTGTGCCGCTGCGCCGCCTATCCGCGCATCGTCTCGGCGATCGCCGGCTATGCCGCCACCCGCATGGACGAGCCCGCATGAACGCCTTCGACTATTGCCGCCCCGCAGACATTGCCGCGGCACTCGCTGCCGGTGCCGAGCGGCCGGCGGCGCGCTATATCGCCGGCGGCACCAATCTGCTCGACCTGATGAAGGAAGCGATCGAGCGGCCGCGCCACCTGATCGACATCAACGGACTCGACCTGCACGCTGTCGAGGAGACGCCCGGGGGCGGGCTGCGCATCGGTGCGCTCGTGCCCAATTCGGTGCTCGCGGCGCATCCGCTGGTCCGGTCGCGCTACCCCGTCCTCTCGCGCGCGCTGCTGGCCGGCGCCTCGGCACAATTGCGCAACAAGGCAACGACCGGCGGCAACCTGCTCCAGCGCACCCGCTGCTATTATTTCTACGATCCCGCTTCCCCCTGCAACAAGCGCCAGCCGGGCAGCGGCTGCGCCGCGATCGGCGGGTTCAACCGGATCATGGCGATCCTCGGCACCTCCGATCAGTGCATCGCCTCGCATCCGTCCGACATGGCGGTGGCAATGCGCGCGCTGGATGCGCGGGTCGAGACGCTGACCCGTTCGGGAGACACGGCCTCGCGCACGTTCGAGCAGCTCTACCGCCTGCCCGGCGAGACGCCGCATCTCGAAACCAGCCTCGAGCCGGGCGAGCTGATCACCGCGGTAGAGCTGCCGCCCCCGCCGCCCGGGCGGCAGCTCTATCGGAAGGTCCGCGACCGGGCCTCCTATGCCTTTGCCCTGGTCTCGGTCGCCGCAATCGTCGCGACCGAGGATGGCCACATCACTCACGCCGCTTTGGCCTATGGCGGGATCGGCACCATGCCGTGGCGCGACCGCGAGGCCGAGGCGCTGCTGGTCGGCAAGACGCCCGGCACGGCGGCATTCGACCGGATGACCGACCGGCTGCTCGCCCAGGCCAGGGGCAGCGGCGGCAACGACTTCAAGCTGCCGCTGCTGCGCCGGACGATCGCCGCCGCCCTTTCGACCCTGACGGAGCAGCCGGCATGACCGAGGCGAAGCTGACGATGGACGCCCCGTTCGAGCACAGCCTGCTCGACGATGCGCCCAAGCCCAGGGTCGGCACCCCGCTGGACCGGATCGAGGGGCCGCTCAAGGTATCCGGCCGCGCCCGGTACGCCGCCGAGCATTTCCTGCCGGACATGGCCTATGGCGTGCTCGTCCGCGCGCCCTTCGGGTCGGGCACGGTCACCCGGCTGGACGCCGATGCCGCGCGGGCCATGCCCGGGGTGATCGCGGTGATCGACAGCGACCTGCTGATCCGCAACGGCGGCGATTTCGGCGGATCGGCCGCACCGCCCCAGGGGGTGCGCGACGTCGTCTATTTCGGCCAGCCGATCGCGCTGGCGGTCGCCGACAGCTTCGAGCACGCCCGCGCCGCCGCGCTCGCGGTGCGCGTCGACCATGAGGCACGGCCCGGCATCTATGACCTCGAGGCTGCGCTGGACCGGGCGGAGCCGCCGACCGACGATATCTTCGGCCTGTTCCTGATCCACACCGAACAGGGCGATGTCGAAACGGCGATCGCGCAGGCCGACACCGTCATCGACGAAGTCTGGACCACGCCCAGCCACAGCCATGCCGCGATGGAACCACACGCCGCGGTTGCCGAATGGGACGGCCAGCGGCTGACGCTGCAGGCCTCCTATCAGTCGCCGGTCGTCAGCCGCGACCAGCTTGCCACCGCACTCGGGCTCGACGCGACGCAGATTCGCATCCTGTCGCCCTATGTGGGCGGCGGCTTCGGCGGCAAGCTGGGGCTGATGCCCGAGGCTGCGGCCGCGGCGATCGCCGCACGCGAACTCGGCCGCCCGGTCAAGGTGGTGATGGCGCGACAGACGGTGTTCGAGGCGACCGGGCGACGCCCGGCCACCCACCAGCGGCTCCGTCTGGGCGCGGATTCCGACGGCCGCCTGACCGCGATCGCGCACGAGACCATCACCGATCAGCTGGAGGGGGAAACCTTCTTCGAACCCGCCGGCATCGCCACCCATGTCCTCTATGCCGCGCCAAACCGGGTAGTCGATCACAAGGTCGCGCGAGTGAACAAGCTGCTGGGCGTGTCGATGCGCGCGCCGGGCGAGGCGGTCGGCCAGTTGTCGCTGGAATGCGCGATGGACGAGCTGGCGGAGCGGCTCGGCATCGACCCGGTCGAGCTGCGCCTGCGCAACGAGCCCGACCGTCACCCGGAGCTCGACATTCCCTTTTCCAGCCGATCGCTGGCCGACTGCCTGCGCACCGGTGCCGAGCGCTTCGGCTGGTCGAACCGCAGCGTCGTGCCCGCATCGCGCCGGGAGGGCGAATGGCTGATCGGCCATGGCATGGCGGCATCGGTGCGCGGCAATCTGTTCGGGCCCAGCCAGGCGCGGGTGCGGATCGGCGCCGACGGCCGCATCACGATCGAGACCGAGATGACCGATATCGGCACCGGCACCTATACCATCCTCGCCCAGATCGCGGCCGACCTGCTCGGCGTGGCAATGTCCGATGTCGACGTCCGGCTGGGCGACACCGACCTGCCGACCAGCGCCGGATCGGGCGGCAGCTGGGGCGCGACCACCGCCGGATCGGCCGTCTATGCCGCCTGTCTCGAATTGCGCGACCTGCTCGCCGATGCAGCGGGCGTACCGGTGGCCGAAGCGCGCTTCGCCGACGGCATGCTGACCGCGCGGGGACAGGCTCGCACGCTGGGCGACCTGGCAGGCGCGGGCATGGCGGTCGACGGCTCGGTCGCGCCGGGCCAGAGCAACGGCGCGTTCAGCCAGGCATCCTATGGCGCGCATTTCTGCGAGGTTCGGGTCAACGCCACGACCGGCGAGACGCGGGTTGCGCGCTGGTCCAGCGTCCTCGCCGCCGGCCGGATCCTCAATCCCAAGACCGCGACGTCGCAGGCGATCGGCGGGATCGTGTTCGGCATCGGCGCCGCGCTGACCGAGGAACAGGTCCATGACTCGCGCAGCGGCAAGGTCGTGAACCGGGACCTGGGCGAATATCATGTGCCGGTCCATGCCGACATCCCCGACATCGACGTGCTGTTCCTCGACGAGCGCGACCATGCGGCCAACCCGCTGCTGGCCAAGGGCGTCGGGGAACTGGGCGTGTGCGGCGCCGGCGCGGCGGTCGCCAACGCGATCTACAACGCGACCGGTGTCCGCATTCGCGACTTCCCGTGCACGCTGGACAAGCTGCTGGACGGTCTGCCGGCCGCATGAGTGGAGGGAGCGCGCGAGGCGCTGCCTCTCACCGCCTCAGGTGGTTGCCCCGCCATCGACCGACAGGATCGCGCCGGTGATCTGGCGCGCGGCCGGGCTGGCGAGGAAGGCGACCGCCGCCGCGACGGCGACCAGCTGCGTGCCGCGCGTGCGGTCACTCTGGAACGGCTGCGCACCCGGCTGAACGAGGCGGTGGCCGCGGGCGAGCTGACGCCGTCGGTCGACGTCCACGCCCTCGCGCGGTTCGTCCAGACCGTTCAGAACGGCATGTCGATCCTGGCCCGCGATGGCGCGAGCAGCGAGGAATTACGCGAGGTCGCCGAGGTCGCGATGCTGAGCTGGGACGCCCGGACCGGGCGATAGTCGACCAGGCCCTCAGGCCACGCGGCGATAGGCGATCCGCCACATGACCAGGCCGATCGCGGCCGCGACCAGCGCCACCAGGCCGCCGGTCGCAAGCGCACTCAGCCAGAAATAGGTTCGCGTGTCCGGGTCCAGCTCCGGCATGTCGAGCAGCCCGAAGCCCCAGGTCTGCGCCCCCACCAGCAGCGCCAGCGCGCTGGCCGCGCCGACCAGCGCGGCGTGGTGCCCGCGCCTCAGCCCCGCGACGTGCATGACCAGCCACAGCGGGCCGGCAACCGCGACGATCCCGATCGCGCAGAAGATCGTGCCCAGCAGGAGCGCGGCGAGGATCTGCAGCGGCCCCGACTGTCCCCCGGCGATCACCAGCGCGAGCGTGGCGAGGCCGCCGATCCCGGCACCGGCACCCAGCGCATGGCCCGCCCGGTCGAGCGTCGTCTCATAGATCCGCCGCGGACGGCGCGCGCCTCGTGTCACTTTCAGCCCTCCCGTCCCCGTCGATCGAATAGCGGCGCGGCGGCTGCCCCTCAAGCACGCCGCCCGGCGGACTTAACCGATTTGAAACACCGCTGGGCGACCCTGCGTACGGCTTGGGGGACGGGGAAATCATGGCGGTACGGATTGGCACGGCGTCGCTTGCGACTGCACTGGTCCTTGGCGGGTGCGGGCCGGGGGTCGACAATCCTGCGAACCCGCCTCGGCTGGGGCGTTGGGAACATCAGTCCAGGCTCGTCGCACTGGTCGCCAACGACATATGGATCGATCGCAAGGACGCGCCCTTCACCATCCCGCCCGATGCCAGCTCGATCGAGGCGTGCAGCGAACCGACGCTCAAGACCCGCAGCGCGCTCAATCGCAGCCTGATGGCCAATACCGAATCGATGTGCAGCCTGGGTACCCTCCAGCAACGGGGCGGCCTGATCACCGCCACCGGCACCTGCGGCCCGACCGACAAGGAGGGCGGCACGCTGACCGGGACGATCGAATTCAACGGCCAGGAGCGCGAGACGCTGGCCAAGGCCAGGGTCAGCGTCGTGATCCTCTACAAGCTGCCCTCGGGCAGCACCGAACGCCTGCGCGCCGCCTATGAGAATGTCTGGCGGCGCGTCGGCGATTGCACCGGCTGAGAGGCGCCGGATCAGGGCTCGACGATGGTGAAGCCCGGCACCGGGCGATTCTCCGGACCGTCATGGTACATGTCCATATAGACATCGACCGGCGACTCCGCGGCGCAGGTCACCTTGTACAGATCGATGATGAAGCCGAACGGCCCCTCGCCCATGCTGCCGGCACGGTCATAGGCCGGGGCGGCGCCGTCCTTGCAGCGCAGACGACCCAGATAGGCACGCTCGCCCTCAGGCATATTTTCGCGCACCGGATTTTCGCGGGATCCAAGCGGATGTTGCTCGGCCTTTCGCGCGCTTCAGGGCCTTGCCCTTCATCCCGCCCCCCATGCTGAGCATCATCTCGCGCCCCCGATTGTCGCGGCTTTGCGCATGGGCTGCACCACCGGTCACGAGCATGAGGGCAGCAATCGCCACCGCTGCCTGCCTCAGACTCCCCGCCATCCATCGTCTCCCCTCGTTGAGGACACGACGATAGTCCGCCGCCGGATCAGCGCAATGCGGCAAATGCGCCGCGCCGCTCGCACCGCTCCAGCGCGATCAGGTCGGGCTCGGGTGGCGGCGCGCCCAGCGGCGCGACCTCGATCGACCCGCCCGGCTCGACCGAGCCGAACCGCGCCGGATCGCTGCGCGCGCAGGCGAGCATCTGCGCCAGCATCCGCGGCGGCGTGTCGCGCGCCTCGCGGCTCAGCCGGAACGTGCCCCAATGGATCGCCAGCGCCCGCGGGCGGCCCAGGCCGTCCCAGACCTTTACCGCACCCTGCGGTCCGATATGGCTGCCGCTGCCCATCTGTCCCTCCTCGAAGCGGAAGGCGCCGATCGGGATCGCCGCGAAGCGGATCGGACCCAGCGCCGCCGCCTCGGCCGGCCATTTGCCGTCGCCCAGCCCGGTATCGCCGGCAAAGAAGACATTGCCATGGGGCAACCGCACGACGAAGCTCGACCACAGGGCCCGGTTGCGGTCTGAGAACCAGCGGCTGCCCCAATGATGGTTGCGCGTGACCGAAACCTGCGCGCCGGGCAGTTGCGGAATCGCCACCGACTGCGACCAGTCGAGCGCGGTCGCCTTCACGCCGGCATTGCCGATCACCGCGTCATTGCCCAGGCTGGTGACGATCATCGGATGGTCGCGTTCGCTCAGCCGCTTGAGCGTCGCCAAGTCGAGATGGTCGTAATGATTGTGGCTGACCAGCACGAGGTCGATCTTCGGCAGGTCCTCGAAGCGGATGCCCGGCGCGGTCACCCGCTTCGGGCCGAAACCGAAGGGTCCGGCGGTTTTGCTCCACACCGGATCGGTCAGGATGTTGAGACCATCGGCCTGGATCAGGACAGTGGCATGCCCGACCCAGGTCACCACCATCCGCCCGCCCGCGACGCGCGGAGCGGGCTTTGCCGGCGTGACGGCAACATGCTCGGGCCACACCGGCCGGGTGGCATCGCCGAAGATCTGGCGCCACATGAAGCGGATCCGGCTGCCGCCCGACGTCGTGCTGATCCGGTCGTCATCGCCGTCGGGGTTGAAGAAATGGCCGCCGTCGAAATGGCCGGAGACCGGCCCGCGATAATAGCTGCGGTCGAGGAAATGCGGGACGATCACCGCGACGATGCATGCGGCCACCGTCGCCCAGAGCAGGATCGCACCCGCCCGGCGCAAGGCAACGGGGATTCGAGTCATGCCGCCCTTGTCGCGGTCATTGCCGGACGCTTCAAGCTTGATCGCGCGGGCATTGCGCGCCTAACCCAGCGCCATGACCGCGCCGCTGCCCGAGACGCCCGAAGCCGCCGCCCTCGAACTCGAGCGGCTGGCCGCCGAGATCGCGCATCACAATCGCCTGTATCACGGCGACGACGCGCCCGAGATCAGCGACGCCGACTATGACGCGCTGATGCGGCGCAACGCGGCGATCGAGGCTGCCTGGCCCGACCTGGTCCGCGCCGACTCCCCATCGCGCAGCGTCGGCGCCGCGCCCGCCTCGCATCTGTCGAAGGTCGCGCATGCCCGGGCGATGTTCAGCCTCGACAATGCCTTCAGCGCCGAGGATGTCGCCGACTTCATCGGCCGCGTCCGACGCTTCCTGTCGCTGGCCGAGGATGCCGAGGTCGCGCTGACCGCCGAGCCCAAGATCGACGGCCTGTCCTGCTCGCTGCGCTACGAGCGCGGCAGGCTGGTCCAGGCGCTGACCCGCGGCGACGGCCAGATCGGCGAGGACGTCACCGCCAATGTCCGAACCATCGGCGACATCCCCGCGGAAATCCCCGGCGCGCCCGACATCTTCGAGGTGCGCGGCGAGGTCTATATGGCCAAGGGCGATTTCGCCGCACTGAACGCGCGGCTGCTCGCCGAGGCGCCCGATCCCGACAAGGCGCGCCAGTTCGCCAACCCGCGCAACGCCGCCGCCGGATCGCTGCGGCAAAAGGACGCCTCGGTCACCGCGTCGCGGCCGCTGCGCTTCCTCGCCTGGGGCTGGGGCGAGGCAAGTGCCCTGCCCGGCACCACCCAGACCGAGGTGATCGCCGCGATCCGGGCGATGGGGTTTCCCGTGTCGGACCTGTTCGTCGGCCCCGTCGCAGAGGCCGCCGCGCTCGACCGCTATCGTCGGATCGAGACCGAGCGTGCCGACCTGCCGTTCGACATCGACGGCGTCGTCTACAAGCTCGACCGGCTCGACTGGCAGACTCGGCTGGGCAGCGTCGGCCGCGCCCCGCGCTGGGCGATCGCGCACAAATTCCCGGCCGAGCGCGCTCAGACCACGCTGCGCGCGATCGACATCCAGGTCGGCCGCACCGGCAAGCTGACCCCGGTCGCCCGGCTCGAACCCGTCACTGTCGGCGGCGTCGTCGTCACCAACGCGACGCTGCACAATGCCGACGAGATCCAGCGCCTGGGCGTCCGCCCCGGCGACCGCGTCGTGCTCCAGCGCGCCGGCGACGTGATCCCGCAGATCGTCGAGAACCTGACGCGCGACGAGGTTCGCGATCCCTGGACCTTCCCGACCCTGTGCCCTGAATGCCAGTCGGACGCGGTGCGCGAGGAGGACGAGGTCGATATCCGCTGCACCGGCGGGCTGATCTGCCCGGCGCAGCGGGTCGAGCGGCTGCGCCACTTCGTCAGCCGCGGCGCGCTCGATATCGAGGGGCTCGGCATCAAGCAGATCGAGGATTTCTTCCGCGACGATCTGGTCCACACCCCGGCCGACATCTTCCGCCTGACCGAGGAACAGCTGCTCCCGCGCAAGAAGGACGGCCGCACCTGGGCGGCGAACCTGCTCGCCGCGATCGAGGCCAAGCGCCGGCCCGACCCGGTCCGCTTCCTCTTCGGCCTCGGCATCCGCCATGTCGGCGTCAAGACGGCCAAGGACCTGCTCAAGGCATTCGGCACCGTCGAGCACATCGCCGATGTCGCGACGCGCGCGCATGACGATGCGGAGGCCCGCGCCGAGATCGAGTCGGTCGAGGGCGTCGGCCCGGTCGTGGCCGAAGCGCTGATCGACTTCTTCCACGAGCCGCATAATCGCGAGGCCTGGGACGACCTGCTCGGCCAGGTCCAGCCCCAGCCCTTCGTCCTCGAGGTTCGCGAGTCGCCGGTGACCGGCAAGACCCTGGTCTTCACCGGCAGCCTCGAGACGCTGAGCCGCGACGAGGCCAAGGCCCAGGCCGAAGCGCTGGGCGCGCGCGTTTCCGGATCGGTGTCGGCCAAGACCGACCTGGTCATCGCCGGGCCCGGTGCCGGATCGAAGCTGAAAAAGGCGGCGGAACTCGATATCGAGGTGATCGACGAGGCGGCCTGGGCAGCATTGGTGGCGGCTTCGAGCTAAGCCTCGGAAGTGATGCTTTTTTGCAACGCAGCATGACTCGAATCGCTGCGGACCCCTGACTCGCGTTGACTGTCACGGAACTGCCATCAAGTGTCGCCACAGGGCGGCTCAGACGGTGGATATCACCGCACCGCGAGTTGATTGAACCGGGCAACTACCCAACCCAACAAGGGGACGACCATGCGCAATATGCTTTTCGCTGGCGCGGCAGTAGCCGCGCTCGTGATTCCGGCTGCTGCCAGCGCGCAGCAGATTACCACCGGCATCCAGGGCACCGTGACCGACGACGCGGGTGCACCCGTCGCCGGCGCCCAGATCACCGTCACCGACACCCGCACCGGCGCAGCGCGCACGCTGACCACCGGCTCGACCGGCACCTTCACCGCAACCGGCCTGACCACCGGCGGCCCCTACACCGTTGCTGCCACCGCCGACGGCTATGAGGGCCAGACGGTCGAGAACATCAACACCACGCTCCAGGGCAACACCCAGGTCGCCTTCACGCTCGCGACCGGCGCCGGCGAAATCGTCGTCACCGCGCAGCGCGCCCGCGTCACCCAGTCGGTGACCGGCCCCGGCACCTCGTTCGGCACCGCCGTCCTCGCGAACGCGCCGACCTTCAACCGCGACGTCCGCGACATCATCCGTCTCGACCCGCGCGTCAGCCTCGACCGCGACGATGGCGGTTCGGGCCAGGACCGCATCTCGTGCCTGGGCGGCAACGACCGCGGCAACGTGTTCACGGTCGACGGCATCGCCCAGAGCGACATCTACGGCCTGAACGACACCGGCTTCTCGTCGCGCAGTTCCACCCCGCTGCCCTATGACGCGATCCGCGAGACCCAGGTCCAGTTCGCGCCGTTCGACGTCGACTATGGCCAGTTCACCGGCTGCGCGATCAACGTCGTGACCAAGTCGGGCACCAACGATTATCGCGCGACCGGCTTCTTCGAATATTCCGACTCGGGCATGCGCGCCAAGAACGTCGCCGGCCGCGCCGTCGCACCGATCGAGCCCGAGAAGCGCTGGGGCGTCACCCTGGGCGGCCCGATCATCAAGGACCGCCTGTTCATCTTCGGTGCCTATGAGCATAACGAAGCCGGCCAGTCGCAGGACGACGGCCCCACCGGCGCCGGCTATGCCAACCCGCAGACCGGCATCAGCCTGACCCAGTTCAACCAGATCCGCGACGTGCTGCGCAACAGCTACGGCGTCGACACCGGCGATCTGGTCTACAGCCGCGATTACACCAATGATCGCTATTTCGTCCGCGCCGACCTGCAGATCAACGACAAGCATCGCCTGGAAGGCACCTATCAGCGCCTCGAGGAGAGCACGCTGCGTCCGGACGACCTGTTTACGGGCAACTCGCCCCAGGCGGTCGGCCGCAACACCTTCTACCGCAGCGGTACCGTCTCGAACTATTATTCGGGCCGTCTCTACTCGCAGTGGACCGACCAGTTCTCGACCGAGCTGCGCTATGCCCGCTCGGAAGTCCGGGATCTCCAGGACCCGGTCGGCGGCGGTGAAGCCCAGTCGGGCAGCCCGATCCCGCGCATCATCGTCGGCATCGACAACGCCAGCGGCATCGACAACCCCACCGGCATCGACGGCACCGTCCTCGCCGGCCCGGGCAACTCGCGCTCGGCCAACGACCTGCGCACCACGATCGAGCAGTATCGCGCGGTCGCCAAGCTGGCGGTGGGCAACCACTCGATCAAGGTCGGTGCGGAGCTGAACCGCGCGAACCTGTTCAACCTGTTCGTGCAGAACGCGACCGGCACGCTGGTCTTCCGCAACATCGACGACCTGCGCGCGGGCCTGTTGTCGCAGGGCACCGGCAACTTCCAGACCTCGACCTCGCCTGCCAACGTCGTTGGCGGCATCACCGAGGGCGCGTTCGGCAACTTCACCGCCGACGGCAACATCAACAGCGCGGCTGCGTCGTTCACCCGCAGCATCTACTCGATCTATGCTCAGGACGAGTGGCGCGCGACCGACGCGCTGAAGATCACCGCCGGCGTCCGCGTCGACTGGTATGACGGCGGCCGTCCGGACTATAACCCGGTCTTCGCCCGTCGCTACGGCATCGCCAACAGCACCGGCTTCAGCAATGTCGATCCGGTGATCCTGCCGCGCGTCGCCTTCGCCTATGACTTCGACAATGGCGGGATGTTCAGCCGCACCCAGCTGCGCGGCGGTGTCGGCATCTTCTCGGGCGGCGATCCGGTCGTGTGGTTCGGCAACGCCTTCCAGAACGACGGCGCGGCCTTCGCGCTGGGCACCACCCAGGCCTCAGGCTGCCCGACGGGCCAGATCAGCGTGCTGAACGGCGGCCGCTTCACCGGCGTCCCGACCTGCATGCAGGCATCGGCGCAGGCGACCGCGGCGGCCGGCCAGGGCAACACCCAGTCGATCGATCCGAACATCACCATGCCGACCGTGTTCCGCGCGAACATCGGCCTGCAGACCGAGCTGAACTTCACCGACGGTGGCGCCTTCAGCGGCTGGAACCTGAACCTCGACTATATCTACAGCAAGTATCAGAACCCGTTCACGCTGGTCGATCTGTCGCAGGCGATCAATCCGGCGCGTGGCCTCAACGGCTACACGATCGACGGTCGTCCGATCTACAACTCGATCGACCTGCTGGCGACGGGCTGCACCGGCCGCCTGACCGGCACCGGCGCTCCGCCGACCTTCAGCAACCTCAACGCTGCCTGCTTCACCGGGTCGCGCGGCGGCGAGCTGATGCTCACCAACTCGGACGGCTATCGCAGCCACATCGCATCGATGCTGCTGTCGAAGAACTTCGAGGGCGGTCTCTTCACCGAGGGCGGCTCGACCTATGTGACCTTCGGCTATGCGTACACCGACTCGCATGACCGCCGGAACATGTACAACTCGACCGCCGGCTCGAACTATGGCCAGTCGGCCGCGTTCGACCGCCAGAATCCGGCCGAATCGACCGGCTTCTTCCAGAGCCGCCACAACATCAGCTTCTCGACCAACTTCCGGAACGAGTTCTTCTCGGATCTGGGGACGTCGCTGGGCTTCACCTTCGTGGCGCGCTCGGGCCGTCCGTACAGCCTGACCTTCACCGGCAACAACGTGTTCAACCCGACCAATGGCGGCCTGACCACGAACGATGCGGCGCTGCTGTACATCCCGACCGGCATCACCGACCCCAACGTCGTCTATGTCGATACGCTGTCGAGCACCGGCGGGGTGCTCCGCACCGCGGCCCAGAATGCAGCCGACTTCGACGGCTTCATCAACAGCCTGGACTGCGCTAAGAAGGCCCGCGGCCGTTCGATCGACCGCAACAGCTGCACCAACGACTGGTATTTCGACCTGGATCTGAGCTTCTCGCAGGAACTGCCCGGACCGGGCCGTCTCTTCGGTCGCGACGACAAGATCCGTGTCTATGCGATGGTCGACAACTTCCTGAACCTGCTCGACCGTAACTGGAACGTGCAGCGTCGCCGCAACTTCTTCGGCGTCCAGGACGTGGTCCAGGCAGGTCGTGCAGCCGTGACCCAGGGCACGACCACCCCGGCGATTCCGGGCGTGGACTCGCAGGGCCGCTATGTGATCTCGAACTACTTCGGCAGCACCTTCGCCGACGACAACCAGATCAACGTGTCGTCCTCGGCATGGCGTCTGAAGATCGGTGTCAGCTACGACTTCTGATCTCGTCGACAGCGAACCAACGAAACCGCCGCCCCGGAAACGGGGCGGCGGTTTTCGTTTGTGCCGCGCTCAGGCCGTTTGAGAATGCGCCTGTCGGCGCATTGCGGCACCGCCTTGAAAATCGCTCTTCCGCGATTTTTCAAACGATCTCAGACCCCCTCGACCGCCTTGGCGTAGAGGCTGTTCAGCGGTCGCGCGAACACCCGCCGGACCATCGGCTCGAAGAAGGCCAGCGGCTCGCTGTCATAGTCCGGGTCGAACGCCACCTGGTCGTACCTGCCGCAGAATTCGGCACAGGCTTCGAAATGCGGATGCCCGCGAAACGCCTCGCGCGCGTCGCGGTCCATCCCCAGGAAATGGAAGAAATAATAGCCCTGGAAGGCGCCGTGATGCTGCGCGATCCAGTGCAGCTCCTCGCTGACGAACGGCTTCAGGATCGCCGCCGCGATCTCGGGATGGTTGTAGCTGCCCAGCGTGTCGCCGATATCGTGGAGCAGCGCCATCACCACATAGGGCTCGTCCCGCCCGTCGCGATGCGCGCGCGTCGCGGTCTGCAGCGAATGCTGCATCCGGTCGATCGGAAACCCGCCGAAATCGCCGTCCAGCAGCCCGAGATGCGCCAGCACCCGGTCCGCCAGCCCGGCGGCGAAACCGCGGAACTGCCCGCCGATGATCGCCCAGTCCGCCTGCGTTCCTTCCGCCATCGCGCGGAACGTCGCGCGTTCGCCGCCGTTTTCCATTGGAACCTCTCCTATGCTTCCGGCCAAGCTACCCCTCTTTGCCCCTTCCTGTCAGCGGTGTTAGAGACGCCTCCGTGCTCCAACCTCTGGACTCCAAGCTTCGCCTTTCCGCCGCCCTCGCCCGGCCGGTGGTGTTCACGCGCCCGTTCTTCGAGGACAAGAGCCGCGCCTTCTGGATGCTCCAGGCGGTCGGCTGGGGCGGCTATCTCGTGCTGCGCACCGTGTCGTCGGTGTCGAACGCGCTGACGGTCGAGGGGGTGATCCAGCCGATCATCGAATCGATCGTCGGCTATTGCATCACGCTGCTGCTCTCGACGCTCTACGGCGTCTACCGGCGCCTGCCGCCGATCACCGGCATCCTGCTGACGCTCGCCACGCTGTTGCTGGCGACCCTGCTCTATGCGGTGCTCAACGCCTTCAGCTTCAGCTTCATCCGCATGGCCGAACCGGGGATCAGCGTCGCCCTGGTGTTCGCGTCGATGTTCCTGAACTTCACCGTGCTGGCCGGCTGGTCGGCGCTGTATTTCGGGATCAACTTCTATCTGATCGTCGAACAGCAGGCCGACCAGATGCACGCGCTCGAGCATCAGGCATCGTCGGCGCAGCTGGCGATGCTGCGCTATCAGCTCAACCCGCATTTCCTGTTCAACACGCTCAACTCGATCTCGACCCTGGTCCTGCTCAAGCAGACCGAACGCGCCAACATCATGCTGTCGCGCCTCGCCTCGTTCCTGCGCTACACGCTGGCGAACGAGCCGACCGCGCATGTCACCATGGCGCAGGAGGTCGAGACGCTGAAGCTGTATCTTGAGATCGAGAAGATGCGCTTCGACGAACGATTGCGCACCCATTTCGAGGTCGACCCGCGCGTCGCCAAGGCACGGCTGCCTTCGCTGCTGCTCCAGCCGCTGGTCGAAAACGCGATCAAATATGCGGTGACGCCGCAGGAAGAGGGCGCCGATATCACGCTTTCGGCTCGGCTCGCCGGAGAACGGGTGCAGATCAGCGTATCGGACACCGGCCCGGGATTGATCGAGAATAAGTCCCGGCCGACCCTTTCAACCGGCGTGGGGCTCGCCAATATCAAGGAGCGACTGGCTCAGGCTTACGGGCCCGACCATCGTTTCGAGGCGCGATCGAACCCGGGGGTGGGGTTCAGCGTTGAGATCGAAATCCCGTTCCAGATCGAGGAACCGAACCGAGAGGCCGCATGACGATCCGTACCATTCTCGTCGACGACGAGTCCCTGGCCATCCAGGGTCTCGAGCTCCGTCTCCAGGAGCATGAAGACGTCGAGATCATCGACAAATGTTCCAATGGCCGCGAGGCCATCCGTGCCATCAAGACCCACAAGCCCGACCTGGTCTTTCTCGACATCCAGATGCCCGGCTTCGACGGCTTCTCGGTGGTCCAGGGCCTGATGGAGGTTGAACCGCCCCTGTTCGTCTTCGTCACCGCCTATTCGGACCACGCCATCCGCGCGTTCGAGGCGCAGGCGATGGACTATCTGATGAAGCCGGTCGAACCCGCCCGGCTCGCCGACACGCTCGACCGCGTCCGCCAGCGCCTGAACGAGAAGCGCGGCGCCGAGGAAGTCGAGAAGCTGAAGGAAGTGCTCGCCGAAGTCGCGCCCGACGCGGTCGACGAGATGGCATCGGACGGAAACGACCAGCACGCCTCGAACCGTTTCGAGAAGCTCATCAACATCAAGGATCGCGGCCAGATCTTCCGCGTCGATGTCGACACGATCGAGCGGATCGACGCCGCCGGCGATTACATGTGCATCTATACCGGCGACAACACGCTGATCCTGCGCGAAACGATGAAGGATCTGGAAAAGCGCCTCGACCCGCGCCGGTTCCAGCGCGTCCATCGCTCGACCATCGTCAATCTCGACCTGGTCAAGCAGGTCAAGCCGCACACCAATGGCGAATGCTTCCTCGTGCTCGATTCGGGCGCGCAGGTGAAGGTCAGCCGTTCCTATCGCGACGTGGTGGCGCGCTTCGTCCACTGATCCGGGCGGCGGGCATCCTGCAGGGTGCCCGCCCCTCCCCTTTCCCACCGACCCTTTCGATTCCGCTTTGAGCGGCGTTCGCCGGCGCGACGCTTGCCGTTCCGGTGACGTTCCGATAGAGGAACATTGACGGAACAAAGGGGTGGGTCATGTCCAGCAAGTTCAGCCGTTTCGCCGCGCTTCACGTGCCGGGCGATCCGGTCATCCTGTTCAACGTCTGGGATGCGGGCACTGCCCGGATCGCCGCCCGTGCGGGGGCGAAGGCGATCGCGACGGGCAGCGCCTCGGTCGCGGCCGCCCATGGCTGTGACGATGCGGAGGCGCTGCCGATCGCGCTCGCCATCGCCAATGCGGAGCGGGTGGCCAGGGCGACCGACCTGCCCGTCTCGATCGATTTCGAGGGGGGCTATTCGCCCGATCCCGATCTGGCCGCCGCCCATGCCGGACGGCTTGCGGCGACCGGGGCTATCGGCTGCAATTTCGAGGATCAGGTGATCGGCGGCACCGGCCCGCGCCGGATGCACGCGATCGACGACCAGGCTGCGCGCATCGCCGCGATCCGCTGGGAAGTCGGGCCCAATTTCTTCATCAATGCCCGGACCGACCATTTCCTGATCGCACCGCGCGAAACGCATGACCGGGCGCTGGCCGACGCCGCGATCGAACGCAGCCACGCCTATGCCGAGGCCGGCGCCAGCGGCTTCTTCGTCCCCGGCCTGGCCGACCTCCACCTGCTCGAACGCATCTGCAAGGCCGCGCCGCTCCCGGTCAATTTCATGGCCTTCCCCGGCGCCCCCGATGCCCGCGCCGTCGCATCCACCGGAGTCGCCCGCATCAGCCACGGCCCCTTCCCGCACATGACCGCGATGAAGGCCTTCGAGGACGCCGCGCGGGCCGCGTTCGCGGGGTGAGGGCCGGCCAGCAGGGCATAGGGAGCATTGGAGCGCGTCCAAATCCGAGAGCAACCCACCCCCACAAGCCTCAAGGCACCAAATCCGCCCGCATCAACGTGATCCGCACAATCTCACCCCCGCCGATCCGATACTGGACATGCACCGCATAGCCGTCCCGAGCGAACCGGTCCCACGCGCCGCTCGGGCCGAAAATCACATTGTCGGTCTCCTGTCCGCTCTTCGATGGCGCGCCAAAACCCGCCAGCACCTCGGCGCGACCCCATGACGCCGCCAGATCGCCCAGCCCCTGCGCAAACGCATCTCCGGCACCGCACCCGACAAAGATCGTGCCGACCCGATCCTCCGCATCCGCGCTGACATCGACCCCCTCGGCACAGACATAGTCGATGACCGGCGCATCCAGATCGTCATCCACCGTCCGGTCGAACGACCATCCGCTGAACGGCGGATCGGCCAGCAGAGCGGCCGCCGGCCCGCCCAGATACCGGGCAAGCGTCTCGGTCGAGATCATAAGCGTGCTCTCCTCACCAACCGGCCCTATGCCGACTGCTCGATCGTACGGACCGCCGGCCCGTTCGCTTCGACGAACACATAGAGCTGCGCCTCGTCATGCCGCAGATCGGCCAGGTCAAACTGACCGACGAAGACCATCGGCTTGCTATTCTCGAACGGCCAGACCGCATCCTGCAGCCAGTTCGGCCGCTTCTTCAGGCAGCGAAAGTCCTCCGCGATCCGCGCCTTGGCCATTTTCAGGCGCGCGGCGCGCGATGCGCCCGGCGGAAACGCATCGATCAGCCGACCAATATAGTCGCCCGGCAGGACAAGCCACGAAGGCGCGGCATCCAGCACGATCCCGAAATTCTCACCCGCCGCCGCATCGACGCGATGCTCGATGCCCAGCGCCGTCAGATATCCGGACATCGCATCGCGAATGTCGAGATCCGCTCCGGCCGATGCCGCATTCTGGTGCATCATGAAGAGGAAGAGATTGTCGTGATCGCTATGGGCCGGCACCGACACCGCCTCCTCCAGCAATTCCTGCAGCGGCAGGTCGACCATCACATCATCATAGAATTGCTTCAGCGGAATCTTGCCGCCGACATAGGCGATGATCTTTTCGACCGGCGTCATATGACCTCAGAGTTCGCCCAGCAGAAATCGGGCCGCAGCCGCGCTCATCGCGGGATCACGCGCCGCCAGCACGACCCGCTGCACCTCATCGCGAGCCTCGGCCGTGATCTCGAAATCGTCGTCGACCGTCCAAGGCAGTTCGGCTCCGCCCGGATAGCCATTGGCATTGATCGCACCGGCCAGTTCGGCGCCGAACACAGCCCCGGGCACCGCCGGATCATCAGCAGCCTGCTCAAGCTTGACCGGAAGCTCCGCCTCCGCTGCCACCGCCATCAGCGCGTCGAGAGCGGTGCGGTAATTCACCCTGCCTCGTCATAGCGGCGCAGAAACGGCTCGGACAGTTCAGGCGGATTGAGTCGCGTGGCGGACCGGTCCTCGACCTCGATCGTCTCTTCGCTGTCGGTGATCGTCACGAACAACGTCACGCCCTGCAGCGCCTGTTCCCGCTCGGAGCGCAGCGTGGCCAGGGCATCGACCATCGCATCGATCAGATGCTCGAAATAGGTTTCGAAGCCGCCCTCGGGATCTTCCACTTCTTCGGAGAGATCCTGCTCGATCCGCTTGAAATGCTCCCATCCCGTCATCTCGTGCCGCCATTCGGCGGAGTTCCACCGCAGATAGGCATCGTAGCTCTCGTCCAGATCGCCGGCCTCCTCCGCCTCGGCGCGCTTTTCCGCATAGCCTTCCTCGGTGTTGGCACACAGGCCGACGCTCATCCCGCCATCGTCGGTCTGAAGGCAGATCGCGTACAGCCGCTCGCCGTCGAGCGAGCCCAGCAACTCGTCGAGCGCCAAGAGCGTCGATGCGTAGAACGCGTCAGGAGTCGGGTGAAAGGCGATCTCGGCCATAACACGCAGGAAAGGTCGCCTGGACCTCTAGATTTCTCCTAACAGGAACCGGGCTGCAGCATCACGCACTTGCGGATCGGCATCCGCCAAGACCTTGCTTCGCACTTCTTCGCGTGTCGCCGCTGCAATCTCGAAATTGTCGTCGAAAAGGTTGCCCCCGCGATCCACGATGAAGAAATTCAACCAGGCGGCCAGCATATTGAAGAATGCCGGCAGGTCGGCGGCGATACGATGATGCGTCCAGCGACCCTCGCCGTGCTTGGCGAAGCTGATGCTCCCGTCGCCGGCGATGCTCACGGGATTGGCCGACCAGTCCGCGATCGCATATCGGTCTTCACCCCAATCCTTCGACGGCTCCCCGCTATTGGCATCCGCACGATAGCCTGCTTGCTGCTCTTCCAATTCGTCGAGACCATAAATGTACAGGTCTTCGACTATCCAGGGAATCTCGGCACTCCCGGGATATCCTGCCGCCCCGATCTCATCCGCCAGATCGTCTCCGAATACGGTCCGATGGAAACCGGCATCGGCGTCCGGGGTTTCCAGATCGATCGGGGTCTCCGCCTCGTCGCCGGCTTGCACGAGAGCTTCGACTGCCTCGGTGTACGTCACCCTGATTCTCCTACTAACATCCCGCGCGGAAGCGTCGCAGCATTTCGACACGATCGATCAGGCGACCCTTCGTGCTGTTCTGCCAGCTGCCTCGGTGACCTTGTTTACTGTACAGGTGGTCGTTGGGAAGGCCGCGGCGACCATTCTTCAGGAAGCGGATGTTGCGCGGATCCCCCTCCCAGTCGGGCGCCGTCGCCGCATTGTTGATATGGTGGCCGGTGAATCCGCGGACCTTGCCGGTCTTCAACAACTCACGCCGCTGTGCTGCGGTCCAGTTGACGGTGCCGCGCCCCGTTTCCTGTACCAGAAGGCGCTCCTGCGCCCAGGCGCGCGAAATACCCGTGGAGTAGGCGCCGGGTTGCGGGGTGAGTGATGGATGCTTCGGATAGGTAACAGTGCCCGGTGCATCCTGGAGGCCTTCGGGGTCGAACCAGGCCAGCGGATCGTGCACATAGGCATGCGTCCGCAAGCCGCCATCGATCCCGATCGGATCAGGCGAGAGATATTGGCCAGTCTCAGGATCGTAATAGCGATTCAGATTATAGTGGAGCCCGCTTTCCTCATCCGCCCACTGACCGGGGAAGCGGAGCGAACATGGCGCGACATCGCCGGATTCGTCCGCTTGCCGGTCGCGCAGCAATTCGCGTGCGGTTCGCGCGCGCCCCCATAACTCCGCCTCACATTCCCACAGCAATTCGCCTTCCGCAGAAAACAGCGCGCGTGGCGCCCCGATCTGGTCGGCGACCATGGGCTGCAATTGTGCCGCCGCCGCGTCCGGCGTGCCATCTTCGCCCGCAGGCAACAACTCCCTGGCCAACGGACGAAGACCGTCCTGCTCGTAGTGCCAGCGCTCGATGCGCAGGCTGCCGGTGCTCGCGCCGCCATTGCCCTCGTCACGATCCGTGCCGCGGTGCCACGCCTCCGCCAGCGTCTGGCCTTGCCACACATAATCGACGCGGCGCGGTTCTGCGCCCGCGACCAGCGACTTCGCCACGCGCCGCCCGAACGCATCGTAGCTGTAGCGCCAGCGCACACCCTCCGGAGTTTCGAGCTCGGTGAGGCGATCGAACCCGTCCCAGCGATAGCGCCAGTGCCGCGGGCGGAAGCCGTCCTGCGACAGCACCCGCTCGATCATCCGTCCTCGCGCGTCATAGCGGAAGCGGTTTGGTCCCGCCTCGACAACGCAGTCCTGCCAGTAGCGATGCTCGCCAGCCAGACCTTCGGCCAGGTTCATCAGCGCATCGTAGCGATAAGTCTCGCGGGCGCCGGGGCGCTCGACCGACAGGGTCTGATCGCGCCGGTCATGGTGATAGCGGGTCTCGCCGCGAGTACCCGACCTGCCGCTTTCGGCTGTGCCGGCCAAGCGCCCGACCTGATCCCAATGATAATGGCGCGTGAGCGTGTCAGGCTGCGGCCGATCAGGCGTGAAGGGCGCAACGCCACCGGCGCGTTGCTCCGCGATCCTGCCGGCCGGATCATAGCGTTGCTGAAGCTGGAACGCGGTCGGTGTGCCGATTGCCGCAAGTTCACGCAGCGTTTCGAGCCCGCTTGCATCATGCGTGAAGCGCAGCACCTGACCATTGCTTTCGTAGCGGCTCAGTTGTCCGGCTTCGTCGAACGCCAGCGCGGTCTCGCCGCTGGGGCTCGATCGCCCGACGCACCGACCCGCATCGTCATATCGATAGCTGACGGCGACACCGTTCTGCGTTTCACTGACGAGCCGTCCCTTTTCGTCGAAAACGAGCGAGACCTCGGCCACCTCGGTCGGGACGCCGTCTGCCAGCACCCAGCTGGTCGCGCCCGTCAGCCGGTCCAGCTCGTCATAGCGATAGGTGATCGCATCATCGCCGGCGATGACTCTAATGATGCGATCGCGCGCGTCCCATTCGAACTGCTGATCCGCACCGTCCGGCATCCGTCGCGCGAGCAAGCGTCCGAGCACGTCCCGCTGGTATCGCGTCTCGCGTCCCGCCCAGTCGATCTGCGCAAGCAGACGCCCCGCCGGGTCATAATGGAACTGCCACGACTGTCCGGCCGCGTTGGTGATCGCGGTGAGGCGCCCCGCCCCGTCGTAACCAAACTGCGTCGTGGCGCCCAACGGGTCGACGACCTGACGCAAGGTATCGAAGGAACCGTAATGATAACGCGTCGCCTGACCGTCCCCACGCAGGCGCGCGACCAGCTGCCCCTCCGCATCATAGGCAAAACGCATCTCGTTGCCGTCGGCCGTGCGCGCGGCGCTGACGGATCCCAGCGGATTTTCGGACGAGCGCTGATAGGACCAACTGCTGGACCGGCCCACCGGATCAGTGACCGAGACGAGCCTGCCCATCCGGTCCCAGGCCTGACGGGTCAGCCGGCCGCCGGGGTCTTGTTGAACGACCGGACGGCCTGCGGCGTCCGTTTCCCAAAGCGTCTCGCCCACCCCGGCGACACGTTCGCGGACAAGCGCTCCCCGTTCATCATAGTCGGCCGTCCCGGACGTACCGTCCAGAGTCCAACCAACGATGTTACCGCGATCGTCGCGCCTCCAGCTCGACCGCTCTTCGCCATCGCTGAACGCAACCAGCGCGCCCCAGCGATCATAGGACCAGCTCGTGCTACGGCCCGCCCAATCGGTTTCGCCGATCAGCCTGCCGTCACCATCATAGGCGTAACGCGTCTCGCGCCCCGCCGGATCGATCCGGCGCTGCAGCCGCTCCAGCGAATCCCATTCGCTGATCGTGACCGCGCCAAGGGGATCGACCTCCTCGGTGACCATCCCGTCCTGGTTGTAGGTGAAGCTGAACACCGCGCCGGTCGCGTCGATATAACGCGATCGCCGCTCCTCGGGATAATAGAGGAAGCGGTCGTTGAACATGCCGTCGCCGGTCTCGGTCCCGACGACGCGGCCAGCGGGATCATAGGCGAGCGACACCTGGGTCGGGCCGCTGTCGCGCCAGGCGTTCAGCCATCCCTCGCGCGTATAGCGATAATGGCGCTCGCCGGTGAAGGTCCCGATCGCGTCGGTCAGATATCCGTTCGCATCATAGACGTAGCGCACCACCGGCTCCGCCTCACCGTCCATCCGCAATGCGGTCAGCAGGCCCAAGCCGTTGGTTTCGACGCGAAACACCGTTCCGTCGGCATGGCGGATCGCGACCAGATAGCCCCGGCCGTCTCGCTGAAAGTCGATCCGGTTGCCGTTGCGGTCCTCATACCCCACCATCTCCAATCGGGCGGGATCGGCGACCGGGGCGAATAGCAGGAATTGCTGGGTCCGGCTGTCGAACAGCCGCATCCGGTCGCGTGTGCCGGTCAGGTGGTAATAGGGCGCTTTGAGATGGCGGGCGTCGATCCGCGGCGTATCCCCGATCGCGAACAGCAGCCGTTGGCCTCCGGCATCCTCGAGCAAAACGGTGCCGGCTGCTGCATCCAGGGTCAGCCGCTGTGACCAGTTGCAGATCCAGCGCGGGCCCAACAGACCCTCGACCTGCATCTTGCCCGGATAGGCGCGCTCCAGCCGGAGTGGCAGGATGCCAGGATACTCGAAATCGGTGCGGTAATCGGCATAGTCGCCCGTGACAATATCGACCGGTTCGCCGAACAAGTTGCGCAGCTTGCCATCGACCAGCCCGCCCTGCCGGACGGCCGACCGCATGCCGATCACCTCGACTGCCGACAGCAACAGCTGCTCGGCAACCGAGAATTCGGCATCCGCGGTGCCGTACACCCCGGTGGTGTCATCCCCCAGGACGGTCTCGCACCCTTCCTGGATGACCGCGTCGCAGGACAGCTTGTGCCCGATCCGCGCCATGGGCAGGCCGTTGATCAGGATCGTCTCGCTGCCCTCGATGATCTGCGACGGCGGCGTCCCCGGGTGCTTGGTGCAGGCGGCGGTATCGGTGACGCGCGCCGCCGGCTGCCCCTCGAACAGGACGTTGGGCGATCCGCTGCTGATCGGGCCCGACAGCGTTGCGGTCTTGGCGCCGGCCCCGGCGATCGCGCTGGTGACGAAGCCGCCGACCGCACCCGCGCCGAACGCCACCGCCGCGCCGACCAGCGGCGCCGCCATGCCCGCAGTGCCGATGATCGCCGCTGCGCTGACCGCGACGATCGCGCCCACGACGATGCCGGCCACGATACCGGCAAGCAGCCCGGCAAAGGCGTTGCTGTGCGCGATCTGATGCTTCAGCCGCGCGGCATTCTTGCCCGGCCCGGCCAGCCGCTTCGCACCGAATTGCTGCGCGACCCAGAAGGCACCTTCGTCGGCATGGACCTTCTCCGCAACCCAGGCGCCGGCCATCGCGCCCGCCAGCGGCGCCGCGATCCGGCCGGCAAAGCATTTGAGCGCAGTCAGGCCGCCGGTCGAAGCGGCGGTATAGGCGCCGCCGGCGACGATCCCGGCCGACGCGACATGGCCGCCCGTCGCGATGGCGGACACGGTGCCCGCATTGCTGTTCGCCGCGGTCCGCTCACGCAGATCGCGCAGCTTTTCCTCGGCGCTGGGCTCGGGTTGGGTCACTCGGCGAAGGTGAAGGACATGATCGCGGAGATCAGTGCCTTGCGGGTCTCGTCTTCGGGACCGCCGGGGATCGAACCGGTGAAGGTGAGCACCCGGTTCTGGTCATGCAGCACCATCGCCATGATCTGGTGGACCGGCTTGCCATCCGTCCGCCAGCCCATCTCCATCAGCTGCGCCTCGCGCCCGCCGATCGCCCCGGTGGTGTCGGAGAGCATTTCGAAATCGGCGAGCTGGGCGCCGAAATTCTGGCGTTGCTGGACGACATAATCCTGGAAGGTCATGCCGAGCGGCAGGCGGTCGCGCGAAATGACCAGGTTCGATCCCTGGACCTGCGACTCCTGCGGCAACAGCACGTTGATGCTCTGATCGTGCCAGGCCGAGTTCAGCGAAAGCGTGCCTTCAGCGATTCGATACACGATCCTGCATCTCCACTGTTCCGACTGCCGCTTGATTACCGTTCAAGCCCGGAAATGCCCACCGGTTTCTGGCGAAGTTCATCGTCCGCAACAGCCTGTCTGCCGCGAATGTCAGCTTCATGACGGTGGGTTCTTGCGCATTACGTGCGCATAACGCGCCGGCGCCCGGTGGCGATCCATGCCGGGCGGCCGGCGGCGCGGATTACTCCGCGTCGGGCGTGGCTGCCTCGTCCTCACCCTTTGCGGCGTCGTGCTCCGCCCCTTCGGCATCCACCGCGGGCGATTCGAACCAGGCCTCGACCGGGCCGTTCAGGGTGAGGGTCAGCGGATTGCCCTTGCGGTCCATCTTCTTGCCGACCTGGACCTTGATCCAGCCTTCGCTGATCGAATATTCCTCCACGTCACGGCGCTGCACGCCCTTGAAGCGGATGCCGATGCCGCGCATCAGCGTCGGCTCGTCGAAATGGGGGCTCTTCGGATTGACCGAGAGGCGGTCGGGAGGGGTATCGCTCATGCGCGCCCCTTTGCCGCAAAGCGGGTCAGGCGGGCAAGCCCTCCGCTTCACGCTGGCGCATCTCCAGATAGCGGTGGATGGTCGACACCACGACCGATCCCTCGCCCACGCCCGATGCGACGCGCTTGATCGATCCCGAGCGCACGTCGCCGACCGCGAAGATGCCCGGCCGCGACGAACAGAAGGGCGAGGCGCCGTTGCCGGTGACAACGAACCCTTGCGCGTCCAGTTCGACGCAGTCGCCCAGCCAGTCGGTATTGGGCTCGGCGCCGATCATCACGAACAGGCCGCCGACCGCCAGTTCCTGCTCCTTGCCCGACCGTTCGCGCCAGCGCAGCCGCTCGAGATGCTTGCCGCCGGCGACCTCGGTCACCTGGCAATAGGGGTGGAGCGTGATCCGGTCGGATGCCTCGATCCGTTCGATCAGGTAGCGCGACATGGTCGCCGCCAGTCCCTCGCCGCGGACCAGGATATGGACGTGGCGGACATGGCGCGACAGGAACATCGCCGCCTGCCCCGCCGAATTGCCGCCGCCGACCACGACGACGTCGGTGCCGGCGCACAGTCCGGCCTCCATCGCGGTTGCGGCGTAATAGATACCGTTGCCCTCCAGCCGGTCATAGTCGGGCAGGTCGAGCTTGCGATAGCGCGCGCCGGTCGCGACCACGATCGATCGGGCGCGGACCGAGCGGCCGTCGTCCAGCGCGACGCGGAAGGCGTCGGACTGGCAGTCGAGCGCCGCGGCGCCGCGTGACACCAGCAGCTGCGCGCCGAACTTCTGCGCCTGCACCTGCGCGCGGCCGGCCAGCGCCTGGCCCGAAATGCCGGTGGGGAAGCCCAGGTAATTCTCGATCTTCGAGCTGGTGCCCGCCTGGCCGCCGGGGGCGATCGCCTCGATCACCACCGTATCCAGTCCTTCGGACGCGCCATAGACCGCGGCGGCCAGCCCCGCGGGACCAGCGCCGACCACGAGCAGGTCGTGGAGCTGCGCCTCGTCGATCGCGACGCTGAGGCCCAGCGCATCGGCCAGCTCGGCGTTGCTGGGGTTGCGCAGCGGATGGCCCTGCGCAACCACCACCGGCAGGTCGGCATCGGTCAGCTCGAAACAGTCGAGAAAGCCGCGCGCGTCGACATCGCTCTCGGTGTCGATGCGGCGATGGGGATAGCCGTTGCGGGTCAGGAAGGTCTCGATCCGCACGCTGCTGGCCGAATGGCCGGGGCCGACCAGGGTGACGCCGCCCTGGCCGTGGAGCATCAGCCCGACGCGGCGCAGGATGAAGGCGCGCATGATGATCTCGCCGATATCGGGCTCGGCCGCGATCATCCGGCGGAAGTCGTCGCGCCGGATCCGTGCGACCCGGCTGCCGGGCAGCGCGCGGCCGGTGACCAGGATCTTGCGGTCGTTGAACAGGTCGAGTTCGCCGGTGAACTGGCCGGGCACATGGGTGTGGACGACGTGGAACTGGCCGCAGTCATCCTCATCGAGAATCTCGATGCCGCCGGCCAGGCACAGGAAGAAATCGACGCTGCGCTGCCCGCGCTCGAACAGCATCGCTCCGTCGGGCAGGTCCTCGGCAGTGCCGAAGGCGGCGACGCGGGCCGACATCTCGTCGGAGAGGACCGGGAAGGTCTGGGCGACCCGCAGATAGGGGTCGGACGGGTCGAGGCCCGGCGCGGCTGCGGGGGAGCGGGTGTCGGTCATGCGCGCACCCTATCGGCGCGCATGGGCCGGCGCGAGTCGTACCTAAGGATGAGGGCGCGGAACCCGAAGGTCCCGCGCCCCGAGGCCCGACTCAGCAGTAGCGGACCAGCACGCGGCGGCCGATATAGGGATCGTAGACGCGGCGGACGCGGCAATCGTCATAGCCGCGGTAGCGGCGGTAATTGTCGCGGTACCAATAGCCGTTGGTCGGGTAATAGCCGCGGTCGCGATAATAGCGGCGGTCATAGTCGTAACGGCGGTCGTAATAGTCGTAGCCGCGGTCACGGTCGCTGGCCAGCGCCGCGCCGATGGCGATGCCGGCGATGCCGGCCACCAGCGCTTCGCCGCCGCGGTCGCGGTCGCGATAGTAGTGGCGGTAGCGCTGGGCATCCGCCGGCGCCGCCGCGGCCGTCAGCGCGGTGACGCCGAGGACGGCGCCGAGTGCGACCTTCGTGCCAAGATTCAACATGACAGTCCTCCTCGAGTTTCGACTGCCCCGCTCGCTTGCCTGACAAAACGCGCAGAGCCGGGCGCAGGTTCACCGGATACGCCCGCGCGCCTGAACCGGATCGGAATCGGGTGTTCATGCGCGGTTTAGGACGCTAGTCGGGCGGGCATGCGATACTGGCTGCTGCGCTCCGAACCCGATGTCTATGGCTGGGACGACCTGATCAAGGAGGGGTCGACCGAATGGAACGGAGTGCGCAACTATACCGCGCGCAATTTCCTGAAGGAGATGGCGCCGGGTGACCAGGCGCTGTTCTACCATTCGAACACCGAGAAGGCGGCGGTGGGGATCATGGAGATCACCCGCGCCTGGCAGCCCGACGGCGACGACGGGAAGTGGGCCAGCGTCGCGGTGAAGCCGGTGCGCAAGCTGAACAAGCCGGTGCCGCTGGCCGACATCAAGGCCGAGCCGCGGCTGAAGGAGCTCGAGATGATCCGCCAGTCGCGCCTGTCGGTGACCCCGGTTCGCGACGCCGAATGGAAGGTGCTGCTGGAGATGGGCGCGTAATGCGACACGAAACGGCGATTCCGGCAAACTAGAACCGAGCAAAATCAGGACGATAGCGACTCGGCGCAGGAAATTTCCTACGCGGTCGCAGCGGACGGGGATCGGGCGGACAGGCGGGCGCATGCCCGGCTTGTGACACGCAAGCGGCGCGCGATCAGTCGATCATCACAGTGCCGTGGTCGACCCGGTAGCGGGTCGCCGCGCCGGGGACGGTGTCGAACAGGGCCGCCTCGGTCCCCGTCATCCACACCTGCCCCTTGCCCGCGAGCCGGTCGAACAGCGCGGCGCGGCGTCCGGGGTCGAGATGCGCCGCGACCTCGTCGAGCAGCAGCACCGGGGCGCGGCCGGTGCGGTCGGCGACCAGATCGGCATGGGCGAGGACGAGGCCGAGCAGCAGCGCCTTCTGCTCGCCGGTCGAGCAGAGATGCGCGGGCTGGTCCTTGGCGAGATGGGTGACGATCAGGTCGGCGCGGTGCGGCCCGGCCAGCGCGCGGCCCGCGGCGGCATCGCGCCGGCGCCCCTCGGCCAGCGCGCGGGCAAGGTCGGGCGCGGTCCCGCTCCAGCCGTCGAGCCGCAGCCCGGCGCGCGCGAACGCCCCCTCGGGCTGGGTCAGGATCGCTGCGGCCAGCCGGTCGACCGTGTCGCGGCGGGCAGCGTCGATCGCGGCGCCATGCTCGGCCATGCGCGCCTCGAGCGCGGCGAGCCAGGCGGGATCGGGCGCCGCATCCTCGGCCAGGATGCGGTTGCGCTGGCGCATCGCCGCGTCATAGCGGGTCGCGTGGCCGGCATGGCCGGGATGCAGCGCCAGCGTCAGCCGGTCGAGGAAGCGGCGGCGATCGCCCGGCGCCTCGACGAACAGCCGGTCCATTGCAGGCGTGAGCCACAGGATGGTGAGCCATTCGGCCAGCGCGGTCGCGGCGGCCGCGGTGCCATTGACCCGCACCAGCCGCCGCTCGGGCGCGCGCGGCTCGGTCCCCGTGCCGATCTCGCCCCCGCCCTGTGCCGCATCCAGCCGGGCCGCGACCCCGAAACCGCCGGACCCGCCCTGGCGCGCCATGTCCGACAGCGCCGCGCGGCGCAGCCCGCGGCCGGGGGCGAGCAGCGACACCGCCTCGAGCACATTGGTCTTGCCCGCGCCATTCTCTCCGGTGAGCACGACGAAGCCGGGGCCGGGTTCGAGCACGGCGTCCGCGTGGTTGCGGAAATCGGTGAGGACGAGACGGGTCAGGGCCATGCGGGACCGTTCCTAGCCGGGCGGGGGGCGCAGGGCTACCGGGGGCGGGAGTCGCGGGGCGGGGTTGGGTTGCATGAGGTGGGCGCGGCGCTTGGGGCGTCGGGGAAATTTTTGCGCACAAAGTCACGAAGGCACGAAGGAAGAAGATGGGTTGTCGCGCAGAGGCGCGGAGGCGCGGAGGGGTTTTGGCTGGGCCTTGTGGTGGGGCTTGATCGGGTCGGCGTGGACAGGTTCGCCTGGCGGATCGGAGCGTCGCATGGACGATCAGCGGTCGTAACCCGGCCGCAGTGCCGGGGTCTACCCCGCCTCCATCCTGCCGCCTGGAGCGGAGGGCGCCGTTGCCTGGAACCGCGTAGCGTCGCGAGCGGTGTGGGACCGCTTTACCTGCTCGTCACCGCCGAGGCCGCAGGCTTTCAGGGAGGAGCGAGGGGAAGCGGGTGCCGTGGAACCTCCCGGTTCGGGATGGAGGAGGGGTGGGCCCCGGCACTTCGGCCGGGGCGACGGGTAGATCGGGGGGTCTCGGCTTGGTGAGGTTACCCTCCCCTCGACGTTGATCCCCATTCCCCGGAGCCGCAGGCTTCTGGGGAGGAGATCTGAGACGCGGCTTGCGTATCCCGTGAAAGGCGCTTAACACTGAACCATATGGTTCAGTATTCCGCCTCGGCGCTCGACCTGTCCTTTGCGGCGCTGTCCGATGCGACGCGGCGGGGGATCATCGATCGGCTGGGGCGCGGGGAGGCGTCGATCACGCATCTTGCCGATGCGTTCGGGATGACGCTGACCGGGATGAAGAAGCACGTCCAGATCCTCGAGCGGGCGGGCCTGGTGGTCACGCACAAGGTCGGACGGGTGCGCAGTTGCAGGCTCGGGGCCGGCGGCCTGAAGGCGGAGGCCGAGTGGATCGAGCTGCATCGCAGGCTGTTCGAGGACCGGTTCGACGCGCTGGATGCCATTCTTGTCGAGATGAAACAGGAGGAACGCGATGACCCAGCCGGACGATAGCGCAGGCGCTGCGCGATACCCAACGACCGTCGAGCGCAGGGGCGAGCGCGAGCTGGTCGTGACGCGCGTGTTCGATGCGCCGCCGGAGCTCGTGTACCGCGCGTGGAGCGTGTCCGACCTGTTCCGGCGCTGGTGGATGCCGAAGTCGGTGACGGGCGTCACGCTGGTCGGGTGCGACATGGATGTGCGAACCGGCGGCACCTATCGGCTGGAATTCAGTGCGGGCGGCGCAGACACGATGGCCTTTTACGGCAAGTATCTGGAGGCCGTGCCGAACGCGCGGATCGTGTGGACCAATGACGAGGGCGAGGACGGCGCGGTGACGACGGTGACGTTCGAGGCGCAGGGCGACGGGACGCTGCTGACGTTCCACGAAGCCTATCCGTCGGCGCAGGCGCTGGAGGAGGCGCTGCAGGGCTCGGCGGCGGGGTTGCCGGAGCAGTTCGGGCAGCTGGACGGGATGCTGGCGGAGATGGGGGCGTAGTTGGGTGGGCTCGCACGAAGACACGAAGGTGGGTTGTTCGCGCAGAGACGCGGAGGCGCAGAGGGGGTGCGTTCGAGCTCGAGGTTGGGTGACGGGTTAGATGAGCTCGACTTTCTCCTCCCCAGGAGCCTGCGGCTCCGGGGGAGGGGGACCGCGATGCGTAGCATCGTGGTGGAGGGGGCTGCTGGGGTTTAGGGGTGGCAGTGGCCGCCACGGCTGTTGTGGACCCCCTCCACCATTCGCTGCGCGATGAACAGGTGAGATTGCCGGGGGCAATCTCACCTGTTCATCCCCCTCCCCCGGATGCGCAGCATCCTGGGGAGGAGAGTGCGGTCAGATACCTTTCAAGCCCGCGGCTTCCAGGCGTTGCTGGGCGATCCTGTATCCGGGGGCCGGGGCGATGTTCAGGCGCTGGCGGGCGGCCTCCAGGGGTTCGGCCATCAGCTTTTCATAATCCTCGGCATGGAGCCAGGCGGCGCGCTTGCCGTTGCGATAGCCTTCGATGACGGCCTTGAGGAAAGCCGTCTCGCGGGTGACGCGCAGGCTTTTCAGGGCGGCGCCCATCGCGATGAAGCCCCAGCCGAGGCCGCCGGTCTGGGCGTAGGAGAAGGCGACGAGGCAGGCTTCGCCCAGATGCTCGTCGGCCTTGTAGCCGGTCAGGATGTGCCACAGGTCGTGGATGTCGCGTTCGCGGCGGCCCATCCAGGCATAGGGATGCTCGACATCGCCCTGGAACGCGCCCTCGGCCATGCTGATCTCGGCCAGGCCGTCGGCGGAATAGCCGGTGGCGTCGAGGAAGCTGCGATAGGCGCCGCCGACCGTCCCCTCGGCAAAGCCGTCGATCCAGGCCCGGTCGCCCAGGCGCCGGGCGAGTTCGACCCGGCGATAGGCAAGCGCGCCGCCGGCGGGGATCGTCAGCAGCTTGCGATAGGAACGCTGGGTCACGTCGCCGTTCAGCGCGCGCATGATGCGGAAGACCTGGGCAGTGTCGTCGCCATTGGCGAGCAGCTTGCCCAGCGCATTGAGCGCGGTGCCCCATTCGCGCCGGAGCGGGATGCCGGGGTTCAGCGCCTCGGCAGGCGGCGTCGCCGCCGGCTGGGCCGTCGTGGGGCGCTGGGTCGGGGCAAGTTGCGTGGCCATGGGATCACCGAATCACTACTGACAATGATGTAAGTAGCACGAGTTGCGGGCTAAGGCAATTGGGGGGTTGTGCGGGGGTTACGGGTGCAACGGTTTGGGCGCGGTGGACGCGCGCAGCAAGTGCCACTCCCGCTTGCGGGAGGGGTTACAGTATGAGGTGCGCTTGTGGACAGGCCCTCCCAGTCGCCGGGTGGACAGCCCCCGGCTGTCCAGGTCAAGCCGGGGGCTTGACCGTGCCCGGCAACTCCCTCCCGCAAGCGGGAGGGAGTTAGAGTCGCAGCACCTGGTCGGCTGGCCCGCCTCTCCCTCCGGAGCGAGGATCTGAATGTGGCCAGGCTTCGCATCGTTGAAGGGAACCCGCGGGACGCTATAGGGGTATAGCACGGGGTGCCGCGAGCGCGATTCCCGCGTGGACGCGGCACGGATGGGGAGCCTTCATGAAGAAATTTGCCTCGGTACTGGCTGCGGCCGCGACCTTTTGTCTTGCGGCGCCGGTGATGGCGCAGGACGACGTCATCTCGATCCTGCTCGGCAAGACCGACGAGGTCTTCGCCAGCAAGGGGTTCAAGCCGACCGGATGGACCCAGCGCGGGACGCTGGCCAATGGCGGGTCGAAGACGTTCAAGCTCACGCTGGCCGGCGACGGCCCCTATGCGGTGATCGGGATGTGCGACACCGATTGCGAGGACGTGAACCTGGTGATCAGCGACGCCAGCGGCGCCGAGGTCGACAAGGACGTCGAGACCGATGACGCGCCGATCGTGCTGCTGGAAAAGCCGGGCACCTATTCGGTCAGGATCGACATGAAGGCGTGCAAGACCGACAGCTGCGACTATGGCATGCGCGCGTTCACGCAGTAAGACTGGAAGGACCGGGCGCGCCGCGTGAGCGACGCGCCCGGCCTTGCGCCCGGCGCCCCGATCAGCGCAGCGCCTCCACCAGCGTCCAGATGCCGATCGCGACGAACAGCGCGGCGGCGATGCGGTGGACCAGGGTCAGGTCGATCTTCCTGAGCAGCCTGTCGCCCATCCACACCACGGGTCCGTTGGCGAGCATCATGCCGAGCGTGGTGCCCATCGTCACTGCGACGACATTGTCGAACCGCGCGCCCAGCGCGACGGTGGCGATCTGGGTCTTGTCGCCCATCTCGACGAAGAAGAAGGCGACCAGCGTGGTCAGGAAGGCGCCGTAGCGCGGCAGCTTCGCATCCTCGTCATCGAGTTTGTCCGGGATCAGGGTCCAGGCGCCCATCGCGATGAACGACAGGCCGATCGCGACCGCGAACCATCGGCTTTCGAGGAATCCCGAAGCCAGCGTGCCGACCAGTGCGGCGAGGAAGTGATTGGCCAGCGTCGCGGCGAAGATGCCGGCGATGATCGGCCAGGGGCGGCGAAACTTCACCGCAAGCAGGATGGCGAGCAGCTGGGTCTTGTCGCCGATCTCGGCAAGCGCGACGAGGCCGAGCGAGGTGAAGAAGGCTTCCATGGGATCTGGTTCCGGGGGTCGGGCGGCGGACGAACGACAGCAACGACCCTCCCGCCCGACCATGAGCGGAAAGCCGTTGCCATCGGTCTCGCCTGGGATGCGGCGGGCCGTGCGGCCCTCCCCATCCCTGCTGCGCCATGGTGTCTCCACCAAGTATGTTGACGCAGGCAATCCGCCCGGATGCGGGCGGCGGGCTACTCCCCGAATGACGCCGGCCGGATAGCGGCGGGGGTCGCGGGGGTCAATATGATCGACCCACAAAACTGATCTATCCTAGCTTTTCCGGCCCGGTATCGAACGCGGTGTCCATCGCGACCGCGGCGCGATAGCAAGGGCACTCCTCGATGATGGACGGTGTCATGCGCGCGATCATGCCGACCCTTGCCGCCCTTGCCCTTGCCGCCCTTGCCCTTGCCGGATGCGACCCGGGCCTTGGGACCGAAGAAGATTATAGCGTGCCGCCGTCCGAGGTGGGCACCGTCCAGATCTTCTCGCCGGAGCACCGCCTGCCGTCCTCGGCGAAGAATGTCCGGATCCACCGCAGGCATTTCCAGGATACGGTCCTGTTCGTCCGGTTCGACGCGCCGCCGGACGATGCCCGTGCCTTTGCCGAGCGGCTGACCGGGCAGAAGCTGCGCGCCGGCGAAGGCGATGTGTCGAGCTGGGGACGCGGGCTCGGCTGGTGGATCGATCGCTATCCGGAACAGGGAAAAGGCGCGGTGGGCACGATCGGCGCCAACGCCACGGCCCGCGTCGTCGTGCACCCAGGCACGCCCGACGCCACGGTGTGGATTTTCGCAAGCCAGGGGTAAGATCGGCGCAGAGCCGCCTAAGCGTCGAAACCCCATGTTGACACCGTCAACACGACGCAATATTGACGCCGTCAACATGGAGGCGATGCGATGACCTATCATCATGGCGATGCCCGTGCGGCGCTGATCGCGGCGGCGGGGGAGTGGCTGGAGGAGGTCGGCGCGGCGGGGCTGTCGCTGCGCGGGGTGGCGGAGCGGGCCGGGCTGTCGCGGCAGGCGCCCTATAATCATTTCGCCGACAAGGAAGCCATGCTGGCGGTGCTGGCGGCGCAGGGGTTCGAGCGGCTGGCGGCGGCGGTGCGTGCGGCGAGCGGATGGCGCGCGGGCGTGGCGGCACTGGCGGCGGCGGGGGAGGCCTATATCGGCTTTGCCCAGGCGCGCCCTGCCCTGTTCCGGCTGATGTTCGCGCGCGAGCTGGTCGACATCGCCCGCTTTCCCGAGGCGGCGGCGGCGGCCGGGGACGCGCTGGCGGCGCTGACGCAGGTGGTCGCTGGGCTGTGCCCGGCGGCGCGGGTGGCCGACGTCAGCCTGGCGGCATGGTCGATCGTCCATGGCTATGCCACGCTGACCAACGAGGCGGGGATCGAGCCCCCGGCGCGGCGGACGGCGCGGGCGCGGCAGTTTGCGGAGATCGTCGCGGCATCGGCAAGGACGGCGGCGGACGGGACCAACACTCGATCACGGGAGCACGGAGCATGAGCGGACTGGCGGCAGTTGCGGGCGGCGTGATCGCCTTCGTCGGAACCCATTTCTTGTTGTCGCACCCGCTGCGCCGACCCATCGCCGGCGCGATCGGGGAGAAGGCGTTTCTGGGCGTCTATTCGCTGGTCGCGTTCGCGACTTTGGGTGCGACGATATGGGCCTATCGCGCGGCCGAAGTCACCGCGCCCTTATGGCTGGTGGGCGACGGGTTGTGGGCAGTGGCGACGGCGGTGATGCTGGTGGCGTCGATCCTGATGCTGGGCTCGCTGGTGCGCAATCCGGCGCTGCCCGGCGCCGAGGACCAGGCGGCGACCGCCGAGGCGAAGGGCGTCTATGCCGTCACCCGCCACCCGATGATGTGGGCGTTCGCGCTGTGGGGCGTGGCGCATATCCTGGTCTATCCGATCGCCAAGAACCTGATCCTGTCGGGCGGGATCATCGTGCTGGCGCTGGTCGGCGCGGCGTTGCAGGACCGCAAGAAGGCAGCGGCAGCGCCGCAGGCCTGGCCGGCCTGGGAAGCGCGGACCAGCTACCTCCCCTTCGCCGCGATCCTGGCCGGGCGGGCGCGGTTCGGCGGGTTCGGGATGCATGCGATCGGCGGCGGCGTGGTGCTGTGGCTGGTAGCGACCTGGGCGCATATCCCGCTGGCCGGGTGGGCTGCGGGGGTTTGGCGGTGGGTGGGGTGATGGTGGGCGGCGGGTGCTTTGCGCCCCAAGAACAGTCATTCGCCGGGCCAGCGACCGTTCCCTAAAGCGCCCTTTATTAAGATGGCGCCGACGGACGCACGTGGTGTTTGTATCGATAGGGCCACGATAAAGCAATTTTTGTTCACCGTGGCGAGAAAAGGGTTGCTCAGTGAAGTAGCCAAGCACATCGGACGCTAGTCGGCGACGGCCTCTCCGAAGTAAGAAGGCCGGACATCGTAGCGTTCCATATTTGCCCCAGCACGGAAATCGAGTACGCTCACAGAAGCGTGACCAACCGCGGCAAGGGTGCCGGCCGGCACGCCGAGTATGATTTTCGTGATCGCCCGAATGACGCCACTGTGCGTTACGAGAAGTACCTGACCTGGTATGACCGAGAGGCGGGCGAGACTGGCACGCAGGCGAGCCTCGAACGCCGACCAAGATTCGCCACCCGGAGGAGTGTGCTCACCCGAGCGCCAGCGGAAATAGGCCTTATCTTCGCTGGCCATGAGGTCGTCGATGAGACACCCGCTCCATCTGCCTACATCAAATTCGCGCCACGAACGATCCGGCTGCGCTGTGGTGTACCCCGCGAGCCATGCGGTTTCGCGTGTCCGCGCCAGGTCCGAGCAGAAGGCGGATTTGAACTGAGTGTCCCGCAGATATCGCCCTAAAGCGATGGCCTGTTCACGGCCAAGAGCCGACAGTGGCCGGTCCGCATGACCCTGCAGCCGTCGTTCGGCATTCCAATCGGTCTGCGCATGTCGAACGAGGAAAAGCTGTTCCACCCATACCCTCAAGCCAATTTTTGCCTCGTTCGGCGCATGCCCCTTAGAGGCGGTTCACGCAATCGTAGTTGCGACGCATCGGATCGCACGAGCCAACTTATCGCATTATGATGGCCTATGCCGTACGGGCTGCGTACACTCCTTCGGCATATGTGAATCATGGCCGATGCGCGGCGCGTAGATATGGCCGGGGAAAAATTAGTGAACCTGCACGCATCACCCAACTTTGGACCGGCGACCGGGGGGATAAATGTCGAAGAGCTGCAACCCTATGATTATATGCAACCGGTTGGAAACAGCGATGCATCAGACGATCCGCTATTCCACGAACTCGTAACTACCGCCGCGTTCAAACGTTTGGCGGACATCCGCTTTCTGGGCGGCATCGACTATTTCCTCGTCCGCTATCCCAATGGCGCCCCGGGAAATCGCCGCTACACACGTTTGCAGCATAGTCTGGGCGTCGCCAGACTGGCCAAGCTCTACGCTGAGATCAAGGGGCTTAGCCAGAAGGAAGGTCGTCTCGCTTGGACCGCGGCACTTCTTCATGATGTTGGACACGCCCCCTTGTCTCACACACTAGAAGGTGCGTTTAAACGTGCATTCGGTATTGATCACCATATTGCCGGCGCTGACATCATCCTGGGCCGCTCACCCCATGGTCGCGAGATAACCAATATCCTGCTGGCATATGGTCTCGACCCCGAAGAGGTGCTTGCGATAGCAAGCGGCGAGCAGGATCCTTTCGATGATTTTTTCAGCGGTCCGATCAACTTCGACACGATCGAGGGAATCTTGCGATCGTGGATGTATGTTAGGCCGCATCCGAACATGCTTAGCCCGGAGAAGGTTGTCCTAGCTTCGATACATCGGGCTACACCCGCCGACATGCGGACCGTGGACAACTTCTGGGAATATAAGGATCACGCATATCGGCTTATCGTACGTTCCGAATTTGGCGTTGCGTCCGATTATCTGTGCGAAGCTATTGTCTCAAGCAACATATTTCGCCTTGAGCGTAATGACTATTTCTTGACTGAAAGACAGATATTTAGAAAGATTCCCGACCTCAAGAGACTGCTTCTCAAATTCGAACTGCGCTCACGAGCCATTCACAATAAGACGCAGGAAATAGCATACAAAGCGCGATTTTTTTCGGTAGATCGGCGGTTTGACTTCTACTCCCGGGACGATAAGGCTCGATACACGCAGCGGAAGGAGGATAGGGTGATGAGGGCGCCCGATCCCACCACTGCCGACAGTTTTCCTCGCCCCTCGCTGCCGGCGTCATTTTATGAGCTCGACTTACGAGAAGACTACTGAGACTTCCAACGCGGCCCTGAGGGCGCTGCGTAAATCCCTCACACCGATCGTCCCGGCCAGTGCGGTCGCGCTTACGTGCGGATCGTATGCTCGGCGTGAAGCGACGATCGGCTCTGACCTGGATTTTTACGTCCTCGTTCCCGATCTTGAACAAGCTGATCCCGCGTGGTTCGGCGATGCAAAGACCGCTATCACTCATGTCGTCAGTAAGCCACCAGCTGCTGACGGCGCGTTCGAGTCCCTTATTCGCAAAGATGAAATTCTCGCGAATTTCGGTGGTGACAAGGACGTCAACAAGACGATTACGAGAAGGATGCTATACCTTCTTGAAGGAGAGTATTTGACCAACGAGGTAGAGTTCAAGGACATAAGGCGCAAGATTATCGCGCGCTACGTATCGGAAACGCGCGAAGACCATCACATTGCCCAGTATCTACTGAACGATATCATTCGGTATTGGCGAACAATTACAGTAGATTATGCTTTCAAGACCCAAGAGGCGAACAAGCCGTGGGCAATCCGCAATATCAAACTTGTATTCTCACGCAAGCTTATCTACGCAAGCGGCCTCTTCAGTGTTGCGATGACCGCTGACCGAAGTCAGCAAGCGAAGATCGAAATCCTCGAAGAACTGTTCTCTATGACGCCGTTGGACCGAATGACGCATATCTGCGGCGAGAGCCGTACGCGCGAACTGTTAAACAGCTACAACATCTTTCTTAGCCGGATTGACGACGAGACCTCGCGTCAGCACCTTGAGGCCCTATCGAAGAAGGATCGCGACACAGACGAGACCTTCCGGGAACTGAAGAATGAGGGCTACCGCTTCGCAAGCGAACTACTGATGGCTTTCGAGAAGACGTTCCATTCGACCCATCCCATCCACCGGGCGGTAGTTTTTTAGGCTCTGGATGCCCGATCGCTCGGCGAAGGGAATTAGGATCCGCGTATCAACGAAAGTAACGCCGCGCTTTGCTAAGAGTCCGTTTTGAAATGCGCCTGTTGGCGCATTGCGGTGCCGGCGCGCTCCCCCACCCGACCACCCACAGAATACTGCCGTTGGGTGGTCGGGTGGGGAGCGGGCCGGTGCCGCCTTGAAAATCGCTCTTTCGCGATTTTCCAAACAGTCTCTAAGACAGAGAGAAAAACGCAACCTGGCGAAAAAGGTCAATCCACTCGTGCCACTCGCTTCGGCACATTACGACGAGGTGCCGGACGACACATAAAGAAATATCGCGTAGTCTCTATCTCCCAACAATAAGCAGGGATGGGCGCCCTATAGAATTTCTTGAAATAGCCCGGCTCTCACTCGCAATGATTAAAGAAGAATTCCCTGCGCAGACGGCGCTGCTCCAACTTGAATGACGCCGTTTATCAACCATTGGTCTGGCCACCGTCGATGAGTCCCCATCGCCAGCATGATTCCGCGCTGAGGAAGATCAACTCCAAACTTGTGCCGCATCCAGTCGAGGGCCTGGGCCTCTGATCCGAACTCATGACGCCGACGCAGGAAGGTCGCCTCAGTTTCCCAGTCTTGGCACGTTCCGGTGTGCTCGCCATCGTCGTCTCGGTAGGTGTATTTGAAGGAGTAAGGCGATGCCTCTGTCGAGACATTTTCCGACAACTGGAACATGTCCCCCTGCGCCCGGATCGCCTTGCGACTAGCAAGTTCTCGGCCGAGTTCTTCCTCCGATCGTCGGACGATATCGAAAGTAAGCGAGGTCTGAAGGCCGCCTTGCGGGCGGGGCCATCGACGGGCTGATAGCCGCTCTTTGAGCGGGGCGGTGATGTCGGACGAGATCGGGTTAGCTGACGATGGAGCGAGTAGTCATACG
>NZ_JBDIZK010000006.1:0-306554 GCF_039652585.1 Sphingomonas rustica | reverse complement strand
GTGCCAGGACGCCGATCACCCGCGATAACGCCTCGGCATCGACTGATGCGTCAACGGTTAGGCGCACGCCGGATGGCAGCTCGATACCGATCTGCCCGCTGCCCGGCCCGGCCGACCCCGGCGCCGGCAACATCGCTGTGGGCTCGCTGATCTGGACCTCGGCAAAGCTCGGTACCGCTGGCCTGGTGACCCCGGTCAGGGCACCCGACAGCGCCTGGCGGCGCCAGGTATAGATCGCGCCACTGCCGACCTCATGGCGCTCGATGGCCGCACGGACTGAGCCCTCCGGCCCAAAGGCATCGCGCAGGATCGCCAGCTTCTGCTCGACGGTCCAGTGCCGACGGCCTGACACCCGGCCAACAATCTCCATCCGAGTAGTCATACGAGACCTCGTATGACTACTCGCTCCATCGTCAGCTAACCCGATCTCGTCCGACATCACCGCCCCGCTCAAAGAGCGGCTATCAGCCCGTCGATGGCCCCGCCCGCAAGGCGGCCTTCAGACCTCGCTTACCCCCGAGCTCAACCCGGTCGAGAATATCTGGCAGTTCATGCGACAGAACTGGCTGTCGAACAGGATCTTCACATCCTATGCCGACATCCTCGACCACTCATGCTTCGCCTGGAACCGTCTCCTCGATCAGCCATGGCGCATCATCTCCATCGGAATGCGACAATGGGCTCATGGCTGATGATCAGTGGGACTTGGTATAAGTCAGGCTCTGGCAGCTCAGCGTTCGGGATTCTCCTTCAGTACCTGGAGACGCATGGAAGCCGAAGGCAAAGCCTCGATCGCCGATTTGGTCCAGGCAGCGCTGGCGTTGCGCTGCGATCCCGAGATCGAGGCGTTGTTCCCGCCGCTAGCCGCTACAACAATGGACGAACTGCTCGCGCAACAAAAGCAGCCCCCGGTTCGCCGACGCGCGCCGCGCACGCCGAGAACCCCCGGTCCGTGAAACTCGCATCAGCGCTCGTCGGCGCCAGCGATCTCCCCACCGAATGCGGTCACGGTAAGCAACTCGCCGCCCTCTAGCTCGACGCGATATTTCTCGAGAAGCGCAGTAAGCGCCTCCCACGCGAACGAGGCATCGGCCTTGAGGACACGCTGCCGCTTTGCCTTGCCATAGGCTGGCTCGCCAACCCAATGGTCGATGCGGAGCGGCTGTCCAAGCTCGATGACTAGCCGGTGCTCATATATTGCGTAGCGCTCAAGATCGATCGGCAATTGCGCGCGCAGCAATTCGTAGAGCGGCAGCACAAGAGGCCGAAAATCAACCGGCTTAGGATGATCGAGGGATTCCGGGCCCTGATCGGGGAAGAATCCGGTTCCCACCGAGAGTCCGAGGCCCTTGAAATATGGTCGCATGCGTTCGAGCCATTGCCAGGCCAGCTCGTGCACGGGTTCGATCAAGGGGAGAAGGTCCGGGCGACCGCTCACGATGAGATCACGCGGCGCCAGCTGTCGTATCCGTGCGAGATATGGTTGTTCGGGGTTGCGTTCGTAATAGGCGGTGTCGACCAGCGGCTTCTGGCCCGGGCGCAGCTCTACATTAAGCTTCATATAGCCCGCGCGCGGTCGCAAGGCTTGGCTGACCGTTGCGCGCAAGCTTGCGTCGAACCTGAACGCCGACGGTAGTCCGACATTGGCGCGACTCGCCAGATAGGCTTGGACGGTTTCGGATGGACGACCGGTTCGCGCAGCTATCGCTGCGATATCGGCGCCCCGTACCCACAGGTGCTGCATAAGATCGAGCTCGGATTGATCGACATGCTTTAGCCGCGCTTCTTCGTTCGGCGCGACAGGCCAAGTGGCTCGCAGCGAGAATTCGGGAAGGACCGACTTTGCTGCCTCTAAGCTCGGATGCTCCTCCCGCGCCTCCTTACACATCGTGCGGATTTCAGGATCGACAGGTGCCTCTGTCTCGCTGGCGAGATCGAAGGCATAGACCTGACGGAATGGCGCGCCGGTGGAGGCAATATCGCTTTCGGGATGGAGCCCGATGCGACCCGACACTTTCTTGATGCGACGCAGCAACTCGCTCTCGACGCGAAACTGGCGCTGAAAAAAGTCGAGCCATGAGGGCATTTGTGCCTTTTCGGCCTCCTGAAGTCGCCTGAGTTCTGCTTTGGGGAGCTGGCGACGCGCAACCTTGACCACGAGGTCAATGTCCCCGGCGTCATCATCGGCACCTGTCAGCACGCTACCGAACAGCAGTATCTCCGCGATTCGACAGGAGCTATCCGGATCGCCATTGATCTCTCGCGCCTCTGCAATGACGTGATCGACGATCGCACGCCCCTCGCGTACCGGGAAGCGCTTGATAAGCCTCGTTGCGGTAAGCCGATTTCCCTGGTCCGTTGATTGCCAGTGGTCGACATGCGCTGTCGTTCGGACATGCTCGATCCACCATTCACGCATCAACGCGATCATCGTTTCGCTCGCTTGGGGCTCGGAGAGCTTCAGATACGCCATTGCCGTCGGCGTAGAGAAGCTCTCGCGACTGAGCAGCCGCTTGAGAACCAAAGGGCTAACCCCGCAGATGGCTTCGGCCCGATCGATCCTCATGCGCCGAGCCTCGCGTCGCGTCGCAACTCTAGCATCAGATCATCGCCCGTCACGGAACAGCGGCAGCGCGCGACTAGGTCCCGCGCTGCCGCTCGTTCAGGCGGCGTTCTGCCGAGGCATCCCGTCCTCGACGGGAATGTCATCAGTCCGGATCGCAGCGGGGAATTGCTCCAGCCGCGCGACCTTACGACGAAGAGTAGGGGCATAGTCCTGCGGGCAAAGGAGAAGCAACTCTGTGCCGAACCCATAGATGCTCCCCCATTCGACCCGCAGCGTGGTCCATCCATGCCGCTGTTCCCAAGCTTTCTGCTCGGGACGTTCCTCGGCATGCTCGCTATAGGGCTCGGTCGACAGCACGTGAACCCGTGCCTCGGGATCGTACCAACCGTGATCGTGATCAGCGATTGGTGGTCGATTGTCCCATCGCCCCTTGGGATAGAGCCGCTTCGCGCGGGACGGTTTCAATCCGGTCGCATCCATGAACTGCAACGCGCGTGCAATCTTGCCGAGATCGATCTGGGTCTCCTTGCGATCGCGCATAAAGCCATCACTCACGAGGACATTTTCGCCCAGGATCGTGCATCCGCCTAGATATCCGGCAAGCTGGTGGCTCCGTACCAGCTCGTTCAGCGGCGCCCCCAGCCAGACCACATAAGATGCGAGACCGTGCAGTCGCGGCTCGCGCCCGTGCGAGCGCCAACGTTGGCGGATTTCAATCGGACACCGCAATGGCGCGCCCTCCGCCGGCAACTGGGCGCGGGCATGCGCGTAGTTCTGAAAACCGCCGCGCCGGGCGGCGAGAGCAAGCGCCTCGTGGCGCGGAACACCCTCCTCGCGAGCAATTCTGCGCGCTCGATTCTTAAGGTCGTCAAGCTTGGTATAAACGTAGGGCATCGCTCATTCTCCGTCGGCATCGGAAAAACGTCGCCTGCTACCGTTGCCCGAAGCCACGAAAAACGTGCGGGTAAAATCTCAAGCAGCGCCACGAAGGCTTCGCTGATGCAGGCGGCAGGCCACTGCGATTGGCCGGGCGAAAATTTCGCCCACCCCAAATGTTCTGTCAAGAGTAAAGCAGGCAATCGTCATGCTCCGACAGCCTTTCGCCCAGTCCACGTCAGCAGACCCCACAATATCACGCGCCGCCCAGAGCGGTTTCCACTCATTCCGGTTCATATCCGCACGAGCTGAAGTAGTTGGCGCATTCGGCGGGCTGGAAGATGTCGACGAGCCTGCCGATCAACCCCCACAGCCCGCTGACGGTTCGTTCGCCCGCCTTGCGCAGCATGGCCTTGAGGTGGGAGAAGGCCTTTTCAATGGGATTGAAGTCGGGGCTGTAGGGCGGGAGGAAGCGCAGGGTTGCTCCGGCCGCTTCGATCCGCTCTTTCACGGCAGCCCGCTTGTGGCTGGAGAGGTTGTCCATGATGACGACGTCGCCGGGCCGCAACTCTGGCACCAGGACCTGCGCCACATAGGCTTCGAACCAATCGCCGTTGATCGGCCCGTCCAGCATCATAGGCGCGACCATGCCGGTCATGCTCAGGCCCCAATATCGTCGATGTCGCCCATGAGCGGATGAGCTTTGCAGTCGATTTCAAAACGGGCGGTGCTCGATCTCGTCGTCGAGTTGCAGGATCGCCCGCGCGGCGAGCAGGTGCTCACGGCGCTGCGGACTGCCGGTTCGAAGTAACCGAGCGGGCACTACGCCAATCCAGTGCGCAGTTGCTGCAACGCGCTGGAATTTTCGTTACCAAGCTCAAATTGGCGTGTAGAGTGAGGGCTGGATGACCGGATTGCTGAGCAGGCTTCGTCAGGGCCTCGGCCTATCGCGCGATGGAACAAGCGGCGGCGGAGATGGTCCTCCGGCTTCGAAGCTGTCCGCCCACTTCAAGGAGCTGGGTAAGGCCGGGTTCGGGATGCCCGGCCAGGTCGCGCGCTTTGTAATCGACGGCGATAACTCCTCGATTTTGTCCACGCTGCAGGGCGCTGCCGTTCGCCAGGCATGGCAATCGCGCACCCATTATTATCCGCGTCGCGACGAATCCCAGCTCTTCACCAACCTTTTGCTTTGGCACCCGGACCAGATGCGGCGGCTCGGCGAAGCGCATGCGGCGCTCGAGCCGATCAGTTACGACTATGGCTTTTTCGGCACCAAGAAGTCCCCTGACTGGCTGCGGCATGTCGTCACCCTCTGGCTCGGCCATGGGCGCAAGGATCAGCCGATCACCACGTTATTGGGGCTGGTTGAAAATAGCGGCCAGGAGACGGCGCTGACCCTCGACATTCTGTTCTGCCGGGATACGGCAAGTTACGGTTCGAGCAACAGCGTCGATCGTTTCGCAGGGGTCGGCGACTGGCTGGCAAGCGCGCGCGAGGCAGTGCATGCGGCGCTCCCGGGCCTTGCTGCCGATGTTCGCGCCGAACTTGCCGCTGCGATCGGCCGACTCAGGATCCACAGCATCTATCTCGACGTGTTGCTCGACACCGCGATCGGCTCGTCCAAGAAGGCGCGCACCAGTGCGCGTCAGGCGCTGACCGGGGCAGATGGTGCTGCGCTGACCGAGGCACTGCGGGCGCATTTCGGGGGGGCTACGCCGGGCCGCAAGGCTGAGCTGATCGACGTTGCGGCAACGGCGTTGGGCGCGGCAGCTGCGCCGCTGCTTACCGAGTGGCGGGAAAGCGAATCCGCCGCCAAAGTGGTTTCCGCGCTCGATCGCGTGTCGGCAAGCCTGGCTCCGACCCAACCGGCGGCTGGCGCACAGCCGGTCTCGCCGTGGCGCGTCGATGGTCCGCAAGGCTATGTCGCAGTGGATGGCAGCTGGGTCGAGCTTGCCGCGCCCGAGCCCTTGCTCGAGTCCACTCCGGTACCGGCCGAGGTGTTGCGTTTACTCGAGCCAGCGCTCGCCGAGTTCAACCGCTTGCTCTCAATCGGGCAAGCTGAGGCGAAGTCGGTCAAGCATTGGCATTGGAGCCGCCAGTTCAGCGCCAAGGATTCGCGCGACCTCAACAATCTCGCCAAGCTAGCCGAGGGCACTTGGCCGATCGAGACCAATAGCAAGCGCACCGCAGTGGATTGGATGCGTTGGCACCAGCTCAAGCACCCGGCGGTCGGCGCGTTTTTGCAGGATCCACGTCTGTCGCTCTATCACCTGATGCGGATCGCGGTCGCGATGACCAACGGTCATATCCAGGGCCTGTTCGGTGATTGGAGCGGCCCGATCGGCGCCGCCGTCCAGCACCGGCTGACGCAGGGCGCAGATGTCCGAACCGTCCTGGCACTGTGGCGCAGGGCGGGTGGCGACGATCATATCCACGAGCACCTCACCCGCCGCTGGTACTGGCCGATGCCCGAGCTCGACACACCGATCTGGCCTGTGTTGTGCGAGCGCTTCGGACAGCTCGACGAAGCGCTCGGCATGGTGCCGCAGAGCGGCGCCGACGCGATGCAGCGCCAGCCCGCGATCGACCTGCTCGGCATGTTTCCCAAGCTGCCCGAACGCTATCGCGGACCGCTGATGCTGCTTGCGGGCGACAGCTCCGCGCGGCTGCGCCAAGGCGCGCGTGCGTTGCTTCAGGACACGCCGGGGATCGGCAGCGCGATCGCGGTGCAACTCCAGGATGGGCGGCAGGAAACGCGGGCGCTGGCGGCGGACTGGCTGGCGGCGCGGGGCGAGCGCGAACATGCGCCAGCGATCCGAGCCGCGCTGACGAAGGAACGCAGCGATCGCGCACGCGCCGCGATGATCACCGCGCTCGAGCGGCTGGGCGAGGATGTCAGCGAATATTTCGATCACGCCGCGCTCGCAAAGGAGGCCAAGGCCGGCCTTGCCAAGCCGCGACCCAAGGGGTTCGACTGGCTCCCGTTCGCGAGTCTTCCCGCGCTGGCTTGGCGCGACGGCACGTCGGTCGACCCGGTGCTGCCCGAATGGTGGGCGGTGCTCGCCGTTAAGCTCAAGCAACCGGGGGGCAACGCGCTGATCAATCTGTGGCTCGATCGCCTGATGCCTCAGGATGCGCATCGCCTTGGCTGGCTGATCCTGACCGGCTGGATCGATGAGGACACGCGCACGCCGACCGACGAGGAGGCGAACGCCTATGCCGCCGCCAATGTCGATGCGATGCTGCAGCAGAATTTGCGCCTGGTGAAGCAATATCCGGGCAGCGCGGACTATTGGCCAACCGACCGCGCCGTGCTGTTCGCACAGCTCAAACGCGCCAAGGCGGGCACCTATCTCGGTAGTGCGGCCGACAGCAAGGGCGTGCTGGCGCTTGCGACGCGCGTCAACGGCGCCGACGCCGCGCAGCGCATCCGCATCTTCTTGAAAGATCACGGGTCGCGTGTTTCGCAAGCCAAAGCATTGATCGAGCTGCTCGCGGCGATCGGCACGGGATCGGCGCTCCAACTGTTGCTCTCCGCCGCCAATCGCTCGAAGCAGCGCAGCGTGCAGGCGCATGCCGCAGCGCTGGTCGAAGCGGTCGCTGAGCAGAATGGCTGGAGCGCGGCGCAACTCGCCGATCGAACGATCCCGACCGGCGGGTTTGGTACCGATGGCACGCAGGAACTCGATTGCGGCGAGAACCGTAGCTACCGTCTCCAGCTCGACGCACAGGATGCGGTGATCATCCTGAATGCCGAAGGGCGCGAGGTGAAGGCGCTGCCGGGACCGCGGATCGATGATGAGCGTCCGACCGTCGATGCAGCAAAGAAGCAGCTCGCGAACGCGCGCAAGGAAGTGAAGCAGGTGCTGGCCGCGCAGACCGAACGTCTACAGGAAGCGATGTGCCTGCAACGGCGCTGGTCCCGCGCCGAATGGGAAAGCTTCGTCGCCGGTCACCCGATCGTCGGGCGCATCGCGGCGCGGCTGGTATGGCAGGGCGTGGATGGCGAGGGGCAGGTGCTCGGCAGCTTTCGGCCGCTCGGCGATGGCAGCTATACCGATTCCACCGATGGCGAGGTCGATCTGGCGGCGTTCACGCAGATCGAGCTGGCGCATTCCTCGCTGCTCGATGCCACGACCATCGCGGCGTGGCGCAGCCATCTCGCCGATTATGCGGTCGAGCCACCATTCGATCAGCTTAGTCGCGATCTGCCTCAGCTTGACGAGGGGCAGGACAAGGCGCGCGCGATCTCCGATCGTGAAGGCTGGATGATCGAAAGCTTCAAGCTGCGCGGTGCGGCGACCAGGCTGGGCTATCAGCGCGGACAGGCGCAGGATGGCGGCTGGTTTCTGACTTACGAGAAGACCTATCGCGAGGCCGGCCTGCTCGTCGAGATCGAGTTCACCGGCAGTCCGCTGCCCGAGGAGAACCGCCCGACCGCGCTGCAATCGATCAGCTTCCGCAAGGTGCGTGCGGGCGCTAGCGGTGGCGGGGGACAGGTGGCGCTGGGCGATGTCCCGCCGGTGCTCCTCGCCGAATGCTGGCGCGACCTGCACGATATCGCGGGCAAGGGAACCGGGTTCGATCCCGAGTGGCAGAAAAAGGCGTATATGTGATGGCCGAACCGCAATCGATCCGGCCGCCGGCGGAGCAACGCTATGCGATCGAACTCGCGTCGCTGGCCAGCGACGATCGCTTTCCCCGGCCGCCCGGTTGGAAACTGTCGCCGCGTGCGGTGCGCCGTTTCCTGCTCGGCGACGCCAAGACCGGCATCTCGCGCAAATTCTATGGTGACGATCCGTTGGTCGATCGCGCGATCGTCAGCCTGATGAGCCAGCAGGGGCTGATGCTCGTCGGCGAACCGGGGACTGCCAAGTCGCTGCTCTCCGAACTGCTCGCCGCGGCGATCAGCGGCACCTCGGCGCTGGTGGTACAGGGGTCGGCGGGGACGACCGAGGACCATATCCGCTATGGCTGGAACTATGCCCTGCTGCTCGCCGAGGGGCCGAGCGAGCGTGCGCTGGTGCCTTCGCCGGTGCTCAACGCGATGCGCAGTGGGCGGCTGGTCCGGTTTGAAGAAATCACGCGCTGCCCGCCCGAGGTGCAGGATGCACTGATCTCGGTCCTCTCGGAAAAGGCGCTTGCCCTGCCCGAACTGGGTGCTGATGCGGTGGCCAGCGCCGTGCCGGGATTCAACGTCATCGCTACGGCCAATCTGCGCGATCGCGGCGTCCACGAGATGTCGAGTGCACTCAAGCGCCGCTTCAATTTCGAGACGGTGCATCCGATCGCCGACCCCGAATTCGAGCGTGAACTGGTGCTCAAGCAGCTTGGCGAACGGCTCGGCAGCATCGGGGTGACGGTGTCGGGCGAGCGCGATGTCGCCGAGGTATTGGTACGCACCTTTCAGGACCTTAGGACCGGTCGCACAGCCGAGGGTGCGAGCCTCAACCGGCCAGATGCGGTGATGTCGACGGCCGAAGCGGTCAATGTGCTGCACGCCGCCGCGCTGGAGGCCGCCTATCTCGACGATGGCAAGCTGTCGGCGGCGCATGTCGCGCGGCAGCTTCAGGGGGTCGTGCTCAAGGATTCGCCCGAGGACGGCAAGCGCCTGCGCGCCTATGTTGACCATATCGTCAAGGAGCGCGCCGGCCGTTCAAGCGCGTGGAAGGACTTCTATCAGGCGGCACGGTCGCTCAAGCTCGGCTGAACGGATGCAGGTGCAGCTCCACGATCCGGCGCAGGCGCTGTGGGTGGTGCCGATCCGCCACCATAGTCCGGCCTGCGCGGCGCAGCTGGAGCGGTTGCTCGCTGCCGTGCAACCGGCCGCGATCCTGGTCGAGGGACCGTGCGACTTCGATCCGCTGATCGACTTGTTGTGCGACACGCGGACGCGGGCCCCCGTCGCCATCGTCGCGCTTCGGGAAGCCGAGCCCGGCCAGGGCACGCGGCGCGTCGCGAGTTACTTCCCGTTCTGCGCGCATAGCCCCGAGCTGATCGCGCTTCAGGCCGCAGCGACGGCGGGCATTCCGGCACGCTTTATCGACCTGCCTTCGACCGCGCGCGAGATGGGGCTCGACGAGACCGGCGAACCGGCGCGCTCGCTGCTCGGCGATGAGCAGCTGTTCGACGCTGGCAGCTATGTAACCGCGCTGGCGCGCGAACTGGGCTGTCGCGACGGCAACGAGGTGTGGGACCATCTCTTCGAAACGCGTATCGCACAGCCGGACTGGCAGGACTTCTTCGGCGACGTCGCGCGCTATTGCGCGTGTATTCGCGGCGCGACCAATGCGAGGCAGATGGAAAGCGACGGTACGCTGGCGCGCGAGGCGCAGATGCGCGCGGTCCTCGCCGAGGTTCGGGCGATGCTGACCGGGCCGATCGTCGCGGTGGTCGGCGGCTTCCATGCGACGGCCTTGTTTGAGACCGTTACGACCAAGCCGGTCGCGGCACGCGCCGGGGCAGGCCGCGCTTATATGATCCGCTATGGCATGCGGCAGCTCGATGCGCTGAGCGGCTATGGTGCGGGCCTGCCGCTGCCTGGCTTCTACGATCGGCTGTGGCAGGTGCGCGGTGAAGGCGGGCAGGGGCTTGCGCTTGATCTGATCGGCGGCTTCGCGGCGCATTTGCGAGCAAAGGGCAGAGCCGAGCCGGTCTCGTTTCCGGTAGTCGCCAATGCCGTCGAACAAGCCGAGCGCCTCGCCATGCTGAGAGAGCGTCCCTTTCCCGGACGCGACGATATCCTGGATGCGATCCGCTCCAGCTTCATCAAGGACGAGATTCCGGTCGAACAGGTGCCGTTGCTCAACGAGCTGCGCATCTGGCTGACCGGCGCGGCGATCGGTGAGGTGCCGCCATCGGCCGGATCGCCACCGTTGGTCGAGGCCGTACGCACGACCGCCCGCTCGCTTGGTTTCAGCGTCGCCGATGGCGAGCGCCGCAGCCGCGCGCTTGATATCTATCGCAAGCCCCGGCATCGCGCCGCGAGCCGATTTTGCCATGCCATGACGCTGATCGACGCGCAATTCAGCCAGCGCACCGCCGGGCCGGATTTCCGCAACGATGCCGCGCTTGACCGGCTGCATGAGACCTGGTCGGTCTGCTGGTCGCCACTGGTCGAAACGCGGCTGATCGAATTGTCCGAGACCGCCGATACGCTGGAAGAGGCGCTGGCGTTCGTGGTGACGGAGAAGCTTGCCGAACTGCGCGAGCATGGCAAGGGACGTAACGCGCTCGCGGCGATCGACCTGTTCTGCGCTGCGTGCCGCGCCGGCATGGGCGCGGCGGCTGATACGGTACTGGCGGTGGTCGAAACCCAGGTGATCGAGGATCCGCAATTGGCGTCGGTGGTGGCCGCGCTGACCGACCTCGTGCTGTTGCGGCGTGGGCATGAGACACTGGGGATCACCGCAACCGGTGCGCTCGACCACCTCATCGGGGTGGCGTGGCGTCGCGTGCTGATCCTCCTCCCCGAACTCGCCGATCATGGCGAGGAACAGCTGCATGACGCGGTGGGCGCGCTTGTCGATCTGCGCGGCGTCATCGAGCTGGCTCGATCGTCGGAAGCGGGAATCGATCTCGCGTTGTTCGACGAGGCGCTTGCGCGGCTGCAGGCGGCACCGCTCGCGCCGATGCTCGACGGCGCGGTCACCGCCTTCGCATCGATCGATGGCCAGCAGGACGCAGCGGTTTTGGGCGCGCGCCTGCGCGGCGAGCTGGCGAGCGGCTATGTCGATCCCGGCGAGCGCCTCGCCTTTCTGAGCGGCGTGATCGCGATTGCGCGCGAACTGCTCTGGGCAGTGCCGGAGATCGTCACCGCACTCAATGAAGTGATCGCACAGGTGGACGAGGAAGCGTTCCACGCCCTGCTGCCGCATCTGCGCCTCGCCCTGATGCCGCTCGATCCGCGCGAGGTCGATCGTCTGGCAGAGGATGTCGCGACCCGCGTCGGCGCACGCCCCGAAGAGCTCGCCACTCAGGTCGATATCTCGGAGGCCGATCTTGCCCGCAATCTGGACCTTGATCGCGAGCTCGCCGCGGTACTGGTCCGGGACGGCGTCGCATGAGCGATCCGGTCCTGCTGCGCCGCTGGCGGTTGGCGCTCGGCCGTTATGCCGATCGCTCGTTGCCCGCCCACGGGATGAGCGGCGCGGAACGCCGCGCCGACCGCGCGCTCGACTACCTCTATGCCCGCGAGATGGAGCGGCGCGGACTTCGACGCAGCCGGAGCGATACGGGGCGTTCGGGCTCGCTCGACCCCAGCCAGCTGACGCCGCTCGGCTGGCTCGGCGAACTCCGGGATCTCTTCCCGCTATCGGTGTGTGAAACCGTGCAGGCGCATGCAATCGACACTCTGGGCATGCGCGAGCTGCTGTCCGATCCAGCGGTGCTCGACGCGCTCGAGCCCAACAGGGATCTGCTCAAGGCGCTGATCGCCTTCAAGGGCGCGGCCGATCCGGGGATGCGCGAGAAGATCCGCGAGGTCACCCGCAAGATCGTCGAAGACATCGTCCGCCGGCTCCGTCCCCGCGTCGAAGCGGCGCTCGCCGGGCGGCCAAACCGTTTCCGCCGCAGTCAGCTCAAATCGATGCAGAATTTCGACTGGCGCGGCACCATCCGCGATAATCTCAAGAACTGGGATGCCGAACGCGGTGTTATTGTCGCCGACCGTCTACGCTTCCATGGCCGCAGTCGCCGACGCCTGCCCTGGACCATCATCCTGTGCGTCGACCAGTCGGGGTCGATGCTGGCGTCGACCATCTATTCGGCGGTGATGGCCTCGATCCTGACGGCGCTGCCGGCGGTCGAAGTCAAGCTGATCGTGTTCGACACCGCGATCGTCGATCTCTCGAGCGAAGCGCACGACCCGGTCGAGGTGCTGATGTCGGTGCAACTGGGCGGCGGCACGAACATCGCCGCCGCGATGGAATATTGCGAGACGCTGATCACCCAGCCGAGCCGGACCGTGTTCGTGCTGGTCAGCGATTTCGAGGAGGGCGGGTCGGTCTCGCACATGCTGGCGGCGACGCGGCGCATGGCGGCGGCGCGTGTCACCATGCTGGGGCTGGGCGCGCTGAGCGACGATGCCGCCCCAATCTATGATCGCCGCATGGCCGAGCGGCTGGTCGCCTCCGGGATGCAGGTCTCGGCGCTGACCCCCGACCGGTTTGCCGAATGGATCGGAGGCGTGATCGCGTGATCGATGCGGCGCTTCGTGCCAGTCTGGCGGCGTTCGACGACGCCGCGTTGGCGACGCTCGCCAATGTGGGGCTCGTCCGCCGCGCGCACCGCGATGTCGAGGAAGGCAAGGTCAAGCTGGTCTCGGTCGGCGTGGGGCGGGCTTCGGTCGAGGCTGACGGCCAGCTCGTCGAACTCGATGGTCGCGGTCCGCGCGCCGCAAACTGCGCGTGCACATCCGCTTCGGTCTGCCGGCACCGCATCGCGGCGGTGCTCTATCTGCTTGGTCTGACGGACGCACCGGTCGTCGGGTCACTGGAAGCTGTGCCGGAAAGTGAATCCGCCATTGAAACAGTCGAGCAGAGTACCGCCGATGACGAGTGCGGGACTGCCGTCCCGTCGGAAATCGCTGCCGCCCTGGACCCGGCCACGCTCGAACGCTGGGCGGGCAAGTCCAGTTGGCGCGCGGCACTCGAACTGCTTGGTACGGTGGTTACGGTTGAGCCTTTGGCCAACGCCATCGCCGTCACCTTTGCCGATCTCGACGGTCCGGTCCGGCTCCTGCGTGGGCAGGGCTTTGACGGTATCGTGTCCAAGGCACCCAAGGCGCGAACCAAGGCCTATCATGGCGCGGCGGTGCTGGCCGCTCGCGCGCATTTTGGCGCGTCCTTGCCGGAGGCAGACGACGAATCCGACGCTGGCGCATCGGTTGTGGTCGACATCGATCCCAACTTTCTAGATCGCGTCGCTGCGGGCCTGCGCGAGGTAGCAACGCTCGGATTCAACCTGGCCCCGCTTCCGCTCGAAGAATCACTCTTCGAACTCTCGGTGTCGTCGCGCGCTGACAGCCTGCCGCGGCTATCGGCAATGCTGCGTGCGATCGCTGCGCAAATCCGACTACGTCGCCAGCGCGCGCTGGCGTTCGATCCCGACCGGATGCTCGAACTGGCTGCTACAGCCTATGCGCTGGTTCGCGCGCTGGCGTCGGGCCCGCCCGACCGGCGAGCGAGCCTTGCCGGCAAGGTCCGGCGCGATTTCGCGCCCATCGCGTCGCTGGATCTGATCGGCTGCGGTGGGGAGCATTGGCGCACCGATACCGGCGCACGCGGGGTGACCGCCTGGTTCCTCGAACCCAATACCGGCACTTGGCTATCCACTACGATCGCGCGCGGCCCCGGCCAGGATCCCGACTTCAAGCCGATCGAAGCGTGGCGCGTCCAGCCATTCTGGCAGACCGAACCGCTCGCGGTGTTGGCGCATGCGCGGATCGACCTTTCCGATGCGCGCCGTTCCAGCGACGACCGGCTGTCCGCACCGGCGAGCGCGCGCGCGACGATCGTGGCGCGCGACATCCGCCCCGATCCGGCCTGGCCGGGCGTCGTGCGCCGCTGGCGCGACCTGCGCGGCGCGTGGCTACGTCAGACCGGGCTTGGCCTCGATGCGCGCGAGAGTGCAGCTGCCTGCCTGATCGTACCCAGCGAGACCGCTTTGCCCTATTTCGACGATCTCGCCCAACAGCTGGTCTGGCCGGTGCGTGACGCCGATGGCGACTGGCTGGCGTTAACGATCGACCAGGACGAGACATTCGCAACCGCCATCCAGGCGCTTGAGGCCAACGCGAATCGTGGCTGGAGGGGTATGGTTCTCGTCCGCCTTAGCCGTGCCGGCGATGCTCTATCGGTGCATCCGCTCACGCTATTCGCCGGCGAGAGCGCCATCGATCTTACGCTATGGCGTCAGCATAATATCGGCGCACGCGGTGTGGGAGTCGGCAGCATGCGTGATTGGTTGGCCCGTTTGCGCCGCAATGGCGGACGGCGCTTCAGCCGATATCCACGCGATCCCAGCGATGCGGCACTTGCCGGAGCATGGCGTCAGTTGCTCGATTGCGTCGAGACCGGACCGGCGCTGGCGCAGTCGCTAGGGGGTGGATCGAACCGCAGTATCTCTGCGCACGCCGATCGGCTCGATAGTCGAGGGTTTCCGACGCTGGCCAGATTGATGCGTGAGGCGCAGGATGCGTCCGGGATACTCGCGTCCGGCTATGGGTTGTTGGTCGCCAAGCAGCAACGAAGCAGCGCTCCACTTCTACGTTGACGGTTAGCGGGGCAGCACTCCAGCTACCTGCTGATCGATGTACCGGGCGCCGACTGACGATGCGCTGGCGCAGTGTCGTTTAGGGGAAGCGGCGTGCGTGCGCCCGTTGCGGCGACCCGATACCGGTGACTGCCTTCGTGCAGTGCGCCATCGAGAATTGGCGCACCATTGGCCGCGCGGTACGGATAGACCTGCACCGCGATCACGTTGCCGCCGTGTAGCCTGGTGAGCCGATCGACCTTGGTATGGCCGACCAAAATCCTGGTTGTGCCGAAGCTGGCGACGTTGCGTTCGACCGTCTGTAGCGTCGTGGCTTTGGCTTACGAGAAATAGCCCCGTGCCGTTGCTGCCCTTCAAAACGGCATCAGCGGAAGACAGGGTTTAGGATCGCGTCAAGGCACCTTGTCCCGCCACTATTGGTGCGCATTGCTGACAGACCGTTTTACGCCGACCGAGCGGCAGTTTTTGGCAAAAGCTGCCGTTGAGCGCGACCGGCGAACGACCCGTCTTGGTCGGCTGCCGAGGTAGGCAGGGGTTTGCCGACGGCTGCTTAGAGACTGTTTGGAAAATCGCGAAAGAGCGATTTTCAAGGCGGCACCGGCCCGCTCCCCCACCCGACCACCCAGCGGCAGTATTCTGTGGGTGGTCGGGTGGGGGAGCGGGCCGGCACCGTAATGCGCCAACAGGCGCATTTCAAAACGGTCTCTTAGCCCATCTGCACGCCAGAAACCGGACGGGCAGAAGACGGCCCAATAGGCGACCGAAGTGGGCGGCGCATTCAACCTGCATATCCGCGAGGGCGCGATCGCAGGAGCCAGGGCATGCCACAGCGTTCCATCAAAGCCGGGAATGATTGTGGGACGAAATGTGGAGGCGAACTCGCCTCCATCGTCGAAAGCGGCAGAAATCTGCGACTTTCCGCTTGACGATGGTGACCCCTACGGGAATCGAACCCGTGTTTCAGCCGTGAAAGGGCCGCGTCCTAACCGCTAGACGAAGGGGCCATGCCGGAGCGTGGAGCCGCCGGTTACGGAAAGCTCCGGCGCTCGTCAAGTCAATCTGCCCATGCCGCGTCATCAATATGCAATTCGGCTGCCGGGCGGCTGCCCCAGTCGTCGATCCTGGCCCGTCCGGCGAGCCAGAGCTTGCGATGGCGCGGGGCGGAGAGCAGCGCCTGGCCCAATTCGGTCTCGGCCTGACGGAAGGCGACTGCCTTCAGGCTGCGGCCGTCCTGGCCCGAGACGATCAGGCGAACATGGCCGCCGCTGCCCACCACATCGGCCTTGATGATCCCCACCGGACCCGCCACCACGCGCGGCGCCGGCCAGCCCATGCCGTACGGGCCGCCGGCTTCCATCGCGGTTACCAGTTCCGGATTGACCCCACCGGGCGCGAGCACGGCGTCGAGCAACAGCGCGCGGTCGCCCATCGCCTGGGCGATTCGCTCCGAAAGCCGCTCCTGCAGGAACTCCGCGAACGGCTCGACCTGCGATTCGGCCAAGGTCACACCCGCCGCCATTGCATGGCCCCCGCCGGCGATCAGCAACCCGGCATCCTTCGCCGCGAGGATCGCGGCGCCCAGGTCGACGCCGGGGATCGATCGGCCCGATCCCTTGCCGATCCCGCCGTCGAGCGCGATGACGATCGCCGGCCGGCCCAGCCGCTCCTTCAACCGCCCGGCGACGATGCCGATCACACCCGGGTGCCAGCCTTCGCTCGCGACGAGTGCCACCGCCCGATTCGCCTGCCGCTCGACCAGTTCATCGGCGGCGCGCTGGACTTCGGCTTCGATCGCGCGGCGATCCTCGTTCAGGAGGTTGAGCTCCTCGGCGATCGCGCGCGCCTCGTCAGGATCGCGCGTCGTCAGCAGTCGAACGCCCAGGTCCGACCGGCCGACCCGCCCGCCGGCATTGATTCGGGGCCCAAGCGCGAAGCCCAGGTCGGAACAGGTCGGCGCGCGGGTCAACCGCGATGCCTGGATCAGTGCGGTCAGCCCCAGGTTGCGGCGCTGCGCCATCACCTTCAGGCCCTGCGCGACGAAGGCGCGGTTGAGACCGCGCAGCGACGCGACATCGGCCACCGTGCCCAGCGCGACGATATCGAGCAGGTCGAGGATCCGCGGCTCCGGCCGCGTCGCGAAATGGCCGCGTGCGCGCAGGGTGCGGACCAGCGCCGCGCCCAGCAGCCACGCCATGCCCACCGCGGCCAGATGGCCATGTTCCGCGCCTTCGACTTCGTCCAGCCGGTTGGGATTGACCATCGAATGCGCCACGGGAAGTTCGGCGGCGCATTTGTGATGGTCGCACACGATCACATCGACGCCCGCATCGCGCGCCATCTGCAGTGCCTCGAACGCCTGCGCACCGCAATCGACGGTGACGATCAGGCTGGCGCCTTCGCCGCGCAGCCGCACCAGCGCCTCGCCCGAGGGGCCATAGCCCTCCATCAGCCTGTCGGGGATATAGGGCGTCGCCTCCAGTCCCAGATCGCGCAGCAGCAGGATCAGCAGCGCCGCCGAAGTGGCGCCGTCGACGTCGTAATCGCCGAAGATCGTGACCTGCTCACTGCCCTGTACCGCATCGGCAAGCCGGTCGGCGGCCCGGTCCATGTCGCGAAAGATCGAGGGGTCTGGCATGAAGGCCCGGATGCTGGGCGACCGGTGCGCATCCAGTTCCTCGCGTGGACAGCCGCGCGTGAGTAACAGCTGGGTAACCAGATCGTCGGGTGCAAAACCGGCATCGCGGGTATCCGCGGCCAGCCCGCGCCAGCGCCATGCCTGCCCGGAAATCGATCGCTGAATATTGAGAACGAGGGTCATGGCGCGTTCAATAGGTCGGAAAGCTGGTGCGGACCCAGTCGCGTTCGCGAAACCATTTTGTGATGATATACTTTGTCCCTGCGATGACCCGCATGCCTTCGTGAAGCGTGTCGAAATTGCCGGTGCCGTCGGGCTTCATGTTGTTCCAGATGACCAGCAGGCCCTTTTTGGGCGCAATGCGGAAACCGGCGCGCGGGAACCAGGTGGCACCGCCTTCCTCGACCTCGTTGAGATACGCCATCGCCGTCCAGGTTCGCTGGCCGCCGGCGTTGACCATGTCCGCCCAATAGCCCTGCTGCTCGTGGAAATAGTCGCAATGCGCCTTGAATTGCTGACCCGGGGCGTAGCGCTGGCCCTGCATCGTCTCGCCGCGGGCATGGGGAATGCCGAGCAGGTCGGCCAGCCCGTTGTCGAGCGGCTCGATCTCGGGCGACCAGCGATCGAGATCGCAACTGTCGGACGTGCGGAATTCCGGATCGTCATGCGTGGCCAACAATGTCGACGGTCGCCGATTGGCATCGATCAACCGGACCAGCGTCTCGCACTGCGCATCGTCGAAATAGCCGGGATAGAGATAGAGTTGCGCGGCATCGATCGGGGCGCGGCGGATCGCCGGGTTGGATTCGAGGCGCTCAGCCACCTTCCGCGCGGCCTTGGCGCGCAGCGCTGCATCATTGGGTTTGCGTGAAAACAGGCTCATCGCGCCCCAGATTGCGCTGCACGACCGGCTTGGCAAGGGGCGGCGCGCTTTGATGGTCGCGAATGCCGCGAAGGCCCGATCCGCAACCGCGAACCGGGCCTCCCATTTGCCGCTGCGACGGACGCGGGCTTACCAGAAGATGTCGTACTCGACATCGACCACCGTGCCGGTCCGCATATCGACGAGCAGCGCATCGTTATAGTAGCGCACCCAGCGATAGGCACCATAGGCCGGCGGCAGGCGATAGTAGAACGGATCGTTGATCCAATAGTCCGGCGCGAACAGCAGCGACCCCAGCGTCACGCCGATCGAGAATCGCGAATATCCGTAATTATAGCCGCGCGGTGCGTAATAGCGGGGCAGGCGATAGATATTGCGATTCGAGTTGCGATAGTTGCGCCAGTTGTAGCGGTTATCGCCTCGCCATCCGTTGGACCAGCGACGATTGTCGTTCCAGGAACCGCGGTTGCGATCATTGTCTCGCCAGTCGCCATAGCGCCGGCTGAACTGCGATCCACGGTTATTGTCCCAGCGTCCCCGGTCGTCCCGGTTGCGCCAGTCGCGCCCGTCCTGACCCCGATCGCCTCGGTTGCGCCAGTCGCGTCCGTCCTGCCCGCGATTGTTCCAGTTGCGGTCGCGACCGTCACGGCCGTCACGGCCATCGCGGTTGCGCCAGTCCTGGTTCTGCGGACGCTGCGGCCCGACCACGCCCGAGGCGCCACCGGGACCGCGATCGGCGCGGTTCCAGCCGCCCGGCTGTCCGGGACGATCCGGACGCTGCCAATTGCCGCGATCACCGTTCCACTGCGGGCGCGGTGCGGGTTGACCCGGCTGGGCCTGGGGGCGATCCGGGCGCTGCCAATTGCCGCGATTGCCGTTCCACTGGGGACGCGCCGCCGGCTGACCGGGCTGTGCCTGGGGGCGGTCCGGCCGCTGCCAGTTGCCGCGGTCCGGGCGCTGCTGCGGCTGGGCAGGGCGGGTCCAGCCCTGCTGGCCGCGATCGCCTCGATTCCAGTTGCGCTGCTGCGGCGCCTGCTGGCGCTGGCCGCCATTGTCCGACCGCTGGCGCCATTCGCCCCCGCGGTCTCCCCGGCCCCGATCCTGCGCAAGCGCAGGCGGCACCAGGGCCGTTGCGGCGATCAGTGCCGCGATAATGGGCTTGAACATTGTCTCGTCTCCGCTCGTCCGGCGGGCTGCCGGTGCTCTCGTACAGTTGGCGTCTAGATGAACCGGTATGTCATCACGCTGAACTGTACTGACAGCAGATTGAAAGCTTTCTCATTCGCCGAAACCTGGAACGTTTTCCTCCCCGCGCGAGATCCGTGCGGCATGCTCGATCGCGGAAACAAGACGCGGGTAAATTCCGCAGCGGCAGATATTGGTCACCGCTTCCTTGATGTCGGCCTCGCTCGGCGATCGATTGTTTCGCAGCAGGATCGATGCCGCCATGACGATTCCGGGGATGCAGTAACCGCATTGCGGGACATTTGCGGCGATCAGCGCCTGCTGGACCGGATGGCTGCGATTTTCGGACAGTCCCTCGATCGTCGTCACGAAGGTTCCCTCCAGCGCGCCGATCGGCTCCTGGCAGGCAAGCCGGGGCGTGCCGTCGATATCGACCGTGCACGCCCCGCATGCGCCAGTGCCGCAGCCATATTTGGTCCCGGTCAGGTTGGAGGCGTCGCGCAGCGCCCATAGCAGCGGCGTGCGCGGGTCCAGCTTGTACTCGACCGGCTTGTCGTTGACGGTGAAACGGGTCATCGCAGCGGTCCTAGCTCCAAAGTGGGCGATCCGAAACGGGTCGTTTCCGTTTCGACGATTGCATGAAACGGCGCAGGTCTCGACATGCGGTGCCATGACCCAACCAACCTTGTTCATTCCCCATGGCGGCGGACCCTGTTTCTTCATGGACCCGGACGGCGGACCCCCGGACCCGATGTGGCGCGCCATGCAGGTCTATCTTGCCGGGCTGATCGACAGCCTTCGGGAGCGGCCGAAGGCGATCCTGCTGGTGTCCGGCCATTGGGAAGAGGCGCAGGTCACCGTCCACCTCGGCGACGGACAGCCGCTGCTGTTCGATTATCATGGCTTTCCCGACCATACCTACCGGCTGAGCTGGCAGGCGCCGGGTGCGCCGGAGATCGCCCTGCGGGCCAGACCGCTGATCGAAGGCGCCGGCTTTCCGGTCGGCGTGGAGCGCGAGCGGGGCTGGGATCACGGCGTGTTCATCCCGATGATGGTCGCGGTTCCCGGTGCCGACATCCCGCTGGTCCAGCTGTCGCTGCGCCGCGATCTGGATCCGGCGGCGCATATCGCGATCGGCAGGGCACTCGCCCCGCTGCGCGATGACGGCGTGCTCATCGTCGGATCGGGCATGAGCTTCCACAATCTGCGCGCGCGCGGGCCGCAGGTGACCGCGGTCGCGGACGAATGGGATGCGGCGCTCACCGCCGCGGTCACGGACCCCGATCCCGCTCGCCGGGCCGATCGCGTCGCGGCCTGGGCCGACCTGCCGCATGCGCAGTTCGCGCATCCGCGTGAGGAGCATCTGCTGCCGCTGATGGTCGCGCTGGGGGCGGGCGGCGCGGATCCCGCGGTGCGCGATTATCGCGACGTCGTGATGGGCTGGGTGGTGTCGGGCTACCGGTTCGGCTGAGGAGCGCTCAATCGCGCCAGCTCTTGTCGGTGCGGTCGACCAGACGGACCATCGCCGCGAAATCGGCCGCGCCGGGCCCGCCGGGGACCTGCGCCATATGCAGGTCACGCTGGTGGACCGCGACCACGTCCTCTGAAATGGCGAGCGGCCGGCCCATCGACAACGTCGCCACCTGGATCTCGCAGGCGCGTTGCAGCGACCAATGCTTGATGAAGGCCTCGGGCAGGGTGCGGCCCATCACCAGGATGCCGTGGTTGCGCAGCAGCATCATCCGCTTGTTGCCCAGATTGGCCAGCAGCCGCTCACCTTCCTCGTCGCGCACGGTCACGCCTTCGAAGTCGTGATAGGCAATCTGTCCGATAAAGTTGCAGGCATAGAAATTGACCGGCTGAAGGCCGCCTTCCAGGCTCGACACCGCCATGCCGGCGGTCGTGTGGCTGTGCATGATGCAATGGGCGTCGGGCAGATGGCGATGGAACAGCGCATGCTGGACGAACCCGGCGCGGTTCACAGGGTAGGGACTGTCGTCCAGTTTGTTGCCGTCGATGTCGATCTTTACGAGGTTCGACGCCTTCACCTCGCTGAAGTGCAGTCCGAACGGATTGATCAGGAACGCGCCGTCCTCGCCCGGTATCTTCAGCGTGATGTGGTTGTAGATCATCTCCGACCAGCCGAGCATGTCGAATACCCGGTAGCAGGAGGCGAGCTGCTGGCGCGCTTCCCACTCGGCTTCGGTGACCTGCGGGCGCGACTGGAGCGCGGTTGCCATGATCCTCTCCTTCGTTTTCGTAATCCCGGTATGCCATGGACCCGGCATCGGCGGCAACCGCCCGAATGTCCGATCCGGCGTCATCCGGCCGGGCGGGTGGTCAGTCTGCGTGGCTTTCACGCCGCTGGGTGAGTTCGGCCACGATCGCGGCATGAGCGTTCCGAGTGAGCGGGTTGAACCACATCAACACCCCCGACAGCGCAAAGAAGCCGATCGGCAGCAGGATGATCGACCAGCGGATTCCCTCCAGCGTGGCCGGGCCTTGCGGGACGTTGGCGACATAGCCGACCGAGCCGAGTGCGACGCCGAGCAGCCCGGTCGCCGCCCCGATCGCGACGCGCTGAAGCAGTGCGGCGACACCGAACACCGTGCCCTCGACCCGAAGCCCGGTGGTACGCTCGCCATATTCGATCGTGTTGGGTAGCATCGCCCAGAAGATGATGTTCAGCCCCGTCATCGCCATCTGCAGACCCATCATGAAGGGGTGGGTGGTCATCGTATCGCCGGGGCGTGCGATCGCGAAGGTCGCGAGGATGGCGACGCCGGCGGTGGTTGCCAGGAACCAGGTGCCTCGATTGCCCAGGCGTCGCCGCGCGAGGATCCAGATCGGTACCGCCACGACCCCTGCCAGGCCCATCATGCCCAGCGCATCCCGTCCCGACGCTTCGTCGTTCAGGAGATACTTGTAATAATAGAGTACCGACTTGTTCAGCACCGTCGACGCCGCGACCATCGCCATCATCGCCGCGCTGAGCGTCAGGAAGGCGCGGTTTCCCGCCAGGCTGGCGACGCATGCAACCAATGATGGCGGACGTGCGCGGTCGGCGACCGGCAATTCTCGAACGGTGATGCCGACCATGACGAGCAGGATCGTTCCGACGATGCCGAAGGCGATCGCGGCAGCGAAATAGACATTGGCGACGTCGCCGGCCGCGAAACCGCCGCCGATCCGCATCAGCCCCTGGGTCACCACGAACAGCGCCGCCGTTCCGAACAGCACGCGCATTCCGGCGACCAGCGCACGGTCGCCGCTGTCCTGACTGATCCGCGCCGACATGGCGAGATACGGCACGTTGACGAAGGCATAGGCGGTGCGGAACAGGATGTGCCCGGCCAGAACGGCGCCCGCCGCCCACCAGATGTCCGGCGGCGGCAGATACATGACCGCGAAGGACAGCCCCAGCGGAGCGGCGCCCAGCACCAGCCAGCGCGAATGGCCCCGCCGCGCTCCCCCCGCATCGACCACCATGCCGGCTATCAGATTGACGATGCCGTCCCAGATCGATGCGATCAGATAGGTCAGCGCGGCGGTCTCGACCGGCAGGCGGATCGCATCGGTATAGTAGAAGAGAAGGAAGAGCATGACGCTCTGCCAGTAGAGATTGAAGGCGAAGTCGCCCGATGCGAACAGCAGCAGGCGCGTTCGCGTCGGTCGTTCCGGTTCGGTCAGCACGGCTGGGGTCACTGTGCCCAGTGGATAATCCGGCGCACGGTGAAGTCCAGCATCCGCGTCGGTGCGTGTCGGCGCAGCGTGCAAGCGCCGTCTCGGACGAACTCGTCGCGAGGGCGGGATTTGGCGTTCTCCAGCGACACGCACGCGCCGGAACCGCAGGTTCCTGAAGGATCAACGGCCAATTCATCCGGCTCAACTCAAGTCGCTTGCCGGGGGCAGGATTTCGGCTAGGCTTTGCGAACCGAGGGCGACGGGGAATGAGCCGGCACGTCAGTGTCCGGCCCATTGGGTTGCGCATGTCCTTTTTGCGTAATGATTAGGGAGAGTATCGAAGATGGCGATCAGTCTTTCCAAGGGCCAGAAAATCTCGCTCAGCAAGGCGGGTGGAGACGGGCTCAGCGTCGTCGCGTTCGGCGTGGGCTGGGACGTCCGCAAGTCGGGCGGCTTCCTGAAGGGACTGTTGGGGGGCGGCAATGACAGCATCGATCTCGATGCATCCTGCCTCGTCTATGCGGGCCGCGACATGGTCGATGCCGTCTGGTTCCGCCAGCTGCGCAGCCAGGACGGCAGCATCCTTCATTCGGGCGACAACCGCACCGGCGAGGGTGACGGCGACGACGAGACGATCGTCGTCCGGCTGAGCGATCTGCCGGCCAATGTCGATACGCTGGTCCTGACCGTCAACAGCTTCACCGGCGAAGCGTTCGACCGTGTCGATAACGCCTATTGCCGCGCCTATGATCACAACAGCGGTACCGAGCTTGGCCGGATCTCGCTGTCCGAGGCGGGACCGCATACGGGACTGGTGCTGGGCGCGGTGCGCAGGACCGGATCGACCTGGGAGTTCAAGGCAATCGGCGAGCGCGCCACCGGCCGGACCTTCCACGACATGTCCGGTCAGCTCGACCGGATCGTCTCGTCCTACTGATCGATCCGAGGGCAGGACCATCATGCAGCTTGGCAAGGGTGAGAAGCGCCCGCTGGCCGATCTCGGCGTCGGCGCGTCGGTGCAGGTGCGCGTCGATTTCGGCCGGGGCGGGACCGACATTGCCGCCTTCGGGCTGAAGACGGGGCGCCGGATCGGGGACGACCGTTATGTCGTCCTGTTCAGCAACCCGTCGTCGCCGCGCGGCGAGATCCGGCTGGCTTCGGATCCCAGCTCCGCACGATTCGACATCGACACCGCGGCACTGCCCGAAGAGATCGAGCGGGTGGTGATCACCGCGACGCATGACGATGTTCCGGTTGCCCAATGCGGGCCCATCCTCGTGACCGCGGGCAATGCGACTTTCGATGCAGGGTCGGTGCTGTCGGCAGAGAAGGCGGTGATGCTGGTCGAGCTCTATCGCCACAATGGCGCGTGGCGGTTCGGCACGATCGCGCAGGGCTTCAACGGCGGCTTGGCCGAACTGATCGGTCATTTCGGCGGTGAGGTCGATGCGCCGCCGGCGCCGTCCCCTGCGCCCGTCGCTGCCCCCGCTCCGGCACCCCGGCCCGCGCCGGTTCCGCCGCCGCCTCCGGCACCCGCGCCGCCGCCCGCGTCGCCGATCAGCCTCCAGAAGATCACGCTCGAGAAGAGCAAGTCGATCAGCTTGGCGAAGAAGGGTGCGTCGTTCGGCGAGATCGAGCTCAACTTGAACTGGAACCAGGGCAAGCGCGGCTTTTTCGGCGGCGGCTCGGTCGATCTCGACCTTGGTTGCATGTTCGAGTTTCACGATGGCTTCAAGGGATGCATCCAGGCGCTCGGCCGCCAGTTCGGCAGCTTCGAACAGGAGCCGTTCATCCAGCTGTCGGGCGACGATCGCACCGGATCGGTGACCGGGGGCGAAACCATCCGGGTCAACGGCCGTTATTTCGACAAGATCAAGCGTCTGGGGGTCTTCGCGCTGATCTATGACGGTGTGCCCGACTGGCAGAAGACCGATGCGGTCGCGACACTCAGGATCCCGGACAATCCGGAGGTCATCGTCCAGATGAGCGAGCATGGCAGCCGGTTGCCACTGTGCGGGCTGGCGTTGATCGACAACGACAATGGTCAGCTGAAGCTGACCAACTGGATGCGGATGTATCGCGACCAGAGAGAATATGCCGACGATATCGGCATCTTCCTGCGCTGGGCCGCAGGACGAAAATAAGTTCGGGGGGAACATGAAGGGCTTGATGAAGAATTTTGGCGGGTCGTTGGTCTTCACCATCGTCTGCCTGATACTGGCGGGATGGATCGGCTGGAGCCAGGGCGGGCTTCAGATGGCGTTGCAGCTCGTCTTCATCGCGGGCGTGCTGGGCGTGATGGAAACCTCGCTCAGCCTCGACAATGCGGTGGTGAATGCGACGGTCCTCAAGGACATGGATCCGGTGTGGCAGCGGCGCTTCCTCACCTGGGGCATCGCGATTGCGGTGTTCGGCATGCGCATCGTCTTCCCGCTGGCGGTCGTCAGCATCGCGGGCTGGATCTCGCCCTGGGCGGCGCTCGACATCGCGCTGACCGATCGCGATCGCTACGAGGCGGTCGTCACCGGTGCGCATATCGGGATCTCGGGCTTCGGCGGCGCCTTCCTGCTTCTGGTCGGGCTCAACTTCTTCCTGTCCGGCGAGAAGGAGCATCACTGGATCCCGTTCCTCGAAAAGCCCGCGGCGGCGCTCTCGAGCATCCCGTTCGGCCCCTATGTTGCTGCATTGGTCATCACCGGGGCCGTGTCGTTCCTGTGCCCGCCGGCCGAGCAGGTCTCGTTCCTGATCGCCGCGGTCTCGGGCATCGCGGTCTATTTCGGCGTCCAGCTTCTCGGCGACATGATGAGCAGCAAGGACGAAGCGGGGCAGGTTGTCCGGTCGGGCGCGGCCGGCTTCGTCTATCTCGAATTCCTCGACGCCTCCTTCTCGTTCGACGGCGTGATCGGCGCGTTCGCGATTACCAACGACATCCTGATCATCGCCCTGGGCCTCGGCATCGGCGCGATGTTCGTCCGTTCGATGACGATCGCGCTGGTCCGCGGCGGGCATCTGGCCGAATATCGCTATCTGGAGCATGGCGCGTTCTGGGCGATCATCGCGCTCGCCGCGATCATGCTGCTCAGCGTGCGCTTCCACATTCCCGAAGTCGTCACCGGCCTGATCGGCGCCTTGCTGATCGCCGCCGCCTGGCGCAGTTCGGTGGCGCATCGCCGGCGCCATCCGGAAGAATATATCGATGAGGAGGACGGCGAGGGCGCGCTTCCCGACGGGAAGATCGTGACACCGAACTGAAACCTCGCCCGAAGATAACCGGTCGCATTCCGGCAGCGACCAGCGACCGCGTGTCGCGATCGCCGGAAACGAAATGAAACGAAACTAGAGGAAGGACGATTATGGCCATCTCACTCGCCAAGGGCCAGCGCATCAGCCTGGACAAGACCGCACCCGGCCTGACGGTCGCGCAGATCGGCCTGGGCTGGGACGTTCGCCAGACCGACGGCGCCGAGTTCGATCTCGACGCCTCGGTCATCCTGTGCGGCCCCGACGGCAAGGCCAAGGGCATCGAGCATTTCTGCTTCTACAACAACAAGTCGCTGTTCGGCGGCGCGGTCGAGCATCTGGGCGACAACCGCACCGGTGAAGGCGATGGCGACGACGAGACGATCAAGATCGATCTCGCGCGCCTGCCGGCAGATATCACGAAGGCGGTCGTGCTCGTCACGATCGACCAGGCCGACCAGCGCCGCCAGTCGTTCGGCCAGGTCGAATCCGCCTATGTCCGCGTCGTCGATGCGGCGAACGGCCAGGAGGCGCTCCGCTTCGACCTGACCGAGGATGCGTCGACCGAGACCGCGATGATCTTCGCCGAGCTCTATCGCAAGGACGGCGGCTGGTCGTTCAACGCGATGGGCCAGGGCAAGGCGGGCGGCCTAGCCGCAGTCGCGGGCATCTACGGCCTCGACGCCGCCTGATTTCAACCTGAACTCGAGACGGGGAGTGGGGCTTGCGCACCGCTCCCCGTCTTCATGCAAGGATCACGACGAAGTGCGATTGTGGATCAATCGGGGATTTTCCATTCGCGAGCTGGCACCGATGATGCTGGCCGCCGACCCCGATCTGGAACTGTTCATGAGCGAGCGGCAACTGCCTGCCGTGTCGCGCCGCGTGACAGGCCTGCCGGAGCCGGAGAGCGTGGCGGAGGTGGCGCAGATTGTCGCTGAGCGGAAGATCGACAAGGTGTGGCCGCAGCGTCGGCACGCCCTGTTCGCCGATGCGCTGGGACCCGAGCGGCTCGAACTGCCGGCCGGCACCGATGCGCTTGCCACCATCGCGAGCAAGGCGGATTTCGCCACGACGCTGGCCAATTGGGCCGACGACTCCGCGCTGCCGACCGAACGCTTCGCCACGCTCGCCGAATTCGACGCCGCCACCGCACGCTTTGCGCCATTCGGCTCGCTGTGCGTGAAGCCCGAGATCGGGGTATTCGGCCACGGATTCTGGCAACTGGTGCCGGGAACCGCGCTGTCGCAGTTGGCAGAGCCCGACCGCCGCGAGATCGATCCCGCGGCGTTCCGCTGGCTGGTGGCAGAGGCGGAGCGCAGCGGGACGCTGATCCCGCATGTGCTGATGCCGTGGCTCCCCGGGCCCGAGGTCAGCATCGACCTGCTGATGTGGCGCGGCGAAGTGCTTCACGGCGTCGCACGGACCAAGACCGATATCGGCGTCCAGCATATCGCCAATGACCATGCGATGTTGCCGCATGCCGCGATGCTCGCGGGACGGTTCGGCCTGAACGGGCTGGCCAGCATCCAGTATCGCAAGGCAGTCGATGGCAGCTGGCGCGTGCTGGAAATCAATCCCCGTGCCGCCGGCGGGATCGTCAACAGCGAACTGGCCGGCGCACGGCTCGTCGAGAGCTGGACGCGCCTGCTTACGGGACGCCTCAAGCCCGCCGAAGTGCCGCGACCCTCGATCGATGCGATCGTTCAGGTGGGCGAGCGACGTGAACTGGCCATCCCCGTTCAGGTGGCGGCGTGAACCTGATGACCCCGCTTCCGCATCGTCACGACTTCGTCCTCGATGCCGGCACGATGCGAGTGGCGATCGATCCCGCCAGCGCACTGACCAATCCTGATCCCGTCTTCGATCTCGCCAGCCGGCTGAACCGGAAGCGTGGTTTCCTGATCGTTTCCAAGCTGATCGGTCGCCATCTTCCGACCCGTCCTCAAACGATGCGCGAGACGATGGCAGCGCTTGCCGGTCAGCTCCCCGATCTGGGCGACGGGCCCGTGCTGTTCATCGGCATGGCCGAAACTGCGGTCGGTCTGGGGCAGGGCGTTCATGCCGCCTGGACGCGCGAGCACAAGGCGCCGGCGCTGTTTCTGTCGACGACGCGACAGACGGCACCCGACCTTGACGTGCTGCTGCGCTTCGAAGAGGCTCACAGCCACGCGAGCACGCACATCGTCCATGTCCCGATTGCCGCAGCCGACCGCGAATTGATCGATCGTACGACAACGCTGGTGTTGATCGACGACGAGGCCTCGACCGGACTGACGATGGACGCATTGGAGGCGGCGTTGCGCGCGCGCCTCCCGGCGCTGCAGCGTGCCTGGCAGCTCGTCATCGCCGACTGGACCGAATCTCGGCCAGGCCGATTGTCGCTGATGCGAGGGGCGATCGAGTGGATCGCCGACGATGCCGCCGGATTCGATGCGCCGGCGCCGACGGCCCGGCTCAATCGGCCGGGCGACACCCTCGCCGGCGCCTCGGCGGCGCGGACGGGCTATCGCCGGCTCGTTCGCGATATGCCGCCGCTTCCCGCATTGCCGGCGGCATCGCGGGTCGTGGTGCTCGCGGATGGCGAGAATGGTTATGATGCGCTGCTGATCGCCGAGCGGCTCGAGGCCGAAGGGCATCGCTGCGTGCTTCAGTCGATCACGCGCTCGCCCGCGGCGCTTGGCGGCGCGATGACCAGCCGGCACGCGTTCAGCGACTCTCACGGCTCGGGCGCGCCATGCTTCGCCTATAATCTTTTCCTGTCCGATCCGGATGCAATCGTCTGCGTCGTCGAGCGCGTCGCGTGCCAGCGTGCGGAACTCGAAGCGGCGGCACGCGATGCCGCCAGATCCGTATCGATCCATGTCGTCGAGGTATCGAAGTGAAGCCTTTCATCCTGACCGATCTCGACGACTGCCTGTTCGGCACCCGCCGCAAGGTGCCTGAGGACCAAAGCGAGGGGCTGACGCTGGCAAGCCGCCTGATCGACGGGTCGCCTTCGGGCTATTTCACCCGGCGACAGAAGCACATGCTCGAAAGCCTGTTCGAACTGGGGACGGTGATCCCGGTGACCGCGCGGTCGCTCGACGCGTTTCGCCGTGTCGACATCGCCTGGCGCGCGGAGGCGGTGTGTGCCCATGGCGGGCTGGTCGTCGCCGCCGACGGGCAGATCGACCGCGACTGGCTGGCCCAGGTCCGCGCGGTCCAGTCGGCCAGTGCGCTGGACGTCACCTCGGCCTATGCGCTGCTGGAAGCCGAGATCGGAGAGGCTGCGGGTTATCGCCACTGGATCGTCGATGAGCCGATCGAGGGAGAGTCGCCGCTGACGCTCTACATCGTCGTGAAGCACGAAGCGCGCGAAGAGGCGGCGCTTGCCCCGCTCGGCAGGGCGATGCGCGCCGCGCTGGGGGATGGCTGGGCGATCCACCTCAACGGTAACAATCTCGCGATCATGCCGCGCTGGCTGGGCAAGCGCTCGGCGGTCCGCTTCCTGCTCGACCGTATCCGCACCGATCACCCGCATGCGCCGGTGATCGGAATGGGCGACAGTCATTCGGACATCGGGTTCCTCAGCGAATGCGATTACATGATGACCCCCTCCCGCGGGCAGATCGCGGAGAGCATTCGACAGGTCGAGCTCGATGCAGCCGCGTAAGGCAGACCCGGCAGCGCCGCGCTTTTCGGGAAGCTATTCGCCGGACGATGTCCAGTTCCTGATCAAGCCCGCGCGGATCGCATTGACCGCGGTCGCGGCCAAGGAGGACGCAATCCAGTCGGGCCGGCTGCATTATTCGGAGATGCTGTCCCCGGAACAGGTGCCCGATGCGCGCTATCTCGAACTGTACGACGCTGCCCTGGCGCGGAACGCCGGGCGGCTGCGCGCCGACATCGAACTGCTCGCCGACCGGATCGTCGACCGGGTCGGCGCAGACCCGACTCTGGTCAGCCTGGCGAGGGCAGGCACGCCGATCGGGGTGCTGCTTCACCGCGAATTGCGGCGGCGCGGACGGGACAGCGCCCATTATTCGATCTCGATCATCCGCGACCGCGGCATCGACGAGGCTGCGCTGGACACCATCCGCGCCGAACGTGATCCCGCGAGCGTGGTCTTCGTCGATGGCTGGACCGGCAAGGGTGCCATCCGCGATGAACTGGACGCCTCACTCGCGCATGTGCCGGACTTCGCGCCAGTGCTCGCCGTCGTGGCCGATCCCGCCGGCGTCGCCGACATCGCCGCGACGCACGAGGATTATCTGATCCCGTCGGGTATCCTCAACGGGATCGTGTCGGGCCTGATCAGCCGGACCGTTTTGTCGAGCCGCTATGTCGGTCCGGGCGATTACCATGCCTGCCTGTACCTGTCCGAGCATGAGGGCGCCGACCGCAGCATCGCCTTCATCGAGGCGATCGAGACCGCCGCACCCATTCCCGGTGTCGGCACGGTCGGGGACCCGGCAACGGTCGCGGCGCGGGCAAGGGCGACGGTCGACCGGATCATGACGGACCACGGCGTCGCCGATCGCAACCGCGTGAAGCCGGGCATTGCCGAATCCACGCGCGCGATCCTGCGGCGCATGCCCGACCGTCTCTTCCTCGCGGCGGGCGACGACCCCGATCTCGCCCATCTTCGTCATCTGGCAATCGAGCGAGGGCTGCGCATCGACGCGATGCCCGACAACTCGCCCTATCGATCCATCACCGTTATCCGGAAAGTCAGCGAATGATGCTCGGCGCGACCCTCTATGCTCCCGCCACGCGGCGGTCCGCGGTCATGGCACTGGTCAGGGGCGAGGTTCAGGGGCTCGCCGCCGGCGTGATCTGCCTCGAGGACGCGGTGCGCGATGACGAGGTCGAGGCTGCGGCCGCGACGCTGCCGATCCTGCTGGCAGCCGCGACCGACCAGGCACCGCCGCTCTATGTCCGGTTCCGCGAACCCGATCTGCTTCGGCGGCTCGCCGATCTCGGCGCGCTGGGCGCGGTGCGCGGCATCGTTGCGCCCAAGGTCGATGCGGCGACGCTTCCCGGCTGGCTCGAAGCCGCTGCGGATGCGCGGCTAAGCGTCATGCCGACGATCGAGACCGCCATCGCGTTCGATGCCGCGCAGCTGGGCGAGGTGCGTGCGATGCTCCTCGAAACCCCGGCGACGATCGACATGGTTCGGATCGGCGGCAACGACCTGCTGGCATTGCTCAACGCGCGGCGGTCGCCGCGGTACACTGCCTATGAAGGTCCCCTGGGCGGGGTGATCGGATCGATCGTCACCCAGTTCATTCCGGCCGGGTTCCCGGTCAGCGCGCCGGTGTTCGAGCATTTCCTGTCGGACTCGCTGCTGGCGGACGAGTTCGACCGCGACATCGACCACGGCATGTTCAACAAGACGATCATCCATCCCCGCCAGGCGATGGTGATCAATCGCGGGTTGATGGTCGGCGAGTTCGAGCTTGCCGAGGCCCATGCCCTGTTGCGGCCCGAGGCGGACGGCGTCTTTTCGGTCAATGGCAGTATGTGCGAGCCCAAGACGCATTCGCCCTGGGCGGAGACGATCCTGCGCCGCGCCGAGCGGTTCGGCGTCAGGGGTGCCGACGATACGGCGCCGGTGTCCGGGCCGGACGTCCGGTTGACGGCATAAGGGGACAGGCAGCGATGAGCGAGCTGAAGGCAGGCGAGCGGATCCGCTACGAGGGTGACGAGATCCGGTTCAGGCTGAACCTGCGGCCCCAGGTTCGCCTCACGCTGGTCACGCGCGACGGCCGGTTCGTCGAGCCCGAGATCGACGGCGCCTGGCAGGTCTTCCGTAGCCTGTCGCGCCATGGCGACGATGCCGAGATTCTCGTGTTCCTCGAGGACACCGCGATCGGCCATGCCAATGACGTCTATCCCGCGCAGATGCGGATCGGCGAGAGCGAATGGTCGATGCCCGAGCCGATCGGCAGCCTGCGCTCGATCATCCTGTGCCAGCTGTATCGCAAGGACGGCGTCACCCGGCTGAAGGCATCGAACGAAGGCCATGCCTTCGGCATCGATGCCTATGCCAGGGCGCGCAACATCGAACCGCCGCGGCATCAGCGCAGCGCCCCGACCGACGTTCCGGGCCATCGCGACCTGCCGCCCTCACGTGGCGGCCGGGGCAGCGGCAGCGGCATCCTGGTCACGCCGACGCTGATCGTGACCAACGAGCATGTGCTGGAGGACGCCACCGGCTTTCGCGTACCGGTCGCGCGCGACGCCTGCCGGGTGGTCGGCGTCGACCCCATGCATGACCTGGCGTTGATCGAGGGCGAGTTCAGCGGTGACCCGATCCCGGTGCGGATTGCCGATCCGGTCTGGCTGGGGGAGGACATCATGGCCGCGGGCTACCCGCTCAGCGATCTGCTGGGTGCCGACCTGAAAGTGACGGGCGGCCATGTGTCCGGGCTGAAGGGGCTGGGTGGCGATCTGTCCCGGTTCCAGTTCAGTGCGCCGATCGGGTCGGGTTCGTCCGGCGGCGCGGTGGTCGACAAGCAGGGCCGGCTGGTCGGTGTGACCGCCGCATCGCTCGCGCATCAGAATGTTCGCGACCACGGCGCCAATTCGGAAAATGTGAACTTCGCGATCAAGGCTTGCCTGGTCCAGGAACTGCTGTCGGCGCATGGCTTCGAACTCCCAACGAACCTGAGCAGCGACGGGATGAGCCCACGCGAGCTCACCAACAGGCTGCGGCGCGGGGTGGTGCAGATCGAGGTGGCGTTCTGACGAACGCGATAGGGGCTCAGGAAAACGGACTGTCGCCGTAGCGATATTCGATGAAGCCCAGATTCTGCGTGAAGGTATCGATATCGTCGGACGCGATCGACTTGCCCATCTCGTCGAGCCGCTTGATCATCCTGTCGAGCGCCTCGTTCAGGACGAAGCTGGCAGATTTGCCCGTGCGGCGAAAGATCTCGGCGCGGTGCTGCGCCGGGATGTCGATATAGCTGGTGACCAGCTTGGGCAGGTGCTGGTCGCGCATCTGCCGGACCTCGCCGACATATTGCGCGAATTTGGCATGGCGCTGGGCCAGCGCCTCCGTCTCCTCGATCATGCCGATGATCTGGAACAGCTTGGGGCGACAGACATCGGGAATGCGCTCGTCGCGCGGATCGATCGTCGTCGGTGACGGATCGGGGGCGGCGGCAGGCTCGGTGGCCGTCGGGGCCGGCTCCGGTGCCAGCGCTTTCATCAACCGATCCCAGAAGGACGACGCCATCGTTAACCCGATTCCCGAATGGGCAAAACCTGTACCCGCTATATGTGCTTGATCCCGATCAGGAAAGGCGGGGCGCATAGTCTAAGCAGCCGGGACAGCAAAAAGCACCGTCGGCGGCGACCGGGGAAGGGGCCCGCAGCTGCAGGCCCCGACCGGTCAGGCGCGCTTGCCGCGCAGCGTGTTCAGCACGGCGATCGCCGCGACGCCCAGCAGTGCCGCGCTGGTCCAGGGACGCGCCTTTGCGAAACCCTTGGCTTTCTCCGTCAGCGGCGCGTCGCCCGAGAAATGCGTGCGGAAATCGTCGGTAAGGGCGGTCTTGCCGTTCGAGGTCGGAGCGGCGGTCTCTTCGGTCATGATGATCTCCAAATTGCGCTGATGCGCGATCCGCAGCGGACAACGCACCGATGGCAAAGACGTTCTCCCCTTTCCCGCGGCAATTCAAATTTTCGCTACCGGCCCGCAATGGACTGGCGGGGTTGAACTGAGAGGTGTGTTTGTCGTTGAGCAGCGATGGCCCGTATCGCACATCTTTCCGACATTCATTTCGGTGCAAACGACCCCGCGATGGTCGCGGGAACCGAAGCCTGGCTTGCGGAGGCGAGGCCGGACCTCGTGATCGTCTCCGGCGACCTGACCCAGCGCGCTCGGGTTGCCCAGTTCCGCGCCGCTTCCGCCTGGCTCGCCCGTCTGCGTGACGCGGGGCACCGGCTGCTGGTCGTGCCGGGCAATCACGACATCCCGCTCTACGATGTGGCGCGCCGGTTCCTGTCGCCGCTCAAGCGCTATCGCCGCTATATCGACGACCAGCTCTGCCCCTGGTTCGAGGACGACGACGTCGCGGTGCTCGGCCTGAACACCGCGCGGTCGCTGACCTTCAAGGACGGCCGGCTGAACTCAGATCAGATCGCGATGCTGCGTGATCGCTTCGCACGGGTACCGGCGCACAAGACGCGCATCCTCGTCACCCATCATCCTTTGTTCGCCATGCCGATCGGCAAGGGCAATGAATTGAGCGAGGCGGTGGGAAGCCACGATGCGGCGGTCGAAGCGGTCTGCGAGGCGGGCGTGCGGATTGCGCTGGCCGGCCATTTCCACCGCACCTACGCCGAATCCGCGCGCAAGATGGTGGAAAAGGCGGGCGGGGCACTGGTGATCCAGGCCGGAACGACCACCTCGACCCGGCTGCGCAATGACGAGCCACAGAGTTTCAACTGGATCCACACGACCGGCAGCGACGATATCGAGCTTCAGGTCGTCGTCTGGAACGGCACCGGTTTCGAGCGCGGCAATCATGTCCGCTACTGCTTCACCGACCAGGATTGGGTCAGGCACGAGCTGAACCAGGTCCCAAAGCCGCGCGCAGTCGCGTGAACGGCCTGTTCAATGGCCGGCAAGGCGCACCGCGCGGGTCACCGCGCGGTGCTGAAGGCGTCAGGCCGACTTGGGACGACCGCGCTTGGCGGGCGGGTTGACCGCGTCGGATGCCTGGGCCCGGGCGGCGCGTCCGCGTGCGCCAAGGCCGATCTTCTTCGCCATCTCGCGACGCTGTTCCGAATAGGTTTCGGACACCATCGGATAATCGGACTTCAGATTATACCGCTCGCGATATTGTTCCGGCGTCATGCCATGGGTCGACAGGTGGCGGCGGAGCGTCTTGTACGGCTTTCCGTCGATCATCGAGATGATGTGATCCTTCGATGCCAGCGACCGGCGAACCGAAACCGCAGGTGTGAAGGTCTCGCCTGCAGCCGAATCGCCAGCATCCGCATCCGTCGCGCCCGGGGCGCCGCCGGAGAGTTCAGCGAGCGTCGCATGCATCGTGCGAAGAAATGCAGGAACATCATCGGCCTGAACCCGATTATTCTGATTTCCGAGCCACGCGATAGTCAGCTCGGTTGCGAGCTCCACGGCGTTCAAGGAGGTATCTTCCGACATCGGGTAATCCTTATACTTTACGGGCGCCCTCGAATCCGTCGCCCGGTAATATTCCCCACCGGAGCCGGTCATGTCGCTTGTTGCGCGTTAATGCAACAGTCAGTGCGATTGAAATCGGTTGGCAGCCGCAATTATTCGAGATCATCTGCAAAAATATGAATTCGGCAATGTTCTGACATCTTTTGCATGCTGATCTAAATCAGGGTCTGGGCCAGATCATCTTTCGGGAATGACGAGGATCGAAGGGCGATGCCGAGCGTCTTTTCACTGCCGACGGTCGGGATTTTTTGATCCCGGGAAGAGTCATTCGCAACGCGCCGCTGCCACCCACAAGCGTGCACTGGCCTTGCGCGCGCGCTTGCCCCATACTCGCATTGTCGCTTCGATTGAGTTCGGGCCTGAAAAGACGGCCATCAGGAATAGTCGTATGACGACTGGTTCTCTGCCCGATTGGCAACGCGAACAGGGAAGATTTGATTCCCATTCCAAAGCAGGATCTTAGCATATGTGAGGATGGGAACACTGCGATTGTCGGGACGTTGAACCGGCCCAGATCCCAGGAGCTTCCCTTGTCCAGTCTCAATAAGCGCATCGAAATGGTCAGGTCGCAGTTCTTCACGGACTCGTTCCAGCAGGAACTTGCATATTGGAACCGCGATCGCCTCCAGCCCGGCCTCCCGACCGATGACTGGCTTGACCGCATGGGTCAGGATGCGCGGACCGCACGCAGGGAGGGCGCGTTCATCGAAACGCTTCGTGCCCAGGTGTCCGAGGAAGCCGCATCGGCTCCGACCGATGTCGAGGGATTCATCAAGTGGTTCGAGGCGCTGAAGGAGAACGGGCCGGGGCAGGGTGATCCGCTGTTCCCGTGGCTCGCCGCCGAGGCCGATCGCGACCAGCTGCGCTGGTTCTTCGAACAAGAAGCTGCCGGTGAGGCTGGTTTCGACGATCTCGTCGCGATGACGCAGGTCAAGCTGCCGACGTTGCCGAAGCTCGAGCTTGCCCGCAACTATTGGGACGAGATGGGTCATGGCACGGCCAAGGGCATGCACGGCCCGATGCTCGATGCTCTGGTCGAAACGCTGGAGGTCGAGCCGGTCATAGAAAAGACGGTGTGGGAAAGCCTGTCGCTCGCCAATGCGATGACGGCAATGGCCGTGAACCGACGCTATGCCTGGCATTCGGTCGGCGCACTCGGCGTCATCGAACTCACCGCCCCCGGGCGCGCAGCGCTGGTTGCCGAGGGTCTCAAGCGAGTGGGCCTGACGCCGAAGGAAGCGCGTTACTTCACGCTCCACGCGGTGCTTGACGTGAAGCATAGCGAGGACTGGAATCGTGATGCCATTCGACCGGCGGTCGCGGAGGATCCTCGCCGCGCCACCGCGATGGCCGAAGGTGCGTTGATCCGTCTTCGGTGCGGCGCGCGCTGCTTCGATCGCTATCGGACCGAGCTGTGGGACAGGGGGGTAGGGGCCGAGCAGTTGGCACCGCTGGAACTCGCCGCCGCCTGAGGTTCGCCGGACTCCACGCAGTACGCGTCCTGCGGCGTGATGAGGGCCAATGGACCGTTCCACTCGGGAACGGTGTCCCGGCTGCGCCGTTCACGCCCCGTCTCGCGTTCATCACAGGTGCTTCGATGATTTTTGCGGTCGACCCTTCGGACTCCGCCCGACCTGCAGAACCTGCAGTCGGGCAAACCGGCGACCCGCTCGCGCGGGCATTTGGATGGCTCAGCGTCGCGGTCGGGCTTGCCGAACGTGCCGCACCGGGCGCGGTGGGCCGGGCGCTTGGCCTGGATGTGCGTCGCGCACCGGTACGCGCCAGCGGCCTGCGCGAGATTCTCGACGAGAGCAGCCTGGTTCAGGCCGGTCGCCAGATCGCGCTGGGTGGACGGGTCGCGTCCGATCTGCTCGACATGGCCGAGGTGGCGCCGGTGCTGCTGGCACGCGACGGCGCGCGCGGCGACGCCGCCATCGCACTCGTGGCGCTGGGGGGAATCGCCTTGCTCGATGCGCTCGCCTATCTCGACCGCCTGTCCGACTAGCCGCCTCGCGCTAAATCCGCCCGACTGGCAAGCCGGCCGGAGCCATTCGCTCATCGATGCATTGTGCCCGTGATGCGGGCGAGCAACTTGACGGACAATCACGACACGAACACGCCATGGTGGGAGCCGGGGGTGATCTATCAGATCTATCCCAGATCCTTTCAGGACAGCGACGGCGACGGGGTAGGCGACCTTCGCGGGATCGAGCGGCGCCTCGATCATGTCGCGGCGCTCGGCGTCGACGCGATCTGGCTGTCGCCCATCTTTCCCTCGCCGATGGCCGATTTCGGATATGATGTCGCGGATTATTGCGGGGTCGATCCCCTCTTCGGCTCGCTTGCCGATTTCGATCGCCTGCTGGCGGCGGTTCACGCGCGCGGGCTCAAGCTGCTGCTCGATTTCGTGCCGAACCACAGCTCGACCGCGCATCCCTGGTTTGTCGAGAGCCGCTCCTCGCGCGATAACCCGAAGCGAGACTGGTATATCTGGCGCGATCCTGCGCCCGGTGGCGGCCCGCCGAACAACTGGATCAGCGACATGGGCGGTCCGGCCTGGGAGTTGGATCCCCACACCGGCCAATATTATCTCCACGCCTTCCTGCGCGAGCAGGCGGATCTGAACTGGCGCAATCCGGAGGTTCGCGCGGCGATGACCGACGTGCTGCGCTTCTGGTTCGACCGCGGCATCGACGGGTTTCGCATCGACGTCCTGTGGCACATGATCAAGGCGGAGGGGCTGCCGGACAATCCACCCAACCCCGATTATCGCCCCGAGCTGGGCGAGAAGCTGAAGGTGTTGCAGCACCATTCCGCCAATCAGCCCGAGGTTCACGAGATCGCTGCCGCGTTCCGGGCGCTCGCGGACGAGTATGGCGATCGCCTGCTGGTCGGCGAGATCTGTCTGCCACTGGATACGCTCATGCACTATTACGGGCGGGAGGCGCCCGGGGTGCATCTGCCGTTCAATTTCCAGCTGCTCGACACCCCGTGGGATGCCGCTGCGCTGTCGGCGATGATCGCCGCCTATGAAGCGGCGCTGCCCGCCGGCGGCTGGCCGAACTGGGTGATGGGCAGTCACGATGCGCCGCGCATCGCCGCCCGCCTGGGCGAGGCGCAGGCGCGGGTCGCTGCCGTGCTGTTGCTGACGCTGCGCGGAACGCCGACGCTGTATCAGGGCGACGAGATCGGCATCGGCAAGGTGGCGATACCGCCCGACCGGATCCGCGATCCCCAGGATCTGAGGCAGCCGCGCATGGGGTTGGGACGCGACCGGTCGCGGACGCCGATGCCATGGGATTCATCACCCTTCGCCGGATTCAGCACGGTCGAGCCCTGGCTGCCGCTCGGCGACGACTGGCGCACGCGCAACGTCGCCGCGCAGGAGCAGGACGCGGGATCGATGCTCGATCTCTATCGCCGCCTGCTCGCGCTTCGCCGCGACCATGCCGCGCTCGCTGTCGGCGACTTTGCGATCGTTCCGTCGGACGCCGACGTCCTCTGCTATGAACGCCGCCATGCCGGACGGCGGTTGCTTATCGCGCTCAACCTTGCCGACGCGCCAAGACGGCTGCTGCTACCCGATGATGCGGGCAGCCCGCGCCTGCTTCTGTCCACCCTGGACCCCCGTCCGATCGACGGAACGCTGTTTGGAAACGAAGCCATGATTCTAGAACTGGCCGCCGCCTGATGCGGGTTGCGATGATTGCACCGATCGCATGGCGCACCCCGCCGCGCCATTATGGCCCCTGGGAACTGGTCACCAGCCTGCTGACCGAGGCGCTGGTGGCCCGCGGCGTCGATGTCACCCTGTTCGCGACGCTGGACAGCATCACCGACGCGACCCTCGATGGGATCGTGCCGGCGCCCTATAATGACGACCCCGCGATCGATGCCAAGGTGTGGGAATTCCGGCATCTCGCGCATGTCTTCGGCCAGGCCGATCGGTTCGACATCATCCACAACCAGGCGGACTTCCCGGCGCACGCCTTTTCCCCACTCGTCGCGACGCCGATGGTAACCACGATCCATGGCTTCTCGTCCGATCGCATCCTGCCCATGTACGAACCGTTTCAGGATCGCATCCACTATGTCGCGATCAGTGATGCCGACCGGCATCCGCGGCTCAGCTATGCGGCAACGATTCACCACGGCATCCCGCTGGATCAGTTCGCGTTCGACGAGCGGGGAAGCGAGGGCCTGTTGTTCTTCGGTCGGATCCATCCCGACAAGGGCGCGAAGGAGGCAATCGACGCGGCGCGGCGAAGCGGCCGCACCCTCGACATGTATGGCATCGTCCAGGACGGCGATTATCACCGCGACCATGTCGAGACCGCACTGGGCGACGGCGCGATCCGCTATCACGGCGCAGTTGGCGGACAGGCACGGATCGACGCTCTGGGCGGCGCGGCGGCACTGCTTCACCTGATCAACTTCGACGAGCCTTTCGGCCTGTCGGTGATCGAGGCGATGGCCTGCGGGACACCGGTGATCGCCACGCGCCGTGGATCGATGCCGGAGTTGATCGACGACGGCATCACCGGGTTCCTGGTCGACTCGCTCGACGAGGCGGTGGCGGCAGTCGAACGCATCGGCGAGATCGACCGTGCCGCCTGCCGCCGCGCGGTCGAGGCGCGGTTCAGCATCGATCACATGGCCGATGCCTATCTCGCTCTCTACCACGAAATCCTCGGAACCTCAGCCGTATAGCCGTGGGTGTTCAGTCTGGGTCGATACCTTCGACTTTGTCGACCTTCGCCGATAACTGCTCGATGATCGTCGCCAGACTGGCCCGCTGTTCGGCATCCAGGCTGCCAAAGATCAGGTCGACCAGCTCGACCCGCAACGGCTCGGTCGCCGCAATCGCCTGCTCGCCCTTCCCGGTTATGGTGATCTGCTTCACCCGCCGGTCGGACGCATCGGGACTGCGGACAAGCAAGCCGTCGCGCTCGAGCTTGTCCAGTGCCTCGGTCACGGTGCGCGGGGCCATGCCGAGATAATCGGCGATATCCGCCGCGCGCATCGGGCCGCGCTGGTCGACGCACATCAGCATCTTGGTCTTTGCAAGCGACGCGCCGCCGGCCGCCATGCGCCGGTCGAGCAGCCGGTGCATCCGCAGGAACAGCGTTCCATAGCTTTTGGCGAGGAGATCGAGGTCGCTCATGAATTTGTGAGGGCCCTCAATAAATGGGATTGCCATTAACTGCAACCGGCGTAAGGGCACCCGACCCTTCGGTTGCAACTGGATGAGTCGATGTCCGACGAGAACGCGCAAACGGCGGAAAGTGCCCCGCCGCCGCGAACTTCCCCGCTGAAAAATCCCAGGGTCCGGCTGATCCTGTTGCTGGTCGTCGTCGCGCTGCTGGTCGGTGGCGGCCTGTGGTACTGGCGCAATCAGACCTATGGCAAATATCAGCAGTCGACCAACGACGGTTATATTCAGAGTGACGCCGTCATCGTCTCTTCGAAGCTGAGCGGCCGGGTCGAGCAGGTCCTGGTCGCCGACAACCAGTGGGTCCGCAAGGGGCAGCCGCTGGTCGAGATCGACGGACGCGAATATCAGGCGCAGGTCAGCCAGGCGGAGGCCCAGATCGGCATCGCCGACGCCAATGCCGAGGGTGTCCGCGCCCAGATCCGCGAGCAGGACGCCGCGATCGACAGCGCGCAGGCGCAGCTCGCCGCGGCTACCAGCAGCCTTGGCTTCGCCCGCAACGAGGTCGCCCGCTACACCCCCCTGGCTGCCAGCGGCGCCGAAACCGGCGAGCGACTTGCCCAGCTTCGCGATCAGGAACGCCAGGCTGCGGCGCAGGTCGCATCCGCCCGCGCCCAGCTGGTCGCTGCAAGGCGTCGCGTCGGCACCCTCTCGGCACAGATCGGGCAGGCGCAATCGCAGCGCCGCGCGGCTGAGGCCCAGCTGAGCGCCGCCGGCGTCAATCAGGGCGCGACGGTCATCCGCGCCAGCGTCGATGGCCGCGTCGGCAGCAAGACGGTGCAGCCCGGGCAGTTCGTCCAGCCGGGCGTCCGGATGATGTCGATCGTTCCGGTCGAGCGGCTGTATGTGACCGCCAACTTCAAGGAAACCCAGCTCGGCCTGATGCGGATCGGTCAGCCGGTGACGGTTTCGGTCGATGCACTCGAAGGCGTTCGCATCCATGGCCGGGTCGAAAGCTTCTCTCCGGGGACCGGGGCGCAATTCTCGCTGCTGCCGCCTCAGAATGCGACCGGCAACTTCACCAAGATCGTCCAGCGCGTGCCGGTTCGGATCGCGATCGATGTCGGTCCGGAGACGCGCAAGCTGCTGATCCCCGGCATGTCGGTCGAGGTCAGCGTCGACACCCGTTCGGCCAAGGGCGCGCGTGAGGCGATCGAGCGCGAGCAGGAGCAGCGGACGAAAGGCCGGCAGTGACCGCGGCCGCAGCCCCGGATTCGGCCTCCGTGGCATCGGCGCCCGTCCAGAAGGCGGACCTCGGCGCCTGGCTGGCGGTCGCCGCCGGCAGCCTGGGCGCGCTGATGGCGACGCTCGACATCTCGATCGTCAATTCGGCACTGCCGACCATCCAGGGCGAGATCGGGGCGAGCGGGACCGAGGGGACGTGGATCGCGACCTCCTATCTGGTCGCCGAAATCGTCATCATCCCGCTCAGTGCCTGGCTGGAGCGGCTGTTCGGCCTGCGTACCTTCCTGCTGATCGCCTGCGCGCTGTTCACGGTCTTCTCGGTCGTGTGCGGCCTCTCGACCAGCCTGACGATGATGATCATCGGGCGCGCCGGACAGGGGCTGACCGGCGGTGCGCTGATCCCGACGGCGATGACGATCATCGCCACGCGGCTTCCGCCCCGCCAGCAGCCGATCGGAACCGCGATGTTCGGCGTGACGGCGATCCTGGGCCCGGTGATCGGGCCGCTGGTCGGCGGCTGGCTGACCGAATCCGTCAGCTGGCATTATGCGTTCTTCCTGAACGTGCCGGTCTGCGCATTGCTGGTCGCGCTCCTGTTCATCGGCCTTCCGCACGAGCGTCCGGACTGGTCCGAGCTCCGCCAGGCAGACTGGATGGGAATTGCGGGGATGGCGCTCGGGCTGGGCGGGCTGACCGTGGTGCTGGAAGAGGGACAGCGCGAACAATGGTTCGAGTCCGAATTCATCTGGCAGCTGTCCTTCCTTGCCGCCTTGGGCTTTGCGCTGCTGGCTGCCGGCCAGATGTTCGCGCGAAAGCCCGTGATCCGGCTGCAGCTGCTGCTGGACCGCCAGTTCGGCAGCGTCGCGGCGATGGCCGTGGTCCTCGGCGTCGTGCTCTACGGCACCTCCTACGTCATTCCGCAGTTCGTCTCGATCATCGCCGGCTATAACGCGCTTCAGGCGGGGCAGGTGCTGCTGCTGATGGGAATCCCCAGCCTGATCCTGATGCCGTTCACGCCGCTGATGATGCGCTACATCGACATCCGCATCGCGGTGACCTTCGGCATGGCGGTGATGGCGCTCAGCTGCTTTCTCGACGTCGGACTGACCGCCCAGTCCGACGGCAGCGCCTTTACCGATTCCCAGCTGCTGCGCGGGGTCGGCACGATCTTCGTCATGCTGTTCCTCAACCAGGCCGCGATCCGGTCGGTGCCGACGCGCTATGCCGGCGACGCCGCCGGGCTGTTCAACGCGGCTCGGAACCTGGGCGGCTCGATCGGGCTGGCGATGCTGGCGACGATCCAGGACCAGCGCAGCTTCTTCCACGCCCGCCGGATCGAGGAATCGCTTCAGGCCAATTCGCCCGGGGTCCAGGATTATGTCGCCGGCCTCTCCCAGAATCTGGGAAGCACCGATGCGGCGATGCTGAGCCTTGGCGGCACGATCCAGAAGGAGGCACTGGTGATGACGTATAACGACATCTTCTGGCTCCTGACGATCGGCATCCTGCTTATCACCCCGCTCGTGCTCTTCCTGCGCCCGCTCCCGAAGGACGGGCCGATCGTCATGCACTGAGGACATGCTCATGCGCCGCCTATCACCGTTCATCCTGCTCGCGCTCGCGTCGGGCTGCACCATGGGCCCCGATTACAAGGGGCCGCCCGCTGCGCCCGGATCCACGCCCGCCGCCGGTTTCGTCCGGGCGGAGCCGGACTTCGTCGCGACTGCCCCGCACGTGGCGGAGTGGTGGACCGCGTTCAACGACGCCACGCTGAACGACATCCAGCGCCGGGCGCTGTCGTCCAGCCCGGGGGTGGCGGTCGCCCAAGCGCGCCTGCGGCAGGCACGCGCCACGTTGCGCCTGGACCGCGCGAACCGGGCGCCGGCGCTGGGCGCGCAGGGGATGTATGTTCATGCCGAGCTGCCGGGGCTGGACCTGGGCTCGTCGGGCAGCGGCAATTCCGGCGGCAGCGGCAGCGCCAATGCACTCGATCTCGGTTCGATCGACTTCTTCAACCTGGGATTCGACGCGAGCTGGGAAATCGACCTGTTCGGCGGCAGCCGGCGCACCGTGGAGGCATCGCGCGCCTCGGTCGAGGCGGCACAGGCCAATGTCGCCGATGCGCAGGTCCAGCTGACCGCCGACATCGCCCAGGCCTATATCAATCTGCGCGACCGCCAGGCGCAGCTCGCATTGTCGCAGCGGACCGTCGCGCTTCAGCAGCAGATGCTGGATCTCGTGCGCCAGCGCCGCAGCCGCGGTGCCTCGTCCGATCTCGATGTCGAGCGGCTGCAGACGCAGGTGCGGGCGACCCAGGCGCAGGCGGTGCCGATCGAGGCCGAGATCGTGGCGCTGAAGAATGCGCTGGCGGTGCTGGCGGGCGACCGGCCGGGCGCGCTCGACCCGATGCTCGACGAGACGCGGCCGGTCCCGCTGCCCCCGGCGCAGATCGCGATCGGCGATCCCGAACAATTGCTGAAGCGCCGCCCGGATATTCGTGCCGCCGAGCGCAACCTGGCAGCGCGGACCGCACAGATCGGCGTGGCCGAGGCCTCGCGCTTCCCGCGGCTCAGCCTGATGGGCATGATCGGGCTGGGCGGAACCTCGCCGTCGGACCTGGTCGATCTCGACAATCTCAGCGCGCTGGCGATGCCGCGGCTGCAATGGCAGTTCCTCGACTTCGGCCGCGGCCGCGCGCGCGTCGGTCAGGCTGAGGGACGCCGCGACGAAGCCGAGGCGCAATATCGCCAGGCGGTGCTCGGCGCGCTGCGCGATGCCGAGGACGCGCTGGCCCGCTTCGGCAGCCGCCGCCGGGCGATCGCCTCGCTCGAACAGGTCCGTGCATCGGCCGAGCGTGCGGCGGAGCTGATGCAGCAGCGCCAGCGCGCGGGCACCGCGACCCTGATCGACGCGCTAGATGCAGAGCGCCAGCGGGTCGTGGCGGAACAGAATGTCGCGACGGCGGTGGCGGCGCTGACCAACGACTTCGTCGCGCTGCAAAAGGCGCTCGGGCTCGGCTGGTCCGATGCCGGCTGAGCGCTAGCGGATCGCCTCGACAACCGAGGCCGCCAGCGCCTCGGCCATGATCGCGAAGGTGGCTTCGCCCTCCTGCGCCGTCGCCCCGGCGGGTGAGCCGAAATAGGCGTGCGGCCCACCGGCCTCCGTAAAGTTGGTCGCCCCCGCGGCAAAGGCGGTGACGAGGCTGGAGGGGTTGTCCGCCAGTCCGGCCCGCGCCGGATCGTCGACCAGTTCGGGCCGGTCGGCCAGCACCAGGCTGGTCTCGAACTGGCCTGCGTGACAGGCGCCCGACACGAACTCCGCGGTCAGCTGCGCTGCGAGCGCGCGCCGGGTGAAATCGGGAAAGGCAAGCGGCAGGCCGATCGCGGCGCATTCGGGCGCCAGGCTGCGCAGCATCGCGACATTGGCGGGGTCGAAATGGCTGTTGGCCAGCGCCAGGCAGGCAAAGCCCTGTCCCTTCAGGCTGCGCGCGATGTCGAGGATCAGTGCTCGGGCGGTCGCCTCGGAGATCGAAATGGTGCCGACAAATTCGGACGCGTAATGCGCGGGTGCATAGGCGATCGCTGGAAGCACGAACGCCTCGACATCGCGTGCCTGCAACAGCGTGGCCGCCCGCCGGGCCATCCCGTCGGAGATGATGATGTCGGTGTTCAGCGGCAGGTGCGGTCCATGCGCCTCGACCGCGCCCAGCGGCAGGATCGCGACGACTGGCCGGCCGTCATCGACCGTCGCCTTCACCCGGGTCCAGGGCAGGTCGCCGAGGTTCATCGATACAGCTCGCGCATCAGCTTGCGGTTCATCTTGTCCCGATCGTTGCGCGGCAGCGGCTCGGTCGTGAAGAACAGCCGGTGCGGCACCTTGTATCGCGCCAGCCGTTCCCGCGCATAGGCCAGCAGGTCCTGCCGGATCTCATCCTCGTCGCCGCCGTCTTCTCGACGCACAATGATCGCGACCGGCTTTTCCAGGCCATTCGCGTCCGCCTGGCCGAAGACGCAGCATTCCAGCACTGAGGGATGCTCGCCGAGACAGGCTTCGACCTCCAGCGGGCTGACATAGATGCCGCCGCTCTTGATCATGTCGTCGCCGCGTCCCTCATAATACCAGTAGCCATCGGCATCGCGCCGGAACAGGTCGCCGCTGACGATCGCGCCGCCGCCCAGATGGCGTTTCGATTTGGCATAGTCGCCATGATAATGGAGCGCGGCGGAGTCCCCGCGGACGCGCAGCACGCCGATCTCCCCCTCGGTAATTGGCATGCCGTCGTCGCCGAGCAGATCGGCCTCATAGCCGGGCACCAGCTTGCCCAGGCTCCCGGGGCGGACGTCGCCGGGACGATTGCTGATATAGATGTGGAAGCTCTCCGCACTGCCGATGCCGTCGATGATCGGCACCCCGAACCGCTTGTTCCACCGTTCGTGCAGGTCGCGCGGCAACGCCTCGCCCGCGCTCCACATCATGCGCAGGCTCGACAGGTCGGGCGCCTGCGCTTCGGCTTCCAGCATCTTGCCGATAAGCGTCGGCACATTGGTCAGCACCGTCGGACGATGGCGCGCGATCAGGTCGAACAGGCGCTCGGGCGTCGGCTGCTCGCGAAACAGGATCGCGGTGGCGCCGACCGCGAAGGGAAACATCAGGTTGGTGCCGGTCGCATAGCCGAAATAGAGCCGCGGTCCGGACAGGGTGATGTCGTCCTCGCTTATGCCGATGAAACGCCTAGCATAGACTTCGCTGTTATAGGCGAAATGGAAATGGGCGTGGACCGCCCCCTTGCTCTGTCCCGTCGTGCCGCTGGTGAACAGCCAGACGGCGGGGTCGTCCTTGCGCGTCGGCCAGGGTGGCGGGGCAGGGGGGTGATCGGCGGCGATCCACGGGTCGAAGTGCGGAAGGTCGCCACTGTCGCCGTCACCGACGAGGACTACCGAACCGGGCGCTTGGCAGAAGCGGGACTCCCTGCGCGCCGCCTCGAAAGCCTCGCGGCTCGTCTCGTCGATAAACGCGAACTGCGGCTTCACATAGCCGAGATAATAGGAATAGTCGGCGGCCGGCAGCATCGGATTGACCTGCGTCACCACCGCGCCCGCCTTCAGCGCGCCGAACCAGGCATAGACGAATTCGGGGCAGTCGCGGGTGCACAGCAGCACCCGCTGCTCGGGCAGCAGGCCGGCGGCGAGCAGGCGTTCGGCGACCCGCGAGACATTCCCGGCCACCTCGTCATAGCTGATCGCCCGATCCTCGAAGATCAGCGCCGTCTTCGCGCCGCGACCCGCCGCGATGTTCGAGAAGACGAAATAGTCCGCCATGTTGAAGGCATCGGGAAAGACCGGCGGATCGTCCGTCATGCGCGTTCGGTCTCCATCTCCAGCCGGCATGTCGGTTAACGCCGATCGCGCCAGATCATCGGGGAGCTTGCGATGCGCGTCAATCGCGGGACGGCCGCGCGTCCTTCTCCCCGACCTAACTGTCGAATTCCAGGTGGAGATGCTGGGCGAAGGGCGTTCCGTCGGTATCGATCTGCCCCCGCGCGCCGGCGGCGCGGCGCAGGTTGGGACGCGCGAGCAGGGGTTTGAGCATCGCGGGCAGGACGGCGCGATTGATATGGGCGCCGAAGCAGGTGTGCATCCCATAGCCCCACAGCATATAGGTTTCCCATGGCCGGTCCGTCCGGAACCGCGCCGGATCGGGGATGGCCAGCGGGTCGAACATCGCCGACAGGTTCGACGCCATCACGATGCTGTCCTTGCGGATACGCCTGCGCCTCAGCCACCCGCCGGCGATCGTCGTGTCGCGCATCGCCCGGCGATAGACGACCGGGTTCAACGGGCGGAAGCGCAGTGCCTCGAAGATATGGGCCGCGAGAAGATCGTCGTCGCCCGCTCGCGCGGCGGCGCAGGCGCCGGCGAACGGTTCCGGGCGGTTCAGCAACTCGTCGAGCGCCAGGTTGGCGGTGCCCGACAAGGTCGGCAGCTCGCCGATCAACAGGCCGATCAGGTTGTTGCGAATGTCCAGGTCGCTCATCCCCGGCATGTCCGCGCTGCCCATCGCCAGGCACCGGCCGAGCACATCGTCCCTTATCTCTCCCGACGCTCGACGCGCGGCGATATGACGGTCCAGCCAGGCACGGAAGTCCGCCGCCGCGACCCGCGCCCGCGCATCCAGGTCGGGATCCGCCTGCAGGTCGATGAACAGATACCAGAAGAGCAGGGTCGTCCATTCGGCGATCGCCGCCTCCGACGGGCCGGGCGTGCCGAAATAACGGTCGAGCAGCCCCGCCGCGACCGGCTGGGTCAGCGCCTGTGGCACGTCGATCACGCCGGGCAGCATCGCGACGATGTCGGCGGATTTTGCCTCGACATAGGGCGTGACGATCACCGGCACGTCCTCGCGCCGCATGGTCAGCCGCATGTTGGAAACGTCGCGAGTGTATCTCGGCGTGTCCTGCATCCCCAGGAAGAAATTCTCGCCGCCGGTGATCATCTTCATCCGCGGGGCATAGACGACACCGAAGTCATCATCGCGGGAGAGGATGTCGATGACGTCGGCCCGGCGCGTGGCGAGCGCGGTGATGCCGTTATTCTCGTACGAGCTAATCGTCCGCCGGTTCAGCACCAGATTTGGCTGCACCAGCCGCAGCAGCGCAAACACCCGGCGCTGTCCGGTCGGGCTCGTCAACGCCGCACCGATCCGCCCGGCTGCGGTGCCGCCCTTGCCGAACAACGCGGCGATCCCGCTGCCGATCAGCGCCGCCAGGGCGCCCAGTCCCTGCAGGAGCAGCAGGAGCCGGCGCCACAGGACGATCGGCAGGTTGAGTAGCCATTGCACCGGGCGCCTCCTCTAAGGGCGGGTTCGGATCAGGTCGGATCGATGATCCCCATTCCGATCATCCGCAGCGCGGTCATGCTCGGGATGAAGAAATAGTCGCCGCCGCGCGGCTCGACCAATTGCGGCAGGTGATCGCAGATGAAGGGCAGGCGGCCCGCATCGGGATCGACCGGGATCACCAGCTTGGGTTCGTCGGTCACCGCATGATTGCCGATGACGGGACAGGTGTCGCTGCCGGTGTTGAAGTCCAGCCCGTATTGCATCCATTGCTGCTGGACGAACTCGAACTGGCGGAACAGGCTGGTGCACAGCGCCATGAAGATGATGCCATGGTCGCCACCGGTGTCGGGCGTGTTCCGGTCGAACGCGCCGTAAGGCAGGCCGCGCCGCAGGATGCGGCGGCGGTTGATGATCGCCGACCCGTCGAGCGACCGGCCCGATGCGTCGAAGGTCGGGCCCAGCGTGTCGCGCGGATTGGCGCGGCGCAGATGCGAGGTCAACGGGCATTTCGAGCCGACCGGATCGCTGGCATAGGTAAAGTTGGTGAAGCGCAGCGCGATCTCCGCCAGTTTCGGCTTGTCGCCGGCGGCGCGGGCCTGGTCCAGCTCGGCGACGAACCGGCGCCACGCGCCATAGGTCGGCGCCACCATCAGCGGCACGCCGTCTTCCCAGCGGCCGACCATCTTCGCCTTGATCGTCAGCACCGCCTCGTCCTGCGGCACCTGGAACGTGCGGGCATAGCGGCTGGCCTGGTCGTCGATATAGTCGTGGAAGGTCCCGACTGCCTCGTGCAGCTTGCGATAGGCCATGAAGGTGCCGTTGCGGCTGAACGCGATCGGCATCGCCGCGCCCGGGATTTCCTGCGCCTCGTCCGGATAGCCGAGCAGGAATTCGCCTGTCGCCAGCGGTTCCCAGCTGCCGTCCGCCATCAGCTTGCCGCCGCCCGCCACGCGCAGCCGCTCGGCCTCGCCGGAGAACTGGCCCGAGAACACCGGATCCCCGAAGCCGTCGGACAGGCCGAAATGCTCCTTGTTGGTCGGCCAGCAGCGGTCGCCGTCCTGCCGCATGACCGCCGACAGGTCCTGCCACCGCCCCTTGTCCGGCCCGACGCCGTCCAGCAGGACCACCCCGCCGTGCAGGCTGTCGCACAGCGCGACGATCGCGTCGGTCTCGTGCTGCAACTCGTCGCAGGCGGTCCCGTCGGGGTTCATCTGGGCATAGAGCGTCAGGATGATGTGGACGCGCTTGTCGCCCTTCGACTCCTGCCACACTGTATCGCGCTGCTTCAGAAAGGGGTCGTCGCCCAGGATGGCGGCGCGGGTTTCCATGCCGTCGATGAACTCGTCGGGCATCCCGCGCAGCGTGCGCGTCGGCACGCCCAGGGCAAGCAGGCCCATGAAGGTGAAGCCGATATTGAGCGTCACCTTCGGCTTCCACAATTGCACCCGTCCCGGATAGTCGGGCAGGCCCTCGGCGCGGGCGATGTCCTTCACCCGCGGATTGCGGGTGCGCAGCAAAGGTTCCTCGCGATTGGGGTCCTTCCAGCGGGCGGCGGTGGTGATCTTCGGGCGCAGCGCCTCGACAAAGGCGCGGCCCTTCCTGGCGTCGCGCACCGTCAGATAGAAATTGCGCCCCTTGGGAAAACCGTCGCCATAGGTGCGCAGGATGCCGCCCTGGATATCGGCAAGGTCGAGAAGCGTGGCGGCGGGCGCCGCATTGGCCGCGTTGGTCATGCCGCATCTCCCGACAGCGTGCTGCGTATCACGCCCGGCGGCTGGGTCGGTCCGTCGAGATCGGCGGGGCGATGAATTTCGAGAAACCGCCGGAAGGCAGCACCCCATTCGCCGGGATCGCGATGCTGCTGCTCGATCGCGAATCGGGTGAACGCCTGTTGCAGGTACAGGCTCTTGAGGACGTGGCGCAGATCACTGCCGGGGGCGGCCGGATAGGGGCGGGCGCCCCAACTCAGGATGCGATGATAGCCGATCGCCACGCCGATCACGACGAGCGCGATGCCGGCCCACGGTGCCCATGACCAGCCGCCCCAATGCGCAAAACCGGCGGCCCAGGCCCAGCCGGCCAGCCGGAGCAGCCAGGCGATCAGCGTTCCCGCGAGCAGCGCCAGACCCAGGACCGGGATCGCCGCAAGTCCGGGGATGGAGATGGATTTCAGCTTGGGCGGGACATACCAGTAATCGTGGAAGGGCATGGTCGTCTCGACCTGGCACCGCATGATGTAGCGGGCGAAGCTGGCCGGGTCGGTCACCGTGTCGAACTGATAGCAATATTGGAAGATCGATCGAAGCTCGGGCTCCATCTCGAGCCACAGCTCCTCCAGGTAGCGGCCGGGCTCGCCGGTACCGGCGGGGTCGAGCAGGTCGAAATCCGCGGTCCACAGGATATAGGGACAGGGGATCTGGTCGACCGGCTGCGGGTCCAGCAGGTTGGTCGCCATCGCCGCATTGACCAGCGCGTTGCTGTGGTCGCGCCCGTTGAAATAGGGCTGGTCGAGCACGATGAAGCGGGTGAAATGCGTCCTGAGGTTGCGCGAGAAGGGGCTGTTGATGCCGATTTCCTGGGTCGCGTGCGATTGCAGCGCGGTCGGCAGCGTCTCGAGTACCTGCCGCACGACATGGATCGGCGAGCTTTTCATCCCGTCATGCTCGACGATGCCCTCGTTGCAGACCGGGATCGCGGCGGTGAAGAAATAGCTGCAGACGTCGATATCAGCCATGACGCTCCTCCCCCGAATCCGGAGCGGGCGGGGGTGGTGAGGGGTCTTCCGGATCCCTTGCCTTGGGCGGATCGCCGGGCCTGTTCGACGACAGCACGGCATCGGCCACGGCGCGGACAGCCGCTTGCGACGCATCGTCGTCGCCCGCGGACGATGCCAGCACCGCCTGCATCGGGATCGGCTCCAGCGCTCGATCGGCTTCGATCGCGCCCGTGCCGCGTTCTCCCCACAGCCCGAGTTCGGCATCGGCGCGATTGCGATCCGCAGCCGCGGTGTCGCAGCTTGCGACCGGCGCATATCCGGGAGATCCGAGCCCGCCCTGATTGGCAATCAGCAACCGCTCGAACGCCGCGGCCAGTTCGCTGTCCCGCAGAACGCCCGCCCGGTCGGCGACTTGCGCCAGGTCGTGGCCCAGCTTGAGCGCGAGCTTGATGTCACGCTGCCCGCTGCCCGGCGTGGCATTGTAATAATAGCCGGTATCGATCTGATTGGCGCGGATATAGTTCTTGAACGGGGTGATCGGGATCGAGTTCGGATATTTGGTGCTGGAATACCAGAACAGGTCGAGCCCGCCGGGGATGCCGTCGGCGAAGGCGTCGATATACTGGTCCCATGTCCCGTTGAAATTGCTGCAGAACAGCATGTAATCATTGGCGAGATCGGCCTTGGGCTGGCCCAGTTGCGGCCATTGGTCGCGTCGGATGATCACCCACCGTGCGAAGTGAATGAAACCGAGGCCGAGCAGGCCGGACAGGGTTTTGGGAAGCGCTCGCGCAGCCATGAACAGCAAGTTGTTGATCCATGTACGGCCAGGCCGCATCGGCGTGAGCACGTTCATGCCATAGGCCTTGCCGGCCAGATTGCTCATTGTCCGATCCCCCTGTGGATCAACACCACAATCATTCGAGCACGCTATACTTTGCGTGATCACGAAAACTTGTTCGTCGATTGATCGCTAATCTAGGTTGTCCGCCGGCTTCAAGACAAGCCGTTCGCGCAGGATTGGACTCGATTGATCGGCCGGTCGAGCGAACATGCGTTTCGCCTGTAATCTCGCGGCGGACGGCCGGACGGCGGATCAGCTGTGCGGCAGTATCTCGGGGGGATAGGTCCCATAGCCCTGCCGGATGCGGTCGCCATCGAAGATCAGTACCTCGTCGACGACGACCCCGCGCTGATTGCGATACTCGATCACGATGGCATCGACGCCGACACAATACCGAACCACCTCGAAGTGAAGGTCGGGCACCATCGCCAAGGCCGTCTGCCAGTATCGGCGGATTTCCGCCTTCCCGCGAAAGATCCCGTCGCTCCCCTCGATCACCAGCCGACCGAAGGGCGACGCGAACAAAGCGTCATCGTGAAAATGCGCCAGTACCGTCTCAACATCATGGGCGTTCCACGCGGCGCACCAGTGGGCGACGAAGGAATCGATGTCCGTCAGACCCACGGGGCTCTCCATTGGTGCAGGGCCGTCTTGGCCGGCCATCATCGGGGCTGTCGAACGACCGCGGCGGCAGGGTCCGGTCCAGGCCCGCCGCCGCGCTCGCAGCTATTTCGGCTTGCCGCCCGACAGGATCGCATCGAACTTGGCCTTTGGCATGTTGATCAGAAGGCCCTTGTTGTTGACCGCGAGCGAGGCGAATTCGACCTCGATCTTGCCGCCCGGGCTGGACAGCACCGCGAAGCCGTTGCCGACCTTTTCCACCGACGCAATGACCGCGCCCCTTGAATCACGGACTTCACTGCCCTGGATGACATCCTCGGGACGCGCCGGAACCGGACGGGACGAACTGGTCTTGCCCGGTGAGCGCCGGTTCACGTCGTCGCTCATCCGATTAAGGTCCATCAACCGCTCGTCGGGTCCGCGAAATTCCGGCGCTCCGCCGCCGCCGCCAGCCGGCGGCGCCGCAGAAGGCGGCGTCCCCTGAGCATGAGCGGCAGTTGCGAAGGTCAGCGCCGCAATCGCGGCGACCCCATAAAGCAGGCGCATCGTTCCTCTCCCTATTTTGAAGAGATGATATCGTTAACAATTTGAGTCTGCAATTGCCTTTGACTTTATCGAGAAAGGATCAGCGGGCTTTTTAGTAAAGTCGTCTGACCGACCCATGGTGACGCATATACGTGGATCGGCACGCGCAACCCTTCCGCGACGCCGGCAACCCGGTCGTCAGAGCGCCAGCCGCACTTAGCGCCAATTACGGGGTCGATGATGGGCATCCGCGGTCGATGTCCGCAAGGTGTCGTTCGGTCGCTCCTTGACCGACCTACACTGGCGAATATACGAAAACGCCAGCCGGAGCCTTGCTCCGGCCGGCATTTCGCTGAACCGAACCGCTCTTTACTGGTCGAGGAACGAGCGCATCTTGCGGCTGCGGCTCGGGTGCTTGAGCTTGCGCAGCGCCTTGGCCTCGATCTGACGGATACGCTCGCGCGTCACCGAGAATTGCTGGCCGACTTCCTCCAGCGTATGGTCGGTGTTCATGCCGATGCCGAAGCGCATGCGCAGCACGCGCTCCTCGCGGGGGGTCAGGCTGGCCAGGACGCGGGTGACCGTTTCCTTCAGGTTCGCCTGGATCGCCGCGTCCACCGGGATGACCGCATTCTTGTCCTCGATGAAGTCGCCCAGGTGCGAATCCTCCTCGTCGCCGATCGGCGTCTCGAGGCTGATCGGCTCCTTGGCGATCTTCATCACCTTGCGCACCTTCTCGAGCGGCATGCTCAGCCGCTCTGCCATTTCCTCCGGCGTAGGCTCGCGGCCCTGCTCGTGGAGGAACTGGCGGCTGGTGCGAACCAGCTTGTTGATCGTCTCGATCATGTGGACCGGGATGCGGATCGTGCGAGCCTGGTCAGCGATCGAACGGGTGATCGCCTGACGAATCCACCAGGTGGCATAGGTCGAGAACTTGTAGCCGCGGCGATACTCGAACTTGTCCACCGCCTTCATCAGGCCGATATTGCCCTCCTGGATCAGATCCAGGAACTGCAGGCCGCGGTTCGTGTACTTCTTCGCGATCGAGATCACGAGGCGCAGGTTCGCCTCGACCATCTCCTTCTTCGCGATGCGTGCCTCGCGCTCGCCCTTCTGCACCATGTTCACGATACGGCGGAACTCGATCAGCGCCATGCCCGTCTGCTGGCTGATCTCGGAAATCTCCGCCCGGATGCGATCGACCGCCTCGGACTCGTTCTCGACAAAGGCGCGCCACTTCTTGTCGATGCCGGCGACCGTGGTCAGGAAGCTCTCGTCCAGCTCATGGTTGATATAGCGGTCAAGAAAGTCCTTACGGCTCACCTTGTGCCGTTCGGCCAGGCGCAGCATCTGGCCCGCCAGCGCGGTCAGGCGCCGGTTGAAGCTGTATAGCTGGTCGACGAGATACTCGATCTTCGCCTGATGGAACTGCACCGACTCGACTTCGGCGGTCAGTTCCTCGCGCAGCTTGTGGTACTTGCGCTCCTCGGACGCAGGCAGTTCGCCGCCCGCGGCCATCGAATCGAGCCGCTGCTGCTGGATCTTCGAGAATTTCTTGTACACCGAGGTGATGTTGGCGAACTTCTCGAGCGCCTGCGGCTTGAGCGTCTCCTCCATCTGGGCGAGGCTGAGGGTATTGTCCTCCTCCTCGTCGTCCGACGGTCGCGGCGTGCGCCGCTCGGTCATCGAATCCTCGTCGCCGTCGGCGGATTCCTCCTCGGGCTCTTCCTCTTCCTTGAACGACGGGCCCGCATTCTTCTCGCTGATCTCGCCGTCATCGTCCTCGCCGTCCTCCGACAGCGCCTCGGGGGCGGGATCCTTCGAGAGCATGGCGTCGAGATCCAGGATCTCGCGCAGCTGCATCGTGCCTTCGTTCAGGGCGGTCGACCAGGCGATGATCGCGTTGAAGGTGATCGGGCTTTCGCACAGGCCCAGGATCATCGTGTCTCGGCCGGCCTCGATCCGCTTGGCGATGGCGATCTCGCCCTCGCGCGACAGCAGCTCGACTGCGCCCATCTCGCGCAGGTACATCCGCACCGGGTCGTCGGTGCGATCGACCGTTTCCTTCTTCTTCGTGGTCTCGAAGGCAGGGGCCGAGTCGTCGTTGGCATCGGTCGACTCGGCTTCGTCGGCCGACTCTTCCTCCTGATCGCCGTCTTCGCCGGCTTCCTCGTTCTCGACGACATTGACGCCCATGTCGTTGAGCGCCGCCATGACGTCCTCGATCTGCTCCGAACTCATCTGGTCCTGCGGCAGCATCTCGTTGAGCTGGTCGACGGTAATGTAGCCGCGCTTCTTCGCGCGTGCGACCAGCTTCTTGATCGAGCCCTCGTTCAGATCGATCAGCGGCGCGTCGCCCGTCTCACCGGTATCCGCGTCCGCCATGTTCGCCTTCGCCATCTAAAATCCTCGAAAATCGGATGGCGGCAATTTTACTAGCCGCCTAATCGTCAAATTCCTCTTCATCCGCAAGCATCAGATTTGCAAGCCGCGCCTGGAGCTCCTGCCGCTGCTGCAACAGGGACACCTGACGGGCGAACGCATCCTCGGTGAAATGCTCGGCAACCACTGCGGTTGCCTGGGCCAGGGCCGCATCCACCATGGGCTGCGTCACCATCACCTCGATCGCTTCCTTCAGATCCTCGCGTGCCCGGACCTCGTCCACCATCTGGGACTTGGTGAACGAAAAGGGCAGCGTGTCGGCCCTCAACAGATCGACTGCCACCTGATCGAACCCGGACCGCGCCAATATGGTGAGGATACGCGCGCTATCAAGTTGCCGGTCCTCCAACGCGACTTCGATCACCGCCTCGAACAATTTGCCGAGCGCCCCGGAGGCAGAGCGCAGGCTGCCGAGCACCTCCATATGGCGCGCGATTTCGGCGGGGTGGCGGATCAGCCCGGCCAGCACCGCCCGCGCCAGGATCGGGTCGAGCCCGCCGGCATGGACGCTGCGCGCCCGCTCGGAGGGCGGCGGCTCGGGCGGCTGCCACTTGCCGGCGCGGTTATAGCCGCCGCGCGTGCCGCCGCCCATCGTGCCGCCGCCCTGGCGCGGGCGAAACTCGCGCTGCGGCGGCGCGAACAGCGCGTCGGCACGGTTGCGGAACTCCGCGACATATTCATCACGCACGTCTGGGTCGCCGATCGACCTGGCCAGCGCCATCAGTCGCTTCTTCAAGCCGGCACGGCGTTCGGGCGTGTCGGTCGGCTCGGCAGCCAGTTCGCTCGCCCAGATGCGGTCGGCCAGGCCCTGCGGCTCCCTCAGCAACACCTCGAACGCCTGCGCGCCTTTGGTGCGGACCAGATCGTCCGGGTCCATCCCCTCGGGCAGGGTGACGAAGGCCAGGCTCTGGCCCGCCTGCAGCATCGGCAGCGCACGGTGCGCCGCGCGAATCGCCGCCTTCTGTCCGGCTGCATCGCCGTCGAAGCACAGCAGGGGAATGTCGGCCATGCGCCACAGCCGCTCGAGCTGATGCTCGGTCAGCGCGGTGCCCAATGGCGCGACTGCCTCGCCAAACCCTGCCTGGGCCAGCGCGATCACGTCCATATAGCCCTCGACCGCGATCACGCGGCCGGCCTTGCGCGCCGCCGCCTGCGCGCGGTCGAGATTGTAGAGCGTGCGCCCCTTGTCGAAGAGCGGGGTGTCGGGCGAGTTGAGATATTTGGGCTCGCCCTCGCCGATCACGCGCCCGCCGAACGCGATCGTCCGGCCGCGCGCATCGCGGATGGGGATCATCAACCGGCCGCGAAACCGGTCATAGGGCTCCTTGTTCTCGACCGAGATGAGCAGTCCCGCCTCGATCAGCGCGGGATCGCCATAATGTTTCAGTGCTTCCTTCAGCTTGCCGCGCGAATCGGGCGAAAAGCCGATGCCGAAGTCGCGAGCCGTCTCCGCGCGGATGCCGCGCCGCTCCAGCACGCCGCGCGCCTCGCCGCCCTCGATCCCGTTCAGCTTCTCGGTAAACCAGGCGGCGGCATCCGCCATCGCCTCGTGCAGGCCCTTGGCCCGCTCGGCCTTTTCGGCCGAATGGCGATCCTGCTCGGGCATCTCCATGCCGGCGGCCTGCACCAGTTCCTTCACCGCATCGATGAAGGGCAGGCCGCGCTGGTCGGTCAGCCACCGGATCGCGTCGCCATGCGCGCTGCACCCGAAGCAGTGATAAAAGCCCTTGTCGTCATTGACGTAGAAGCTGGGCGTCTTCTCGTTGTGGAACGGGCAACAGGCCCGAAACTCGCGGCCCGCCTTCTGCAGCTTCACCGTCTTGCCGATGAGGCTGGAAAGCAGGGTGCGCGAGCGGAGTTCGTCGAGGAATTGCGGCGTGAGGCTCATTCACTCCCCCTCCCGCTTGCGGGAGGGGGCTGGTGTTCAAGCCGCAACGGAGTCGCGCGCCTCACTGATTCCCCTCCCGCTTGCGGGAGGGGCTAGGGGAGGGCCTGTCCAAACGCGCATCGCCAGTAATCATTCCGCTAAGCACCCGGTCGATCTCGGCCACCACACCCTCGGTGCGCTCCAGCACGTCATTGTTCCAGAAGCGGATCACGCGAAAACCAATCGATTCAAGGAAACGCGTTCGAGTCGCGTCTTCGGCACTTTGCCAGTCATGCTGGCCACCATCCACCTCGACCACCAGCTGGATCGATCGGGCGACGAAATCGCAGAAATAGGGGCCGAGCTGGACCTGGCGGTTGAACCGAACGCCAAGACGTTGGCGGCTGCTGAGATGCGCCCAGAGCGCCCGTTCGGCCAGGGTCGGGTTGTTGCGCAGATCGCGCGCCCTGACGGTGGATCGCCTCGACCCCTTGTCCAACAGGCCCTCCCCCGACCCCTCCCGCAAGCGGGAGGGGCGTTTGTCAGCTCACCCCAACGCGGCCTTCACCAGGCCGCTCGCCTTGCTCATGTCCAGCGTGGTCGCGTGGCGCGCCTTCAGCTCGGCCATCACCCGCCCCATGTCCTTCATGCCGCCGGCGCCCAGTTCCGCCTTGATCGCCTCGATCGCGGCGCGGGTCTCATCCTCGCTCATCTGCTGCGGCAGGAAACGCTCGATCACCGCGACCTCGGCCGCCTCGACGGCAGCCAGTTCGGCGCGGCCGCCCTTTTCGTACATCTCGATCGATTCGCGGCGCTGCTTCACCATCTTCTGCAGCACCTCGACGACCAGCGCGTCGTCGTCCTCGGGCGCCTTGCCCGTGCGCGCCTCGATGTCGCGATTCTTGATCGCGCTCTGGATCAGGCGGATAGCAGCCACGTCCTGCTTCTCGCCTGCCTTCATGGCAGTCACCAGCGCGGCCTTGATGTCGTCGCGAATCATGCGTCTCTCTGTCGATAGTCGGAAAGGGAAGCACGATAGACCAAGCGCGACGGTGCGTGAACCGGTTGACGGGCGGGGGCAGGGGGTCTAGCGGGCGGGCCTTAGCGACATCGCCGCAATTCTAACTGGAGCGCCACCCTTCAATGGCCGAAGCCAAACCCATGTCCGTGCCCGCTGGAGCGACCGGAATCCTGGTGCTTGCGAGTGGAGACGTGGTGTTCGGACGAGGGTTCGGGGCCGAGGGCCAGGCCGTCGGCGAGGTCTGCTTCCACACCGCGATGACCGGCTATCAGGAGATCATGACCGATCCGAGCTTCGCCGGTCAGATCATCAACTTCACCTTCCCCCATATCGGCAATGTCGGCGCCAATCCCGACGACATCGAGGCGGACGATCCGCACGCGCTGGGCATGATCGTGCGCGAGGACGTGACCGACCCGTCCAACTTCCGCAGCACCGAGCGGCTCGACGCGTGGATGAAGAAGCATGACCGCATCGGGCTGGCCGGCATCGACACCCGTGCCCTGACCCGCCGCATCCGCATGCAGGGCGCGCCCAACGGCGTGATCGCGCATTCGCCGACCGGCGAGTTCGACATCCCGCTCCTCCTCCAGATGGCACGCGACTGGCCGGGGCTGGAGGGCATGGACCTGGCGATCACCGTCAGCTGCGAGACGCATTTCGGCTGGGAAGGCGGCGTGTGGCGGCTGGGCTTCGGCTATGACGCCGGCGCCGCGCAGGACGATCGCCCGCACGTCGTCGCGATCGACTATGGATCGAAGCGCAACATCTTCCGCAACCTGGTCCAGGCCGGCGCCAAGGTGACCGTGTTGCCGGCGACCGCCACCTTCGACCAGGTCATGGCGTTCGATCCGGACGGCATCTTCCTGTCCAACGGCCCGGGCGATCCCGCCGCGACCGGCGAATATGCCGTGCCGGTGATCCGCCAGCTGCTCGAGACCGGCAAGCCGCTGTTCGGCATCTGCCTGGGGCACCAGCTGCTCGGCCTGGCGGTCGGCGCCAGCACGACCAAGATGTTCCAGGGCCATCGCGGCGCCAACCACCCGGTCAAGCGCCTGTCGGACGGCTCGGTCGAGATCACCAGCATGAACCACGGCTTCGCGGTCGAGACCGAGACGCTGCCGGCCAATGCCCGCGAAACGCACGTCTCGCTGTTCGACGGCTCCAATTGCGGCTTCGAACTGACCGATCGCCCCGCGTTCAGCGTCCAGTACCACCCCGAGGCAAGCCCCGGCCCGCAGGACAGCTTCTACCTGTTCGAACGCTTCGTCGGGATGATGCGGTGAGGATGGCACTGCTCAAGCCGATGGGCCTGGGCACTGATGCCATGACCGTTTCGTATTTCAATTCAGACATTTGCCCGGCGTCGTTCAGCACGCCGCTTCATGTCCGCCTGTATCGCGAGAGCGCCAACTGATGCCAAAACGCACCGACATCTCCTCCATCCTCGTCATCGGCGCAGGGCCCATCGTCATCGGCCAGGCATGCGAGTTCGACTATTCGGGCACGCAGGCGATCAAGGCGCTGAAGGAAGAGGGCTATCGCATCGTCCTGGTCAATTCGAACCCGGCGACGATCATGACCGATCCCGAGCTGGCCGATGCGACCTATGTCGAGCCGATCACCCCGGCGATCGTGGCGAAGATCATCGAGAAGGAGCGCCCCGACGCGGTCCTGCCGACGATGGGCGGCCAGACCGCGCTGAACACCGCACTGGCGCTGGCGAACGACGGCACGCTGGAGAAATTCGGCTGCATCATGATCGGCGCCGATGCCGAGGCGATCGACAAGGCCGAGGACCGGCTGAAGTTCAAGGACGCGATGACGAAGATCGGGCTGGAAAGCGCCCGTTCCGCCATCGCCCATACCGAGGCCGAGGCGCTGGCGGCGCTGGAGACCGTCGGTCTGCCCGCGATCATCCGCCCCAGCTTCACCATGGGCGGATCGGGCGGCGGCATCGCCTATAATCGCGAGGAATTCATCGGGATCGTCCGCAACGGTCTCGACCTGTCGCCGACCACCGAGGTGCTGATCGAGGAATCGCTGCTCGGCTGGAAGGAATATGAGATGGAGGTGGTCCGCGACCGCGCGGACAATGCCATCATCATCTGCTCGATCGAGAATGTGGACGCCATGGGCACCCACACCGGCGACTCGATCACCGTTGCGCCGGCGCTGACGCTGACCGACAAGGAATATCAGATCATGCGCAACGCCAGCATCGCTGTGCTGCGCGAGATCGGCGTTGAAACAGGTGGTTCGAACGTTCAGTTCGCAGTGAATCCGAAGGACGGCCGACTGGTCGTCATCGAGATGAACCCGCGAGTCAGCCGCTCCTCGGCGCTCGCGTCCAAGGCGACCGGCTTCCCGATCGCCAAGGTCGCCGCGAAGCTGGCGGTCGGCTACACGCTCGACGAGATCACCAACGACATCACCGGCGCGACCCCGGCCAGCTTCGAGCCGACGATCGATTACGTCGTCACCAAGATCCCGCGCTTCGCCTTCGAGAAGTTCAAGGGCGCCGAGGCCACCCTGGGCACCGCGATGAAGTCGGTTGGCGAGGTCATGGCGATCGGCCGCAACATCCATGAATCGATGCAGAAGGCGCTGCGCGGGCTCGAGACCGGGCTCGTGGGCTTCAACAATGTCGATCGCCTGGCCGGTGCGCCGCGCGCCGACATCGAGGCGGCATTGTCGGTCCGCTCGCCCGATCGCCTGCTGATCGCCGCGCAGGCGCTGCGCGAGGGCTTCACCGAGGCCGAGGTTCATCAGTTCACGAGCTACGACCCGTGGTTCCTGGCGCGCATCGGTGAGATCGTCGCTGCCGAGCAAGAAGTCTGCAAGGACGGCCTGCCGCAGGACGCAGCCGGCATGCGCCGCCTGAAGGCGATGGGCTTCAGCGACAAGCGGCTCGCCTGGCTGGCGCTGCAATCGGCGAACCTGCGCACCGGCAGCGAGGCGATGGCGCGCAGCTCGGGCCTGATCGGCGAGGTCGTCCGCGCGATGACCGGCGCCGCGACCGAGGCCGATGTCCGCGCGCATCGCCACAAGCTGGGTGTCCGCCCGGTGTTCAAGCGGATCGACACCTGCGCCGCCGAGTTCGACGCGCGCACCCCGTACATGTACTCGACCTATGAGGCGCCCTTCTTCGGCGAGCCCGAGAACGAGGCGATGCCGTCCGACCGGCGCAAGGTCGTGATCCTGGGCGGCGGGCCCAACCGCATCGGCCAGGGCATCGAGTTCGACTATTGCTGCTGCCATGCCTGCTTCTCGCTCGCCGACGCCGGCTACGAGACGATCATGGTCAACTGCAATCCGGAGACGGTCAGCACCGACTATGACACGTCGGACCGGCTGTATTTCGAGCCGCTGACCGCCGAGGACGTGCTCGAGATCCTGCATGTCGAACAGTCGCGCGGCGAACTGGTCGGCGTGATCGTCCAGTTCGGCGGCCAGACCCCGCTGAACCTGGCGCGCGCGCTGGAGGAAGCTGGCATCCCGATCCTGGGCACCAGCCCGGATGCGATCGACCTGGCCGAGGACCGCGAGCGCTTCGCCGCGCTCGTAGCCAAGCTCGGCCTGCACCAGCCCGCCAACGGTATCGCCCGCAGCCGCGACGAGGCGGTCGCGGTGGCCGATCGCATCGGCTATCCCGTGCTGATGCGGCCCAGCTATGTCCTGGGCGGCCGCGCGATGGAGATCGTCGACGGGCTCCAGCAGCTCGACGACTATATCCAGACCGCGGTCCAGGTATCGGGCGACTCGCCCGTGCTGATCGACCAGTATCTGCGCGACGCCGTCGAGGTCGACGTCGACGCCATCTGTGACGGCGACGATGTCGTGGTCGCGGGCGTGCTCCAGCATATCGAGGAAGCCGGCGTCCATTCGGGCGACAGCGCCTGCTCGATCCCGCCCTACAGCCTGCCGGCCGACATCATCGCCGAGATCGAGCGCCAGACCGAGGCGCTGGCCCATGCGCTCAGCGTCAAGGGCCTGATGAACATCCAGTTCGCGGTGAAGGACGGCATCGTCTATCTGATCGAGGTCAATCCGCGCGCCAGCCGGACCGTTCCCTTCGTCGCCAAGGCGATCGGCGTGCCCATCGCCAAGATCGCCAGCCGGGTGATGGCGGGCGAGAAGCTGAAGGACCTGCCGAAGATCGATCGCGACATCGATTATATCGCGGTCAAGGAAGCGGTGTTCCCGTTCAATCGCTTCCCCGGCGTCGATCCGGTGCTCAGCCCGGAAATGAAGTCGACTGGCGAAGTCATGGGAATCGATCGGGATTTCGCGACCAGCTTCGCCAAGGCGCAGTTGGGGGCAGGGACCGTGCTGCCGTCGTCGGGTACGCTGTTCGTCAGCGTCAAGGATACCGACAAGCCGGTGATCCTGCCGGGCGTCCAGCTGATGGCGTCGATGGGCTTCTCGATCATCGCCACCAGCGGCACCGCCGCCTATCTGCGCGAGCAGGGCCTTGAGGTTACCGAGGTCAACAAGGTGGCGCAGGGCCGGCCGCACATCGTCGACCGGATCGTCGACGGCGATGTCGCGATCATCTTTAACACCACCGAAGGCTGGCAGTCGCTGAAGGATTCGTCCGACATCCGTCGCTCGGCGCTCAACCTAAAGATCCCCTATTTCACCACGGCGCAGGCAAGCGTCGCGGCGGCTCAGGCGATCCAGGCGCTCGGCCGCGGCAGTCTCGGCGTGCGTCCGCTCCAGTCCTATTATGCGGAGCGGCAGGGCGGCCCGACCGCCTGACACCGCGCCCGCGACAAGAATATCCTTTCCGCTCCGCACTCTCGCGAGTGTGGAGCTTGGGGACTTGCGCGCGCAACCCTTGCGAAGCGGCCCGCGCGGCCTTATCATTCGCAGACGCACAATTTGACTCCCACAAATTTATCTTGGTGTGCGGGCGGCCTGTTTCATGGGACGCTTGGTGGAGAGGGTATTGACGAAGGACGAAGTGCAATGGCCACGGTCGATAAGTTGCCGATGCTGGCGGAAGGCTATGAGAAGCTCAGCGAAGAGCTGAAACGCCTGAAGGCAGAGCGGCCATTGATCGTGGACGCGATCGAGGAAGCGCGCGCGCACGGCGATCTGTCGGAAAATGCCGAATATCACGCAGCCAAGGAGCGTCAGGGCCAGATCGAGGCGTCGCTCGCCGATATCGAGGGCAAGCTCAGCCGTGCCCAGATCATCGATCCGCGCGACCTGTCGGGCGACCGCATCGTCTTCGGTGCCACCGTCACCCTGCTGGACGAGGACGACAAGCCGATCCGCTACCAGATCGTCAGCGAGACCGAGGCGGACGCGAACAAGGGCCGCATCTCGTACAATTCGCCGCTGGGCCGCGCGCTGATCGGCCGCAAGGTCGACGAGGACGTCGAAGTGTCGGTCCCGGCCGGCGACCGCTATTATCTGGTGTCGAAGATCGAATTCATCTGATCGCCACGCCCGATCGCAAACGGAGCGCCGGCACCTGCCTGCGCTCCGTTTTCGTTTGTGCGCGGTCGTCCCGGCTTCGGTCTACGGGAAATTTATTCACGCAGAGACGCAGAGGCACAGAGAGGATGTGCCCGCGGCAGCCCTTTCCTGCATGAGCAGGTCGGCTCCGGCCGATCTCCTCACTGGCTCTCTGCGTCTCCGCGTCTCTGCGCGCAAATATATTCTGCGCCTGCAGCGCAGGCGGCCTCAGGCGTCGGGTTCCAGCAGGCGATGCAGGTGAACCACAACATAGCGCATCTCGGCATCGTCGACGGTCCGCTGCGCGGCGCCGCGCCAGGCCTTTTCTGCCTCGGCATAGTCGGCAAAGATACCGACGATATCCAGCTTCGACGGATCCTGGAATTCGAGCGCCTGGGGGTCCTTTACGCGACCGCCGAAGACGAGGTGGAGCTTGCTCATGAAATGCCTTCCGGGGATGGGAATTTTCGCCCCTCCCTTAGCGGCTGGGGCAGGGGGCTCAAGTCCCCAGGCTCATCGGCTCGTGCGCTGCATCGCCGCCGGCCACGGAAAAGGCGCGGATCGCGCCGCGCCTTTTCGCCCTGTGTTTCCGATGACGGGCGGGCCTGTCCCGGCCCGCCGGGTCAGGCTTCGCGCACCTGGCCCTTGTGCTTCGACGCGTCGATCACGTTGCCGATCAGCTGGGTGACCTTCTCCTTGGTCGATTCGCGATTGGGGATCAGCGCCTCGATCTCGGCGCGGCCCGCTTCCTTCGCCGCGGTGATCGTGTCGCTGGTGCGCTGCGCGATCCGCTGGCCGACGGGGGCAAGCACTTCGCGCTCCTTTTCGCTGCGGGGCAGCAGCGCGCCGGCGATCACGCCCAGCGCCGCGCTGCCAGCAACCAGCGCCAGCGGATTCTGCGCGGCGAACTCGCTTACGCTCCTGTTCTTTCGACCGGTCTCGTTCGTCATCGTCTTCGTCCTTTCGAATGCGCCGTTTGAAGATCAACCCGCCCGGGGCGGATCGGTTTCACCGTCGTTCGTGGCTTTCTTTCGCTTCGCCAGCGTCCGGCTGATCCATCCGCGCGACAGGAACAGGCCGATCGCGCCGGCCACCGCCGCTGCCGCCACCGGGCGATTGCGCACCTCGGTCGCACCCTTCAGCGCGATCGACTTCGCGCTTTCGGTCGCCGTGTCGATCGCGCCCTGTGCCAGCGTGGAGGGTTTCAGCCGGTATTGAAGCTGGTTGATCGTGCTCGACAGCCGCTCGCGTGCTGCCTTTGCCCGTGCCTCGGCGGCCTGGATGTCGGTCATCGGACCAGCCCCAGCACGCGCTTGACGTGGCGCCAGGCCAGCCTGCCCATCAGATAGGCGGCCGCACTGCAGCTGCCCACCACGATCAGCGTAGCAAGGCCCGGGCCCACCAGCGGGATCAGCGTCAGCACCAGCCCGACCGACAGGGCGACGAACGCCGCCATCATCAGCGTGGCTGCCGCCGCGCCCATCCACAGGCTGGACCGGACATCGTCCAGCCGCGACTGCGCCAGTGCCCGGTAATAGGCGACTTCCGCAGTCCCGACCGCCTTCGCATCCTCGACCAGCCGACCGAACAGTTCGCCCAGGCTCTCGTCGCCAGGTGGCGTCAGCTTCGGTTCGGTCACTCCGGTTCCGCCCTTATGCCTGGACGCCGGCGCCGCTGGCCCCGCTCGAACCGTCACCGGTGGTCGCGTTCGGCGCCTTGGACGGCGATGCGTCCTTCGGTTCGGGATCCGCCAGGTCGGATGCCGCGTCGATGCCCGACTTGACCAGCCGCGCGAGCACGAAGCCGATCGCGGCTGCCGCGCTGACCGCGATGACCGGGCTCTTCTTCACGAAGTCCGACGCGTCGGCGATCAGGTCGTCGACCTCCTTGTCGCGGATACCGTCGGAGAAGCGGGTGATGCCGTCGGCCGCCGATCGTGCGTAACGGCCATATTGCTCGCCCAGCCGCTCGTCGACGTCGTTCGCCGCCGCCTGGACCAGCTTGGCAACCTCGTCCAGGGCTCCGGTTGCCTTGTCCTTGTTCTCTGCGGCGAAGCTGCGCGCCTTGTCGGCCGCCTTGGTGCCGAGCTTGCTCGCTTCGTCCTTGATCGTCTGCGTCGCGCTGCGCTTCGTCTCGCCGATCGACTCGTCCGCGTCGAATGCCACGCCTGCATCGGTGCCGCCGGTGGTCCCGGTCTCGAGCGCGGGATCCGCGTCGAAGCTCACATCGCCCGGGTTGATCTTATTCTGGTCAGCCATGCCGAAGCCTTTCCTTGTTTCATGCCGAACAACAGCGGCGGCGTTTGCGAGTTCCCTTGCAAATGGCTAGAGGCACGCCCGCAAGGCATCAGCCCTTACCTAGGGAGACCATTTCGTGACCGCAATAATCGACATCCACGCTCGTCAGATTCTCGACAGCCGCGGCAACCCCACCGTCGAGGTCGATGTGATGCTCGAGGACGGCAGCTTCGGTCGCGCCGCAGTTCCGTCGGGCGCCTCGACCGGCGCGCATGAAGCGGTCGAAAAGCGTGACGGCGACAAGTCGCGCTGGATGGGCAAGGGCGTGACCAAGGCGGTCGAGGCCGTGAACGACGAGATCGCCGACACGGTCCTCGGGCTCGATGCCGAGGATCAGGCGGATGTCGACCGTGCGATGATCGAGCTGGACGGGACCGCGAACAAGGGGCGCCTCGGCGCCAACGCGATCCTGGGCGTCAGCCTGGCGGTGGCGAAGGCGGCGGCGGATGCCCGCGGCCTGCCGCTCTATCGCTATGTCGGCGGCGTCAACGCGCATGTCCTGCCGGTGCCGATGATGAACATCATCAATGGTGGCGAACATGCCGACAACCCGATCGACATCCAGGAATTCATGGTGGTGCCGGTCGGTGCGGAGAGCATCGCCGAGGCGGTCCGCTGCGGGTCGGAGATCTTCCACACGCTCAAGAAGAAGCTGTCGGAGAAGGGCCTGGCCACCTCGGTCGGCGACGAGGGCGGCTTCGCCCCGGCGCTTGCCTCGACCACCGACGCGCTCGACTTCATCATGAGCTCGATCGAGGCCGCCGGGTACAAGCCGGGCGACGACGTCATGCTCGCGCTCGATTGCGCCGCCACCGAATATTTCAAGGACGGTGCCTATCGCATGACCGGCGAGGGCAAGACCTTCACCCCGGCCGAGAATGCCGAATTTCTCGCCGACCTGTGCGCCCGCTACCCGATCTTCTCGATCGAGGACGGCATGAGCGAGGATGATTTCGAAGGCTGGAAGATCCTGACCGACCGGATCGGCGGCAAGGTCCAGCTGGTCGGCGACGACCTGTTCGTCACCAACCCGAAGCGCCTGGCTGATGGCATCGGCCGCGGACTTGCGAACTCGCTGCTGGTCAAGGTCAACCAGATCGGATCGCTGACCGAAACGCTGGAGGCGGTCAGCCTGGCGCAGCGCTCGTCCTACACCGCGGTCATGTCGCACCGCTCGGGCGAGACCGAGGATGCGACCATCGCCGACCTGGCGGTCGCGACCAACTGCGGTCAGATCAAGACCGGCTCGCTGGCCCGCTCGGACCGGCTCGCCAAGTACAACCAGCTCATCCGCATCGAGGAGGAACTGGGCGACGCAGCGGTCTATGCCGGAAAATCGATCCTTAAATGAGGTGAGGGGCGTCCTGTCGCTTGATTAACTGTGCCATTTCGGCAAAGAATCGAGCCATGGGACGTCAAACCGGCAGGTTTCGCAATATCCTTCGCAGCGCGGGCCTGCCCGCGGTGGCGATCGTGATCATGGCGTTCTTCGGCTACAACGCCGTGCTGGGGCCGAACGGCATCATCGCGATGAAGGACGTGTCGCAGGAAGTCGGCACGCGCACCGCCGAATATCAGCAACTGGACAAGAAGCGTGCGGAGCTCCGCAACCGCGTCAATCTCCTCGACCCGAAAAAGGGCGCCGACCCCGACCTGGTCGAGGAACTGCTGCGCAAGCAGCTCGGCGCCGCCCGCTCCGACGAGGTCGTCGTCAAGCTGAAATAGGGCAGGGGCTTTAGCTTCCCCTGGACGGTGTCGGGGAGCGCAGGCGCTTACCCGAAAAACTGCGTCACCCCGGCCGGAGTGCCGGGGTCCACCCATCCTCCATCCCGGATCATCGGGTTCCGCAACTGCAGTCCAGCATCGCTGGACTCGAACGATGCGCCGCATCGCGCCTCCGGGATTTGCCGCCCGGTGGATGCCGGCACTTTGGCCGGCATGACGGGTGAGGTGCGGACACGAGCCTTTACCACCGCCAATACCGATCCCTGGCCGCCCCGTTCACAAAATGAAACAATGGCCCTGGCGAGTCGCACCAACCCGCCTCTCCCGCGAACCAATTCGCCGGTAACCGGTATCCGCTACGTCATCCTCGCGCCGAACCCCGTGCGCGTTGACGTTGCGTCCGGGCCATGAACCCGCTTATAGGCACCCCCCTGACACCCCCTCCCCGGGAATGAGGATCATCCGATCGTGGCAAAAGCGCCGGCGAAAACGCCAACCCCCCAACCCGTCCTATCCAACCGCGAGCGTCCCAGCGAACCGGATCGGTACAAGGCTTCCAAGGAAGAGCTGCTCCAGTTCTACAAGGAGATGCTGCTGATCCGCCGGTTCGAGGAAAAGGCGGGCCAGCTCTACGGTCTCGGGTTCATCGGCGGCTTCTGCCACCTCTATATCGGCCAGGAAGCCGTCGCGGTCGGCCTGCAGTCCGCGCTCGACGGCGAGAAGGACTCGGTCATCACCGGCTATCGCGACCATGGCCACATGCTCGCCTACGGCATCGATCCCAAGGTCATCATGGCCGAGCTGACCGGACGCGCCGCGGGCATCTCGCGCGGCAAGGGCGGCTCGATGCACATGTTCTCGACCGAGAAGAAGTTCTACGGCGGCCACGGCATCGTCGGCGCTCAGGTGTCGCTCGGCACCGGCCTGGCGTTCGCGCACAAGTATAACGAGGATGGCGGCGTCGCCATGGCCTATTTCGGCGACGGTGCGTCGAACCAGGGCCAGGTGTATGAGAGCTTCAACATGGCCGAGCTGTGGAAGCTCCCGATCATCTACGTGATCGAGAACAACCAGTATGCGATGGGCACCAGCGTCAACCGCTCCTCGTCCGAGGATCAGCTGTACAAGCGCGGCGAGAGCTTCCGCATCCCCGGCATCCAGGTCGACGGCATGGACGTGCTGGCGTGCCGCGGCGCCGCCGAAGAGGCGCTTGCCTGGGTCCGCGCGGGCAAGGGCCCGATCATCCTCGAGATGAAGACCTATCGCTATCGCGGCCACTCGATGTCCGACCCGGCCAAGTATCGCAGCCGCGAGGAGGTGCAGTCGGTTCGCGACAAGTCCGATCCGATCGAGGCGGTGAAGCGCGAGCTCGAGGCGATGGGCGTCAAGGAAGACGAGCTGAAGCCGATCGAGGCGGAAATTCGCAAGGTGGTCAACGCGTCCGCGGACTTCGCGGAATCCACGCCGGAGCCGGAGCCGGCAGAATTGTATACCGACGTGCTGGTGGAGTCCTACTGAGATGGCGATCGAACTGAAGATGCCGGCGCTGTCGCCCACGATGGAAGAAGGCACGCTCGCCAAGTGGCTGGTGAAGGCCGGCGACACGGTGAAGTCGGGCGACATCCTGGCCGAGATCGAGACCGACAAGGCGACGATGGAATTCGAGGCGGTGGACGAAGGCACGATCGCCGAGATCCTCATCGCCGAGGGGACCGACAATGTGAAGGTCGGCACCGTCATCGCCACGCTGAACGGCGACGACGAGGAGGCTTCGTCCACGCCGGCTCCGGCCGACAAGGCCGAGGCGCCCGCGACCGAGCAGAAGGCCGCCGAGGCCCAGACCGCCGAAACGCCGAAAAAGGCCGAGAGCGGCACCGCGAAGCTGGCCAGCGACAAGTCGGCCACCGTGCGCGATCCTGACCTGCCCGAGGGCACCGAGCTGGTGAAGCAGACCGTGCGCGAAGCGCTGCGCGACGCGATGGCCGAGGAAATGCGCGCCGATCCGCGCGTCTTCGTGATGGGCGAGGAAGTCGCCGAATATCAGGGCGCGTACAAGGTGACGCAGGGCCTGCTCGACGAGTTCGGGGCCAAGCGCGTGATCGACACCCCGATCACCGAATACGGCTTTGCCGGCGTCGGCACCGGCGCCGCGATGGGCGGGCTCAAGCCGATCGTCGAGTTCATGACGTTCAACTTCGCGATGCAGGCGATCGACCACATCGTGAATTCGGCTGCCAAGACCAACTACATGTCCGGCGGCCAGATGCGCTGTCCGATCGTGTTCCGCGGTCCCAATGGTGCGGCCAGCCGCGTCGGTGCGCAGCACTCGCAGAACTACGGCCCCTGGTACGCCAGCGTCCCCGGCCTGATCGTGATCGCTCCCTATGACGCGGCCGATGCCAAGGGCCTGATGAAGGCTGCGATCCGCAGCGAGGACCCGGTGGTCTTCCTCGAGAACGAACTGCTCTATGGCCGCAGCTTCGACGTGCCCAAGGTTGACGACTGGGTCCTCCCGATCGGCAAGGCCCGCATCGTCCGCGAGGGCAAGGACGTCACGATCGTCAGCTACTCGATCGGCGTCGGCGTCGCGCTCGACGCGGCCGAGACGCTGGCAGGCGAGGGCATCGAGGCGGAGGTCATCGACCTGCGCACGCTGCGCCCGCTCGACACCGCGACGGTGCTGGAAAGCCTGAAGAAGACCAACCGCATGGTCGTGGTCGAGGAAGGCTGGCCGGTCTGCTCGATCGCATCGGAAATCGTCACCGTGGCGATGGAACAGGGCTTTGACGACCTCGACGCCCCGGTGCTTCGCGTCACCAACGAGGACGTGCCGCTCCCCTATGCGGCGAACCTCGAAAAGCTGGCGCTGGTCGACGCGGCCCGCGTCGTCGCGGCGGTCAAGAAGGTCACCTATCGCTGATTGGATAGCGGGCCGGGCGTTGGTGTCCGGTTCTCTCCAGGCTGCAATCGGAAAGAGCGCCGTCCGGGATCCCGGGCGGCGCTCTTTTCATAGGCGAGAGGTTTGCCGGCCGCCGTCCGGCTTTGCCTGGGACAGCGCCTGGCCCCTGGTTTTCAAATCGATCCGTTGCCAACCCGCAGATTGACGTCGGCGCGTCGAATTAGGGCTGGACCCGAACCGGCGTGCCCGCGGCTCACGCGCCGTACAAATTGCAGGTCGATCGGGTCGCGGCGGGGGAGGGGTTGTAGAGCTGGGTCAGGTCGCGATTGTCGCGGACGATGAACGAGGCGACATATTTCAGCTTGCGGGGCGAGGCGAACCAGCCATTGCCGATCATCGGGGTGTAGAGATAATTCACCTCGACGAACATCACCGCGGAGTTGAGCGGCGCGTTGACCTTGGCACCAGCTTCACCCATCCCCGTCGCGGCCGGCGTTCCCGCATCGCTTGCGTTCGTCGTGGTGCCGGCGGTCGTGCTCGTCGTGCCATAGCTCGAATCATAGCCCGCGCCGCTCTTGGCGCCGATGCAGCGTTGCCAGTGGATTCGCTGGGTCCCGTTGATATTCTCCAGGCTCGACAGGATGATCCTCCCATTGGCCGTCAGGTTGATGGACGAGCCATGCGTGCGCGTCGCCTGCAGCACGTCGTTCAGGTCGATCTCGCGCAGCTGGACCGTCGCCTGGCCGCTATAGAGGCCGACGCGCGAGGCATTGTCGGCCAGTTCCAGCGCGAGCTGGCTCAGGCGCTGATGGGTGACCGCCATGTTGGTGAGTTCGACGCCCCACATGCCGGCGGTCAGGAACAGCGGAAGGCCGAACGCGAATTCGAGCAGGGTGACGCCCGAACGGTTGTCGCGGAAGCGGCGAAGGCAGGCGCTCAATTGCATCGGGTTACCACGGTCGGAATGGCCTGGGAGGCATAGGGCTGGTTCTTGAGCAGGGTCTTGGCCGACACTGTCTCCTTGTCGGACCAGCCCAGCAGCTTCCCCAGCGGGAACAGGCGCGTATAGGTGGCCGTCACGGTGTAGAGCGTCACGTCGTTCGCACCGCCCTGGCCGGTCTTGCCCGGATCGGCATCCCATTGCTGGTTGCCGTTGATGTCGTCATAGCATTCCTTGGCGTCGCGCTTTCCGTTGCCATTGGTGTCGGTGAAGCGCTCGGGCTTCATGTCGCTGAAGGTCGAGTAGCTTTTGCGATCGAAGGTCAGCACCGCGTTCTTCGCGACCTGCTTGACGGCGGCGGTGACCTTGGCGTCGATCGTCGACGATTGGGCGCCCTCGATCCCGGAATCCCGGCCGGCCTTCTGGATCGCGCCTTCCAGCACCGCGCGGGTATAGGCCTGGTAGGACAGGTCCATCAGCCCCAGCAGCAAGACGACGAACACCGGCGCCAGGATGCCGAACTCGGTGACTGCGACGCCGCGCCGGTCCCGCGCCAGCCGGCGCAGCGATCGAGCCAGGGGCGCCGTCATTTGGAGAGCCGCAGCATCGCCACGCGCGACGCGATGGTCTGAAAGGCAGTGTTCAGCTGCGCATCGCTGGCCGCCGTGAAGGCGGTTGCGGTGCTCGACGCGCATTGCTTCATCTCGGGGGTGAGCGCCTGGCCGAATGCGATCACCCATACCGTGATGTTGCGGTTCTTCGCGGCCTCGCACTCGGCGACGAAGCGCGCATTGTGGCGCGCGGTTTGAACCGAGGAGTCGCCATTGGTCACGCGCTTGTCGTACCGTTCATAGCCGTACATGCCGTAGATGTCGTAGCTGGGCGCCATCTCGCCATCGGTCATGAAGACGATGTGGCGGATCGGCTCCTTGCGGCCCGCCCAGGCGGCCGTGTCGGTGGCGAACGGCCCCTTGGGATCCAGGAAGCGCGTCCCCCAGATCATGCCGGTATCGTGATAGGTGCCGCCCATCGGGCGGAAATCGGGATCGTTGACGAACGACGATACCTGGGTACGGGTCATCACGCTGAGCCGCTTGGCTTCCTTGCCGCAGCTGACATAGCCGGTGCTTGCCTTGGCTCCGATGCTTTCATAATTGCTGCCGGCCGCAGTCGTGCTGGTCACGTCGATCGGACCCGTCTGGCCGTTGCGCTCATAGATGATCTCGGGCCACATCGGGCGCCAGCGGGTGTCGTCGCTGGTCGCCGCCAGCGTCGGATCGAGGTCTGCCGGCAGCGCGCTCTGGCTGAACGAGGAGGATGCGGTCGTCTTGCGCTCCTCGATGCAGCCCTGCCACTTGCTGGTCGACCCGTCGGTCTTGCTGGGATCGGTGACCCAGCCTCCCTTCACGAACTGGGAGATATCGGTCTTCAGTTCGCCGAACGTATAATATTGCTGCCAGGTCTGGGTCGTGACGGTGCAGGTGCCGCTGTTGCTCGACGACCAGCTCACCGACTTCACGGTGTACTGGCCCGAACTGTTGTAGCCGCTGGATGGCGTTCGGCTCGCATAGCCGTTGCAGCTGCTCTGCGACGTCTTCGTGTACGTCGTGCTGCTGGACGATCCCCAGGTCTTGTCGGGAATGGGAATGCGCGTCTGATAGTTCCAGGAAGTCGACAACAGGAAGCTGCTCGGGATGATCTTCCCGACATTGACCGTCGAGGTGTACGGCACGAAGCCGTAGCGGATCTTGGTCGTGGCGTCGGCGGACGCGACCATCGTGTCGTAGAAGTTCAGCACCGACGTGCGCAGCGCCTTGATCCGCGCGTTGCTCTTCTCCGCCGTATAATAGCCGGTCGTCCCGTCCGCGCGGGTATAGGCGGTGACGGTCTGGCCGCTCAGGGTCGTGTCGCTGGCGGCATAGGCCATCGATCCGGTGGTATCGAGGACGAACATGATATCGAGATCGGCGACGTCGTATCGGGCCTCGCACGCGACCGAAATACGGGTGGGGCCGAACCCCATCATCTGGGTCAGCGTCATCGGGACGGTCACGCTGGCCGTGCCGGCGACCTGGTTGTCCGCTGTCTTCGACGGCGTGAACGATACCGAGGTCGAGGCGAAGATGCCTGCCTTGAAATTATTGTTGAAGAACGCGCGCGCCTGATCGGCAGCATTGGTGTCCAGCGTCGTCGAGGCGCCGCTTGCCATGAACTTGCGCCCGGCGAGCACGCCCGCGTCACAAGCCTGTTGCAAACGCACCTTGACGACGTAGAGCCGGGCCGTGTCCACCGCCGAACCGACCAGCCCCAGCAGCGGGATCAGCGCGACTGCCAGCATCGCCAGCGTGTTGCCGCGCCGGTCGCGCGCCAGCCGGGTGAGGAACGCCGAAGCCCCGGATCGATTGCTGTCCTGTGATGCCGACATGCCGAATGCTCTTCCCCGATCAGACCCGGACATGCGCCGGGTGACGTTAATCGCGGGTAAGCCGCTGCGGTTAAGCCGGCGTTACCGCTCGCGCGCGGAGGCGCTGGCCGCATGACCTCGCCGCATCCCGAACGCGACCTGGTCCTGACCTATGCCCCGGCGGCCGGCCGCCCGGCGCTTGCCGCGCTGCTGGCGCTGGACGATGCGCTGGCGCAGTTGCTCCAGACGACGCGCGAGCCCGCGCTGGGCCAGATCCGTCTGGCGTGGTGGCGCGAGCGGCTGGCCGATCTCGACGTCAAGCCGCCACCTGCCGAGCCGGTGCTTCGCGGCATCGCTGATCATGTCGTGTCCCAAGGGGTGTCCGGAGCATCGCTCGCGCCGATCGTCGACGGTTGGGAAGTGCTGCTCGAGGAGGCGCTGGACGCCGATGCGCTGCGCCGGTTCGGCGAGGGACGCGGGCACCTGTTCGTCGCTGCGGGGAGCAGCTCGATGGGCGCAGGCACCGATCCGCTGGCCGAGGCGGGGCAGGGGTGGGCGCTCGCCGATCTGGCCCGCCACCTCGGCACTGTCGGCGACGCGGAGATCGCCCGTGATCTCGCGCGGCCGCTGTTGCAAGCCGCCACGACCCGCAGGTGGAGCGGGCGGGGCCGCGCGCTGGGGGCGATAGCGCATCTGGCGCTGCGCGATCTCGACCTGCCCGCGGGGACCCCGGCGCCGATCGGGTCGCCGGGGCGGCTATTGCGTCTGATTTGGTTCCGATTGAGTGGGCGCTGACCGCCGGACGCGCTAGTCTGGTCCCCTGCCAAGGGGAGTCGGACGATGTGGCGATATCTTGTCGGAGCCGCGGGCGCGCTGGTGCTGGCGCTTGCGGGCATGTTCATGTTCCGCAGTGTCGCCGCGACCGAGGCGAAGACGGCGCCGCCGCCGGCTCCGGCCGCGAGCGTGGTGAACGGTGCCGAGGATCCGCTGCCGGCGGAAGCGCCGCGGGCCGCCGACAAGACGCGCGAGCAGAAGCGGTTCGATCGGGTCGACAAGGACAAGAATGCGGCGATCACGCGCGAGGAATATCTCGCGACCCGGCGGAAGGCCTTTGCCAGGCTCGACAAGGACGGCGACGGGCGGCTGAGCTTCGACGAATGGGCGGTGAAGACCACCACCCGCTTCGCCGAGGCGGACAAGGACCGGTCAGGCTCGCTGACCCGGGCCGAATTCGCCACCACCGCGCCGAAACGCCGAGCGGCACAGCCGCGCTGCGCCTGTCCGAAACCGACCGCGACACCGGCCGCGGACGACGAAAATGATGATATCAGTTCATAGGAAGCTTCCTATGATCCGACAGCGGCAATTCAGGCCGTGAGCCATCCCCTGAATGCATCGCGCGCACGCGACGTATACATCAGTTTGCGGTCGGCTTTCTTGCTCTTGCCGGGGATCGGCGGGAACAGGCCGAAATTGACGTTCATCGGCTGATAGGTCTCGACCTCGGCATCGCCGGTGATGTGGCGCAGCAGCGCGCCGAGCGCAGTCTGCGCAGGCGGCGGGGTCAGCTCGACGCCCTTCAGCTCGGCTGCGGCGAAGCGGCCGGCGAGCAGGCCGATCGCCGAGCTTTCGACATAGCCTTCGCAGCCGGTGATCTGGCCGGCGAAGCGGATGTGCGGCGCCGACTTCAGCCGCAGCGTCGGGTCGAGCAGCTCGGGCGACTTGATGAAGGTGTTGCGGTGCAGCCCGCCCAGCCGCGCGAACTCGGCGTTCTCGAGACCGGGAATCGTCCGGAACAGAGCCACTTGCTCGGCATATTTGAGCTTCGTCTGGAAGCCGACCATATTCCACAAAGTGCCGCTGGCATTGTCCTGGCGCAGCTGGACGACGGCATAGGGCCAGCGGCCGGTCCTGGGATCGTCGAGCCCGACGCCCTTCATCGGACCGTAGCGCAACGTCTCGACCCCGCGCTCCGCCATTACCTCGATCGGCATGCACCCTTCGAAATAGGGGACGTCCTCCCACTCGCGAAACTCGGTCTTCTCGCCCGCCATCAACCCGGCATGGAAGGCCATATACTGGTCCTTGGTCATCGGGCAGTTGATGTAATCCTTGCCCGTGCCGCCGGGTCCGACCTTGTTCCAGCGCGACTGGAACCAGGCGGTCTCCATGTCGATCGAGTCGAAATGGACGATCGGGGCGATCGCGTCGAAAAAGGCGAGCTGGTCCTTGCCCGTCGCGCTGCCGATGCTGCCGGCAAGGCTCTCCGCGGTCAGCGGGCCGGTGGCGACGATCGTCAGGCCGTTTTCGGGCAGCGCGTCGATGCGTTCGCGGACGATGGTGATGTTGGGATGTGCCTCCAGCGCGGCGGTGACGCCGTCGGCGAATTCGTCGCGGTCCACCGCCAGCGCCGAGCCGGCCGGCACCTTGTGGACGTCGCCCTGCGCCATGATCAGCGAGCCGAGATCGCGCATCTCCTGATGCAGCAGCCCGACCGCGTTGCGCTCCGCGTCGTCCGAGCGGAAGCTGTTCGAACAGACCAGCTCGGCCAGCCGGTCACTCTGGTGCGCCGGGGTCATGCTGCCCGAGCCGCGCATCTCCGAAAGGCGAACCTTGAACCCGGCCTGGGCAAGCTGCCAGGCGGCTTCCGAACCGGCGAGGCCGCCGCCGATGATATGGATATCGTGAGTCATTGCGCGGCAGATAGCGGCCTGCTTGGCATAGGGCCAGCCGCCGGGCATGGTAAGGCGATGCGCAGCACCGTCTTCATCTTCGCACTGGCGGCCGGCGCCAGCTATTATCTCAGCCGCTGGCTGGTGATCCCGCCCGATCTGCTGGTGGTGTGGAAGGGGGCGGGCGTGGCGCTGCTCGCGCTGTGGGCGGCGCTCCATGCGCGCAGCCTGGACGGCTGGCTGATCACCGCGGCGCTGGCGCTGGGGGCGCTGGGCGACGTGCTGCTGGAAACGCATGGGCTGGCGATCGGCGCGATCGCCTTCCTGGCCGGGCATCTGGTCGCGGTCGGCCTGTACCTGCGCAACCGCGCGGTGCCGGTCTGGCACGCGCTGGTGATCGCTGCGGCCGTGGTCGTCGTATCCTGGCTGCTGCCAGTCGAGCGCGAGGCGGCGACGGGCGTCGCGGTCTATGCCGCCGGGTTGGGCCTGATGGCGGGCACCGCCCGCACCAGCAGCTTCCCCCGGCATCAGGTGGCGCTGGGCGCGATGCTGTTCGTGCTGTCGGACCTGCTGATCTTCGGCAAGGGCGGGGCGTTCGACCTGCGCCTGGCCGAACTGCTGATCTGGCCGACCTATTTCGCAGGCCAGGCGTTGATCGCGCACGGCGTCGTCACGACGCTGGAGCGGGAGAAAGCATGACGCGCGTCTTCACCATCGGATATGAGCAGACGACGATGGCCGACTTCCTGGCGGCGCTGAAGGCGGCCGGGGTCGAGCAGGTGATCGACGTGCGCGCGCTGCCGCTGTCGCGGCGGCCGGGCTTTTCGAAGACCATCCTGGCGGCCAGCCTGAAGGATGCCGGAATCGGCTATGTCCATCTGCGTGCGCTGGGTACGCCCAAGGCGGGGCGCGACGCGGCCAAGAAGGGGGACGTCGGGACGCTGCGCGCCGTCTATGACGTGCAACTGGGCCTGCCCGAGGCGCAGGCGGAAGCGGCGCGGATGCGCGACCTGGCGCGGGACAAGCCGTCTGCGTTGCTGTGTTACGAACGTGATCCCTGTCATTGCCACCGCACGCTGTTGCTGCAGGCTGAAGGCGGCGACATGGACGTCGTCGATCTGGTTCCCTGAAGGAGATCCATCATGCTCGATCATGTCGGTTACACCGTGTCGGACATCGCCGCGTCGCAGGCATTCTATGATGCGGCACTCGCCCCGCTGGGCCTGTCGATCCAGATGACGGTCACGCCCGAGATGACCGGCGATGGCAGCACCCATCTGGGCTATGGCCAGGGGGGCAAGCCCGATTTCTGGATCGGCGATGCCGGCGCACAGGTCAGCAAGGGCACGCATATCGCGCTGACGGCGGCGAGCCGGGCCGAGGTGGATGCCTTCTATGCCGCCGCGATCGCAGCCGGCGGGCGTGACAATGGCGCACCGGGCATTCGTGCGCATTACCATCCCAACTATTACGGCGCGTTCGTCATCGATCCCGACGGGATGAACGTCGAGGCGGTGTCGCACCGCCCCGAATAGATCAGCCCGCGACGGGCAGGGCGACGCTGCCGTCGGCGTTGCGGTGAAGCGGCGAATAGGCGGTCACGACCGAGAGCGGCAGCGTCGCATAGATGTGCGGGAACAGCTCGCCGCCGCGCGAGACTTCCCACTTCACGGCGTCACCCAGCGCCTCGAGATCGACCGCGGCGATCCACAGATCGGCCCGGCCGGCGAAATGCTTGTCGAGCGTTCCCTGCAGCTGAGACGCGGTCGAGAGGTGGATATAGCCATCCGCCAGATCGACCGGTGCGCCGGCGAACTCGCCGTCATGCTCGAGCTGTTCCATCTCCTGGTCGCTCAGGATCTTGTAGGCGGTGGTTTCGGTCGGAGTGCTCATGGGTTTTCAACTCGCCGGCTGGAGGGATGGTTTCCGCAGTAAAAGCGAAAGGCCGGAGATCGCTCCCCGGCCTTTCCCTGTGTCGCCGATCCGCGCTGCGCTCAGGCTTCGCCCTCGGCCGCATCCTCGCCGACGATCGCATCGGGGGTGGGGTCGCCGGCGACGGGACCGTCACCGAGATTGGCTTCCGCCTCCTCCTCGCTCTCCTCGATTCGTGCCGCGGAGACGACATGCTCGTTGGTGGCGACGTCGAACAGGCGCACGCCCGCCGAGCCGCGGCCGGTGACGCGGGTGTCGCCGACCGACATGCGGATCAGCTTGGCCTGGTCGGTGACCAGCATCAGCTGTTCACCATTATGCGCCGGGAAGCTGGCCACGACCGGGCCGTTGCGCTTGAGGTTGTCGATATTGGTGATGCCCTGGCCGCCACGGCCGGTGCGGCGATATTCGAACGCCGACGACCGCTTGCCATAGCCGTTGGCGCAGACGGTGAGGATGAATTCCTCGATCGCCTCGAACTCGGCCATGCGCTCGGTCGACAGCGTCTTTTCGCGCTCGCCCTCCTTCCACGGGGCAGCCTTCAGATAGGCCTCGCGCTCCTCGGTGGTGGACGCGAACCCGCGCAGCACCGACAGCGAGATAACCTCGTCATCGCCCAGCAGGGTGATGCCGCGAACGCCGGTCGAGTTGCGGCTCTGGAACTCGCGCACGTCGGTCGAGGCGAAGCGGATCGCGCGGCCGCCGCGGGTGGCCAGCAGCACGTCATTCTGTTCGTCGAGCAAAGCGACGCCGATCAGGCGGTCGTCGGTATCGTCACCTTCGAACTTCATCGCGATCTTGCCGTTCGACGGCACGTTGGTGAACGCATCCATCGAGTTGCGGCGCACCGATCCCCTGGCGGTGGCGAACATGACGTGGAGCTTGCCCCACTCATTCTCGTCCTCCGGCAGCGGCAGCACGGTCGAGATGGTCTCGCCCGCCGCCAGCGGCAGCAGGTTGATCATCGGGCGCCCGCGCGTGGCCGGCCCGCCCTCGGGCAGGCGCCACACCTTCATGCGATAGACCTTGCCCGCGGTAGAGAAGAACAGCACCGGTGTGTGCGTCGAGGTGACGAACAAATTGGTGACGACGTCCTCGTCCTTGGTGGCCATGCCGGCACGGCCCTTGCCGCCGCGGCGCTGGGCGCGGAAGGTCTCGAGCGGGGTCCGCTTGATATAGCCTTCCATGGTCACGGTGACGACCATGTCCTCGCGCTCGATCAGGTCCTCGTCCTCGATCCCGTCCGCGGCGGCGGCGATCTCGGTCCGGCGCGGGGTCGCATATTGATCGCGGACCAGCGTCAGTTCCTCGACCATCACCTCGTACAGGCGGGCGCGGTTGCCCAGGATCTCGAGCAGTTCGCCGATCGTATCGGCCAGCTCGCGCAGCTCGTCGCCGATCTCGTCGCGGCCCAGCGCGGTCAGGCGGTGCAGGCGCAGGTCGAGGATCGCGCGGACCTGAAGATCCGACAGGCGATAGGTCTCGCCGGTCGCCTCGACCTCGATCGCCTCGACCAGCTTGATATAGGGCGCGATCTCGGCGACCGGCCACTCGCGCGACAGCAGCGATTCACGGGCGACGGCGGGGCTCGACGACCCGCGGATGATGCGGACGACCTCGTCGAGATTGGTGACCGCGATGACGAGGCCGAGCAAGATGTGCGCACGGTCGCGTGCCTTGGCCAGCTCGAACTTCGAGCGGCGGGTGATCACTTCCTCGCGGAACTTGACGAACGCCTCGACGATGTCGCGCAGGTTCAGCAGTTCGGGACGGCCGCCGCGGATCGCCAGCATGTTCGCCGGGAAGCTCGACTGGGCAGGGGTGTGGCGCCACAGCTGGTTGAGGACGACTTCAGGGGTCGCATCGCGCTTCAGGTCGATGACGATGCGGACGCCCTCGCGTGAGGATTCGTCGCGAATGTCGCTGACGCCCTCGATCCGCTTGTCCTTCGCGGCCTCGGCGATCTTCTCGACCAGCGCGTTCTTGCCCTGCTGGAACGGGATCTCGGTCAGCACGATCGAGCGGCGCTCGCCGCGCTGCTCGGTGATGTAGCGGCTGCGCACCATGATCGAGCCGCGTCCGGTCTGATAGGCCGAGCGGCAGCCGGAACGGCCGAGGATCTGCGCGCCGGTCGGGAAGTCCGGACCGGGAACGATCTCCATCAGTTCCTCGATGGTGATCGCGCCATTGTCGATATAGGCGAGGCAGGCGTTGACGACCTCGCCGAGATTGTGCGGCGGGATGTTGGTCGCCATGCCGACCGCGATGCCGCCGGCGCCGTTGACCAGCAGGTTCGGGAAACGAGCGGGCAGGACCGTCGGCTCGCTTTCGGAGCCGTCATAATTGTCCTGGAAGTCGACCGTATCCTTGTCGATGTCGTCGATCAGCGCCGAGGCGACCTTGGCCAGCCGCGCCTCGGTGTAGCGCATCGCGGCGGGCGGATCGGGATCCATCGATCCGAAATTGCCCTGGCCGTCGATCAGCGGCACGCGCATCGACCAGTCCTGGGCCATGCGGGCCAGGGCGTCGTAGATCGAGCTGTCGCCGTGCGGATGGTATTTACCCATCACGTCACCGACCAGGCGGGCGGACTTGCGATAGGGCCGCCCGGCGACATAGCCGCCTTCCTGCGCGGCGTGGAGGATGCGGCGGTGGACCGGCTTCAGACCGTCGCGGACATCGGGGAGCGCGCGCGCCACGATCACGCTCATCGCGTAATCGAGGTACGAGGTCTTCATCTCGTCGACGATCGAGATCGGCGTGATATCGGACGGGTCGGCGAGGATGGTCTCGTCGGTCAAGGGATCGGGTTTCCGGTAGGTTGGTGTTGCAGTTTCATGGCGGCTCTAGCCGGGTGCGGGCCTACTGCCAAGCCTCGCACATGCGCGCCCACGCGTGCGCGCGCATGTGCGATGGTGATACAGCGCGTTTGCCCACTGGGCGGGCCCGGATCCCCGCCGGCGGCTACCCGCCGGGACGTTGAAACCATGGCCGTTTTTCGGTTCGTCCTGTCCACGGACCAGTTCGTCATCGGTTCGGATAGGAATCGATCGTTCAACGCTTGTTCACCCGACGATTGTCATTTCCACAGGGCAAAGCGTGCGCTTGAACGGGGGCGGCTGGGCCTCTAGAGCGTGCGCAGATCCCCCTACCAAGCGGCGACCCGTGCAGGAGAGTTTTAGATCATGAAGATGGTTTCTAAGCTGGCGATTGCCATGGCCCTCAGCCTGGGCGTTTCGGCGACCCCGGCTCTGGCGCAGAAGAAGGACGACAAGGCCCCCGCGATCAAGGTCAGCGAGGAGTTCCGCAAGCCTGCAGAGGCCGCGCGCGTCGCGATCGGCGCGAAGGACTGGGCGACGGCCGATACCCAGCTGACTGCGGCCGAAGCCGTCGCGAAGAATGACGACGAGAAGAACTATGCGCAGATCCTGCGCTTCGAGGTCGAGGTCAATCGCAATCCGCGCAACAACCAGCGGCTGATCGCCGCGGCGGACGCGATGCTGGCCAATCCTGCGGCACCGCAGGCGAACTTGCGCGCGTACAACTTCTATCGCGGCCAGGCATCGTTCGAGCTGAAGCAATATGCCCAGGCCGAGCCGTTCCTGGTGAAGGCGCGCGAGCAGGGGATGAACAGCCCCGACCTGTCGCTGATGCTCGCCCAGATCTATGATTCGACCAACCGTCGCCCGCAGGGCGTGGCCGAGATGGCCAAGGTGATCGAGGCGGTGAAGGCATCGGGCCAGCCGGTCCAGGAAAGCTGGTACCGCTGGGCGGTCGGGCGCGTCGCCGCAACGGGCGATCGTTCCGCGCTTGCCGACTGGCAGCTGCGCCAGATTCGCGACTTCCCGACGCTGGCCAACTGGCGCCAGATCATCATCCAGTATCGTAATTCCGCCGGGACCGGCGGTGCGCAGCTGGACCGCAATGCCAAGCTCGACATCTATCGCCTGCTGCGCGGTACCGGCGCCATGGCCGACCTGAACGACTATCTCGACTATGCCTCGCTGGCGCAGTCGGCGGGTCTGCCGCAGGAGGCGCTGGCCGTGCTGGACGAGGGTCGCAAGGCCGGCAAGATCCCGGGTGGCGAGCCGACCGCGGCGCAGATCGAGCGTCTGTCGAAGGACTCGGCGGCCAAGGACGGATCGCCCGATGCGCTGGCGAAGGCAGCGAAGAGCGGCAAGGAGCAGGCAAGCGTCGGCGACCTTTTCGCCGCGACCGGCAACTATCCGCGCGCGATCGAGCTGTACCAGACGGCGCTGAGCGGCGGCGCGCCTGCCGACCAGACCAACCTGCACCTGGGCGTGGCGCTGGCCAAGGCCGGCCGCAAGGACGAGGCCAAGGCAGCGCTTGCCAAGGTCCAGGCGGCACCGCTGAACGACATCGCGAAATACTGGACTCTGTGGCTGGACCTGCCGCCGCTCCAGTAAGCGGAAGCGTCCGAAACGGAACGAGAAGGGGCGGCCGCGAGGTCGCCCCTTTTTGGTGGTGCAGATGGGGTTCGGGCGCGGCTTTCGAGCCGATCGTCGCAACTGCTTCGCGAGCCGATGGTTCTGGTGACCGAGCCGCAGGGATCAACGCGCGCCTCGAACTCTAACGGAAGCAGGATGCATGGTCAGATCGATGATGTCGGGAGTGGCGATCGCGTTCACCCTTGCGGGATGCGGTGCGATTTCTGGGCCGAGCGACAAGGAGATCGAAGATCTGGCGCGGCAGGAAATGATCCGCAACCCGGGTACCGACGACCCGGCGCAGAGCGCCGCGATGGCAGCGGCCGCGCGCGATGCGACGATTTCGAAAAAGGGAATGTGCAATACGGCCAAGCCTGACGTCTATGCCTGCATGGTCGACGTGACGATCAAGCCACCCAACGCCTCCGAGACCACGCGGACCATGGTGGTGGAAGTCGGCAAGGGCGCCGACGGCAAGTGGAAGGTGGTCGAGTAGCGGTTGGCTCACTTCTCGAGCCGTGCGCGCGGGCACAGCGAGACGCTGCTGATCTGATGGTGCCGTCGCCGGCCCACCGGGCCGCAGCTTCCCGGACCGGAACGAGATGGGGTGGCCTAAGGGCCACCCCTATTCGTGAGTATTCTGCGGAGAGACGCGTGCTCGACCATGCGGCTTGTGGCCCTCCGGTCCGTCGGCAGAGGATCGAAGAGGAGCGGCACGCGGGATGGCTGACGCCGCGGCTCAGGCCGGGACGGGCACGCCGGGCAGGGACTTGGAGGTGCGGATCGTGAAGCTGGTCTTCACATGCGCCACGTTCGGGGCCGTCGTCAGGCTCGACGTCAGCATGTTCTGGAAGGTCGGCAGGTCGGTCGCGACGATCTTGAGAATGAAGTCGATCTCGCCATTCAGCATATGGCATTCGCGCACTTCGGGAATTTCGGCGACCAGCTTTTCGAACGCCTGAAGATCGGTCTCGGCCTGGCTCTTCAGGCTGACGAGCGCGAAGACGATCAGGTTGTAGCCGAGCTGGGCGGGTTCGAGTGCCGCGTGATAGCCGCGGATCGCGCCCGCTTCCTCGAGCGCGCGGACGCGGCGCAGGCAGGGCGGGGCGGTGAGCCCGACGCGCTCGGCCAGCTCGACATTCGTCATCCGGCCATTTTCCTGAAGCAACGCGAGAATCCGCATGTCGATGTCATCGAAACGCATATCGCGCGCTCACTCCCTGTAATTGCAGCGTTGGTGAATTGCATTCATGCTGTCGCCAACCCGTTACGCATAATATTATTACAACGCAACGACTTTGTCCCACATTGCGACGTGCCGAAATGAGCGGTTTCGGGCCGTTCCGGGGACAGTTAAGGATTCCTTGCGGCGCAGCGTTCAAGGTGCCGATCAGGGATGGCCGTTGCGCTTCGACGATACTCTGGAAACGGTGCTGGCGGGCAATCTGGACAGTCCGGTCGGGAAGCGGTCGGCCTGGCTCCAGCTGGTCGACCTGCTGGGGCGGCGCAGGGTCGAACTGGATATCCGGGCAATGACGATGTTGCGGCAACTAAAGGACGAGGTGCCTGTCGCGGTGCGGGCGGCAAGCGCGCGCGGCCTGGAGCATGCGCGGCCCCCCGAGCCGATCGTGAGGATGCTTGCGACCGACGAGATCGGGATCGCGCTGCCGGTGCTGCGCCACGCGCGGATGGCGGAGAGGGAGTGGATCGCACTGCTGCCCGACCTGTCGCCGAGCGCGCGGTCGGTGCTGCGCAACCGGCGGGATCTGGGTCCGGCAGTGGCCCGGGCGCTGGAGGCGTTCGGGCCGGTCGATTTCGTCCTGACCGATGAAAGCGGGTGGATCGCGGCTCCCGGTGGGGCAATCGACGGCGGTAACGATGTTTCCACGGCCGAAAGCCCTGCCGATGATGCGCACCCGCTTGCAAAATCGCCCGCGGAGGGCGAAGCAGAACAGCGAGGCCGCGACGCGATCGGGGCCTCGGCCGAGCCGATCGAACAGGAACAAGCCGCCTTGGGCATCGCCGACGTCCCTCACCCCGCAGATGCAGCGGATGCAGCGGAATCGCTCTCCGCACTGCTGACGCGGATCGAGGCGGTGATGACGTCGGAAACCACGGCGCCACCGACGAGCGAGGCGGATCCGCAGCCGACAGCGCCGGCACCCGGCGCGGCAGCCGGAGAGCGGCCGGAGGCCGAGCCCGAAATCCCGGTGGCAGGCAGTGACGAGCCGGACCTGTCCTGGCTTGCGCTGGCGGGCGTTGTGCAGGACCCGGCTCCTGCACGCGTCGAGCCTGTCGAAACGACGACTGCCCGCGTCGAGCGCGATGACGATGACGGCGGCGCGCCGGCTGGCGGCATCGAGGATGGCGCCGGCATCGACGGCCCGTTTAGCATTTCCGACGTGGTCGCCCGGATCGACGCCTTCTGGCGCGACCGCGAGGCGCATGGCGTCGATGCCGCGCCGCGCGCGCCGGTCCTGTCGCAGCACTTCCGCTTCGAAACCGATTCCGCCGGGGTGGTCCGCTGGGTCGAGGGCGTCAGCCGCGGGCCGCTGATCGGCCTCTCGCTGGAGCGCGACATCGAGCGCGGCGCAGAATCGCGCATCGATGGCGTTGCCGCCGGGGCATTTCGCAAGCGTGCCGCGTTCAGCGATGCCCGGATGGCGATCGGCGGCGAGAGCGATGCATCCGGTGACTGGCTGATCTCCGCACTGCCCGCATTCGAATCATCGACCGGCCGGTTCACCGGCTATCGCGGCACCGCGCGACGCCCCCGGCGCGACGAGCGTGCCGAGCCGATGCGCGGTCCCGGGGCGACGCCGCTGGATTCGCTGCGCCAGCTGGTTCACGAGCTTCGCACCCCGACCAACGCCATCGCCGGCTTTGCCGAGATGATCGACGCGCAGATGCTGGGTCCGGTTGCCGACCCCTATCGGGAGCGGGCGTCGGTCATTCGGACGCAGGCCCGCGACCTGATCGGCGCGATCGACGACCTGGACCTGGCCGCGCGGATCGACGGCGGCGCGCTTGCGCTGGTGCCTGCACCGGTGCGGTTGCGCCCGCTGCTCAAGGCGGTCGTCGAGGATCTGGCGCCGCTGACGCAGCTGCGCGGATCGACGATCCTGGTGCAGGGCGACGATGCGGCGGTCAGCGGTGACCGCCGTGCGGTCGAGCGGCTGGTCGCCCGGCTGATGGCGACATTGGTGTCGGCAAGCGGGCAGGGCGAGCAGATTGCGGTCCGGATCACGCCAGCGGCCGAATCGATGATCGCAACGACGATCGATCGTCCGAAGGCGTTGATGCATCAACCGGGCGAGACGCTGCTCGATCTGGACGACGAGGCGGGGGATACCGCGCTGCTCGGGACCGGGTTCGCGCTGCGGCTGGGGCATAATCTGGCGCGCGAACTGGGCGGCAGCCTGGCGATCGGCACGGGGTGCATCACCCTGTCGCTTCCGGTGGCGCAGCAGGAACAGGGCGAGCGGACCGAGCCCGTTTGAGCGCCGGGCGAGACGCTTCCCCCGCACCGTATCGCGTCCCGGGGCCCGCGCCGCAGGACCGGATCGAATGGCCGGCAGCGTTCGGAACGCGCTTTGCGATCTTCGTCGACACCGAGGAAGAATTCGACTGGTCGCAGCCGCTGGACCGGGCCCGGCGCAACACGGAAGCGATGGCGGCGCTTCCCGAGGCGCATCGCCGTTTCGCCGACCGGGGCGTGCCGATCACCTATCTGGTCGATCATCCGGTGGCGACCGACCCGCGTTCGGTCGCGGTGCTGACCGGGTGCCTGGAGGATGGCCGCTCCGCGATCGGCGCGCAGCTTCACCCCTGGGTCAATCCGCCGCATGAGGAAATCGTAAGCGGGATCAACAGCTTCCTTTGCAATCTTCCCGTCGGGTTGCAGGCCGCCAAGCTGGCGGCGCTGACGCAGGAGATCGAGCACGCCTTTGGCGCCCGACCGCGGGCATTTCGTGCGGGGCGTTACGGCATCGGGCCGCAGACGGCGGCGATGCTGGCGGACCAAGGCTATCGGATCGATAGCTCGATGCGTGCGGGCTATGATTATTCGGACGAGGGCGGGCCGGACTTTTCGGCGGTGCCGAACGCGGCGTTCCGGCTGGGGAGGATCGTCGAGCTGCCGTTCACGACCGTGCATCGCGGTCGACTGCGCCGCGGCGGCGTGGCGCTGCACCGCGGGCTGGGCCGGGTTCCGCATGGACGCGGGGTTGCGTCGCGACTGGGGCTTTATTCGCGCGTGTCGCTGACGCCCGAGGGCATGCCGCTGGACGAGGCGACCGAGGCGGTGCGCGTCGCGGTGGGCGAGGGGCTGCGCCTGCTCAACTTCGCTTTCCACTCGCCTTCGCTTCAGCCCGGGAACACGCCCTATGTCCGGGATACAGCGGACCTGCGCGCATTTCATCGCTGGTGGGATGCAGTGCTCGACCTGCTCGACCGGCTGGGCGTTCGCCCCGCCGGCCTGGACGAACTGATCGAAGCGACGCTGGTGGGCCCGGCAGGACTTGAACCCGCAACCTAGCCGTTATGAGCGGCCAGCTCTAACCAATTGAGCTACAGGCCCCGCCAGCGATGGCCGGCGATAGCGGAAGCGCGAGGCAGTCCGCAAGATGGCGCGAGACGGCTAGGCGTGGCGAAATTTCTGGTCTAAGCGCCGTGCCGTCGGGGAGTGGCGCAGCCTGGTAGCGCATCTGGTTTGGGACCAGAGGGTCGCAGGTTCGAATCCTGTCTCCCCGACCAACTTCTTCCATCACCGGTTTGCACGCGCCGCCGCGGTCATCCGCCGCCTGGCGCCTTGGTTCCGCGCGGCCTGCTGGTCTCGCGTGGCGCGCCGCCGCCCGTCGGCTTTTTCCAGTCGATGCGGTACAGGTCGAAGCGGCGGTCGGCGAGATTGCGGACGGTGCCCTCGGCCCGGGCCCAGGTCAGGTCGGCCAGATTGACGTCGGCGATGGTCAGCGTCTCGATATTCTCGCTCGCCTCCGCGGCGATGCCGTCGCGGGCGAAGGGGAAGTCGCAGGGCGTCAGGATGCAGGACTGGGCATATTGCACGTCCATATTGTCGACCCCGGGGAGGTTTCCGACATTGCCCGACAGGACGACGAAACACTGATTCTCGATCGCGCGGGCCTGGGCGCAATAGCGCACGCGCATATAGCCCTGGCGGTTGTCGGTGCAGAAGGGGACGAAGATGATCCGGGCGCCTTCGTCGACCAGGCGGCGCGCCAGCTCGGGGAATTCGCTGTCATAGCAGATCAGGACGCCAATCGGGCCGATATCGGTCTGGATCACGTCGACCGAGCTGCCGCCCTTGACCTTCCACCAATAGGCTTCGTTGGGCGTGGGATGGATCTTTTCCCGGGCATGGACCGATCCGTCGCGCAGGCAGACATAGGCGACATTCTGGATGCTGCCGTCCTCGGTCCGGGTCGGGTGCGACCCGCCGACGATGTTGATGTTGTAGCGCAGCGCCATGCGCGACAGTTCGGCGACGATCGGCGCGCGATGATCGGTCATCCGGTCGATCGCCTCCATCGGCGAGAGTCCAGCGGCCTCGAACGACAGCAGCGACAGGGTGAAGAGTTCGGGGAAGACGACGAAATCGGAGCGATAATCGGCGGCGACATCGACGAAATATTCGATGTTGTGGACGAACTCGGCGAAATCCTTGACCGCGCGCGCCTGGAGTTGGACCGTGGCAAGGCGGACGCTCTCGACGTCGCGCGGCACGCGGAAGGCGGGGGGCTCGTTCGGATCGACATAGGGGTTGCGCCACACCATGTGCACCGCATAGCCGGCCGACGGCTTGTCGCCGGGCAGGTAGCGCGGCAGCACGCCGATCGGGGTGAAACCGTTGGAGATCTGGAAGCCGAGGACGGGATCACGAAACTCGCCGGCCTGGACGCGCGCCAGATAGTCTTCGGCGCCGTCGACCTTGCGGCGGACACGGGCATAGCCCGGCATGCGTCCGGCGAAAACGATGCCGCGCAGTTCGAGCCGTTCGGCCAGCGCGCGGCGCGCATCGTACAGGCGCTGGCCGATGCGCAGGCCGCGCACCCGGTCGTCGACCGCCATCTCGATCCCGTAGAGCCAGTCGCCGGTCGGATCGTGGCGGCTGCCGAACCCATTGCCGCTGATCGTCGCCCAGTCGTGCGGCGCCAGCGCGACCGCCTCGTCGATGCGCGACGAGGCGCAATAGCCGACGACCTGATCCTCGAAGATCGCGACGAACTGTCCATCGGGGAAGTTGTTGATCTGACCGCGGATCTGGCCCGAGCTGTAGTTTTCGGCATCGGGGTAGGCGCGGGCGATCAGCGCGAGAATGCCGGTGACGTCGGCGGGGACGGCGTTGCGTACCTCGAGCTTGGCGGGGCTGTTACTTGGCATGATTTCTCCTTGCGACCGGCCCATGAACGCATTTCCCCGGCAGAAAGCGCCATCGCTTTTGCACGGCGCCGTTCAGAGCAGGATTTCGAACCGCGCGCCGCCGAGCGCATCGTCCTTGAGATCGATCGTCCCGCCATGGGCGAAGACGATCTGGCGGACGAGGTTGAGGCCGACCCCGGTGCCGGTGGCGCGGGTGGTGAAGAAGGGGAGGAAGATGTCGCGGCGAAGCTCCGGCGGGACGCCCGGACCATTGTCGGCAACGGCGATGCCGATCTCCCCGGCGCTGGAGCGGCGCAGGTCGAACAGGACACGCGGCGAGGCGGCGTGGCCTGACGCCGCCTCGCCGGCGTTGCGCAGCAGGTTGATGAGCGCTTGAGCGAGCAGATCGGGGTCGGCATCGATCGCGAAGTCGCTCGGGTCGAGCAGCAGGTCGAGCGCCACGTCAGGACGTTCGGCACGGAACAGCCGGGCCAGTTCGGCGGCAAAGGGTGCGGCCTGGAACGGGCGGCGGTCCAGCACGGGCTCGCTGGCGACCTGGCGATAGCTGTTGATGAAGCGGGCAAGTCCCTCCGCGCGCCGTTCGAGCGTGGCGACGGCGAGGCGGGCATCCTCGAGCCGCGGATCGTCGACCTGCGCGATCAGGGTCGAGGCAGTGGCGGCGAGCGAGGTGACGGGGGTGAGCGAGTTGAGGATCTCGTGCGTCAGGACGCGGACCAGGTCGGTCTGCGCTGTCATCTCGATCGCGTTGAGCGTCTCCTGGACCGGCTGGACGATCACCACATGGATGTTGTTGCCCAGCCGGGCGAGTGCCGCCGAACGCACGATCGCGCGGCTGGCGCGACCTTGGAGCGTGAGGATCAGCACCTCCTCGCGCAGCGGCGCGGCGATGTCGAGGCGATTGGCGAAGGTCGCGCCGTAGATGCGGAACCCCTCCTGGGTGAACGCCTCATGTTCGGTGAACAGACGGCGGGCTGCCTTGTTCGCCAGGTCGATTCTTCCGTCGGCATCGACGGTCAGCAGCGGGATCGGGGTATCGTCGACCAGCGCGCCGAGGAAATTGAGCTGGTCTCCGGCGGCGCGGCGTTCGTCGCGAAGCGCGCGCATCGCGTCGTCGAACGCCCGGCCCATCGCGTCGAAGCCCGAGCCCGACCGGCCGCTGAAATGGGCCGAGCCGTCGCCATGGCGCAGCGCCTCGACGAAGCGCGCGACCTGGTGGTTGGTCCGCTGCACATGGCGCCACAGCAGCCAGCCTGCACCGACGACCAGCAGCAGGAGGACGATCCGCACCGCCGCCAGCCCGGGAGTCAGCATCGCCCATGCCTGCGCCGCGAGCAGCAGCTGGACCAGCAGCAGCCGCAGCGCGAGCTGGACGGTGAAGTCAGAGCCCATGTTTTTCCATGCGGCGATAGAGCGCGGCGCGCGACAGGCCGAGTTCCGATGCGGCGAGCGAGATATTATAGCCGTGCTTGAGCAGCGCGCTTTCGACCAGGCGGCGCTCGACCCGGTCGAGGTTGAGGTCCTCGGCTGCTGCGGGCACCACCGCCTCGCGGGACAGGCGCGGCGGGGTCGGCGCGCTTGCGGCGGACAGCGAGAAATCCTCCGAATCGAGCTGTGCGCCGCGACCCAGGATCACCGCGCGCTCGACCGCGTGGCGCAGGGCGCGCACATTGCCGGGCCAGTCATGGGCGACCAACGCGCGCATCGCGCCGTCCGCCACGCGCGGGACGTCGCGTTCATAGCGGCGCGCATAGAGATCGAGGAAATGGGCGACGAGCATCGGCACATCCTCGCGCCGCTCACGCAGCGGGGGCAGCAGGATCTCGACCGTGTTGAGGCGGAACAGGAGATCCTGGCGAAACACGCTCTCGTCGGTCAGGCGCGCATGCGACAGGTTGGTCGCGGCGATGACGCGGATATCGACCGGTACCGACCTGTTCGCGCCGACCGGGGTCACGCGGCGCTGTTCGAGGACGGTGAGCAGCTTGGGCTGGAGGTGGAGCGGCAGGTTGCCGACCTCGTCGAGGAACAGGGTGCCGCGATCGGCGGCCTGGACCCGGCCGATCCGGTCGGCGCGCGCGTCGGTAAAGGCGCCCTTCACATGGCCGAACAGCTCCGAATCGATCAGGTCCTGCGAGACAGCGCCAAGATCGACCGTGAGCATCGCCTGATCGGCGCGGCGCGAATGGCGATGCAGCGCGCGCGCGACGAGTTCCTTGCCGGTGCCGTTCTCGCCAAGCACCAGAACATTCGCTTCGGTGGGCCCGGCACGCTGGATCAGCGAATGGACGCGCGCCATCGCCGGGGAGTCGCCCAGCAGAGGGAACGGATCGCCCGGCGCCGCGCTGGCGACGACCAGCTTGGCCCGCTCGGTACGGACGGTGTCGCGCGATCGACGCAGCGTCGCGGCGGTGCGCACCGTGGCGAGCAGCCGTTCGTTGGACCAGGGCTTCGCCACGAAATCGGTCGCGCCGCGCTTCATCGCCTCGACCGCCAGCTGGATGCCGGCATGGGCGGTGATCATCACCACCACCATGTCGGGGTCGGCGGCAAGCAGCCGGTCGAGCCAGGCCAGCCCCTCCTTCGCATCGGTGGCGCCGCGCGCGAAATTGGCGTCGAGCAGAAGCACGTCGGGCTCGCGCCCGGCCATCGCCGCGATCGCCTCCTCGGGCGACCGTGCCGTCACGACCTGCGCAAACAGGCGTTTCAGCAACAGGCGCGCCGCCAGCAGGATGTCCTCGTCATCGTCGATCACGATGCAAAGATCGAATTCGGCACTGCTCCCCATGAACCCTCCCGTACAACTGGTGTGCGGAGCCGGACAATCAATTTGCATGCCAGATCGAGGCGAGGCGAGGGCATCCGCATTTGGCACGGACCGTGCAGCGATGTCACCGACAGCAGGGGCTGGAGGAAGACGATGCCGGACAAGCCGACCATCAGGAACTGGGGAAAGACCGTGCTGGTGCTGGCCGCCGCACTGAGCGCCGCAGTCTCGCTTGGCATGCAGGAGAGCGGGATGACGCTGGCGATGCAGCGGGGCGGGGTATCGGTCGAACTGCGCGCCGCATTCGTCACGCTGGCGTTCGATATCGGACGCAACTGTCCGGAAGCGGACACGAAGGCGGACGCATGAGCGTGCTCAAGCTGAACCGTCCCAAGGAGCCCGATGCGGGTGCCGCGGTGAGCGGCAGCGGCATGGACCGGGTGGTCGAGCGGCGGACCATGCCGACGCGCTACAAGATTGCGGCGGGCGTGGCGGTGGCGGCGCTGCTGGTGGCGGCATTCCTGTGGTTCGCGCCGCGCGGCGGAAGCCAGACGATCGAGGCGAGCCGGCTGACGGTGTCCGAAGTGCGCAACGGCAGGTTCGACGATTACCTGCCGCTGCGTGCGCGCGTCACCCCGCTGCTGACCGTCTATATCGATGCGGTCGAGGGCGGCCGGGTCGAGAAGATGCTGGTCGAGGACGGCGCGACGGTCAGCGAAGGCCAGCCGATCGCGCTCCTGTCCAATGCCGAGCTGCAACTCTCTACTCTCGCGCGCCAGACCGAGGTCGAGCAGCAGATCAACAACATGCGCAGTCAGGAGCTGGCGCTGTCGCAGACGCGCCTGGGCAACGAGCGGGCGGTGCTGGAGGCCGAACTGGCGGTCCAGCGGTCGCGTCGCCAGTATGAACGCGAGAAGCCGCTCGCTGAGCGCGGCTTCGTCTCGGGACGCCAGTTTGCCGATACCGAGGATGAGTATCGCTATCAGACGCGCCGGCTGGCGGTGCTGCGGCGGAGCCAGTCGACCGACGAGCGGCTGCAGGCCGGACAATTGTCGCAGCAGCAACAGGCGGCGCAGTCGATGCAGTCGGGCCTGGCAATCGCGCGCGCCAATCTGGACGCGCTGCAGCTGCGCGCACCGGTGGCCGGGCAGTTGTCGGGCTTTTCGGTGCAGGTCGGCCAGTCGCTGCGCCGGGGCGAACGGGTCGGCCAGATCGACAGTCCCGGCCGCAACAAGCTGATCGCGGGCGTCGACGAATTCTATCTCGGCCGCGTGCGGCTGCAGCAGAAGGCGAGCGTCGAGATGAGCGGCAGGCGCTACGACGCACGGGTGACCAAGATCTACCCGCAGGTGCAGAACGGGCAGTTCGAGGTCGACCTGCAATTCACCGGCGACGAGCCCAGGGATATCCAGCGCGGCCAGTCGCTGCAGGCGCGGCTGGTCCTGGGCGACTCCGCCGCGGCCCGGCTGATCCCGAACGGTGCTTTCTACAGCGAGACGGGTGGGGCGTGGGTGTTCGTCGTGGCGGCGGACGGCCGCAGCGCGGTGAAGCGCCAGGTCCGGCTCGGCCGCCGCAACAGCGACGTAATCGAGGTGCTCGAGGGGCTCGACCCCGGCGAGCACGTCATCACCAGCCCCTATACCGGTTTCGCCGACAAGGAACGGCTCGATCTTCAGACCCAGTGAAAGGATCAATGATGCTTCAGATGCGAAAGCTCTCGCGGGTCTACCGCACCGACATGGTCGAGACGACGGCGCTCGACGGGATCGACCTGGATATCGCCGAAGGCGAGTTCGTGGCGATCATGGGGCCGTCGGGATGCGGCAAATCGACGCTGCTCAACCTGATCGGGATGCTCGATAGCCCCAGCGGCGGGTCCTATCTGTTCAACGGCAAGGAAGTCGCCGGGCTGACCGAGGCGAGGCTCGCCCAGACGCGCAAGGCGAATATCGGGTTCATCTTCCAGAGCTTCAATCTGGTCGACGAATTGTCGGTACGCGAGAATGTCGAACTCGCATTGCTCTATCACGACGTGTCGGCGACCGAGCGCCGCCGCCGCGCCGACGAGGTGATGGACCGGGTGGGCATTGCCCACCGTGCCCGGCACCGGCCGAGCCAGCTGTCGGGCGGGCAGCAGCAGCGCGTCGCCGTGGCGCGCGCGCTGGTCGCGAGCCCCAAGCTGATCCTGGCCGACGAGCCGACCGGCAACCTGGATACCCAGCATGGCGAGGAGGTGATGCGGATGATCCAGCAGCTCAATTCGGAAGGCTCCACGATCGTGATGGTCACCCATTCGCCGGCGCATGCCGATTACGCGACGCGGGTCGTCAACATGCTGGACGGCCGCATCCTGCAGGAGCGCCGGCGCGCAGCCTGAGGCGCGCGTCATTCAGGCTGAGGGAGGAGACGCTTTATGTGGCGCAACTATCTGACGGTCGGCGTGCGGGCGCTGCTGAAGCATCGCACCTATGCGCTGATCAACATCCTGGGTCTGGCGATCGGCATGGCCGCCTGCCTGATGATCCTGCTCTTCGTGCGGTACGAGTTCAGCTACGACAAGTGGCTGAACGGCGGCGAGAATGTCTACCAGATCCAGAGCTGGTACAAGAATCTCGGCACCGGGGGCGACCCGGAACTGCAGATGGTGCCTTATGCCGCCGGCCCCGCGATGAAGAAGGATTTCCCCGAGGTCGAGGCCTGGGTCTACGGGATGACCGCCAATCCAGTCGTGCTGAAGGACGGCGTTCCGAGCCGGTCGGAGCGGTTCATGATCGTCAATGACGACCTGTTGCAGGTGATCGACCTGCCGCTGGTCCGCGGCGACCGGCGCGCGCTGGGCCAACCCAATGCGGTGATCCTCAGCCAGGCCGAAGCGGTGCGCCGGTTCGGAACCGAGGACGTCGTCGGCCGGACGCTGACGGTGGTGGCGCGGGGGGACAAGCGGGACCTGCGGATCACCGGCGTGTTCCGCGACCTGCCCAAATACTCGCATCTGGCCCTCAACACCGTCGCCCGGCTCGACCTGCCCAGCTATCTCGGCGAGGACCAGAGCCTGATGTCATGCTGGGGATGCCAGAGCGGCTATATCTGGATGAAGCTGAAGCCGGGCGTCGACATCGCGGCGATGCAGTCCCGGATGGCAGCCTGGGAAAAGCGCAACATTCCCGACCAGACCTCCGGGACGATAAAATATAATCCGGGCGACGATCAGGATTTTCAGCTGGTCAATGCGCGCGACATCCATCTGGGGACTGCGCAGGGCGGGGCGATGACGCCCGGCAACGACCGCGGCACGATCCTGACCTTTGCGGTGATCGCGCTGCTGATCCTGGGCATGGCGATCGTGAACTTCACCAATCTGGCAACGGCGCGCGCCAGCCAGCGCGCACGCGAGGTCGCGCTCAGAAAGGTGCTTGGGGCGACGCGCGGCCAGCTGGTCATGCAGTTCATCGGCGAATCGATCCTGATCTCCGCGCTGGCGATGCTGATCGCGCTCGCGCTGGTCGAACTGACGATGCCCGCGCTTGCCAGCTTCCTGGATGCCGACATCCATGTGTCCTATTTCGGCACCGACGGGATCATCCTGCCGGTTGTCGTGCTGATGGTCCTGGTCGGTGTGCTGAGCGGGCTGTACCCCGCCTTCTTCCTGTCGCGCTATCAGCCGGCTCAGGTGCTGAGGGCCAACAAGTCGGCGACGGAGACCGCCGGGGCAGGGCGGTTGCGCACCATCCTGGTCGTCGCCCAGTTCGCCGTGTCGATCGGCCTGATCGTGTGCACCGCCGTGGTCTACAGCCAGACGGTCTATGCGCGTTCGGCCGATCCGGGGTTCAAGCGCGATCATATCCTGCAGGTATCGGGACTCGACCGATATTCGATGCTGACTCGCGGCAAGGCGATCGAGGACCGCGTGCGGCGGATTCCCGGCGTGACGGCGGTGGGACGCACCGGCATCGGAATCTCGACGCCCAACAACAGCAACACCAATGTGCTGGTGCCGGGCAACGCCCAGCCGGCGACGATCAACTTCTATTCGGTCAGCGCGGGGCTGAAGGACGCGATGGGCCTGTCGATGGCCGCGGGCCGGTGGTTCGCACAGGACAGGGAAGCCGACCTGATCGATCTGCCCTATCCCTCCGGTGATCTGGATGCCGAGGCGAAGATCCAGGCGCGCGGCGGCGTCGTCGTGATCAACGAGATGGCGGCGCGGCGGCTGGGCTTTGCCAAGCCCGAGGATGCCGTGGGCAAGCCGCTTCAGGTCGGGCTGCTCGACGACCGGGTCGGGATGATGCCGGTGCGGATCATCGGCGTGGTGAAGGATGCGCGCTTCCGTTCGGTTCGCACGCCGCTGGACCCGATGTTCTTCTATGCCGCGAGCGAACGCCAGTCGCACCTGATGGTCCGCTTCGACGGCGACGCCCCGACCGTTCGGCGCGCGGTGGAGCAGGCCTGGCTCAGCATCGCCCCCGACGTTCCGTTCCAGGCGGAATATAGCGAGGACGTGATCGGCAGGCTCTACGCGGCCGAGGATGCACGGGCGAAGACGTTTGCCGGATTCGCGCTGCTGGCGGTCATCGTCGCCTGTCTGGGCCTGTTCGGCCTAGCCGCCTTCACCGCCGAGCGACGGACCAAGGAGATCGGCATGCGAAAGGTCCTGGGCGCGCGGACGATCGACATCGTCCGGCTGCTCGTGTGGCAATTCTCGAAGCCGGTGGTGATCGCCAACCTGATCGCCTGGCCCATCGCCTGGTGGGTGATGCGCGGCTGGCTGAACACGTTCGACGGGCGGATCAGCCTGACGCCGGTCCCGTTCCTGCTCGCCGGCGGGCTGGCGCTGGCAATTGCGGGAGGCACCATCGCCGGCCACGCTTTCCGCGTCGCCCGGGCAAACCCGATCGACGCGCTACGCTACGAATAGCCCGAATCGACCTGGACCGGCGGCGGGGTGCTAGTCCCCCTCCGCCGCCGGTCCCACCGCCCGGAACCGCGAGCATCTGCCTAGCTCGACGGTTCCGGGCGGTCTTGTATTGGGCGCGCGCAAGGCTGCTCGGCCGGGAACCGGGAGCCTGCAGACAAAGAAAAAGGGCGCCCCGCGAGGGACGCCCTTTTCTGTATCGATTCCGACGCGCAAGCGCGGCGGATGCGAATTACATCGCGTTCGAAACGTTCGCTTCGACCACGTTCGCCTCGATCGGGGCGACTGCGTTGTCAATCACGGTGGTCGAGTTCATATCGACGTCCGCTTCGTTGACGATCAGGTTCGTCTCGTTGACGACCGTGGTGTTGTTGGTGTTCGACGGCGTGCAGGCGGCGAGAGCGGTCAGGCCGGCGGCAGCAGCAACAATGAGGACCTTCTTCATTTCGGTTGCTCCCAATGGAAACGTTTAAAGTTTCGCGGCGGCCCGAATGCCGTTCGCGAATTTCGTGCAATAACGGTCGTTACGCCTGCGTCAATTGCAATTCGATGGCCGGAATGCGGCCGTTTCGGATTGACTGACCCGGGCAATCATACCGCAGTGCAAAACGGGGCGCCCGGAAGGGCGCCCCATGCAAGGATCCAGTCCCGAGCGGGACCGGGATGCCTCTTACTGCTTGTTCTCGAGAGCCTCGGCAGCGTTCTCGGCCGCATCCTCGGCGTTCTGGAACGCATTCTCGGCAGCCGGAGTGGTCGCGTTGTCGCCCAGCGCGTCATAGACTTCCGCGTTGGCTTCCTGGTTCGCGATTTCGTTCTCGACCGCAGTGTTGGTCGTGCCGCCGTTGCAGGCGGCGAGCGAGACGAGACCGGCCGCCGCGGCGACGATGAGGACCTTCTTCATTCGATTGCTCCCAATGCAAAATTCTTGTGTCCGCCCCCGGTAACCCTACGGCGCGACGGGGGATTGAATACCGCAGCGCGCAACGGGGTCAATGTCAAATTCATCCAAGCGCAAGCTGATGGACAAATTTCTGCCCGATTTGAGCCGCGAACCAGCCACGAACGCACTGCTGCCGTTGGGGTTCCGTAACGGCAGTGTGGGAGTCAGGGGCGCGGCGTGACCGGTCCGATTTCCTCAGGCGCGTTCGCAACGATTGCCAGCATGGCGGTCCAGGCTGCGACGTTCTGACGCAGTTGTTCGGGATCGATCTTGTCGAGCGTATCGTCGGGCGTGTGGTGCAGGTCGAAATAGCGTGAGCCGTCCTGCGCCAGGTCGATCGCCGCGACCCCGCGTTGCATCATCGGCCCGACATCGGCGCCATCGCCGGCAATGTCGCGACCACGGGTGATACCGAGCGGCGACAGCGCGGTCGCCAGCCGGTCGCCGACGGCAGCGGCCGATGCCGGCAGGTTCACGTCGAACTTCCAGATGCGGTCGGCTCCGAAATCCGATTCGGCAGCGGCAGCGTGACGCTCGCCCTTGTGGGCCTCGGCATAGGCGCGGCCGCCGAACACGCCGACTTCCTCCGCACCGAACCAGACGACGCGGATCGTACGGCGCGGCTGGCCCGACTCCATGATCCGCTTGGCGGCGGCGGCGGTGATCGCGACCCCGGAGGCATCGTCGATCGCGCCGGTGCCCAGATCCCAGCTGTCGAGATGGCCGCCGACCAGGACGATCCCGGCGCCGGGGTCGCTGCCCGGCACCTCGGCGATCACATTGCCCGATTCGCGCTCCCCGACGAATTGCGGCGTCAGCGTCAGGCGCACCTTCACCGGCTTGCCGCGCTTGATCACGCGTTCCAGCTGCTCCGAGTCGGGCAGCGACAGCGCGGCCGCCGGAATCGGCTTCACGCCTTCGGGCCAGCTGGTGCCGCCGGCATGGGGGTTGCGGTGATAATCGGTGCCGATCGAGCGGATCAGGATGGCGGCCGCCCCCTTGCGTGCGGCGACGGCGGGGCCGGCGCGCCGGACCTGACCATAGGGGCCGTAGGACGAGCCGTCCTGGGTGCGGTGCATCGCGTGGCTGACAAAGGCGATCTTGCCCTTCAGGCTGCCGTCGGGCGCGGCCTGGAGGTCCGCGAGCGTGGGGAAATAGACGATCTCGGCCTCGAGCGGGCGGGTGCCGGTCGACCCCGAATTGCCCAGCGCCGCCAGTACCAGCCGCTGCGGGAAGGGTCCCAGGATTTCCGCCTTCTCCTCGCCGCGGACCCAGACGGGCATGCGATAGGTCTCGATCCGGACATTGTGGAAACCGAGCGCCTTCAGCTTTTCCACCGCCCAGGCGCGCGCACGGGCTTCGTCGGGCGTGCCGGCGAGGCGCGGGCCGATCTCGGTCGTCAGCCCTTCGGTGATGTCCCAGGCGATATCGTCCTTCAGCGCCGCGTCGCGCAGATCGGCCGGCGTCGTCTGGGCAAGGGCGGGCACGGCGAAGGCGAGGGCGGCGGCCGCGGCGAGCAGGGGGAAGGTGCGCATTTCCTATCGCTATCGCCGGTTCGACCCTTTGCCAATCCGGCATTCGGCTTGTCCGCGGCAGCCGCCGATGGCACAGCCGGACCGATGAAACCGGGGAGCAGCACGATCGACGCATTTTTACGGCAGGCGGAAGGTAATCCGCGGGCGATGTTCCGCGTGGCCGCATTGCTAAGAACGCATGACGATCACGAGCGCGCGACCGACCTGTGCTGCGATCTGCTGGCCGATCCCGATCTGGACCCGGCCCTGGCGGTCGAGATTCGCCGGTTCCTCAGCGTCGGCGTGCCCGACTGGCATCTGGTCATCCTGCGCGACTCGCCGCGCAACGCGGCATATGACGCTGCGCTGCGCGCCGTGGTCAAACCCGGCATGCGCGTGCTGGAGATCGGCACCGGATCGGGCATCCTGGCGATGATGGCGGCTCGGGCCGGCGCCGCGGAGGTCATTACCTGCGAACGCAATCCATCGATCGCCGCGGCGGCGCGCGAGGTGATCGCGCGCAACGGCTATGCCGATCGGATTCGCGTGGTGAACACGCATTCGGATGCGCTGGACCTGGATCGCGACCTGGACGGGCGGCGTGCCGACCTGCTGGTTTCGGAGATCATCAGCAACAACCTGCTGAGCGAGCATGTGCTGCCCGCGCATGAGGATGCGGTGCGGCGCCTCCTGGCACCCGGCGCGCCGGTCGTGCCGGCGCGCGGGGCGGTGCGGATCGCGCTGGTCGATGATCAGCGCGAACAGGCCCGGCCGCTGGCGGAGGTCGCCGGGTTCGACCTGTCCCCCTATAACCGACTGGCGCCCGTGGTCCGGACCGCCCGGCCCAATGCGGCCGGCGTCACGCTGCGCAGCGACGCGATCGACCTGTTCGACTTCGACTTTGCCGGTGCGCGGTACCAGCCGGACGAACATGTCGTTGCCTGTCGCTCGCTGGGCGGTCGGGTGACGGGCGTGATCCAGTGGTTGTGGCTGGACATGGACGGCCAGGGCGGAACCTATGAGAACCGGCCCGGGCCGGAGGCATTCTCGTCCTGGTCGGCGATCGTCACCGCCTTTCCCCAGCCGATCGAAACGGCGCCGGGTGACATCGTCGATGTGCGCGGCACCCATGATTGCCGCAACACGGAACTCTACAAGGCCTGAGCCGGGCCAGCGACCCGCTACGACGGACGGAGGCTGTCCGCGTTGCCAATCGGCTTGCCCATCGCTACATCGCAGCCGGATTTTCCCGCATATAATTTCCCCGAAAAAACGGAGCTAGCCCGTGGCAGCGCAATACGCCTTCGTCATGAAGGACATGACCAAGACCTTTCCCGGCGCGCCGAAGCCGGTGCTGAGCAACATCAACCTGCAATTCTACCAGGGTGCCAAGATCGGCATCGTCGGCCCGAACGGCGCCGGCAAGTCGACGTTGATGAAGATCATGGCCGGCATCGACAAGGATTTCACCGGCGAGGCCTGGCCGGGCGACAACATCACCGTCGGCTACCTGCCGCAGGAGCCGCAGCTCGATCCTGCCAAGACCGTGCTGGAGAACGTCAAGGACGGCGCGCGCGAGACCGCCGATCTGGTCGACCGGTTCAACGCCATCTCCGCCGAAATGGGTGATCCCAAGGACGATACCGATTTCGACGCGCTGATGGAGGAGATGGGCGAGCTCCAGGGCAAGATCGATGCCGTCGATGGCTGGAGCCTCGACAACCAGCTCGAGATCGCGATGGAAGCGCTGCGTTGTCCGCCGGGCGACTGGTCGGTCGAGAACCTGTCGGGCGGCGAGAAGCGCCGCATCGCGCTGACCCGGCTGCTGATCCAGAAGCCGTCGATCCTTCTGCTCGACGAGCCGACCAACCATCTCGATGCGGAAAGCGTCAACTGGCTGGAAAACCATCTGAAGGAATATGCCGGCGCGGTGCTGATGATCACCCACGACCGCTATTTCCTGGACAATGTCGTCGGCTGGATCCTCGAGATCGATCGCGGCAAGTATTTCCCGTACGAGGGCAACTACTCGACCTATCTCGAGAAGAAGTCGAAGCGCCTGCAGCAGGAGGACCGCGAGGCGTCCGGCCGTCAGAAGGCGATCAACGACGAGCTGGAGTGGATCCGTCAGGGGCCCAAGGGCCGCCAGACCAAGTCCAAGGCGCGTATCTCGAAGTTCGAGCAGCTGGTCGCGGCGCAGGACAATCGTTCGCCGGGCAAGGCCCAAATCGTCATCCAGGTGCCCGAGCGCCTGGGCGGCAAGGTGATCGAGGCCAAGAACCTGACCAAGGCCTATGGCGACAAGCTGCTGTTCGAGAATCTGTCGTTCATGCTGCCGCCGGGCGGTATCGTCGGCGTCATCGGGCCGAACGGCGCGGGCAAGTCGACGCTGTTCAAGCTGATCACCGGCCAGGAAACCCCCGACGAGGGCGAGATCGACATCGGCAGCACGGTTCGCCTGGGCTATGTTGACCAGAGCCGCGACCATCTCGACCAGTCGAAGAACGTCTGGCAGGAAATCTCGGACGGGCTCGATTATGTGAAGGTCAACGGCCACGACATGTCGACCCGCGCCTATGTCGGCGCGTTCAACTTCAAGGGCCAGGACCAGCAGAAGAACGTCGGCAAGCTGTCGGGCGGCGAGCGCAACCGCGTCCACATCGCCAAGATGCTGAAGCGCGGCGGCAACGTGCTGCTGCTCGACGAACCGACCAACGATCTCGATGTCGAGACGCTGGCCGCGCTAGAGGAAGCGATCGAGAATTTCGCGGGCTGCGCCGTGGTCATCAGCCACGATCGCTTCTTCCTCGATCGCCTCGCCACGCACATCCTGGCCTTCGAAGGCAACAGCCATGTCGAATGGTTCGAGGGCAATTTCGGCGCCTATGAGGAAGACAAGCGCCGCCGCCTGGGCGACGCCGCGGATCGCCCGACCGCGCTGTCCTACAAGAAGCTGACGCGCTGATACCGATTGGAGAAGCCCTGTCCCTCGGGACCGGGCTTCTCCGATAGATGCCGGTGACTGCGGCTTATGGATCGCCTAGCCTGTTCCTGACACGGGGTGGGGGCGGCGATGATCAGCTGGCGGACGCGACTTGTGACATTGGCGATCCTGTGCGGGCTGTTCGCGGCCCCGATCCTGGCGCTGCTATGGATGACGTCGGTTCCGGGCACCTCCTATCGAGGCGCATTTGCCAGGCTGAGCCCGTCGGAGGCCCAGCTTTCGGCGAGGTTGCGGCGCCACGTCGAGGCGATCGGGCGCGAGCCGCACAATCTGGCGCATCCGGACACCCTCGAGCGTGCGGCGGTCTATCTGGAATCGACCCTCTCCGGCATGGGGCATCAGGTCCGGCGCCAGACCTTCCTGAACGGTCGGGCGCGCAATCTGGAGGTCGTGATCGAGCCGGCGCGGGCCGACGCCGAGACCCTGGTGGTCGGTGCCCATTACGACAGTGCCTCTGGAGCGCCCGGCGCGAACGACAATGGCAGCGGCACCGCCGCCGTCGTCGAACTGGCGCGCAGCCTGGCGGACCTGAAGGGCAAGGCGCCGGTTCGCATCAGGCTCGTCCTGTTCGTGAATGAGGAGCCACCCTTCTTCAAGACCGAGGAAATGGGCAGCCTGGTCTATGCCAGGGCGCTCAAGGCTTCTGGCGAAGCGGTGTCCGGCATGTTCTCACTGGAAACAATGGGCTTTTACAGCGACCGGCCCGGCAGCCAGCGTTACCCGTTTCCGCTGAGCCTGCTCTATCCCGGCACCGGCAATTTCATCGCGTTCGTGGGTACCACCTCGTCGCGTCCGCTGGTGCGGCGCGCGGTCGGATCGTTCCGGGAGGTGGCGCGCTTTCCCAGCGTCGGCGGGACTGCGCCCGGCTTTGTGCAGGGTGTCGACTGGTCGGATCACTGGGCATTCGAGCGTAACGGCTTCCCCGCGCTGATGATCACCGACACCGCGCCATTCCGCTATCCCTATTATCACAGCGTCGAGGATACGCCGGACAAGGTCGATACCGACCGACTGGCGCGCGTCGTGACCGGATTGGAACAGGTCATCCGTCGCTGGAACTGAGCAGGCGCTAGTCGTAGCGAAGCTTGGGATACCAGTCGGTGCCGCGGCCGTGCGGCGTCAGGTCGAGGATCGACCACAGGCTGGCGATGTCGGGCGCGTCGCGCGGGTCCTGGCCGGGGTCGGCCATCTCCATCCGCATCTCGCTTGCCCAGAACAGGCGGACGGTGTCGCCGTCGCGTCGATAGACGGTGAGCGCGGGATATTCGCTGCCGTCGCCGGGCAGCACGCCGAGATCGCTGCCATAGTCGTCGCCGACGGTCTGGACGAAATCGAGGTCGCGCCAGCCGCGTTCCTGGGCAAAGGCGATCTGGCGGGCGACGGGCGATCGGCCGAGGATCTTGAGCGCGACGCGCTGCTTGATGTCCGCGGCATTGCCGTTCACCGCGCCGAGCCAGTTGGTGCACATCGGGCAGGGCCGTTCGCGCTGAGGCCCGTACATCCAGAAATAGGCGACCAGCGTGTCGTGATCGCCGAACAGGTCGGACAGGCCGCGATCCTCGCCATTGGCGTCTATGAAGCGATAGGGTTTGTCGATCACCGGACCGTCGGGCAGCGCCCGGCGCTGGTCGACGACGCGCGTCAGGTGGCGGCGAAGCTCGATCTCCTCGGCCAGCAACGCCTGGCGCGCGCGGGCATAGGCCTCGCTCTCGTTCGCAAAAGCCGGCGCACGCGCCCGGGCAAGCGATTCGGCAGGTGTCAGCGTTTCGGTCACAGGTCGCCCTCCATCCTCTCGTCATCACGACCGGAGGACGACGGCGCCGCGTCTGTCGTTCAGCGGCGGCGCGCCGCGCTTTCCTCCCGGATCTTCTCGAACTCGAAGCCCCGACGCCATGCCGGCCAGTCGCGCGAATTGGCGATCCGGCTGCCCATGGCGTGGAACAGGTCGACATCCTGGGCGGCGGCGGCGAAGTTCCATCCCGCGTCCCAGGCGTCGCATGCCTGATGATAGCATTTCATATAGCCGTCGAGCCAGCGCTGGCCGGCGGGCAGGCCGCCCTCGACCAGATCGGGCGCGCCGCCCAGCTGCATGATCAGCAGCGATGGCACGCCGCGGCGTGCGACCGAGAAATGATCGGCGCGGAAGAACAGGCCCTTTTCCGAAAAGGTCTCCGGCGTGACGACGCGCCCCTGGGTTTTGGCAGCGTCGGCCAGCATCGCGTCGAGCGACGAGTTGCCGTTGCCGACGAGCACGACGTTCCTCGACAGGCCGCCGGTGTTGAGGATGTCGAGCGTCAGGTTCGCGGCGGTCGTCTCGAGCGGATAGAGCGGATGCGCCCCATAATATTCTGAGCCGAGCAGGCCGCGTTCCTCGCCGGTCCACAGCGCGAAGACCAGCGTACGTTCGGGCCGCTTGCCCGCCTTGAACTGGCGCGCGAGATCGATGACGCCGGCGCTGCCCAGCGCATCGTCATTGGCACCGGGACGGATCGTACCGTCGGCGGCCTTGCCATAGGCGTCCCAATGGGCACCGAACATCACCGTTTCCTGCGGATATTTCGATCCGGTCAGCTTCGCGATGACGTTGCGGCTCTCGATCCGGTCGACCTTGACCGACAGGTCGGCGCGGAAGGGAATGCCTTTCAGCTCGACCGGGCGGAAGTCCGCCTGGCGCGCCGCGATGCGGAGCCTGGCCAGGTCGAGCCCGGCGCGGGCGAACAGGCCGTCGGCGACATCGTGCTCGATCCACCCCTGCAGCGCGAGGTTGCGATCCTCGGGCCCGCGGACGATGTCATAATATTCGCCGTTATTGGCGATGACCGTCGACCAGCCATAACCGACGCCGGCGCTGTCATGGACGATCAATGCGGCGACGGCGCCCCGCCGGGCCGCCTCCTCGAACTTGTAGGTCCAGCGGCCATAATAGGTCATGCGCCGCCCCCCGAACTTGCCGGCTGCTGCGTCGCCGGGCTGCGCCTCGAAATCGGGGTCGTTGATCAGGAAGACCGCGACCTTGCCCTTCAGGTCGACATCCTTGAAGTCGTCCCAGCCGGCCTCGGGCGCATGGACGCCGTAGCCGACGAAGACCATCGGCGCATCGATCGCGACCTTGGGCTGCGGCCGGACGGTGGTGACGCTGACCGACTTGAACTGGTCCGCCGCGTCGTTGCCGAACGCCATGGCACCGTCGGTGATGCGGGTGTGGACCATGGGCACGCGCTGGATGAAGCTGCCCTTTTCGCCGCCCGGCTCGAGACCCAGCGACGTGAACCGCTCGACCAGCCAGGTGACGGTCCGTTCCTCGCCGGGGGTGCCGGGGCCGCGTCCCTCGAATTCGGGCGAGGCGAGCGTCCGGACCATCTGAGACAGCGCCGCCGGATCGGTCGTCGTGACCGGAGCGGCAGAGGCGAGCAGGGCCGCGAGGGGAAGCAGACGCAGCACAGACGCTGACCAGGACCCGGTGTTCATGTTTTCGCTGTTTCCTCTGTCACTTGCGTGCGGACGCGTCGCCACCGCTAGCGCGGGGCGACGCTCCGGGTCAAATGACGGCGAACGGCGTCAGGCACTGCCGCGGGCCGCATCGGCCGACAGCGAGCCGCCGCCGGCTGCCGCGAGATACAGGAAGATGAAGCAGTACAGCAGGATCGCCTCACCGCCATTGGCCGCGGGAAAGAACCCGTTGCCGGCATGCGCGAGGAAATAGCCGACCGCGCACATGCCCGAGGCGATGAACGCCACCGGGCGGGTGAACAGGCCGATGACCAGCAGCGCGCCGCCGACCAGCTCGATCGCGCCCGCCGTGTAGAGCAGCGGATTGAGCGGCATCGGAAAGGGCGGGATGCCGAAGAATTTCGACAGGCCGTGCTGCAGGAAGGCGAGCCCGGCGACGATGCGCAGGAGGCTGAGCAGGCGCGGGGACCAGGAGGCGGGAATGGGCATTGGGGAACTCCCGTTCGTGAGGCGCGGAAGGTCCCACGACGGGGGGCAATCGTCAATCGACACCCGCGAAACGCAAGGTTGACGCAATGATGGCGATCAAGCGCCTGCGGCGTCCGGGATCGGGTCTGCGCCTGTCTGCGGGCGGCGGATCCGATCCCGGACGATGCGTCAAACCGACGCGGTGAACCGCTTGGTGAAGCCCTTTACCGGCTTGTCGGTGTCGTGCACCGCCGACACATTGTCGACGCGGGCCATCGTCGGCCCCTCGCGACAGGCCTCGACCAGCTGGCCGATCGCTTCCTCCTCGCCATCGGCCAGGATCTCCACCCGACCGTCGCTCAGATTTCTCACCCAGCCGGTCAGGCCGAACTTCTTTGCCGTCCGGACCGTCCAGTCCCGATAGGTCACGCCTTGCACGCGTCCCGACACGAAAATACGCTGTGTCGCCATAGTCCCCTCGCTCACACGGGCCGGTCTGTTTCCGGCCCGGCGCGACCCTTAGCATGGCCTCCGCAATGGGCAGCATGGCGAATGCGCGTTTCGCCGCAAGCGCGCCATTTTCCGCCGCGTTTCAGGAATAGCGAACCTCTATCACTTCATATTCGCGCTCGCCCGCGGGAAGCTGGACGCGGCGCAGGTCGCCCACCCCGGCGCCGCGCAGTGCGCGCGCCAGGGGCGAGTTCCAGCCGATCCGGCCGGCGCCGGCATCCGCCTCGTCGTCGCCGACCAGCGTCAGCATGCGCTGATTGTCGTCCTCGTCGGCGATGGTGACGGTCGCGCCGAAGAACACGCGGCTGCGATCCTCCTGCCGGGTCGGGTCGACGACCTTCGCCGCCTTCATCCGCCGCGACAGCCACCCCAGCCGGCGATCGATCTCGCGCAGCCGCTTGCGTCCATAGATATAGTCGCCATTTTCCGAGCGATCGCCATTGCCCGCCGCCCAGGAGATCGTTTCGACCAGCTTCGGCCGCTCGTCGCCGAACAGCTGGTCATATTCCGCCTTCAGCGCGGCATAGCCGGCGGGGGTGATATAGTTGGGGCGATCCATCGCGCCGCTATGCGGCCGGCGACCGGCAGGCTCAAGCCCGGCGATCAGCCCGGTCGCTTGCCGAGGTACCAGCTGAGATTGGCGGGTGCCTTGCTCCGCGAATGCTGGGGGTTCATCAGGTCGTAGACCACCGCATTCTCCAGCACGCGCTGGACATAGTTCTTGGTCTCGAAGATCGGAATCTGCTCGACCCAGCGAACGACATCGACGCCCGACTGCCGCGGATCGCCATTGGCGCGCAGCCATTTGTTCACATTGCCGGGCCCGGCATTGTACGCGGCGACCGCGAGCGGATAGCTGCCATAGAGCGACAGCATGCGCTGAAAATAGGTGGAGCCCAGCTGGATATTGTAATCGGTGTCGACGGTCAGGGAGTCGCGATTATAGCTCAGGCCCAGCTTGCCGGCAGTCTCGCGCGCAGTGCCGGGCATCAACTGCATCAGCCCGCGGGCGCCGGCATGGCTGACCGCCGCGCGGTCGAACTGGCTCTCTTGGCGCGCGATCGCGTGGATGATCGACCAGTAGTCCTGCTGCGTCGCCGGCACCTTCACCGACGGATAGCCCGCGGCGGTATAGTCGGACAGGCCGTTCTCCAGCGCGCTGCGACCGACCATCACGCCCAGATCGGGACGGCCGATCGCGCGGCTGAGCTCGGCGGCAAGGACATGGTCGTTGTCGGTCGTCGCGTCGCGCGCGATCTGGCGGATGAACAGGCCCTGTTCGTCATAGCGGTTCAGCGTGCCGAGCAATTGCGCCGCGCGCACCGTCTCGCGCCGGTAGAAGCTGTCGCGGGCGGCAGCATCGGTGACGCGATTGGTGAGCACCGCCGGCGCGCGCAGCGGGCGGCCGAGCCGTTCCAGCGAGAGCTGGCCGTAATAGAGGTCGGGAAAGCCCGAGGCGCGTTCGTAGAAGCCGGTGGATGCAGCCTGCTGTCCGGCTGCCTCGGCCGCGCGCGCGGCCCAGTATAGTCCCTTGGACCGGGTCTGGGGCGTCTTGGAACCACGGCCATAGCGGTCGAACATGCCGACCGCATCCTGCGGGCGGCGCAGATCGTACAGGGCGACGGTGCCGGCAAGCCAGGTGAGGCTGGTGTAGTCGTCGCGCTCGCCCAGCGACTTGTCGCTGACATCGGTGCCGGGGGCATAGGCGTCGTCGACCTGGCTGGCGATGCGGTAGGCGACGTCATATTGCCCGTCCGCCTGGGCGCCGCGGGCTGCGGTCAGCAGCACTTCATACCATTTCTCGACATGGCCGGGCAGCGAGGACAGGCGCCTCGGCTGGGCGAGATAGGCGCGCGCGGCAACGCCCTGGTTGTTGGCACGCAGCCAGGTCGCGCGATCGGCGATGTAGCCGGGATCGCTGCGGCCGACCGCCTCGACCGCCGCACCCCTGGTCGCGGCGTCGGCGGCGTTGGTGCGATAGGCGATGCGCGCCTCGAGCAAAGGGCGCTGGCCGGGCGACACCATGCCCAGCAGGCGCTGGGCCGCGACCGCCTGACCCTGCCAGATCAGCATGTCGGCGCGGGCATCGTGATCTTGCGGCGACAGCGCGCCGGAGAAGGCGCCGAGCAGCCGCGTCTCGTCGGCTGCGCGCATGGTGCCCGCGCGCCAGGCGCGGCGCGCCTGCTCCTCGGCTTCGGCGCGGCGACCCGAGGCCGCCAGCGCCTCGGCATAGCGGACGCGGCCGGCAGCGGTGACCGGGGGAAAGCGCTGGAAGAACCGCACGGCGAGGCCCGACGCGTCGCTGCCGCTGGGAAGGACGGTCTCGGCCGCGGCGCGGCGGCTGTTCTCGCCCGGCCAGCCGGGATGGGCGAGCATGAAATTGGCGTAATCGGCAAAGGGCCAGTTGTCCGATTGCTGGAGCCGGCGCCATTCGTCGAGCGCGGGGGCGATCTGGTCGCTCTGCATCGTGGAAGGCGCGGTCGGCAGCTCTCCGGCGAGCGCGGCCTCATACCAGGCGAATTGCCCTGACAACATCTGGGACGAGACGGCTAGAGCGGATACGCCAACAAACAGGGCTGCGCTCTTGAATACGGGAGCAAGCATGCTGGACATGATACGGAATCCCGCCCTATTGGCCACCCCTGAATTGTCGATACAGGGACATTTTCGCGATCATGTTCTCGGGCTCCATTCCTGCGCTCGTCACGCCGTTCCGTAACGGCAGCTTCGACGAGTCCGTCTATCGCGACCTTGTTGAATGGCAGATTGCCGAAGGATCGTCGGCGCTGGTCCCGTGCGGGACGACCGGCGAGAGCGCGACCATGCCCAAGGAGGAACATTTCGAGGTCGTCCGGGTCTGTGTCGATCAGGCAAGGGGCCGGGTGCCGGTGATCGCCGGCGCCGGGTCGAACGATACCCAGGTCGCGATCACCAACGTGCGCGCGGCGAAGGAAGCGGGTGCCGATGCCGTTCTGATGGTGCCGCCCTATTACAACCGCCCTAGCCAGGAAGGCATCTTCCGTCATTTCGAGGCGATCGCCGCCGAGTGCGAGCTGCCGATCATGCTGTACAACGTGCCGGGCCGCACCGTCACCGACATCCAGCCGGCGACGATGGGTCGGATCGTCGCGGCCTTTCCCGGCAAGTTCCCGGCGGTGAAGGACGCCACCGGCAATCTGGGGCGCGTCAGCGAACAGCGGGCCGCCTGCGGACCCGACTTCATCCAGCTGTCCGGCAATGACGAGACCGCGCTGGCGTTCAATGCGATGGGCGGGGTGGGATGCGTGTCGGTGACGGCGAATGTCGCACCGCGGCTTTGCGCCGAGTTCCAGGCAGCGCTGGCCGCCGACGACTATGCGCTGGCACTGTCCTATCAGGACCGGCTGTATCCGCTGCACATCGCGATGTTCACCGACGCATCGCCGGGTCCGGTCAAATATGCCCTGAGCCGGATCCGGCCTGGTTTCCCGACCGAGTTGCGCCTGCCGATGACGCCTGCGAGCGAGGCGAGCCGCACCGCGGTCGACGCGGCGCTGGCGCATGCCGGACTGATCTGAGGCTGCGATCGGGACGGTCATTCGGCGCGGCGACAAGGCTCTCCGATCGACCGCCTTGTCGGACATGTCGAAGACGGCGCTTTCCCTTTTCGTTTCGCCTCCCTACATCGCACCTCCCATGGCACGTCCCCGTCCCGCAACATTCGACAAGGTAAAGACCGTCGCCGAGAACCGGCGCGCGCGCTTCGACTATTTCATCGAGCAGACCTATGAGGCGGGGATCGCGCTGACCGGGACCGAGGTGAAGTCGCTGCGTTTCGGCGAGGGATCGATCGCCGAGGCCTATGCCGAGGTCAACGACAAGGGCGTCTGGCTGATCAACGCCAATGTCCCCGAATTCTCGCACGGCAACCGCTTCAACCACGAGGCGAAGCGGCCGCGCAAGCTGCTGCTGCACGAGCGCGAGATCAACAAGCTGCACGGTGCGGTCGCGCGCGAGGGCATGACGCTGGTCCCGCTGTCGATCTATTTCAACGGACGCGGACGTGCGAAGGTCGAACTTGCCCTGGCCAAGGGCAAGAAGACCCATGACAAGCGCGAGACCATCAAGGAACGCGACTGGAAGCGTGACCAGCAGCGGATCCTGCGCGATCGTGGCTGAAGAGATCGATCCGCGGTCCCGGCTCCGACGCTGGGTGGACAATAATGTCCCCACCCGCGAGTCGATCGAGAGCAATCGCTGGCTGAAGCCACTGGCACACCGGCTGCTCCACTCGTCGCTGTGGCGGTTCAATCGGCGGTCGGTGCCGCGCGGCGTTGCGCTGGGGATGGTGACCGGCATCCTGGTGCCGATGGGACAGATTCCCGCATCGGCGCTGCTGGCGCTGCCGCTGCGCGCAAATATCCCCGCCGCCGCGGCGACGACCTTTTTCACCAATCCGCTGACGACTCCGCCGCTGTGGCTGTTCGCCTATTGGGTCGGCAGCATGATGCTGGGCCAGGGTGCGGGCGGGTCCGGTCGGCCGCCGGTCGAGGGGCAGGGGTGGTTCGACTGGTTGTTCAACGATGCCGGGCCCGCGCTGCTGCTGGGGCTGGTGACCGTCACCGCGGTCCTGACCGTGCTCGGCTATTTCGTCACGCGGCTGGCATGGCGCTGGTGGATCGCGAGCAAATGGAAAAAGCGTGCACTGGCACGAGCGGAAAAAGCGTAGAAACATTGTGGGTTAGGGCTGGGCGAAGCGCCGGCCCGCTTGATTGACGAACCGTCATGGTGGCGTAAGACGGCGCATCCAGATTTTCTGACGGGATATGCCCAAATGCGCCTTTCGCTGCTTTCCACTTCCATCCTGGCGGGCTCGTTGATGCTCGCTTCGTGCGCGACCGACCAGGCGGCGCAGACCGCCGGCCCGGTCGTCGACGTCGTTTCGCCGCCGCCGGCGCCCGAGCCCATGCGTCCCAAGCCGCAGATCGGATCGTTCGGCTTCGACGAGGCCGGCATGAATCGCGGCGCGACCCCCGGCGACAATTTCTACGACTTCGCCAACGGTACCTGGGCGAAGACCACGCCGATCCCGGCCGACAAGTCCAATTATGGCGCGTTCAACGTGCTGGCCGACCTGTCGCAGACGCGCACGCACGAGATCCTGGAAGGGGTCAAGGCCGATCCCAATTCGAATATCGGCGCTGCCTATGCCGCATTCCTCGACACCGGGGCGATCGAGGCGAAGGGCCTGACGCCGATCGCGCCCTGGCTGAACCAGATCAAGGGCCTGTCGTCCAAGGCCGGTTATGCCGCGCTGCTGGCCCAGGCCGATCGCAACGGCGTGCCCACGCCGTTCGGCAGCTATGTCGGCCAGGACGACAAACAGCCCGAGGTCTATGCGCTGAGCCTGTTCCAGTCGGGCCTGGGCATGCCCGACCGCGACTATTATCTGTCCACCGACGCCAAGATGGTCGAGACCCGCGCCGCCTATCTCACGCACCTGACCAATGTGCTGACGCTGGCGGGTGAAGCGAATGCCGCTGCGCGCGCCAAGGCGATCCTCGACCATGAAACGAAGATCGCGCGGGCGCACTGGACCCGGGTCGACAGCCGCGACGCGACCAAGACCTATAACAAGATGACCGTCGCCCAGTTGGCGCGCACCGCGCCGGGCTTCGACTTCAAGGCCTATTTCGCCGGCATCGGCGCCCCGGTCGACACGGTGATCGTGGCACAGCCCAGCGCGGTGAAGGGCATCGCCGCACAGGTCCGCGCGGCGCCGCTGTCGGTGCTGAAGGACCAGTTGCTGGTGCGCAGCCTCGATGGCTTCGCCGACGTGCTGCCCGCCGCGTTCGACAAGGAACAGTTCGCCTTTTTCGGCACCACCCTGTCGGGCACGCCAGAGCAGCAGGTCCGCTGGAAGCGCGCCGTCGACTTCACCTCGAACGCGCTCGAGGACGAGGTCTCCAAGGTTTATGTCGCCAAATATTTCCCGCCCGAGACCAAGGCGGCGGCCGACAAGCTGGTGAAGAACGTCATCGCCGCCATGGGCCGCCGGATCGACGCACTCGACTGGATGGCGCCGGAAACCAAGGTGAAGGCGCATGCCAAGCTGGCGGCGTTCACGCCCAAGATCGGCTATCCCGACCGCTGGCGCGACTATTCCGGGCTGCGGATCGTCGCGGGCGACGCCTATGGCAACACTGTCCGGGCGAACAACTGGGCGCACGACTATAATGTCGGCAAGCTGGGCAAGCCGATCGATCGCGCCGAATGGGGCATGACCCCGACGGAAGTGAACGCCTATGCCAATTTCGGGATGGTCGAGATTGTCTTCCCCGCGGCGATCCTGCAGCCGCCCTTCTTCGATCCGAATGCCGACGATGCGGTCAATTATGGCGGGATCGGTGCGGTGATCGGCCATGAACTGAGCCATCACTTCGACGATCAGGGCGCCAAATATAATGCCGAGGGCCGCCTGACCGACTGGTGGACTCCGGCCGACGTCGCCGCGTTCAAGTCGCGAACCGATCAGCTCGTCGCGCAATATGATGCCTATGAGCCGCTGCCGGGCCTGCATGTGAAGGGCGCGCTGACGCTGGGCGAGAATGTCGCCGACCTGGCCGGACTGACCGTTGCCTATGATGCGTACAAGGCGTCGCTGAACGGTGCCGAGGCGCCGGTGATCGACGGGTTCACCGCCGATCAGCGCTTCTATCTCGGCTGGGCACAGGTATGGCGTCGCAATTATCGCGAGCCGAACCTGCGCCAGCGCCTGCTGACCGATCCGCACTCGCCGTCGGAGCAGCGCGCCGCGGTCGTTCGCAACCTCGATCCCTGGTATGCCGCCTTCCAGCCGCAGCCGGGCCAGAAGCTGTTCCTGACGCCTGAGAAACGCGTCCGGATCTGGTAAGTCACAGCCGCCCCCTTCGCTCCGGCGAAAGGGGGCGGTCCTGCACGCCATTCGCCGCGAAGCGTCGGGACGGGCGAGATTTTTGTCTCTCTCTTGACCGCCACGCGATGCCGTCTCAACACGAGACATGGCGACCCTTCCCGCAACTCCCCCCGCTCCATCGCGATCGTTGCTGCCCTTGCTCGCGGCAGTGATGGCGGGGTTCGTGGCAGGGGCGGTGATCCTGCTGAGCCTGGGGGAGCGCCCGGTCGCGATCGGGTTCGTCGCCGCCGGGATCCTGGCCGCCGGCGTCCTCCTGGCATCCAGGCGGCTGTTCCAGACCGTCGAGGTGCCGGAGACGGTGATCGACTGGTCGGTCGCGCACGCCCTGGCGGCTGCATCGAACGATGCGCTTGCCGTCACCGATCGTGCCGGGCGCCTGGTATGCGCAAATGATCGGTACGAGGTCCTGTTTGCCGGCTTTCCGACCCCGCCCGACCTGCCGATCGGCGAGATCGCGAATTCGCGACTGACCGAGGCCGGTCATGCCGCATGGCGCGACGGCGAGGCGCGAACGGCCGGGATCCAGGTGTTCGGGGCGCCGGTCACGGTGCGCGTCGCCCGCGTTGGCGAGGACACGCTGGTGTGGCGCTTCATCGGGGTCCAGGCGCTGGACCTGGCCACGCAGGTCGAGACGTTGCTGTCCGGGCAGACGGGCGACCGCATGGGCGCTGCCGGGATCATGCTGGCGATGATCACGCCCGAGGGGCGCATTCGATCCGCCAACCGCGTCTTCCGAGCCCGCGCGACCGGCAATGCAGAGGCGCAGGTCGAGGGCAGGGACTTTGCCCGGTTGATGGCGACCGATGCCAGCGGCCGCGTGCGTTTCGAGCGCGACGGCGCCGCGGGCCTGCCGATCCGCATCCTCCAGATCCCGTTCTTGGACGGCGAGGATGCGCCGATGCTGGTCGCGGCGCTGGACGAGGAACCCCAGACCCTTGCCGGGTCGGCGGTCGGCGGAAGCGCGGCGGCGCATGTCCGGTCGCTGATCGCGCTGTTGCCGGCGGGAATGGCGCTGATCGATCGCGACGGCCGGTTCGTTCACATGAACGATGCGTTCGTCCGGGCCGCGCGAATCAACATGGCGAACCCGCCGCTCTATCCCGGCGATCTCGTCGTTCGCGAGGACAAGTCGGCGCTGGCCGATACGGTGCGGCGTTTCGCCGGCAGCTCTGCTCAGTCCGCCGAGATGACGGTCCGCTTCACCGACGCGCCCGAGGAACCGGTCGCGCTGACGATCGCGGCCGCGCGCGGCCTGGGCGATGCGGCGGTGCTGATCAGCCTCAAGGATTCGGGCGAGGAAGGGAAGCTGAAGCGCCAGGTCGCCCAGGCGATCAAGATGCAGGCGGTCGGACAGCTGGCCGGCGGCGTCGCCCACGACTTCAACAACATCCTGACCGCGATCATCGGGCACTGCGACCTGATGATGTCGCGCCACTCGCCGGGCGACAGCGACTATGACGACATCCAGCAGATCCGCGCAAACTCGAACCGCGCCGCCAGCCTGACGCGCCAGCTGCTCGCCTTTTCGCGGCAGCAGACGCTGCGCCCGCAGGTGCTGCAGTTGCCCGACGTGATTTCGGAAGTGTCGAACCTGTTGAAGCGCCTGCTGGGCGAGACGGTGCATCTGGAGGTCCGGCACGGCCGGAATCTGGGGCCGGTGCGTGCCGATCCGGGACAGCTGGAGCAGGTCGTCGTCAACCTGGTCGTCAACGCCCGCGACGCGATGCTGACGAAGAGCGAGCGCGGCGGCGGCACGGTGACGATCGAGACGGCGGCGGTGGCGGCGTCGCAGGTCCGCCAGATGGACGACGATTTCCTTCCGGTCGGCGACTATACCTCGCTGCGCATCGCCGACACCGGCGCGGGCATCCCTGCGGACATCCTGGGAAAGATCTTCGAGCCGTTCTTCACGACCAAGGAGAAGGGGAAGGGAACCGGGCTGGGGCTGTCGACCGTCTACGGCATCATCAAGCAGTCGGGCGGGTTCATCTTCGCGGGCAACCAGCCATCGGGCGGTGCCGAGTTCGTCATCTACCTGCCCGTTCACACCGCCACCGAGGCGACCATCGCCAAGTTGCCCGCACCGACGAAGGAACGGTCGCTCGACACCTGGGGCACGGGCACCATCCTGGTCGTCGAGGACAACGACATGGTGCGCGCCATCGCCGAGCGGGCGCTGACCCGCCAGGGCTATACGGTGCTGACCGCCGAGAATGGCGAGGCTGCGCTGGAGCTGCTCGATCAGGTCGAACGACCCGAACTGCTGATCTCCGACGTGGTCATGCCGTCCATGGACGGGCCGACCATGGCCCGCCATGTGCGCGAGCGTTACCCCGACCTGCCGATCCTGTTCATGTCGGGCTATGCGGAAGAACAGCTGCGCCGCTCGATCGACCTTCACAATGTCGCTTTCCTGCCGAAACCCTTTTCGGTGCAGCAACTTGCGGAAGCCGCGAGAGACGTTCTCGCACCGAAATAGCTTGGCGTTACGGCCGCAATCTGCGAAGGCCGGCATCTATGTCAGCGCTAAATCGCATCCTGATCGTCGAAGACGAACCGCTCATCTCCATGATGCTCGAGGATTTCCTCGAGATGCTCGACCGTCAGGTTGCCGGCACTGCCGACAGCGTTTCGGGCGCGCTCGATCTGATCGCCCAGGGCGGGATCGACGCCGCGATCATGGACGTCAACCTTCGGGGCGGCGAACAGAGCTGGCCGATCGCGGATCGGCTGGCGGCGGACGGAATCCCGTTCATCCTGGCGACCGGCGGAAGCGGCGATACGGTGGCGGAAGCGCACAGGGGACGTCCTGTGCTGGGCAAGCCCTTCACGATGAACGCAGTAGAAAAGGCGCTCGAGGCGCTCAACTGACATGACGCGGATCCGCCGACGCTGGTGGATCCCCGGCATCTTGCTGATCCTCGTCGTGGTGTTGGTGCTGGGCGGGTTCCTGACCAGCCGGGCACGATGCTGGCAATGGGTGGGCACCCCGGTCTGTCGGGTGGAGACCAGCGAGAAGATCGTCGCGCTGACCTTCGATGACGGCCCGACCCCCGAGGGTGTCGACTATTTCCTGCAGACGCTGACGCCTGAGGGCACGAAGGCAACCTTCTTCCTGACCGGCGCCGATCTGGTCGCCGATCCGGGTCAGGCGCGCCGCCTGGTCGCGGCGGGCCACCAGATCGCCAATCACAGCTATCGCCACGAGCGGATGTGGGGTCTCTTCCCAGATGCCTATGAGGGTGACATCCGCGACACCGACGCGCTCTTGCGCCGGGAAGGCGGCGACGCCGCGCTGCTGTTCCGGCCGCCCTATGGCAAGAAACTGACCGGCCTGCCGATCGCGCTTGCCCGTACCGGACACCGCACGATCATGTGGGACATCGAGGATCCGGAGACGAGCGATCCGAAGGCGTTCTCCGACCAGGTCCTGAAGCAGGTCCGCCCCGGCTCGATCATCCTGATCCATGCCATGTACCGACGCCGCGATACCGCGCGCCGGGCCCTGCCGCTGATCCTCACCGGCCTGAAGGACCGCGGCTATCGCGCCGTGACGATGAGCGAACTGCTCCGCCTGGAGCAACCCGGCACGAACTAAATTATTGCGTCAGCGGGTCGTCGGCGTCGGTACCGGAGACGGATCCGCCGCGGGCAGCCTGAACCTGCGCTGCACCCGTCCGGACCGCGCCGGTTCGGCAACGGGCGCGGCGGCGGGGCTGGGCATCGGTGCGGGGGCAGGTGCGGCCGCGGGCTCCCGGCGCCGCACGCCGCTCAGGCCCGCAGGGCTGGTCGGCTTGCCTTCCAGATCCGTCGGTGCCGCCTCGACGGCCGGCGTCGCGGGCCGCCCCAGCGGCTGGTCGCGCATGCACTGGACCGGGCTGGGCCGGCGATGAAGCCGGCAATTCCACAGCGCCTTGGCATAGCCGGTGTCGAGATCGCGCAGGTAGCTGAACGCCATGGTCGAGACCTGGCCACTGTCGAGCGGAAGCGTCCTGGGCGTCTGGCCGGCCTCGCTCCACGCCATGAACTTGCACTTCTTGCGCTCGCCGCAGGTGCGGATCGCAAGGCTCGCGAAATTCTCCGCGTTCATCCCCTTGGGCAGGGTGACGAGGAAGCTGTCGGGGTCCGCACCCATTGCCTCGGGCACATCGGTCGCCTTGATCGACTCCGGATCGACCGACGCAAGCGGGTCGAGAGAGGCCTCGGTCGGCTCCGTCGCGGGCGTTGGAGGCGCGCCCGGATCGCCCGAGAAGGATGCGGAGAGCAGCGACATGCGCGCGATGTTCGGTTCCGCCCCGGTATAGCTGCGGTTGAAGGCGGGCGGGGTGCCCCACCAGCCCGCCCAGCGGAAGAACAGATGCGTGTGCACCTCGGTGATCTTCTCGAGGCTGGACGACCAATAGGGGACGACCCAGTCGGTATGATAATGGGTGGCGTGGCCGACCGGGGCGTAGACCGATCCGTTCAGCGCGGTGCTGGCGACGTCGCGCGCGCGCGTCCAGGACGCCGCACTCGGCTTGTAGCGGAACATCGCACCGTCGCAGGTGAAGGTGAACTGGCATCCGGTGCTGCGTTCCCAGCCCTGGAATACGACGCCGCAGACGCTTTTCGGAAAGGCCGGGTGGCGCATGCGGTTGAGGATGACCTGGGCCACTGCGCGCTGGCCGACGGCATCGTTTCCGGCCTCGTAATAGACCGCGGCCGCCAGGCAATCGACGGCGCGCGCCTGGCTGTCGGCGCTGCCGAAGACGCGAAAGGGGCGGGCGGCGGGATTGGGCTTGGTCGAGAACGGAATGGCGGCATTGACCGACCGCGCATCATCGGGATCGACCGGTTGCAGCTCGACCGGTTCGACCGGAGGCAGTTCGGTGCGCGGGACGATGCGGGTCGAGATCACGACCCGTGGCGGCTTGGTGACCACCACCCGCGGCGTCAGGCTGACGATCAGGACCGGAGCAGCGATGGCGACCAGGCCGATCAGCAGCAGGATGACGAGGATGGGCAGGGGCGTGCCCGATCGAGTGGCGGCGATCTTCATGCGCGAGGGTCCGGCTCTCAGCGTGCGACGGGCAGGTGAGGGAAAGTCGGACGGTCGGTCAAGATCATGCTCCATGGGGCGTCGGGCCGCGCGCCTTAACGCACGGATGCGCAAGTTGGAACCATGCCGAAATAATCAGGCCGCGCGTGCGGCATCGGCCAAGCGGCCAATCCCGCACGCGCGCCAAGGCGATCAGGCTTCCGGAAGGAAGTCGGGCACGCTCAGATAGCGCTCGCCGGTGTCGTAATTGAAGCCGAGCACCCGGCTGCCTTCGGGCAGGTCGGGCAGCTTCTGAAGGATCGCGGCCAGCGTGGCGCCGGACGAGATGCCGACCAGCATGCCTTCCTCGCTGGCTGCGCGGCGGGCCATGTCCTTGGCGATCGCGGCATCGACCTTGATCACCCCATCGATCGCGTCGGTGTGCAGGTTGCGCGGGACGAACCCGGCACCGATGCCCTGAATCGGGTGCGGGCCCGGCTGGCCGCCCGAGATCACCGGCGAGAGCTCGGGTTCGACCGCATAGACCTTCACGCCCGGCCACGCCTTCTTCAGCGTCTCGGCAACGCCGGTGATGTGGCCGCCGGTGCCGACGCCGGTGATCACGACGTCGATCGGGCTGTCGGCGAAGTCGTTCAGGATTTCCTGGGCCGTCGTGCGGACATGGACATCGATGTTCGCGCCATTCTCGAACTGCTGCGGCATCCAGGCGCCGGGCGTCGAGTCGACGATCTCCATCGCCCGCTCGATCGCGCCCTTCATGCCCTTCTCGCGCGGGGTCAGGTCGAAGCTGGCGCCATAGGCGAGCATCAGGCGGCGACGCTCCAGGCTCATGCTCTCGGGCATGACCAGGATCAGCTTGTAGCCCTTCACCGCGGCGACCATGGCCAGGCCGACGCCGGTGTTGCCGCTGGTCGGTTCGACGATCGTGCCGCCGGGCTTCAGGCTGCCATCGGCCTCCGCCGCCTCGACCATCGCCAGCGCGATCCGGTCCTTGATCGAGCCGCCGGGGTTCGATCGCTCGGACTTGATCCAGACTTCCGAACCGGGGAACAGGCGCTGGACACGAATATGGGGCGTGTTTCCGATCGTCTCGAGGATCGTGTTCGCCTTCATGTGGTCATCTCCTTGGGGGGCAATTCCAGAGTTTCAGGGGGATCAAAGGTGCGTGCCCGCCGAAGTTCCGGAAATAGCCTGGCCCAGGCGATCGTGACAAGGATCGCGCCGATTCCGCCGCCGACGACTGCGGCGACCGGACCGACCAGCGCGGCGAGAAAGCCGGACTCGGCCTCGCCCAGCTCGTTCGATCCCGAGATGAAGAGGGTCGACACCGCGCCGACGCGGCCGCGCATCTCGTCGGGCGTGTAGATCTGGATCAGCGACTGGCGGACATAGACCGACACCATGTCGGCGGCGCCCAGCACGAACAGCGCGACCAGCGCCAGCAGCACCGCGGGCGCCAGGTCGCTGCCGATCGCCGAAGGGCCGAGCAGGCGGATGAGAATCGGCGCGGACAGGCCGAACACGATCGTCGCCAGTCCGAAGACGCCGACCGCGATCAGCATCTTCTTGCCGACCTCGGTCTTCAGCGGGCGCCACGAGAAGATCAGCGCGATGCTGACCGCGCCCAGCGCCGGGGCCGCACGCAGATGGCCCAGCCCATCGGCGCCGACCATCAGGATATCGCGGGCATAGACCGGCAGCATCGCGGTCGCCCCGCCGAGCAGCACGGCGAACAGATCCAGCGAGATGGCGCCCAGCACAAGCCGGTTGCGCCGCACGTAGAAAAGGCCGTCGACCATCTGCCGCCAGGGGCTGGCGGTGCTGACGACCTTGGTCCGCGGGACCGGGCCGATCAGCATCAACATGGTGAAGGACAGGAGGAACAGGGTTCCGGAAACCGCATAGGGCAGCCAGTCGGTGGCGGCATAGAGATAGCCGCCCATCGCCGGACCCATCACCGCCGCGCCCTGCCAGGCGCTCGAACTCAGCGCGATCGCCGTCGGAAGGATCTCCCGCGGGACGAGGTTCGGCGCCAGCGCGCCGAGCGACGGTCCGGCAAAGGCGCGGGCGACCCCCAGCAACGAGGCGATGCCGAACAGGGCAGGCAGGCTGACCGTATCCGACCAGGTGAGCCAGGCGAGACTGAGCGCGCACAATGCCTCGAGCCCGACAGCCGATCGGGCGATCCAGCGCCGGTCGATCCGGTCGGCGACCCAGCCGGCGAACAGCGACAGGAACAGCAGCGGGATGAACTGGGCGACGCCGATCAGGCCGAGCTGGAACGCGGCTTCCTTGATGCCCATGGTGCGGCGGGCAATGTCGTAGACCTGCCAGCCGATGACGATGACCATCGCCATCTGCGCCAGCGTCGAACAGAAGCGGGCGATCAGATAATAGCGGAAATTGGCAAACCGAAGCGGGTGCTGAGCCATGATGCGCCTCTAGGGGTTTCGGCGCGGACCGCAACGCGCGATTTCGCCACAATGCTTCTTTTTGAGAGGGCGGTGCGGTGCAGGTCCCGGCACAGTTCGATCGCGATAAATATCACGCGCTCATTCAACGGGTTGTACAGGATCGTGCCGCGATGCCGGCCGGCCATGTCACACGCGCCGCCGCGATATCGTCATGACGGCGGGAATGAGCCCGACCGACAAGGACCGTGACGATGACCGAACGTATGAATCCGTATCTGACCCAGCCGCAACTGACCCAGCCGTTGATCGACTTCGCGATGACCGCGGCGCGGCACAGCGGGATCGAGACGCCGCTGCAGGAACTGGTGAAGATCCGCGCCTCGCAGCTCAATCACTGCGCGATCTGCCTGCACATGCACGCTCTCGACGCGCGCAAGGCGGGGGAAAGCGAGATGCGCATCTTCATGCTGGACGCCTGGCGCGAATCGCCGCTCTATACCGCGCGGGAGCGGGCGGCGCTGGCCTGGACCGAGGCGCTGACCCGGCTGACGCCGCAGGGCGTGGCGGACGAGGATTACGCAATGGTCGAGGCCGAGTTCAGTGAAGCCGAGCGGGTCAGCCTGACGCTGATGATCGGCGCGATCAACGCCTTCAACCGGATCGGCGCCGGATTTCGGCTGAGCCATCCCGGCAGCGCCCCGGCACGGGCGGCGGCCTGATGCCGGGCGAGGCCGGGGACGGGCGCGAGGCGGATGCCGCCGCCAGCTTCGATCCGCTGCGTCCCCGGCTCAGCCGGGTCGCCTATCGCATGCTGGGCTCGGTCGCGGATGCCGAGGATATGGTCCAGGAGGCCTATCTCAGATGGCACCGCGCCGACCGGTCGGTCATTGCCGAACCGGAAGCCTGGCTGCGGCGGGTGGTGATGCGGCTGTGCCTCGACCAGCTCAAGTCCGCCCGGGTGCGGCGCGAGACCTATGTCGGGCCCTGGCTGCCCGAGCCGGTGGTCGAGGAGGGGGAAGGGGAGGTCGAGGACGTGACCCTTCCGCTGCTGCTGGCGCTCGAAAGACTGTCGCCGCTCGAACGCGCCGCCTTCCTGCTGCATGACGTCTTCGGGGTGGGGTTCGACGAGATCGCCGTGACGATCGGGCGCGAACCCGCTGCCTGTCGCCAGCTGGCCACCCGGGCGCGGGCCCATGTCCGCGCCGACCGTCCGAGGTTCGAGGTCAGCGAGCCGCACGGGATGGACATCGCCCGGGCCTTCTTCGCGGCATCGCGCAGCGGCGACATGAAGGGGCTTAGCGCGTTGCTGGCGGCGGACGTCGCCATGCATTCGGACGGGGGCGGGGTGCGGCCGGCTGCGCCTGCGATCATCGAGGGTGCCGATCTTGTGGCGAAGCTGCACAAGGGCTTTGCGGTGCTGTTCCGCAAGGGGCCGTCGCAGCTTCTGCGCTATGCCGTGATCAACGGCCTGCCCGGATTCATCAGTCGCGAATCGGATGGGTTGATCCAGACCACGGCGTTCGAGATCCGCGAGGGCCGGATCATCGGCATCTATATCCAGCGCAATCCCGACAAGTTGCGACACCTCGACGGCGCGGCGCGTCACTGAGGCTGAACGCGTCGGTCGACGAAGCGGGCTGGCCGTGGCGGTGAAGGGCGACTATCGGCGCCGCGATGGACCTGACGTTCGAACTGCTCGCCTTGCTGATGACGGTTGCCCTGGTGGCGGGGACGATCGATGCGATGGCCGGCGGAGGCGGATTGCTGACCATTCCGGCGCTGATGGCCATCGGCGTGCCGCCGGTCTCCGCGCTGGCGACCAACAAGCTTCAGAGCAGCATCGGCACGGCATCCTCCTTCCTCGCCTTCTGGAAGGCGGGACATGTCGACCTGCGCCGCTTCGCGGTTCCGGCCGCATCGGCCTTTGCCGGGTCGGTGGCGGGCGCGGTGACGGTTCAGCATATCGATCCCTCGATCCTGGCGGGCCTCGTTCCCGTGCTGCTGATCCTGATGGGGCTGTACTTCCTGCTGGCCCCGCCGATGAGCGATGTCGATCGTCATGCGCGACTGGGGCGGGCCGGGCTCTCGCTGGCGGTCGCCGGAGTGGGATTCTATGACGGCTTTTTCGGGCCGGGCGCGGGATCGTTCCTGATCACGGTGATGGTCGCGCTGGGCGGGCTGGGGCTGGTGCGCGCGATCGCCAATGCGAAGTTCCTCAACCTCGCGACCAATGTCGCCGGGTTGCTGGCGATGATCGGCGGCGGCAAGGTGATGTGGGTCCTCGGCCTGTCGATGGCCGCGGCGAATATCGTCGGCAACCAGCTGGGCGCGCGGCTGGCGATCCGCTTCGGCGGACGGGGCGTAAGGCCGCTGCTCGTCATCATGTCGGTGGCCTTGACCGTGAAACTGCTGGCGGATCCGGCCAATCCGCTGCGCATGCTTTTCTGATTGCAATCGCAGTCGCATCGGTTTTGGACACTTTTTGTTCCAGAATCTCAGTTCTACCCTTGTTCCGCCAGAACAAATGGAATACGTCGTTTCCAACACGGTTGTACCCACGACCCAAACCGATTAGCGACGGGGACCTCGAATGGCTGCTTCACTCAAGGTGATCGACAACAAGATGGCGACTTCGAACGACCGTCAAAAGGCGCTGGACGCCGCACTCGCGCAGATCGACCGCGCCTTCGGCAAGGGCTCGGCGATGCGGCTCGGGTCGAAGGAGACGATGCAGGTCGAGGCGATCTCGACCGGATCGCTGGGGCTCGACATCGCGCTCGGCGTCGGCGGGCTGCCGCGCGGCCGCGTGATCGAGGTCTATGGCCCGGAAAGCTCGGGCAAGACGACGCTGGCGCTGCACGTCATCGCCGAGGCGCAGCGGACCGGCGGCACCGCCGCGTTCGTCGACGCGGAGCATGCGCTCGATCCGGTCTATGCCAAGAAGCTTGGCGTGAACATCGACGAGCTGATCGTGTCACAGCCGGATACCGGCGAGCAGGCGCTGGAAATCGTCGATACGCTGGTGCGTTCCAACGCGATCGACGTGCTGGTGGTCGACTCGGTGGCGGCACTGGTGCCGCGCGCCGAGATCGAGGGCGAGATGGGCGACAGCCATGTCGGCCTTCAGGCCCGGCTGATGTCGCAGTCGCTGCGCAAGCTGACCGGATCGATCAGCCGCTCGCGCTGCATGGTGATCTTCATCAACCAGCTGCGCATGAAGATCGGCGTGATGTACGGCAATCCGGAAACCACGACCGGCGGCAACGCGCTGAAATTCTACGCTTCGGTTCGTCTCGACATCCGTCGCACCGGCCAGATCAAGGACCGTGACGAGATCATCGGCAACGCGACCCGCGTGAAGGTGGTGAAGAACAAGGTCGCCCCGCCGTTCAAGCAGGTCGAATTCGACATCATGTATGGCGAGGGCATTTCGAAGATCGGCGAGATCCTCGACCTCGGCGTCAAGGCCGGTCTGGTCGAGAAGTCGGGCGCATGGTTCAGCTATGACAGCGTCCGCATCGGCCAGGGCCGCGAGAATTCGAAGAATTTCCTCAAGGAGAATACCGAGCTCTGCGCCCGGCTCGAAGCCGCGATCCGCAACCGCACCGCCCAGGTGGCCGAAGAGATGATGGCCGGTCCTGACGCGGATGACGGCGACGACGAAGATCTCTGAGTAGGGCAGGGGTGGCCGAGCGCTGCCCCGCCTTCCCTCGACAGTTTCGGCCGCGCCGACATGCTCGTGTCGGCGGTGGTCACGGGACCCGTCCCATCGGGAAGCCCGGCGCCCGCCCGCGCCGGGCTCTCGGCGTTGTGCCCGAATCTCGTCGCCGTGGATGGGCCGGCTTCGGTCGCCTGACGCCTGGCAGGCAGGACAGGCAATCGTCTGTCCGCACGGCCGAATGCGGAAGCCGCGTCACCACGCTCGGCATTCGACAAAGCCGGTGGGTTCGCTAGGCTGGGTCGGTTATTGCAGGGGACTCGATCGCCATGACCATTACCGTCCACCACCTGGAAAATTCGCGGTCGCAGCGGGTGCTTTGGCTGCTCGAGGAACTGGCGCTTCCCTATACGGTCAAGCGCTATGAGCGGAACAAGGCGACGATGCTCTCACCCCCGGAGCTTCGCCAGGTCCATCCCCTGGGCAAGTCACCGGTGATCACCGGTGACGGCCAGACGATTGCCGAGACCGGCGCGATCATCGAATATCTGGTCGAGAAGGCGGACGGTCGGCTTGGCGCGCCGGGCGATCGCGGTGATGCGCTGCGCTATCGCCACTTCCTCCATTATGCCGAGGGCTCGCTGATGCCGGTGCTGTTCGTCACGCTGGTGCTCGGCAAGGTCCCGCTGATGGGCAAGGTCGCGCTCAAGAAGTTCCGGCCAATGGTCGACGTCCATCTCGACTGGGTCGAGTCCGAACTGGCCAGCCGCGAGTGGTTTGCCGGCGACTCCTTCACTGCCGCCGATGTGATGATGAGCTTCCCGCTAGAGGCGGCGGTGACCCGCTCCGGCGCAACCGAAGGTCGCCCGGCGATCAAGGCGTGGCTCGACCGCATCCACGCCCGCCCAGCCTATCAGGCCGCGCTGGAGAAGGGCGGGCCTTACGCATATGCCTGAGGTGTGGGCCGAGACGCGGGTTGCCACATGGCGGGCCAGCGGACTCCGACGTCACCGAAAGCGCGCCGATGAGGCCTTGAAAGACCTAAACGACTAAGGCCCCAAATCCTCTCCCGGAGGGAGAGGGGAACCATGCGCAGCATGGTGGAGAGGGAGCTGCCTCGAACGAGACCAGCGTTGGTGGGCAATCCCTCTCCACCGCTTCGCGGTCCCCCTCTCCCTCCGGGAGAGGATTGTCGCTTTGGATCGAATGCGTGAGCGATACCGCTCGATGCGCGCGGGCCACTTCCATAGCGACCCGATATCCTTCAGCCCCCCGCCATCACCCCCGCGGCGTCTCGCCATAATCCTCGAACTTGTCGACTTCGGGCGTCACCGGCGTGCCAGTTGCAGGCACGATGTCCATGTCGGGCGGCTGGGGGGCGTCGAGCTGGCCTTCCCAGCGCGCGACGACTGCGGCGGCCACCGCATTGCCGACGACGTTGGTCGCGGTGCGGCCCATGTCGAGGAAATGATCGACCGCCAGGATCAACAGGATGCCGGCCTCCGGAATGTCGAAATGCGACAGCGTGCCGGTAATCACGACCAGGCTGGCGCGCGGCACACCGGCGATCCCCTTGCTGGTGATCATCAGCATCAGCAGCATCGTGATCATCGTGCCCCAGTCGAGCTGAATGCCATAGGCCTGGGCGATGAAGATCGACGCGAAGGTCATGTACATCATCGAGCCGTCGAGGTTGAACGAATAGCCCAGCGGCAGGACGAAGCTGGCGATCTTGGGCGGCACGCCGAACCGGTCCAGCGCGTCGAGCGTGCGCGGATAGGCCGCCTCCGACGATGCGGTCGAGAAGCCCAGCAGGATCGGATCGCGCAGATAGCGGAACAGCGTGCCCGTCCGCCGGCCGATGACGAGATAGCAGGCGCCGAGCAGGACCGCCCACAGCACGGCGAGACCGATATAGAAGCTGCCCATGAAATAGGCGAGCTGGCCGACGACGCCGAACCCCTTGGTTGCCAGCGTGCGCGCGACGGCGCAGAACACCGCGATCGGTGCGAACAGCATGACATAGCCGGTCACGGTCAGCATGACTGCGACCAGCGCTTCCATCCCGCGCACGATCGGCGCGCCCTTTTCCCCCACGGCGGCCAGGCCGACGCCGAAGAACAGCGAGAAGATGACGATCTGAAGAATGTCGTTCTTCGCCATCGCGTCGATGGCGGAGGTGGGGATCAGGTGGATGAAGAATTTCGCGGCATCGAAGCCGGAGCGGTCGACCCCGCTGGCGGCATCGCGCGCGGGCAAAGCCAGGTTCACCCCGACGCCCGGTTCGAGCAGATTGACCAGCAACAGCCCCAGCGTCAGCGAGACCAGGCTGGCGGTCACGAACCACAGGAACGCCTTCAGCCCGACCCGGCCGATCGCGCCGCCGCCGCCCATATGGGCGATGCCCACGACCAGCGTCGAAACCACCAGCGGGGCGATGATCATCTTGATCAGATGCAGGAACATCTGGGTGGGGATGTCGAGATAATAGGCGATATCGGCGAGCTGCTGCGTGCCCGCGCCGCCATTGTCGTCCAGGCTGATGTTCAGGACCCAGCCGATCAGTCCGCCGAAGATCAGGCCGGCCAGAATGAACCAGGTTAGTCGCTTGCCCACTCGGGATCCCCTTTACACACGTGCGCGCAAGGAAGGGGATTGTTGTCGCCGGGTCAAGAACCGTATCGCGGTGCCAGGAGGAACCCGATGACCCTGACCCGACGCTCCCTGATCGCCGCTGCAGCGACGCTGCCCCTGTTCGGCGTCTCGTCGATGCTGCGCGCGGCGGAACCCGATCTGGAGGCGTTGCAGGATCTGACGCAAGGTGCCGTCCCGATCGGTCCCGATGAGCGCGCCCGGCGCGTCGCCCGGGCCCAGGCGCTGATGAAGGCGAACGGGATCGGCGCAGTCCTGATCGAGCCGGGATCGTCGCTGATCTACTTCACCGGCGTCCGCTGGAGCCGCAGCGAGCGGCTGACCGCCGCGATCCTGCCGGTCGAGGGCGAGCCCTGCATCGTCACCCCGTTCTTCGAGGAACCGTCGGTCCGCGAATCGCTCGGCATCCCGGCGGAGGTTCGCGTCTGGCAGGAGCATGAGGATCCGCTGGCGGTCGTCGCTGGCTTCCTGAAGGACCGGCGGCTGGCGACGCGCCCGGTCGGGATCGAGGAAACGGTGCGCTATTTCGCGGTGGCGGGCCTGCAACGCGCGCTGCCCGGTGCCAGGCTGGTTTCTGCCAATCCGGTGGTCCGCGGATGCCGGATGATCAAGACGCCCGCCGAGATCGCGCTGATGCAGCAGGCGACCGACGTGACGATCGCAGCCTATAGCTTCACCGTGCCGAGGATCGAGGCCGGCATGACTCCGGCGCAGATCGGCGCGCTGATGAATGCGGCGACGGTCAAGCTGGGCGGGCGGCCCGAATTCGCGTTGGTGCTGCTGGGCGAGGCAGCCGCCTATCCGCACGGCTCGGGCAAGCCGCAGGCGGTTCGGCGCGGCGAGATCGTGCTGATGGACTGCGGCTGCACCGTCCAGGGCTATCAGGCCGACGTATCGCGCAGCTTCGCCTTTGGCGAGGCGACCGCGGAGCAGCGCAAGGTCTGGGACCAGATGCGCCGCGGCCAGCAGATCGCCTTCGACGCCGCCCGCATTGGCGCAACCGCGGGCAGCGTCGATGATGCGGTCCGCGCCTATTATAAGACGCTCGGTTACGGCCCCGACTACAAGCTGCCCGGCCTGTCGCACCGCACCGGCCACGGCATCGGCATGGACGGGCACGAGCCGGTCAACCTGGTCCGCTGCGAGACGACCAGACTGGCTGCCGGCATGTGCTTCTCGAACGAGCCCGGCATCTACATTCCCGGCAGCTTCGGCATCCGCATCGAGGATTGCTTCCACATGACTGCCGCCGGTCCGAAATGGTTCAGCGAGCCGCCCTCGACGATCGACCGGCCACTGGGCTGACGCACCGGTGCAACACCGTCGGGTTCGATCGCGCTCATCGATGCGTTTCACTTGAGCGAAGCCGCGCTCCGCCCTAAGTCGCACGCATGACGTCCACCAACGATATCCGCCGCTCGTTTCTCGACTATTTCGAAAGCCAGGGCCATGCCCGGGTGGCGTCGGCGCCGCTCGTCCCGCACAATGATCCGACGCTGATGTTCGTCAATGCGGGCATGGTGCCGTTCAAGAACGTGTTCACCGGGCTGGAAACGCGCCCGTACAACCGCGCGACCAGCAGCCAGAAGTGCGTTCGCGCCGGCGGCAAGCACAACGACCTGGACAATGTCGGCTACACCGCCCGCCATCACACCTTCTTCGAGATGCTCGGCAACTTCTCGTTCGGCGACTATTTCAAGGAGCAGGCGATCACGCATGCGTGGACGCTGCTCACGAAGGAATGGGGCATTCCCGCGGCCAAGCTGACCGCGACCGTCTATCACACCGACGACCAGGCATTCGACCTGTGGAAGAAAATCGCCGGCCTGCCGGAGGAGCGGATCATCCGCATCCCGACCAAGGATAATTTCTGGGCGATGGGTTCGGACGGCCCGTGCGGACCGTGTTCGGAAATCTTCTACGACCATGGCGATCATATCTGGGGCGGCCCGCCGGGATCGCCCGAGGAGGATGGCGACCGGTTCGTCGAGATCTGGAACCTCGTCTTCATGCAGTTCCTGCAGGAGAATGACGAGATCATCGGCGACCTGCCGCGCCCGAGCATCGATACCGGCATGGGCCTGGAGCGCGTCGCGGCGGTGCTGCAGGGCGTGCACGACAATTACGACACCGACACGTTCAAGGCGCTGATCGCGGAGAGCGGCGCGCTGACCGGCACGGTGACGACGGGCGACAATCAGGCGAGCCACCGGGTGATCGCCGATCATCTGCGTTCGGCGGGATTCCTGGTCGCCGACGGCGTGCTGCCGGCCAATGAGGGCCGCGGCTATGTGCTTCGGCGCATCATGCGCCGCGCGATGCGCCACGCGCACCTGCTGGGTGCCAAGGATCCGCTGATGCACCGCATGGTGCCCAGCCTGGTCGCCGAAATGGGCGCTGCCTTTCCCGAGCTGGTCCGGGCACAGCCGCTGATCGAGGCGACGCTGCTGCAGGAGGAAACCCGGTTCCGCCAGACGCTGTCGAACGGCCTGCGCCTGCTCGACGAAGCGACGCAGGGCATGAGCGAGGGCGACACGCTGCCCGGTGCCACCGCCTTCAAGCTATACGACACGTTCGGCTTCCCCTACGACCTGACCGAGGATGCACTGCGCGGCCAGGGGCTGCAGGTCGACCGTGCCGGATTCGACACGGCGATGGCCGAGCAGAAGGCAAATGCCCGCGCCGCCTGGAAGGGATCGGGCGCAAAGGCGAGCGAGGAAGTCTGGTTCGACATTGCCGACGAACTCGGCGGGACCGAATTCACCGGTTACGCGTCGACCGAAGGCGAGGGCCAGGTTGTTGCGCTGATCAAGGACGGCGCCCGGGTCGAGCGTGCGACCGCCGGCGACAGCGTCATCGTGCTGACCAATCAGACGCCCTTCTACGGCGAGTCCGGCGGACAGATGGGTGACGCCGGAATCATCAGCACCGACAAGGGGTTGCGGGCGGTCGTTGACGACACGTCGAAGCCGCTTGGCAGGCTTCACGCGCATCACTCGACGATCGAGGCAGGCGAGATCGCAGTGGGCGACAGCGTGCATCTGGCGATCGATGTCGTGCGCCGTGATCAGGTGCGGTCGAACCATTCGGCGACCCATCTGCTCCACGCGGCGCTGCGCCATCGGCTGGGCGCGCATGTCACGCAGAAAGGCAGCCTGGTCGCGCCCGATCGCCTGCGCTTCGACTTCTCGCACAATGCAGCGCTCAGCCCGGACGATATTGCCGCGATCGAGGCCGAGGTGAACGCCCATATCCGTGCGAACCAGGAAGTCTCCACGCGGTTGATGACGCCGGACGACGCGGTTGCCGCAGGCGCGATGGCGTTGTTCGGCGAGAAATATGGCGACGAGGTTCGCGTGCTCTCGATGGGACTAGGCGAGGATTCGTCCTATTCGGTCGAGTTGTGCGGCGGCACCCATGTCAACGCGCTGGGCGATATCGCGCTCTTCAAGATCATCACCGAGAGCGCCATTCAGTCGGGCATTCGCCGGATCGAGGCGCTGACCGGCGATGCCGCCCGGCTGTGGCTCACCCAGCGCGACGAGCGCCTGCGCGAGGCCGCCTCGGTGCTGAAGTCGACCCCGGACGAGGTGCCGGCACGCGTCGCTGCGCTGCTCGACGAGCGCCGCCGGCTGGAGCGCGAACTGGCCGATGCAAAGAAGGCACTGGCACTGGGCGGCGGGGCCGGTTCGCCACCCGCGGCGGGTCTTGAGCAGATCAACGGCATCAATTTCTCGGGCCAGGTACTCGACGGACTGGAGCCCAAGGCACTGCGCGGCGCGGTCGACGAGGCCAAGGCTCGGATCGGTTCGGGCGTCGCAGCGCTGGTCGCGGTCAATGACGGCCGCGCATCGGTTGCGGTGGGCGTGACCGACGACCTGGTCGGCAGCCTGAGCGCAGTCGATCTGGTCAAGGCGGCAGTCGCTGCGCTGGGCGGGCAGGGCGGCGGTGGCCGGCCCGACATGGCCCAGGGCGGCGGCCCCGACGGCACCAAGGGCGCCGAGGCGATCGAGGCGATGAAGTCGGTCCTCGCCCAGGCTCGCGCGGCGGCCTGATCACGACGAACGGGCCGGCGCGGATCGCGGCCGGCCCGGTTCCTCACATGCCGGTGCGGTAGCCGTCCTCGGGCGACACCCACATGGCACGCTGGCGCAGGTCGGCGGTGTAGACGCCGTTGACCGTGACGTCGGACATCAGGAAATTGCCCTCCGCCTTGTCGCGGTAGCAGCGCTTCTTGCCGGCCAGCGGCTGGAGCGCGGCCATGATCCGCGGCCGCACCGTGGCCTCGACGGCGGCGGTCACGGGGGCGCTGTCCTTGGTCAGTCGTCCCGCGGTGAAATCTGCGGGCCGGACCACCGAACAGACCGCACCGTCCTCGATCGTGCCGCTGGTCCTGTAATCGATCACCACCAGCGGCGCGAGATTGACCACGCCCGAAATGGCGGCGTCGAACCCGCCATCGTCGCGCACGGTGTAGCGAACGATCGTCGCACAGGTCTTTGCCGCGACATCGGGCTGGACGCAGCGCAGCTTGCCCGCGCGTGCGGGGGCAAGCGGATCGGCATCGGCCTGGGTCCCGAGGAGGGAGGCGATCAGCAACGCGGCTTCGAACATGGACTATCCTTCGCTTGTCCGGCGACCTGGCCGACGGTCATGGTCGCCCACGGGTTTCCCGGACCTGAACTGCCCGGATACGACGTCAAGCGCCAGCCTCGACATCGCTTCCCCGACGCACACGGCGGATACGCGGCTCTCGTTCCAGCCCCGCCGCTTCCTTGATCGCCTTGCGCATGCGGTCGCGCTCCTCATGGATCGACGCGATCACCGGCCCGACCGCGATGCCGAGGTCGACCAGAAGCGCCTCGGACAATTGCAGCGAGCTTTCCAGCGTTTCGGGCACGGCATCGGTCGCGCCGGCCTTGTAGAGTTCGGCGGCGTGCTTCGCGTCGCGGGCGCGGGCGATGATCGGCAGGTTGGGGACCCAGCCACGCACCCGTCGCGTCAGCCGCACGGTCAGTACCGGATCGTCCATCGTCAGGATCAGCGCCTTGGCATGGCCGAGGTTCAGCCGGTCGACCAATTCGGCACGGGTCACGTCGCCGAACATGACCGTATAGCCTTCCTTGCGGGCGGCGTTCACATTGTCGACATCGGCATCGACGCCGATATAGGGTAGGCCGTGGCGTTCGAGCATGTCGGCGATCGTCCGCCCGACCCGACCGAAGCCGATGACGACGGTGCCGAGCGCGGTCGTATCGAGTTCGACCTTGGCGGCGGCACCGTCGACCTCGCGGCGCTCGATCCTTTGGGCGAGGATTCGTCCCGCTTTCGCAAGCACCGGGGTCATCGTCAGGCCGATCGCGGTCACCGTGGTCCAGAACGCCATGCTGTTCGGGCTGAGCAGCCCGGCGGCACCGGCGACGCCCAGCACGATCAGCGTCGTCTCCGACGGGCTGGCCATCAGTACGCCGGTCTCCGCCGCGGTGCCGGTGCGTGCGCCGGACAGTTTGAGCAGCCCCATCGTCACGCAGGTCTTCACCACCATCACCAGCAGGCTGGCACCGAGCAATGTCACCCAGTGATCGAACACGAATTCCAGGTCCAGTCGCATGCCCACGGTGATCAGGAACACGCCGAGCGCCAGCCCCTTGAATGGCGCGGTGATCGCCTCGACCTCGGTATGATATTCGGTCTCGGCGATCAGCAGTCCGGCGATCAGCGCGCCGACGATCGGCGACAGGCCGGCGGCGGCCGTCGCCAGGCTGGCGGCGATCACGACGAGCAGGCTGGCCGCCAGGAACAGTTCGGGGCTCTTGGTGCGTGCCGCCTGGCCGAACATCCGGGGCAGCAGGAAGCGGCCGCCGATGAACAGCACCGCCACCGTCGCAGCGCCCTTGGCCAGGATCATCCCCAGCGGGGCCCAGCCGGCCGCACTGGCGGCGGGCGCCATCGCGCCGAGCAGGAAGATGATCGGGACCAGCGCCAGATCCTCGAACAACAGCATCGCGAAGGCGGCGCGGCCGACGGCGCTGGTCGTGCCCGCGATCGGGACCACCAGGGCGGTCGAGGATAGCGCCAGCGCCAGGCCGAGGCCGACCGCGCCGCCGGCGCTGAGCCCGGTCAGGTAGAGGGCGGCGGCCAGGATCAGGCCCGCGCCGAACAGTTCGGCCGCGCCGACCCCGAAGACCAGCCCGCGCATCGCCCATAGTCGCTTGAACGAGAGTTCCAGGCCGATCGAGAACAGCAGCAGGATGATGCCGAACTCGGCGAAGGGCTCGATCGAATGCGGGTCGGAGATGGTGAAATAATAGAGCCAGGGCGCGAATCCGACCAGCTTGCCGAGCCCGGCGGGGCCGACGAGCAGGCCGACCAGGATGAAGCCGATCACCGGGCTGATGCGGAACCGGGCGAATGCCGGGATGACGAGGCCGGCCGCGCCGAGGATCACCAGCGCGTCGCTGAAACTGCTATTCTCCAGACTGAGCATGACGGCATTAAAGCCGCTCGTTCCGCGCTTGTCATGACATGTGTGCGAAACGCCGAAGAAAAATCGATCCCACGTCGATCCGGGCATGAAAAAGGCCGCGACACCTTGCGGGTGTCGCGGCCTTTTCGGTCGTTGGAGAGGTCAGCTCAGTTCCAGCTGGCCATCTCGGTCTCGAGATTTTCGCGGATCGCCTCGAAGAACTGCTCGGTCGTCATCCAGGGCTGGTCCGGACCGATCAGGATCGCGAGATCCTTGGTCATCTTGCCGCTCTCGACGGTCGACACGCAGACCTTCTCCAGCGTCTCGGCGAAGCGCGTGACGTCGGGGGTGTTGTCGAACTTGCCGCGGAACGACAGGCCCTGGGTCCAGGCGAAGATCGACGCGATCGGATTGGTCGAGGTCGCCTTGCCCTGCTGGTGCATGCGATAGTGGCGGGTGACGGTGCCGTGCGCCGCCTCGGCCTCGATCGTGCGGCCGTCCGGCGACATCAGCACCGAGGTCATCAGACCCAGCGAGCCGAAGCCCTGCGCGACGGTGTCCGACTGGACGTCGCCGTCATAGTTCTTGCAGGCCCAGACGAACTTGCCGTTCCACTTCAGCGCCGATGCGACCATGTCGTCGATCAGGCGATGCTCGTAGACGATGCCGGCTTCCTTGAACTTGTCCGCGAACTCGGCGTCGAACACTTCCTGGAACAGGTCCTTGAAGCGGCCGTCATAGGCCTTGAGGATGGTGTTCTTGGTCGACAGATAGACCGGCCATTTGCGGCCCAGGCCGTAGTTCAGGCTGGCCTTGGCGAAGTCGCGGATCGAATCGTCGAGATTGTACATGCCCATCGCGACGCCGGCCGACGGGAAGTCGAACACCTCGAATTCCAGCTCCTGGCCGTCGGTGCCGACCCACTTCATGGTCAGCTTGCCCGCGCCGGGCACCTTGAAGTCGGTCGCGCGATACTGGTCGCCGAACGCGTGGCGGCCGACGACGATCGGGTCGGTCCAGCCCGGGACCAGGCGCGGCACGTTCTGGATCACGATCGGCTCGCGGAAGACGACGCCGCCCAGGATGTTGCGGATCGTGCCGTTCGGCGACTTCCACATCTTCTTGAGGCTGAATTCCTCGACGCGCGCCTCGTCCGGGGTGATGGTCGCGCACTTCACGCCCACGCCGTACTGCTGGATCGCCTTGGCGGAATCGATCGTGACCTGATCGTCGGTCGCGTCGCGATTCTCGATCGAGAGGTCGTAATATTTGAGGTCGATGTCGAGATAGGGGAGGATCAGGCGCTCGCGAATCCACTGCCAGATGATCCGCGTCATTTCGTCGCCGTCGATCTCCACGACCGGCGTTGCCACCTTGATCTTCGCCATATGCTCGCTTTCCTGTTTTAGGGAGGTTTGGCGAGGTCCCTAGGAGCAAAGAGGGCAGGGGATCAAGCGTCGCGGTACAGTTCGTCGCGCGGCGGACAACGGGTTGCCCCGCCCGGGCACCCGCGCGTCGCGGGAACTGCACGTGCGGCGGTGCGATTCGAGAAACTAGGCAAGCGCGAGAGAGGCAGCTAGACGCAGCGGATGGCATCCCTAGACAAGCCCCCCGTCGGCACCTCCACCGTGAAGTGGCGGTTCCCCAGCGTTCACCCCGAAGGCCGCAAGTTCGTTGCGATCGCGCTGGTCGTCACGTTCATCGTTTTCTGGTTCACCGATCTGCTGATCTGGCCGATGCTGGGCATCACCCTGTTCATCGCCGCCTTCTTCCGCGATCCGGTGCGCGTCACGCCGCAGGGCGACGGGCTGATCGTCTCGCCGGCCGACGGGCTGATCACGATGATCGAGCGGGTGCCGCTGCCGCGCGAGCTGGCCGGGCCGAACGCGCTGGGCGACCAGCCGATGGTGCGCGTGTCGGTGTTCATGTCGGTGTTCGACGTGCACATCAACCGAACCCCGATCACCGGCATCGTCCGCCAGGTCATCTATGTCTCGGGCAAGTTCCTCAATGCCGATCTCGACAAGGCGAGCGAGGAGAATGAGCGGCAATATTTCGTGGTCGAGGACCGCAACGGCGTGCGCGTGGGCTTCACCCAGATCGCCGGCCTGATCGCGCGCCGCATCCTTGCCTTCACCAAGTCGGGCGACATGGTGGTTGCCGGGCAGCGCATCGGCCTGATCCGCTTCGGCAGCCGCGTCGACGTGTTCGTGCCCGAAGGCTATGGCGTCAATGTCGCGCTGGGCCAGCGTGCCGTTGCCGGCGAAACGGTTCTTGCCGCGCGCGGCATCGCCAATGCGAGTGGCGTGGCTCAGTGACCGATCGCCCGCCCCGTCCGGCGCGGCGCACCCGGACGCCGCGTCTTCAGCGGGGCATCCCGCTTCGCGCGATCCTGCCCAATGCGGTGACCGCGCTGGCGCTGTGCTTCGGCCTGTCGGGGATACGCTTCGCGATCGGCGGGATGTGGGACACGGCGGTCGTCATGGTGCTGATCGCGGCAGTGCTCGACGGAATCGATGGCCGCATCGCGCGGCTCGTCCGGGCCGAGAGCCGGTTCGGGGCGGAGCTGGACAGCCTCTCCGACGCGATCTCGTTTGGCGTGACCCCGGCGCTGATCCTGTTCCTGTGGTCGTTGCACGACGTGCCGCGGATCGGCTGGCTGGTCGCTCTGGTCTATGCGCTGTTCTGTGCGCTGCGCCTGGCGCGGTTCAATGCCCAGATCGACCAGACCGAACAGCCGCACAAGTCGGCAGGCTTCCTGACCGGCGTGCCTGCGCCCGCTGGCGCGATGCTGGCGATGGTGCCGATCTATCTGTGGCTGGTGACCGAACTGCCGCTGTTCCGCGAGCCGATGCTGGTCGCGCCCTGGCTGTTCCTGGTGGCGGTCCTGATGGTGTCGAGCATCGCCACCTGGTCGGGCTCGGCGCTCAAGCTGCGTCAGCGCATCCGGTTCGAGGCCATCGCGGTCCTGGTCGTCCTGGCCGCCGCCATCGTCTCTGCGCCCTGGCAGTCGCTGACCGCCATTGCGCTCCTCTATCTCGGGTCGATCCCGTTCAGCGTGCGATCCTATCGCCGGGTCAGGCGGTTGCGCGCAGCCGGGCCGGCACCTGCATCCGCAGCGGAACCGAACGCCCGCGAACCGTGACCCGGTGCTGCTGCGGCAGCGCCGGCGCGATCACCGGACCATAGCGAAGCATGAACAGGATCCGGCCCATGCGTGGCCGGACCGTCTCGACGATCGTCCAGATCGAAGCGACCATCACCGCAAGGAAGAACATCGTCCCGAGAAGCGTCACCATCGTACGTTCCTTTGCACTCACCGACCATGTCGGCGTCGAGCCCTTTATGTTCCCTCAATGTTTCCCTTGTCAACGCTTTTGTTCTCATGATGTTCGCGATGTTCCGCGCGACATCAATACCGCAATCCACGCGTTAGTCTCTTGTTCCGGAACGGGAATTCCCGCCGCGACGAAGTGAGGCCGCAAAGAGTCGATCCGAATATTCTCATCGGTGATGCCATCGCGCAGGAACGTTCCGCCCGCGCACCGCTTGCAAACCATCTCGCCGATACGCATCTATCGGCTCACAAGGCTGCGTCGTGATCGGCCATGCCGGGCGAACGCTTGCATTCTGCCCGACTTGGCGCTAACGGCGCGCCCTCAACCCCGCATGGGAAGCATCATAACCCGGTGCCAGGCATTGCCTGGTGCACGCTTCCCAGAGGAACAACCGGAAGGATTTATCCCTATGGCGGCACCTGTCGTCTCCATGCAGCAATTGCTCGAATCGGGCGCGCACTTCGGCCACCAGACGCACCGCTGGAACCCGAAGATGAAGCCCTACATCTTCGGCGATCGCAACGGCGTCCACATCATCGACCTCTCGCAGACCGTGCCGCTGTTCGCACGCGCGCTCGAGTTCGTGTCGTCGACCGTCGCCGGCGGCGGCAAGGTGCTGTTCGTCGGCACCAAGCGCCAGGCCCAGGAAGCCATCGCCGATGCGGCGAAGCGCGCGGGCCAGCACTATGTCAACCATCGCTGGCTGGGCGGCATGCTCACCAACTGGAAGACCATTTCCAACTCGATCAAGCGTCTCAAGGCGCTCGAGGAGCAGCTGTCGGGTGACACGCACGGCCTGACCAAGAAGGAAGTGCTCAACCTGACCCGCGAGCGCGACAAGCTCGAGCTTTCGCTCGGCGGCATCCGCGACATGGGCGGCGTTCCCGACATCATGTTCGTGATCGACGCGAACAAGGAAGAGCTGGCGATCAAGGAAGCCAACACGCTGGGCATTCCCGTCGTCGCGATCCTCGATTCGAACGTCTCGCCCGACGGCATCGCCTTCCCGGTTCCGGCGAATGACGACGCCAGCCGCGCGATCCGCCTGTACTGCGAAGCGATCGCGGTCGCCGCGACCCGCGGCAACCAGGATCGCCAGGCACGCTTCGGCGTCGATCTGGGCGCGCAGGAAGAAGCTCCGGTCGAGCCGGCCCTGAGCGCACCGGAAGCGCCTGCCGCTGCCGAGCCGGAAGCACCTGCTGCCGTGACCGAGCCGGCTGCGGCTGCCGAAGGCGAGCGTCAGCTCGACGCCTGATCCGCGTCGCGGAACTGTCATGCGGGAAGGGTAGCGGCGTCGCACCCTTCCCGTTTCGCCCCGAGCGTGTCGAGGGGCGGTTCCTTCGCATGGCGCGTGCCGGCGGAGATGCGCCCCTGGACCTGGTCGGGGCGAACGGAATTTCTGAACAGCGTCGCGCACTCGCGCGACCATATCGAGGATAGAGACATGGCCGAGATCACCGCTGCTGCCGTGAAAGAGCTCCGCGAAAAGAGCGGCGCCGGCATGATGGACTGCAAGAAGGCGCTTGCCGAGACCAATGGCGACATGGAAGCCGCAGTCGACTGGCTGCGCACCAAGGGCCTGGCCGCTGCCGCCAAGAAGTCGAGCCGCACCGCCGCCGAGGGTCTGGTCGGCATTGCCGTCGCAGGTCCGAAGGGTGTCGCGATCGAGGTGAACTCGCAGACCGACTTCGTCGCCAAGAACGAGATCTTCCAGAACTTCGTTCGCGACGTGACCGCGATCGCGCTCGAAAAGGGTGACGATCTCGCCACGCTGAAGGGCGAAGCGATGCCGCAGGGCGGCACCGTGGACGAGGTGCTGACCAGCAACATCTCGACCATCGGCGAGAACCAGGTGATCCGCCGCGTCAAGGCGATCGAAGTCTCCAAGGGCGCGGTCGTGCCGTATGTGCACAACGCCGCCGCTCCGGGCCTCGGCAAGATCGGCGTGCTCGTCGCGCTCGAGTCCGATGCGGGCGCCGACGTGCTCGAGCCGCTGGGCAAGCAGATCGCGATGCACATCGCGGCCGCCTTCCCGCTGGCGCTGGACGACACCGGCCTCGACCAGGACGTGCTTGAGCGCGAGCGCGCGATCGCGACCGAGAAAGCTGCCGAGAGCGGCAAGCCCGCCGAGATCATCGCCAAGATGGTCGAAGGCTCGGTGAAGAAGTTCGCCAAGGAAAACGCGCTGCTCAGCCAGCTGTTCGTGATGGACGGCAAGACCCCGATCGCCGACGTCGTCGCGAAGGCGGGCAAGGATGCCGGCACCACGATCGTGCTGAAGGACTATGTCCGCTTCCAGCTCGGCGAAGGCATCGAGAAGGAAGAGAGCGACTTCGCTGCCGAGGTCGCCGCGGCCGCCGGCCTCTGAGCTTCGGCTGAATGATCGACGGGCGCGGCCGCCATGCGGTGGCCGCGCCCGTTTTCATGTCCGGTCGGCTTGGCGGGGCAGGGGCGAGCAGCTAGGCAACGGCATGATCCTCGCGCCCGTGCTCCTTCTCCTCGCCGCGTCACCGGCGATGCCGCCCGACCCAGAGGCGCACGCCCGCAGCCGCGATGCCAGTTGCACGCCGGCGCTCTTCGACACTACCGCGCTGCCCGATGGCAGGCGCACTTATCGTGAGAAGCGCACCAGGCGGGCGTTTCCGTCGTCGGTGGGACGGCTGACGCTGGTCGCCTGCGCCGTCGGGCCGGAGGGGTTCGAAGTCTATTACGAGAGCGACCCGGCCAACCCGGTCCACGAACGCTGTCCGCAGCTGTTCCAGATCCGCTATATTCCCGACCATGGAAGCGAGGCACGCGCTGCGGTCGAGGCACTGACACGACAATGGGGCGGCGGGGCGAACCCTGCGTTCGGTACGCGGCGCTTCGGCAGCGGCGACCATCTGGTCGAGGTGCAGCATGCCAGCGGCACCACGGTCGAGGAGCGCGGCCGCGGCCGCCGCACCCAGTTCGCCTATGACCGCGACGGCGCGCTGGTGCTGGGCGGCGAAGCCAGCCTGGAGGATCCGATGTGCAACCAGGCATCGCAGAACAGCCAGACCTTCCTGCGCGAATTTCCCTGGTTCTGACGACGGAACGACGCCGGGTCGGTGGAAAATCCACGCGATCTGCATCCCATCTTCGCTTGGCATCCCGGACGGTCGCATCTAAGGTCCGCGCCGCTCCCCAACAGCATTACGGAACTCATGACGCTTCCCCGCTTCAAACGCATCCTGCTTAAACTGTCGGGCGAGGTCCTGATGGGCCAGGGCCAGTTCGGCATCGATCCGGCCACCTGCGAGCGCGTGGCGCTGGAAGTGAAGGCGGCCAAGGAAAGCGGCCTGGAGATTTGCATGGTCGTCGGCGGCGGCAACATCTTCCGCGGCCTGGCAGGGGCGGCTCAGGGCTTCGACCGCGCCTCCGCCGATTATATGGGCATGCTGGCCACCGTGATGAACGCGCTGGCGATGCAGAATGCGCTGGAAAAGGTCGGCGTCGACACCCGCGTCCAGTCGGCGATCCCGATGGCGTCGGTGTGCGAGCCCTATATCCGCCGCAGGGCGGAGCGCCACATGGAGAAGGGCCGGGTGGTCCTGTTCGCCGCGGGCACCGGGCTTCCGTTTTTCACCACCGATACGACGGCGGCGCTGCGCGCGGCCGAGATGAACTGCGAAGCGCTGTTCAAGGGGACTTCGGTGGACGGCGTCTATGATGCCGATCCCAAGAAGGTGCCCGGCGCGACGCGCTACGACTCGCTCAGCTTCGACCGCGTCCTCCAGGACAATCTGAAGGTCATGGACGGCACCGCCGTCGCGCTGTGCCGCGACAATGATATCCCGATCGTCGTGTTCAACATCCGCGAATCCGGTAACCTGGCCGAGGTTCTGGAAGGGCGGGGCACGTCCACGATCGTCCGCAACGAAACCGAATCGACCGCATAAGGAGAGCCGGCAATGGCCGCCTACGACAAATCCGACCTCGAACGCCGCATGAATGGTGCGGTGGAGTCCCTGAAGCATGACCTGGGAGGGCTGCGTACCGGCCGCGCCAGCACCGCCCTTCTCGATCCGGTGACGGTCGAGGTCTATGGCGCGCACATGCCGCTGAACCAGGTCGCGACCGTCTCGGCGCCCGAGCCGCGGCTCCTGTCGGTCCAGGTGTGGGACAAGACCAATGTCGGCCCGACCGACAAGGCGATCCGTTCGGCGGGCCTCGGACTCAATCCGATCGTCGACGGCCAGACGCTGCGCCTGCCGATTCCCGACCTGACCGAGGAGCGCCGCAAGGAATTGGCGAAGCTGGCCGGCCAATATGCCGAAAAGGCACGCGTTGCCGTGCGCAACGTCCGCCGCGACGGCATGGACAGCCTGAAGGTCGACGAGAAGAAGGGCGTGCTCAGCGAGGACGAGCGCAAGCGTCACGAGACCGAGGTGCAGAAGCTGACGGACGCGACGATCGCCGAACTGGATGCCGTCGCATCGGCGAAGGAAAAGGAAATCCTGGGCAAGTGAGCGACTTGGCCGGCCTTTTTCTTTCTCGCTTCGAGCGGGTCTAGGCCGTTCTAATGGCGACCAGCGCCGTTCCTGCGTCGATCACGGGCTCGATCCCCCGGCATGTGGCCATCATCATGGATGGCAATGGCCGCTGGGCGAAGAAGCGTCTGTTGCCGCGCATCGCCGGACACAAGCAGGGTGTCGAGGCGGTGCGCCGCGTCAGCCGTGCCGCGCGCGTCATGGGGATCGAGGTCCTGACGCTCTACGCCTTCTCGTCGGAGAACTGGCGGCGTCCGGCGGAGGAGGTCAGCGACCTGATGGGTCTGCTGCGCCGGTTCCTGAAGCGGGAGGTCGAGGAACTGATCTCCGAGAATGTCCGGCTGAAGGTCATCGGCGGCTGGCAGGCACTGCCTGCCGATCTGGTCGAGATGATCCGTGAGGTGATGGCGCGCACCGCGTCCAACACCGGGCCGATGCTGGTGATCGCGCTGAACTATGGCTCGCAGGCCGAGATTGTCGCGGCGACGCGGCGTCTGGCCGAACGCGTCGCCGCGGGCGAACTGACCGCCGATCGCATCGACGAGGCGATGTTCGAGAGCGAGCTGGCGACCCACGACCTGCCCCCGCTCGACCTGATGATCCGCACCTCGGGCGAACAGCGGCTGTCGAACTTCCTGCTGTGGCAGGCGGCCTATGCCGAACTGCTGTTCGTCGACGCGCTGTGGCCCGATTTCAATGCCGAGACGCTGGCGGATGCGATCGACCAGTTCGGCCGCCGGCAGCGCCGGTTCGGCGGGTTGTGAATCCCAGTCCCGATCTTCCCAGGCGATTATCGGCGGCGATCGTGATGATCGCTGTCGCATTCAGCGCGCTGTGGTGGGGGGGCTGGATCTTCTTCGTGCTTGTCGCCGTCGGTGGCATCCTGATGCTCTACGAATGGGCAAATCTGGTCGGCGCGACCGCGGGTCAACGCAGACTTGCCCAATATGCGCTCACCGTTCCGATCGCGCTGATGTCGCCCGCGGCGGCAGGGCCGGGCTTTCTCGCCCTGGGCTTCGTCCTGGGCGCGATGTTCTTCGTCGGCGCGGTGACCCGCCATTCGCGGCTGGCCTGGGGCGTGCTGTATGTCGGGATCCCGGTGCTGGCGCTGGTGATGCTGCGGCACGAGCCCGATATGCTGGCCCCCTCGGGTTTCCTGCTCACCTTGTGGGCGATGGCGTTGGTCTGGGCGTGCGACAGCGGTGCCTATTTCGCGGGCCGCGCGATCGGTGGGCCGAAGCTGGCGCCCTCGATCAGCCCCAACAAGACCTGGGCGGGCTTTTTCGGCGGGGTGGCTGCGGCGGGCCTTTTCGCCGCGGTGCTCGCCATCTGGTTCCATCTGCCGGTCGCGCTTGCCATCGCGACGCCGTTCCTGGCGATGCTGGCGCAGGTCGGCGACCTGTACGAAAGCCATCTGAAGCGGGTGGCGGGGGTCAAGGATTCGGGTACGATGCTGCCTGGCCATGGCGGACTGCTCGATCGGCTGGACGGCCTGGTCGCGGTTGCGCCGGTTGCGGCGCTGCTGGTGGTGCTTTTGCGATGAAGACGGTGACGATCCTGGGGGCGACCGGTTCGGTCGGAAGCTCGACGCTCGACCTGATCGAGCGCGAGCCGGAGCGGTTCGAGGTGGTGGCCCTGACCGCCAATTGCGATGTCGACAAGCTTGCGGCGGCTGCGATCCGCACCCGCGCCCGGTTGGCGGCAGTCGCGGACGAGCGCTGCCTGGACGGGTTGCGGGACCGGCTTGCCGGCACCGGGATCGAGGCGCGCGCCGGGGCCGATGCGGTGTGCGACGCCGCACGGATGGGCGCCGACTGGACGATGGCCGCGATCGTCGGGACTGCCGGGCTGAAGCCGGTCATGGCGGCGCTGCAGGCGGGCGGCACGGTCGCGCTGGCAAACAAGGAATCGCTGGTGTCGGCGGGCGATGTCGTGATGGCGGCGTCGCGCGCGCGCGGCACCACGCTGCTGCCCGTCGATTCCGAGCATAATGCGGTGTTCCAGTGTCTCGAGGACGGGGCGCCGGACCGCGTCGCCCGCATCATCCTGACCGCGAGCGGCGGCCCGTTCCGCACCTTGTCGCTCGACGAGATGAAGGCGATCACGCCGGCGCAGGCGGTCAAGCACCCCAATTGGTCGATGGGGGCAAAGATCTCGGTCGATTCCGCATCGATGATGAACAAGGGGCTGGAACTGATCGAAGCGTTCCACCTCTTCCCGGTGAGCGCCGACCAGCTGGACGTGATCGTTCATCCGCAGTCGGTGATCCACTCGATGGTCGAATATGTCGACGGATCGGTGCTCGCGCAGTTGGGTGCGCCGGACATGCGAATCCCCATCGCGCATGCGCTCGCATGGCCCGACCGGATGAAAACTCCGTGCGAGCGCCTGAATCTCGCCCGAATTGCCCGGCTCGACTTCGAGGCGCCGGACTATGAGCGGTTCCCGTGCCTGGCGCTTGCCCGCGCTGCCCTCAAGGCGGGGGGCGCCCGTCCGGCGATCCTGAATGCGGCCAACGAAGTGGCCGTGGCGGCGTTCCTGGCGGGGAAGGTCGGTTTTCTTGAAATTGCCGCAATCGTTGCCGATACGCTGAGCCGCTACGATCCGCCCGCACCGGAGACGCTCGACGCCGTGCTGGCCGTCGATGCGGAAGCCAGGCGGGTGGCGATCGAGCGAGTGAAGGACTGCGTCGCTTGAGCCAATCCCCCGGCATCCTGATGATGGTCATCGCCTTCGTTCTGGCGCTGGGACCGCTCGTCTTTCTGCACGAGCTTGGCCATTATCTCGCCGGACGCTGGTTCGGCGTGAAGGCAGAGGTCTTCTCGGTGGGGTTCGGCCGCGAGATCGGCGGCTTTACCGACAAGCGCGGCACACGCTGGAAATTCGGCATGCTGCCGCTGGGCGGCTATGTCCGCTTCGCCGGCGACATGAACCCGGGTAGTCAGCCCGATCCAAACTGGCTTGCCCTTCCGGCGGCCGAGCGGGCGAGGACCTTTCAGGCCAAGCCGCTGTGGCAGCGCGCGATCATCGTCGCGGCGGGGCCGATCGCCAATTTCCTGGTCGCGATCGTCATTCTCGGCGCCTTTGCCGCTGCCTATGGCACGATAACGATTCCGCCGGTTGCCGGCCCGATCAAAGCCGGTACGCCGGCCGCGACCGCGGGGCTCAGGGAAGGCGACCGGATCCTTTCGATCGGCGGGCGCGAATTCGACAATTTCAATGACATGGCGGCCTTTACCTCGATGCGTGCCGGCATGCGCGTCGAGATCGACTATGTCCGTGATGGGCAGCAGGCCCGTACCGAGACGGTGATCGGTCAGGACGTGTCGAAGGACCGGTTCGGCAACGAGGTCCGCCGGGGCGTGCTGGGCATCGCCGCGCCGGCTGAGATCGTCCGGTCGACCGTTCCGGTCTGGCAGGCGCCGATCGTCGGCGTCGAACGCACCTTCTCGCTGGTCGGCATGATGGTCGATGGGCTGGGGCAGCTGATCGCCGGACGCGTTCCGGTGAGCGAACTGGGCGGCCCGATGCGCATTGCCAAGATGTCGGGCGAGAGCCTGTCGCTCGGCTTCGAATCCTTCGTGGTCTTCGTCGCGCTGATTTCGATTAATCTGGGCTTCATCAACCTGTTGCCAGTACCGATGCTGGATGGCGGTCATCTGCTGTTCTATGCCATCGAGGGCGTTCGGAGGCGCCCGGTCGAGCCACAGGTGATGGAATGGGCCTTTCGCGGCGGACTGGTCGCGATTCTGGCATTGATGGTTCTGGTAACGTTCAACGATCTGGGTGCCTTCGGCGTGTGGAGGAACTTGGCCGGCTTGATCGGCTGACGCGCTTGGGGCAGGGCGGTGCGCCGCCGTGCGGACCGGCTGAATGATTGATTTCCGACTAGGGTGGGTTTGGTGACTGCTAAAAAGGCGATGATTATGGGCGTGAGCGCCAAGACGCTCCTCGCGGGCACGATTTTGTCGGCCGGCGTGGCAGTGATGCCTGCCGGTGCGCAGACCGCTCCCGCGGCGCCGCCGGCGGTCGCGCCGACGACTGCACCCGCTGCGGCGCCTCAGTCGGTGCCCGCGGTCGCGCCGCAGGTGCAGCGCACGATCCGCTCGCTGCGGGTCGAGGGCGCCCAGCGCCTGGAGCCCGAGACGATCCTGTCCTACACGCAGCTGCGCGTCGGATCGTCCTACACCAACGAGACGATCGACCAGGCGATCAAGGACCTGATCGCGTCGGATCTGCTGGCCGATGTCGAGATCCAGGGCGTCGAGACGGGCGACATCATCGTCCGCGTCCGCGAGAATCCGATCATCAACCGCGTGATCTTCGAGGGCAACAAGCGCCTGAAGAGCGACAAGATCACGAAGGAAGTGAAGCTGGCGCCGCGCCAGATCTTCACCCGGACCGCAGTTCGCGCCGATGTGGCGCGCATCGTCGAGCTGTATCGCCGCCAGGGCCGCTTCGCCGCTGAGATCGAGCCGAAGATGGTGATGCTCGACCAGAACCGCGTCGACGTCATCTTCGAGATTCGCGAGGGACCCAAGTCCAAGGTCCGCCAGATCAACATCATCGGCAACGAGGTCTTCTCCGACGGCAAGCTGCGCGGAGAGATGGCGACCAAGACGTCCAGCCTGATGCACATCCTGAGCTCGAACACGAGCTATGATCAGGATCGCATGGCCTATGACCAGCAGAAGATGCGTCAGTTCTACCTGACCGAGGGCTATGCCGACTTCCGCGTGGTATCCGCCGTTGCCGAGCTGACGCCCGACAAGAAGGACTTCATCATCACCTATGTGGTGGAGGAAGGCCCGCGCTACAAATTCGGCGACATCTCCGTCGACAGCGCGATCCGCGATTTCGACGACAAGCGCATGGCCGCCAGCCTGTCGATCAAGAAGGGCGACTGGTACAACGCCAAGGCGGTCGAGGACACGGTCGAGGGGCTGAGCGAGACCGCCGGCCTGTTCGGCTATGCCTTTGCCGACGTGCGTCCCGAGTTCCAGCGCGATCGTGAGAGCCTCACGATGTCGCTGAACTTCCACATCGCCGAGGCGAACCGCACCTATATCGAGCGGATCGAGATCACCGGCAACACCCAGACCCAGGACAAGGTAATCCGCCGCGAAATGCGCGTGGCGGAGGGCGACGCCTTCAACACCTTCCTGGTCAAGCGGTCGCAGGATCGCATCAACTCGCTCGGCTTCTTCCAGGACAAGTTCGAGATCGAGCGCAAGGAAGGCTCGGCGCCCGACCGGATCGTGCTGTCGGCCAATGTCGAAGAGCGCGCGACCGGCGAACTTACGCTGTCGGCAGGCTTTTCGAGCCTCGAGCGCTTCATCCTCCAGGCGTCGATCCGCCAGCGCAACTTCCGCGGCAAGGGGCAGACGCTGTCCGCCTCGGTCGATTATTCGAGCTATTCGAAGTCGGTCGAGCTGGGCTTCACCGAGCCCTATCTGTTCGACAAGAACGTCGCGCTGGGCGTCACCCTGTTCCGTCGCGATTTCAACGCGTTCAACTATATCGGCTCGGATCGCAACACGACCTACAGCCAGATCTCGACCGGTGCGCAGGTCGTGGCCGGCGTGCCGCTGACCGAATACTGGACCTTCTCGGGTCGCTATTATCTGGCGCAGGACGACGTTAGCCTGAACGAGGCTACCTTCTACACGGATGGCGTATGCGACCGGGTCAAGGCGGGACGCTATTATTGCGACGCCGTCGGCAAGCGCATCACGTCGCTGGTCGGGCTTTCACTGATTTACGACAGTTTGAACAGCCGATTGCGCCCGACACGTGGCCAGCGTGTCGTGCTCGGCGCTGACTTCGCCGGTCTTGGCGGCGACGTCCGCTATGCTCGGGGACGCTTCAACGCCAATAAATATTGGGGTCTGGGTAGCGGGTTCATCTTCTCCCTCGCCGCCGAGGGCGGTTATATTCACTCGTTCGAGAAGTCGAGAGATCCGGCAGTCGACACCGTCCGGATCACGGACCGCTTCTATCTGGGTGAACCGCAGTTCCGCGGCTTCGACATTCGCGGCGTCGGACCGCGCGTCCTCCGCATCCGCTACACCGGCGATCCGAAGCTGGGCACCCAGGCTCTGATCACCGACCGCGAACAGTTCCAGGACGATGCGCTGGGCGGGAGAGGCTATTATCTGGGCAAGGCCGAGCTCGAGATCCCGTTGGGCGCCGGTGCGGCCGAAATGGGCCTGCGTCCGTCGATCTTCATTCAGACCGGTGCACTGTGGAACGTCCGTGACCCGGGTAAGACGATCGATTTCGAGCAGCTGCTCGGCCCCGATGGCAAGCCTGCCGTGAACGCGGATGGTTCGCCGACGTTGCTGCCCAAGGATAACCTGATCAAGGATTCGTTCGGGCGACAGCTCTATCTCGTCAGCGGGAGCGACCCGACGAATGGGGGCTCGCTCACGACCTGCCAGGTCGGTTATTCGCCGACTTCGGGCGGTCCGTGCGCGGGTACCTCGATCAACGCGGTCTACAATATCCCGACCCAGCCGTTCTACGAGCAGTTCCTGGGCAATTCTGCCCGTCCTCGCCTGTCGATCGGTGCTGGCGTGAACTGGAACTCGCCGTTCGGCCCGCTTCGCATCGACGTTTCCAAGGCCCTGCTGACCCAGCCGGGCGACGATCCCAAACTGTTTACCTTCAACGTAGGAACCCAGTTCTGATGACTAGCAAGTTCATTCTCGCGGGCATTCTCGCGGCCCCCGCCATCATGGTTGCGGTGCCGGCAGCCGCTCAGACCCAGGGTATCGCCATGGTGACCCCGCCGCTGGCGATCATCGGGTCGAAGGCCTATCAGGCCGCGATGCAGCAGATCGGCACCGCGCAGAAGCCGGCGATCGACCAGATCACTGCCCGTCAGACCGCGCTCCAGACCGAAGTGCGTCCGCTGTACCTGCAGATGGACAGCAACAAGGACGGCCAGGTTTCGCAGCAGGAACTGCAGGCCGCCCAGACCGCGCGCAACCCGGTGCTGAACACGATCCAGGCAGCCGAGCAGAAGGCCGAGGCCGACATCAACCGCCTGAGCGTGCCGCTGATCCGTGCGCAGATGTTCGCGATCGAGAAGATCCTCGAAAAGTACAACACGGCGCAGACCAACGTCGTGAACGCGCGCAAGATCAGCGTCATCCTGGCGCCGTCGGCATTCCAGTATGCGCCGCAGGGCACCGACGTGACCCAGCTGGTCGCGGCCGAGCTCGACAAGCTGGTGCCGACCGTCGCCACGACGCCGCCGGCCGGCTGGAACCCGTCGCAGACCGTGGCCCAGCTGTATCAGCAGATCCAGGAATATGAGAACCGCATCGCGCAGGTTCAGGCCGCACGTCAGCAGCAGGCCCAGCCTGCAGGCGCTGCTCCGGCCGGTACGCGTCCGGCCACCCCGGCACCGACTCCGGCCCGTCCGGCAACCCAGACGCCGCCCCCGGGCCGGTGAGCGAGGAAGCAGCGGCGGCGGGTACGAATATCGGCCCGTTCGAAATCGGACGGGTGATGGCGGCGCTGCCGCATCGCTACCCGCTGCTGCTCGTCGATCGGGTCGAGGAACTGATCCTCGACCAGCGCATCACCGCGATCAAGGCGGTGACGATCAACGAGCAGTTCTTCCAGGGGCATTTCCCCGGTCGTCCGATCATGCCGGGCGTGCTGATCGTCGAGGCGCTGGCGCAGGCCGCCGGCGTGCTCGCGGTTGAGTCGCTCGGTTTGGCGGGTTCGGGGAAGCTCGTCTATTTCATGAGCATCGACGGGGTGAAGTTCCGCAAGCCGGTCGAACCCGGCGTGCTGCTCCGCCTCGAGGTCGAGTTCGTCCAGAAGCGGTCGCGCGTCTGCAAGTTCGCGGGCAAGGCCAAGCTGGGTGACGAGATCGCGGCCGAATGCGAGTTCACCGCGATGATCGCGGATCCGCCCAAGGCCTGACGCGGAAGGTCTGACGAGGTTGCGCTTCGGCGCGCGTGCTGCTACGCGCGCGCCTCCGCTGCTGGTCGGAACCAGCGGCTTTTCGAGGAATTCGACGTGAAGAAGAACATCCACCCCGATTACCACACGATCAAGGTGCAGATGACCGACGGCACCGTGTACGAAACCCGCTCCACCTGGGGCAAGGAAGGCGACACGATGCAGCTCGAGATCGATCCGCTGGCGCACCCGGCATGGACCGGCGGCCGCGGCCAGATGCTCGATGCGGGCGGTCAGGTGGCTCGCTTCAACAAGCGCTTCGGCGGTCTGTCGCTCGGCGGCAAGAAGTAAGACGGATTTTCGCGTGGCTGCGGCCTTCCGGCGCCAGGCGCCGGCGGGTCGCGGTCACGCGTCCGGCTGTCTCCGGACGGCCCTGCGCGCCGGCGGTTGCGCCGCTTTCCCCGCGCGGATCATCGGTCTAGGCTGAGCCGATGAACCTTCGACACATCGAGATTTTCCACGCGGTCTATGTCAACGGATCGGTGAGCGCCGCGGCACGCGCGCTGAACGTCTCGCAGCCTTCGGTCTCGAAGATGCTGCGCCATGCCGAGAGCCTGCTCGGCTTCCAGCTGTTCCAGCGCACCAATGGCCGCCTCGTCCCGACCGAGGACGCGCATACGCTGTTCACCGAGGTCAGCGAGATCCAGGACCGGGTCTATGCGCTGCGCGAGGGTGCCCGCAACCTGCGCCGCGGGGCGGGCGGCACGCTGCGCGTCTCGGCGCTGCCGTCGCTGGCGCTGTCGGCGCTGCCCACCGCGGTTGCCTGGTTCATGCGCACGCACCAGGATGTGAAGTTCGACCTCCAGACCGTCCATCACGACGACCTGCTGCGCAAATTATACGAGCGCGAAACCGACATCGCGATCGCCTATGAAGTGCCGCCGGCGACGCCGCTGGGCAATCGCTGGCTGGGGGAGGGCGAACTGGTCCTGCTCTACCGCGAGGAGGACATGCCCGACGCGCCACCGCGGATCGAACTGGAGGCGCTCCGCGGCAAGCGCTTCATCAGCGTCGGCAACAGCGGCCCGATCGGACAGATCTTCAACCAGGAACTGCTGCGCATCGACCTCGAACTCGACGAGATCGTGTCCGCGCGCACCTTCTACATCGCCACCGCACTGGTGCGGCAGGGGGTGGGCATGACGATCGTCGACAGCTTCACCGCCCAGGCGTCGCTGTCGCCCGGCCTGTCGATGCGTCCGCTGCGCCCGCAGATCACTTTCGACGTGCAGGCGATGTTCCTGCTCAACCGCCCGCCGACGGCGCTGGCGACCGACTTCCTCAAGACGCTGGCCCAGGTCATCAACCTGCCATAACGGAAAAGCATATCCGCCGTGGCAGAGACTATGATGGTCCGGCGAACGGGCAAGTTACGGTCGGATCGACATGATACCAGCACCCTATCTCCTCTATCTCGGCCACAGCACCGACTTCGCGGGCATCAAGACCTCGCGCGGACTGGCCGCCTTCCGTCCCGATGATTGCGTCGGCGAGTTTCGCCACGACGATTGTCCGCTCACGCTCGGCCTGCCGCGCCTGACCATCGCCGAAGGCGCTGCCCGGGGCGCGCGGACCCTGGTGCTCGGCATCGCCAATTCGGGCGGCACGCTGGGCAGCGACCTGGTCGAGGACGCCGCCGCTGCGCTGGAGGCGGGGATGAACGTCGCCGCCGGATTGCACCAGCGGCTGCGCGACGTGCCGCGCCTGGCGGAACTGGCGAAGGCGAAGGGGCTTCAGCTGTTCGATGTGCGCGACGCGCCGGCCAATATGGTCGTGGGCAATGGCAACCCGCGCGCCGGCCACAGGCTGCTGACAGTCGGCACCGACTGTTCGGTCGGCAAGATGTACACGACGCTGGCGCTGACCGAGGGGCTGCGCGCCCGCGGCATCGTCGCCGATTTCCGCGCGACCGGCCAGACCGGCATCCTGATCGCCGGGTCGGGCGTGCCGATCGACGCGGTCGTCGCCGATTTCATCTCGGGCGGGATCGAGATGATCACCCCCGCGCGCAGCGATGACGGCTGGGACCTGATCGAAGGGCAGGGATCGCTGTTCCACCCCAGCTTCGCCGGCGTTTCCACCGGCCTGCTGCACGGCGCCCAGCCCGAGGCGATCGTGATGTGCCACGATCCGCTGCGTGAGCATATGCGCGGCATTCCGGGTCGCAAGCTGCCGGGGCTGAAGGAATGCCTGGACGCGAACCTTCAGGTTGCGCGGCTGACCAGCCCGAACGTCCGCGCAGTGGGCATTTGCCTCAACACGTCGCAGATGGACCCGGCCGAGGCGCGTGACCTGTGCGCGCGGACCGCGGACGAACTGGGCCTGCCGACGACCGATCCCATTGCCTTCGGCACCGATGCCATCCTGGACGAATTGCTATGCACCGCTCCCTCCGCGCGCAGCACGACCGCTTCGCGCTGAGCCGCCCGTTCCGCATCTCGCGCGGGGTCAAGACCGCGGCGGATGTGGTGACGGTCGAGATCGCCGAGGGCGATGTCGTCGGACGGGGCGAGGGCGTTCCCTATCCGCGCTATGGCGAGAGCATCGAGCGTGCGCTGGCCGAGATCGAGGCGGCCCGCGCCGCGATCGAGGCAGGGGCGACCCGCGACGATCTGCTGACGACGATGCGGCCGGGGGCTGCCCGCAACGCCGTCGATTGTGCGCTGTGGGACCTCGAGGCGCGACTGTCGGGCCGAAGCGTCGCGGCGATGATCGGCAATCCTCAGCCAGAAACGCTGGCAAGCGCGCTGACCATCGGCATCGACCAGCCCAGTGCGATGGGCGCCGCAGCCAGCGAGATCGCTGCCGCCCCGCTGATCAAGGTCAAGGTCAACGCCGACGCCCCCGACGCGCAACTCGCCGCGGTCCGCGCCGCGGCGCCCGATGCCCGGCTGATCGTCGATCCCAACGAAAGCTGGGACGAGGCGCTGGTGCGCGCGATCCAGCCGCTGCTGGTCGAGCTCAGGGTCGACCTGCTCGAACAGCCGGTGCCGGCCGAGGAGGATGGCTGGCTGGAAGGCTTCAGGCCCGATGTGCCGATCTGCGCCGACGAATCCGCGCATGTCGCGGGCGACATCGATCAACTGGCGCGGCGCTATCAGGTGGTGAACGTCAAGCTGGACAAGACCGGCGGCCTCACCGGGGCGCTGCTCCTGGCCCGGGCCGCACGCTCCCGCGGCCTGGGCCTGATGACCGGATGCATGGTCAGCAGCTCACTGTCGATCGCGCCGGCGCTGCACATCGCGCGCATGTCCGATTTCGTCGACCTTGACGGGCCGATCTGGCTCAGGGAGGATCGGCCGGGCGGGGTTCGCGACCGGGACGGCTATATGGTTCCGCCCGCACCGGGTTTCTGGGGAATGGCATGACGGCATGGCGCACGGCGCTCCTGTGTGGATTCGCGGTACTGACGCTGGGCGCGGCCGACGCGCCGAAGGTCGAGACGGACCTGCTGATCCGCGGCGGCACCGTCTATAGCGGAACGGGCGAGCCGTTCGTCGGCGATGTCGCGGTTCGCGGCGACCGGATCGTCAAGGTCGGCAAGGCCCTGAAGATCTCGGCCAGGCGGACGATAGACGCACGCGGCATGATCGTCGCGCCGGGCTTCATCGATCCGCACACCCATATGGGCGACGATCTGGCCTCGGACGATCCGGCCAAGCGACTGATCCCGGCCTTCCTGATGCAGGGCGTGACGACCGCGTTCATCGGCAATGACGGCGGCGGGACGCCCGATGTCGGCACGCTGCTGCAGAGCGCCGCGACGAAGCCGGTCGGGATCAACTATGCCGCCTATGTCGGCTTCGGCGCGGTCCGGTCGCAGGTGATCGGCCAGGATGACCGCGCGCCGACCGATGCCGAGATGACGGCGATGAACGGTCTGGTCGGCTCGGCGATGTGCCAAGGCGCGCTGGGCCTCTCAACCGGTCTGTTCTATGCGCCGCAAAGCTTTGCAAAGACAAGGGAAGTCGTCGAGCTGTCGCGCGTCGCGGCGGCGCATGGCGGCGTCTATGACAGCCATATCCGCGACGAATCCAGCTACACGGTTGGCCTGGTCGGCGCGATCGAAGAGGTGATCACCATCGCCCGCGAGGCGTCGATCCCCGCGCATATCGCCCATATCAAGGCGCTGGGCGTCGACGTGCAGGGCGAGGCGCCGGAGATTATCGCGAAGGTGGAGGCCGCGCGCGCCGCGGGGCTGAACATCACCGCCGACCAATATCCATGGTCGGCATCGGGCACGAGCCTGGTCGCCTCGCTGATGCCGCTCTGGGCCCAGGATGGCGGCCGTCCGGCGCTGCTGAAGCGGTTCGACGATGCGTCGCTGGCGGAGAAGCTGCGCGCCGGCATCACCGAGAATCTGCGCAAGCGCGGCGGGGCGGACAAGCTGCTGATCGTCGAGGGCAAGTATCTCAATCGAACCCTGGCGGATGTCGCGAAGGAGCGGGGCGAGGACCCGGTGACCGCGGCGATCGCGGTGATCCGGATCGCCGATCCCGGCGTCGTGTCGTTCAACCAGAGCGAGGCGGACATCACCGCCTTCATGAAGCGCCCCTGGGTGATGACCGGGTCCGATGCGTCGGGCGGCCATCCGCGCATCTATGGCAGCTTCGCCCGCAAATATGACAAGTACGTCAAGACCGAGCATGTCATCAGCCTGAAGGACTTTATCGAGCGCAGTGCCACGCTGACCGCCGACTGGTTCGGGCTGGAAGGACGCGGACGCCTGCGCGCCGGCAATTTCGCCGACATTGTCGTCTTCGATCCCAAAAGCTACGCCTCGCAGGCGACCTATGAGCAGCCGACACGCTTGGCGTCGGGCGTCCGCACCGTCGTCGTCAACGGCGTGGTCGCGGTCGACAATGGCGCGCTGACCGGCAAGGCGGCGGGCCGCGCACTGCCGCACAGGCCGAAGCCTGGCAGCTGCCCATGAGCTGGTGGTTCGCGGTGCCGCTGTGGAAGCGCGTGCTCGGCGCGCTTGCGCTCGGCCTCTTCTTCGCGATCGTCTGGCCGGCGGGCACCCCCTATGTCGCCTTCATGGGCGACCTGTTCGTTCGCGCGATCCGCATGCTGGTCGCGCCGATCGTGCTGGTGACGATCGCCGCGGGGATCACCGCGCTGGCCGATCCGAAGCGGCTGGGCGGGCTGGGCGGCAGGACGATCGGTCTGTTCGCGCTGACCACCGCCGTCGCCGTGTCGGTCGGCATGCTGGTGGCGACGCTGGTGCAGCCGGGCGTCGGCGCGCCGCTGGGCACCGCGACCGCGCACGCGCTGGGCGAACCGGTGACGCCGTACCAGCAGCTGATCGGCATCATCCCGCTCAACATCGTCGAGGCGCTGGCCAAGGGGGACATGCTGGCGCTGATCTTCGTCGCGATCCTGGTCGGGTGCGGCACGGTGGTGGCGGGGGAGGCGGGCAAGCCGTTCGCCGCCTTGCTCCAGTCGACCTCGGCGGTGCTGCTCAAGATCGTGACGATCGTGATGGAGGCCACGCCGTTCGGCGTCTTCGCACTGGTCGCGGGCGCGGTCGCGTCAAAGGGCGTCGAGGTGTTCGTCAATGTCGGCTGGCTGGCGCTTGCCGTGGTCCTCGGATCGCTCATCCAGATCCTGCTGGTGCACAGCCTGATCCTCAAATTCTTAGCCCGCCTGCCGCTGATGCCCTTCTTCCGCGGCATCGTCGATGCGCTGGTCGTCGCGTTTTCCACCGCGTCGAGCGGCGCGACCCTGCCCGTCGCGATGCGCGTTGCCGAGCAGAATCTGGGCATCGCCCGGCCCGTCTATTCGACCGTGCTGCCGCTGGGCGCCAGCATCGGCAAGGACGGGACGGCGATGTATGTCGGCCTGCTCAGCATGTTCGCGCTCCAGGCATTCGGCGTTCCGTTGACGCCGACGGTCTATGCGCTGGTGCTGCTTACCGGCGCGCTGGCGGCGTTCGGCACGGCGCCGGTCCCCTCGGCATCGCTGTTCATGCTGGCGGCGGTGCTGTCCGCGGTCGGCGTGTCGGCCGAACAGACCGCTCTGGTGGTCGGCTTCGTCCTGCCGTTCGACCGGCTGCTCGACATGACCCGCACGGTGCCCAGCGCCAGCGCCAACCTGACCGTCGCAACGACGGTCGCGCGCTGGGAAGGCGAACTGGATGAGGCCATCTACCGTTCGACTGCCGACGCGTAATCGTCCGGAACCGCCGGCACCCGCCGATGGTTGCCAACGCGAAATGACCAGCGCCGCGCGAACTCCGGATATGGATTATGCCCTTGGGCTCGCGCGCGCCTTTGCCGGCGCGATCCTGTTCGGCCTGCCGCTGCTGATGACGATGGAGATGTGGTCGATCGGCCTGAACGCGCAGCCCGCGCGCCTGCTGCTGTTCCTCATCCTGAACTTCGTCATCCTCGTGATCCTGTCGCGCTTCGGCGGGTTCGAGCCGACCGCCAGCCTGGCCGAGGATGTGCTCGACGCGCTGGCCGCCTATGGCGTCGGGATCGTCGCTGCCGCGTTGATCCTGACGCTGTTCGGCCTCGCCGGACCGCGGACACCGCTCGACGAGCTGGTCGGCATGGTCGCGGTGCAGAGCGTCCCGGCCAGTTTCGGTGCAATGATCGCCCGCAAGCAGTTGAGCGGCGGCGAGGCCGAGCAGCGCGATGAGGATCAGAAGGCGCGGGCAGCGGGCTATTCCGGTCAGTTGTTCCTGATGGTGGCGGGTGCCCTGTTCCTGGCGTTCAACGTCGCGCCGACCGAGGAAGTAGTGCTGATCGGCCTGAAGATGACCGCGTGGCACAGCCTGGCGCTGATGGCGTTCTCGCTGCTGATGCTGCACGCACTGGTCTTCGCGATCGGTCTGGCGGGGCAGGAAGAGGCACCTGAAGGCTATGGCCCGATGCGGCTGTTCCTGGCCTATACGCTGCCCGGCTATGCGATCGCGCTGACGATCAGCGCCTACATCCTGTGGACGTTCGGCAGCCTGGATGGAAATGCTGCGACGTCGATCGTCGGATCGCTCGTCGTATTGGGCTTCCCGGCATCGATCGGCGCGGCCGTCGCCCGGCTCGTGATCTAGGGGGGCGGATGGCCGATAACGACTCTCTCGGTGCCAGGACGCCGCTGCTGGAATGGGTCGCGGCCGCGATCGGGCTGTTGCTGACGCTGGCGATCTTCGGCGTGCTGGCGCGCGAGGCGATGACCGGCGAACCCGACGAGGTACCGGTCATCGAAGTCGCGATGAAGCGGGTGACGCCGGCGGGCTCCGGCTTCGTAGTCGAGTTCGAGGCGCGCAATATCTCGCGCGGATCGGCGGCGGCGGTTGTGGTCGAAGGCGCGTTGAACAAAGGCAACGGCGCCGGACAGACCAGCAGCGCGACGATCGATTACATTCCGGGCAACGGCACGGCCGAAGGCGGGCTCTATTTCAGCTCCGATCCCCGATCGGGCAGCGTGGCGCTGCGCGCGCTGGGCTACCAGACCCCCTGACGTCTAGCGCGCGGGAAGGGTGACTTCCTCTCCCGACACCCAGACCCGGCGCACCTGATAGATGTCCTCGATCCGTCGATCGGGCATGCCGCCGATCAGGACCAGGTCGGCGCGCTGGCCCGGCAGGATGCGGCCATGGGTGCGCGACTTGCCCATGATCGCCGCGCTGGTCGCGGTCGACGCACGCAGCGCCTCTGCGGGCGTGAAGCCCAGCGAGACGAACAGGCGGATCTCGCGGATCAGCGCGATGCCCGGATAGACGCCGCCGATGCCGGTATCGGTGCCGGTGGCGATCGGTATCCCAGCCTTGTGCAGGATGCGCAGATTCTGCTGCAGTATCGACCAGCGCTTGGCCGCGAAATCGGGCACCGGCTCGATCGGCCTGGCCAGCCGCGTCTCTTCGCGGGCGCGATCCTGCGGTCGCAGGCGGACCCATTCGTCGTTCAGGAACCTGCGGTCCTGCTGCGGCTCATAGACTGCCATGGTCGGGACATAGGCGGTGCGGTGGCGCTTCATCAGCGCGATCAGCTCCGCGTCGGCGGGCAGGTCGCCGATCCCGTGCGCCAGCGCATCGACCCCGGCGCGCGCGGCGATCTTGGCGCCGGCCAGCGTTACCGTATGCGTCACCACCGGCACGCCCTGCGCATGCGCGGCCTCGACGATCGCGGTCAGCGTCAGCAGGTCCATGCTTGGCCGGTCGGCATCGCGACCATAGCGCCAGCCGTCGGTGAACACCTTGATCACATCAGGCTTGTACGGCAGCAGCCGGGCCATCTCGGTGCGCGCCGCCTCGGGCGTGGTGACCTGGGCGGTGATGCCGTTGGTGAAATCGGACTCGGTGCCGTGGCCGTGCGGTACGCCCAGCCGCAGCGCGAGCGACAGATGCGGCAGCGGCGCGGACAGGCTGCGGATCGGAGCCAGCATCTCCGGTCCGACCGAAAACTCGTTCACCGACGTCACGCCGGCGGCGAGATAGGGACCATAGCCGGTGGCGATCGCGTCGGCCGATCCGAAATATTCGCCGGGCGTGTGGATATGCAGGTCGTGCAGCCCGGGGATCAGGGTCATGCCGCCCCCCTCGACGATTTCGGCGTCGGGCACCTTCAGATGCGTGCCGACCTGGACGATCCGGTCGCCGCGGATCAGCACGTCGCGGACCTGGGCGGGTCGGCCGCTGCCATCGAAGACGCGGGCGCCGTGGATCAGAGTGGCGCGTTCGGCGGGCGCGGCGCCTATGCAGGTGAGGGCAGCGGCCAGGGCGAGGAAAAGGCGCTTCATGGCCGCTTGTCCTTCAGATTGCGGTTCAGGAAATCGACTGTGGCTCGGTAGCTGGTCAGCCAGTTGCCCCAGACGATGAAGTCGTGCCGATCCCCGGGAAAGGCCAGATCCTCATAGGGAATGCCACGCGCGGCAAGTTCGCGGGCCAGCAGGGTCGACTGGGCGAAATCGACATTCTTGTCGTCGTCGCCATGGATCAGCAGCACCGGCGAGCGCCAGCGGTCGATCGACGCGATCGGCGAGGCGTCCCACTGAAGCCGCCGCGCCTTGTCCTGGGCCTCGAGCGACTGGCTGTTCGACGGCGAGCGCAGCAGCGAGTGGACGCCGTGGAAATCGACCCCGGCCGCGAACAACGCGCTGTCGCGCGCCAGCGCCAGCGCGGTCAGATAGCCGCCCCAGCTGCCGCCCCAGATGCCGATCCGCGCAGGATCGACATGCGCCTGCGCGGCCAGCCAGCGTCCTCCGGCAACCACGTCGCGATATTCGGAGGCACCGTCGCGGCCCGTCTCCGGCGCATCGCGGAAATCGCGGCCATAGCCGGTGCCGCTGCGATAGTTGATCGACAGCACGTCATAACCCTGCGCCGCCAGATGCTGGTTCAGGATATAGGCGTTGGAATAATAGACATAGGGGTGGAAGCCGAGCAGCATCTGCCGCCGCGGCCCGCCATGGACGAAGATCACCGCAGGATGCCGGCCGCTGCCCGAGGCGCGGAACAGCTGGGCGTGGACGGTGACGCCATCCTCGGCGGTATAGGTCACCGGCTGCGGCTCGACGAAGCGGCGAAGCGCGGGCGCCTGGCCGAGCGGCGTCAGCCGCCCGCCCGAGAGGCGCACCGGATGCGCCGGCTGCGAGGCGCTGGTCGCGATCGCGGCCAGCTGTCCGCCCGCGAATACCGGAAGGGACTCGCTGCCGGTGCCGCCGGTCAGCCGGACGAGCTTCCCGTCCGCGCCCAGCTGCCACAGATGCCGACGATCGGCTTCGTCGCGATTGGCGGCAAACACCAGGCTGCGCCCGTCGGGGGCAAGGATGAAGGTCTCGACCTCGAACGCGCCCGGCGTCAGCTCGCGCGGCTCGCCGCCCTTGCCGGCGTCGATCGCATAGGCATGGAGCCAGCCACTGCGCTCCCACGGGAAGATCAGCCGGTCGTCGCGCGTCCAGTAGAGGTTGCGCATCCGGGTGCCGGCATAGCGGCGGCCCATGCCGGTCGGCGCGCGCCACAGCGTGCGGGTCGCGCCGCTCGCGACCTCGGCGATGCGCAGCGACCAATAGGCGCCACCCTCCGCACCGGGGCCGCCCGGCGGATCGAGATACTGGATGAACGCGACCTGCCGCCCGTCGGGCGAGAAGGTCGGCTCCACCGAATAGCCGAGCGCCGGCCCGAACCGCTTCAGCGCACCCGAGGCCGGGTCGAGCAGCGTCACGAAAGCATGGTCGCCCTGATTGTCGACGAACAGCAGGTTAGTGCCGTCGGGCGACCAGTGGAGATCGCTGGCCGTCCCGCCGATGACCGACACCCGCCGGGCGCCGCTGGCGTCATGAAGCCAGATCTCGCCGCGCCGGACAAAGGCGATGCGCGCCCCGTCGGGCGAGAAGGTCGGCGAATGGCCTTCGCCGATCGCCACCGGATCTGCGCCGGGCTGCGCCTGAAGCCAGAGCTGCTGCTTTGGCACGACCGCCTCGGCCGCAGCGTTCAGCGGCGCGCCGTCGGGAAACTCGTCATCGCCGCCCTTGACCCAGGCAAGTCGCTGACCGTCGTCGCTGATCGCGACATGATAGAGCGGATGGCCGTCGTCGCTGCGATAGCGGGTGACCGGCTCGGCAGGCTTGCCGGCATCGGCGACCCACAGGTTGCGCACGCCCGCCTGGTTGACGACCCAGGCGAAGCGTTCGCGGTCCTTCGCGCCGGTCAGGCCATTGGCAAAGGGAAGCGCCAGCGCCTCGGCCAGCGGATCGGATGCCCGGGGCGCCGACGCCTGCGCGGCGGCAGGCTGTGCCGCCAGCGGCGCTGCCGCGATCAATCCCAATGCGCCGATCGCGCCGCGAAGCCAGTTGTGCAGACCCATGGCGGCAGACTAGGCGGCGGCGCGGTGCGGGCAAGACGTCAAACCCGCAGCCATTCCCGGCGGTTATGGACGCGCCAAGGCTCTGAATGAATTGCACCGGCCGGTTTTGGCCTTAGGGTCGCGCCTCATGAACAGACCCGTTCTGGCGCTTGCGCTTCTCGTCTCCGCTTCGCTCACCCAGCCGACCCTGGCGCAGACCGCGTCCGCGCTGCAGCAGCGGGTCGAAACCGTGCTCGCCGGCGCCGGTCCCGGGGTTCGCTATGGCCTGGTCGTCACCGACGAGGCGGGGCGCGAGATCGTCGCGGTCAATCCCGACCAGCGCTTCATTCCTGCCTCGAACACCAAGATGTTCACCACCGCGGCGGCATTCCATCTGATCCCCGCGATCGATCAGCCCGACGCCGCGGGCGGCGCCGCGGTCCGGATCGAGGGACGCGATGTGGTGCTGGAGGGCCGCGGCGATGCCCGGCTGTCGAGCGCGGCGGACTGCGTTACCGATTGCCTCGCGCAGCTTGCCGACGCCGTCGCGGCGCGGACGAAGCGGGTCGAGGATGTCGTAGGCGACGACAGCCTTTTTCCCGACCAGCGCTGGAGCCTGGGGATGAGCTGGAACAACATCCCGTCGCGCTATGGCACCGGCATCTCGGCGCTGACGCTGGACGACAACGAGATCGCGCTGACGGTTACCCCGGGCAATGTCGGCCAGCCGCCGAAGATCGAGAGCGTGGACTATTACGCGATCGACAATCGCGCGGTCACCGTAGCCGATGGCGCCACCGGTCTGAGCTATGATCGTTATCCCAACAACATGATGTTGCGCATCACCGGCACCATCAAGGCAGGCGCGCCGGCGGACACGCTGCGCGTCGGGATCGACGATCCGGCCCATTATGCCGCCTGGCGGCTGAAGGCACTGCTCGAGGCGCGTGGCGTACGAGTCACCGGCCTGGTGATGTCGCGTCATCGCGACGCCGAGGCCAGCGACGATCCCGCGATCCGCAAGGGGGCGCCGGTGGTTCGGCCGCCCCGCGCCCAGCCGCTGGCCGCATTGACCCCACCGCCGCTGGCCGAGGACCTGACGCTGACCAACAAGGTCAGCCAGAACCTTCATGCCGAATTGCTGCTGCGCCGGGTCGCGCTGGTGCGCGGTACCGGATCGACCCAGGACGGGCTGGCCGAGGTGCGGACGATGCTGACGACGGCGGGCGTGCCGCGCACCGCCTATGACTTCTCCGACGGGTCGGGCATGTCGTCCTATAACCGTGTCGCGCCGCGCGGCATGACCCGCTTCCTCGGCTGGGTCGCGGCGCAGCCTTGGGGCGCTGCCTATCGCGCGACGCTGCCGATCGGCGGCAGGGACGGGACGCTCAGCCGCCGTTTCCTCGGTACCGCGCTGGAGGGGCGCATCTTCGCCAAGACCGGCACGATCAACGCCAGCAACGGCCTGTCGGGCTGGATGGTCGCGAAGAGCGGCCGGACGCTGACCTTCTCCGCCTATGCCAATGACGTGCCCGACGGCGTCAACGCCACCCAGGCGATGGACGCGGCGCTGGTCGCGATCGCCGAAGCGAACTGACCGGCGCCGGGCCGCAGTTTACGAGCTGGAGAAATGGACGGCGATATATCGATACCTGATCGCACAAAGGGTGCCTGGTTCACAGGGCCGGCGTGTCGGAAGGCTAGTCGTGCGGAAATGACAGGCCTGCCGCTCGCGCTCGCGGCCTTGTCCTTGCTTGGCTGCGCCCAAGCCGCGCCTCCGTAGGCTGGAGCCGGCCGCGCACCGGCTGCGGGAGCTGTCGCCAAAGGGTGCGGCGACCTGCTGGGACGGCTCGGCCGAAAGCCCGAAGGAGCCCGCTACACCGGGTGCGCCGCCGTTCCCGACGATCTCGGTGCGCCAGTCCGCGCGACCTACGACGTCGCGGGCCGCGATACGGCTGCGGTGGAGGCGTATTTGATCCGGGCTGTCGGACTGAAACCGCTGAAGCGTTCCTGTTGCCAGTGGGACTCGGCACCGGTCGGCTTCGTCGACCCGCAACGCGGATCGTTCATGATTGCGATGGTGTCCGACGAGACGCCGGTGAGCCGCCGCGAGGACTGGGGGCAGATCAAGACGTTCCGGATCACCGTGGAGATGACGACCGAGCCGTACTAGCGGGATCACCGCTTCGCCGCATAGGCCTCGGCCTGGCGCAGCAGGCGCAGCGCGTTGCCGCTCCAGATCTTGGCGATGTCCGCCTCGCTATAGCCTTCGCGTCGCAGCCGGGCGGTGATCCGGGGCAGGGCGGTGATGTCCTCCATCCCGCGCACCCCGCCGCCGCCGTCCCAGTCGGCACCGATGCCGACATGATCGACGCCCATGACCGCAATGGCATGGAGGAGGCTCTTCATGAACAGTTCGAAATCGGCGCCGGCATAGGGATCCTTCGCCAGCGCCGCAGTGCGGTCGGCGATCAGCTTGCGCTGTTCGGCGTTGCTGAGCGCCCACCAGCCGTCCTGGCGATCGGACACGGCATTGCGCGCCGCGTTGCGGTCCCCTGCGACCAGATAGACGCTGTTGATCTGGAGCACGCCGCCCGACTTCGCCAGCTTGCGCATCCGGTCGTCGTCCAGGTTGCGCGGATGGTCGTAGATCGCGCGCGGCCCCGAATGCGACAGGATGATCGGCGTCTTCGACAGCGCCAGCATCTGGTCGAACACCGCGTCCGAGGCATGGCTGGCATCGAGGACCATGCCCAGCCGGTTCATCTCCGCCACCCATTGCCTGCCAAGAGGGCTGAGGCCGTTCCAGCGCGGCTTGTCGGTGGCGCTGTCGGCGAACTGATTGTTGCGGAAATGGACCGGGCTGGCCATCCGCACGCCCATGTTGAAGAAGGTCTGGAGCAGGCCGAGATCCTCGCCCAGCGGGTAGCTGTTCTCGATGCTCTGATAGACGATGCGCTTGCCTGCCTTGTGCAGCCGATCGGCATCGGCGGCGGTGGTGGCGAAGGCGAGCTTGTCGGGGTTGGCGGCGACGACCCGCTGGATCCACATCGCCCGGGTCAGTGCGCCGTCGCGCGCCTTGGCATAGCCCGCAGGGGTCAGCTCGCCCTGCGAGGTGTAGATGACGAAGAAGCCGCCATCGAGCCCGCCGGCCTCCATCCGCGGCAGGTCGACCTGGCTCTTGTCGAAGCGCCAGTCATGCCAGCGATCGAACCGCCAGCCGGGATGTTCGAAAAATTCGGGCGTGTCGAGATGGGTGTCGAGCACCAGCATCTGTTCGTGGATCAGCCGATCCTCCGCGCTGACCTCGTCATCGGCAGCGCCGGTGAGCGCGAACAGCAGCGGCAAAGCGAGCAGCGTCCTGGCAATCATCGTCTTTCCCCTTTTCCTGATCACGCAAAGGCGGCGGCGACCGCATCGCCCGTCTCGGGCCGAAGCTCGAAGATGCCGCTGTCGAAATGGCGGGTCGGATGGACCCGGTTGGTCAGCAGTGTCCAGGCGATCCCGCGCCCGAAATCGACCCACAGCCCGGTGCCGGTAAAGCCGGTATGCCCGATCGTCTCGTCCGAACAGCCCTCGCCGCCCGACCAGCCGGCGAACTTGCGTTCCCAGCCGCAGGTGCGGTGCTCGTAGCAGGGCGTGCGCATCGCCTCGATCATCGCCGGGCTGGCACCGCTGCCGTCGAGCAGGCCCCGGGCGAAGTCGAGCACGCCGGCGACGGTGCCGAACAACCCGGCATGGCCGGTCTGGCCGCCCATCGCCGCGCAATTCTCGTCATGCACCTCACCCTTCAGCACGCGGCCGCGCCACATGCAGCGCTCGGTCGCGACCGTGGGGCCGGGGGGCGGGCCGAAGCTCAATCCCTTGCCCAGCGGCCAGTCGCCCAGTGGCCGCCCGGTGATCCGCTCGATCGCGATGCCCAGCAGGATGAAGTTGATGTCCGAATAGACCGGTGGCCCGTGACGCCATTCGCGCTGGAGCACGAAGGCGCGCAGTCGGTCGGGATCGTCGCCATAGGTGTAGATCGGCTCGACCGCGGGAAAGAAGCTGCGATGCGCCAGGCAGTCGCGAAAGGTCAGCCGGCGCTCGGCGGCGTTGGCGACGTCATACTGGCGCAGATCGGGGATGGCGTCGGTCAGCGGCCGGTCGAGGTCGAGCGCGCCCCGGTCCGCCAGCGTCAGGATCATCGTGGTGGTCGCGACGACTTTCGACACCGAGGCGAGGTCGAACCAGTGATCTTCGGTCAGCGGCTCGGCCTCGGGCACCAGCGCCGCCATGCCGGCGGTCCGGGTCCAGCGCTGCCCGTCGGCGGTCACCACGCCCAGGGTTGCGCCGGGGATGCGCCCCTCGGCCAGATAGCGCTCGGCGGGCGCGAAGGCGGCGTCGATCCCGCTCATGGCCGGTCGTCCGGACGCGGCGTCGCGCGGGCGACGATCGGCAGGAAGAGCAATGCGGCAAGGCTGATCACGCCTGATGCGAGAAAGAACATGTCGAACCCGTTATAGCCCGCCGCATCCAGCCGTTCGATTACCGCGCCGCCCGCACCGGACAGGAGGCGCGAGAGGAGGAAGGCAAAGCCCGACAGAAAGGCATATTGCGCCCCCGGATAGCGCGGATTGACCAGCATCGAGAGATAGACGACGAACACCGCCCCGGCCATGCCGTTGCCGAACTGGTCGAGCGCGGTGGCGATGTAGAGCGCCAGGTCGCTCTTGGGCACATGCGCCAGCCAGACGAAGCCGAAATTGCCCAGCGCTGCGAAGAAGGCGCCGATGCTGAGCGTCACCGCAAAGCGCAGCTTCGTGGTCATGAACCCGCCGATGCCGACCCCGACGATGCTCGCGATCAGCGCGACCAGTCCGTCGGCCAGCCCGATCTCGGTCTTGGTATAACCGAGGTTCAGGATCATGGGCTTGGACAGGTTCAGCGCCAGCACGTCGCCCATGCGATAGACCGAGACGAACGCCATCAGCGCGATCGCGGTGAAGCCGTAGCGCCAGAAGAAATCGACATAGGGACCGATCGCGGCAGAGGTGCGGATCGCCGAGTCCGGCCCGGCCTTTCGGATCCGGGGCAGGGCAATCGCCATGACGACGAAGGGCAACATGCAGATCCCCAGCACCCAGGGGGTGACGTTGGTCTTGCTGCTGAACCCCATCCCACCGGCTGTCTCCAGCACGACCCAGCCTATCGCGGCGGTGCCCAGCGCGACCAGGCCCAGGATCAGGACGCTCGCGGCGATGCCGGTCATCAGCGCGACGATGCGGCCACCGCCATGCGCCGGATCGGGGCGCATCGCCGCCAGGATCGGGAAGGGAATGAAGGCGGCGACCGCGATCAGCAGATAGGACGAGGTCCAGCCCGGCAGGATGCCGACCGATCCCAGCGTGGCCGAGAACCGCCCGGCCTGGTCGGCCAGCAGCATCGCCCCGCTGCCCGCTGCGACCATCGCGGTGCGATAGCCCCACAGATTGGCGGCGGCGACCGGTCCCTGTTCCTGCTGGGTCGGGGCAAGCTCGATGCGCCACGCGTCCGCCGCGACCTCCAGCGTGGTGGTCCAGAAGGCGAGCAGGATCGCGAACAGCGCGGTCAGCGGCAGGCTGGCATCGGACGAGGTGAACGCCATCGCCAGCATCGAGGTGAAGATGCCGAGCTGCGACAGCATGATCCAGCCGCGGCGCTTCCCCCAGAAGCGGCCGAAGCCGGGAATGTCATAGCGATCGAGCAGCGGTGCCCAGACGAACTTGAAGGTCGGCAGCAATTGCACCCAGGCGAAGAACCCGATGACCGCCAGCGCCACGCCATGCTCGGTCAGCCGCGCCGACAGGATCGTCGAGAACATGTAGAAGGGCAGGCCCGCCGCGAAGCCGAGCAGGACGTACAGCGCCATGCGCGCGCCGCGCGACTGGACCACCGGCGGGGCCGCCGCGACTCCGCCCATTTTGGCGTCAATCACGCGTAACGCCTCAGATAGTCTGGCAGATTCACTTGCATTTGCATGTTTCCCGCACCCGGTTTCGCACAGGTTCCAGCGACGCGGCGGGACAGTCAATGCGCTTTGTCCGGCCACTGTTGCCGCGACGTCACGCTTTCAAGGGGCGCGGGGGTAACGGATGCCGCGAGGTTATGGCGGGCGGAACAGAAACTATGGCGCGCCGCAACATTCTTGTTACTTAATATCGGGGTACGCATCGAAAAATGCGAGTTGAAGGGGGTAAGCACAATGGTACGATCGACATCGCTCCGACTGGCTCTGGTAACGGGGAGCGCACTGGTCGCACTTTCTGCTGCGGCACCGGCCATGGCCCAGGACAGCGCCACCCAGGCGCAGCCGGCAGAATCGACGGTCGAGCAGGACGGCGAGATCGTCGTCACCGGTTCGCGCATCGTCCGCAGCGGCTTCCAGTCGCCGACGCCGCTGAACGTCGTGTCGGCCGAGGAAATCCTCAACCAGTCGCCGTCGAACAACCTGGCCGACCTGATCAATCAGCAGCCCGCGCTGGCAGGCTCGACCCGCCCGGAGAATTCCCGCCTGAACCTCAGCAGCGGCCAGGCCGGGATCAACGCCCTGAACCTGCGCAACCTGGGCGAGGTCCGCACGCTGGTCCTCATCGATGGTCGGCGATCGGTCGGCTCCACCATTACCGGCCTTGTTGACATCAACACGATCCCGCAATCGCTCGTCAAAAGTGTCGAGATCGCGACCGGCGGCTCGTCATCAGCCTATGGATCGGACGCGGTCGCTGGCGTCGTCAACTTCATCCTCGACAAAAAGTATGAAGGACTGAAGGTAACCGGGGATACCGGCATCAGCACCTATGGCGACGGCGGAAATTATTCGTTCGATGCCGCTTTCGGAAAATCATTCGCCGGCGGTCGGGGGCACATCCTGCTCAGCGGTGAAATCGCACATCGCGACGGCATCTTCGAGATCGACCGCGACTGGAACCAGACGGGCTATGTCCGCATCCAGGACCCCAACTGGACCGCGACCAGTACCACACCGCAGTTCCTGATCCGTCGTCAGGTCGGCGCGGCTAACTCGACCCCTGGCGGCCTGATTACCGGAAACAGCGTGATTGCCGGAAGCGGGCGGACCGCGAACGACCTTCGCGGTATTTACTTCGGGCAGGGTGGATCGCTCAACCAGTTCCAATATGGTGCGCTGACCTATCCGTCGCCGACTGGGGCGTCTGCGCCGTCACTGACCCAGGGCGGGTCATGGCAGGTCAACGATTCCGGCCGGCGCATCGGTCTTCAGCCCAAGGACGATCGCCACGGTGTGTACGGACGTCTGAGCTTCGAAGTCTCCGACTCCGTGGAGTTGTTCGCAGAGGGCTCCTACAACTGGCAGGAAGTGCTGTTCAACGCGGGCCCGAACCTGGCGACGGGCATCACGCTTCAGCGGGATAACGCATTTCTGGTCAACGCGTTGGGCGCGAGCCGGTTGAACGGCATCAACACCGTCACGCTTGCCACCACTGCAGTCGACCTGCCGTTTCGTGCGATCAACAACCGACGCGAAGTCCAACGCTATGTCGTGGGCGCACAAGGCCAGTTCGAGGCGTTCGGGAAATCCGCGCGATGGGACATCTATGGTCAGTACGGGCGGGCCAATCTCCGTGAGCAACTCCGAAATATCATGCATACCCAGCGGATGGCGAATGCCACCGATGCGGTATTTGCCGCTGCTGGCAATGCCGGCGGCTATGCGGTGGGCTCGATCCAGTGCCGGGTGAACGTGGATACGGTAACCACCAACGATGATCGCGCCTGCGTGCCGCTCAATCGCCTGGGTGTCGGCGTCGCCAACCCGGCTGCGATCGATTATGTCCTCGGTGATCCCTATCGCGATCAGGTCGTCCAGCAGCGTGTGGCAGGCATCAACCTCGCGCTTACGCCATTCGCGACCTGGGCTGGCGACGTCAGCATCTCGGTCGGCGGCGAATATCGCGAGGAGAAGATCACGGGCTCCGTCCCGGTCGAATTTGCGCCCGTGACGACCAATAACCCCGGCGGAGGACGCACGACGGCGAATCAATGGTCGGTCGGCAATTATCTGCCCACCATCGGCGGGTACAACGTCAAGGAAGCCTATCTCGAGACTGTGATCCCGCTCGGCCTGGGGCTCGAGTTTAACGGTGCCGTTCGTGCCACCGACTATTCGACCTCGGGTTACGTGACGACCTGGAAGGCGGGTGCAACATGGCAGCCGATCGATGATATCCGGCTGCGGGTCACGCGCTCGCGCGATATTCGTGCGCCCAACCTGAATGATCTATATCAGGCCGGATCGTCCAACAGCGATTCCGTCCGTAATCCCTTCACCCCCGGATCTGGGCCGGGTAATGCTACGTATCCGGCCACCATTTCCTACTCGGCGACGGTCACCGGGAATACCAACCTCCGCCCGGAAAAGGCAGACTCGTGGAACGTCGGCGCGGTGTTCTCGCCTCGCTTCCTGCCCGGATTTACGGCATCGGTCGATTACTTCCGGATCGACATGAAGGATGCCATCGATAGTCTGAGTGCTCAGGAAATCATCAACCGCTGCTTCGAAGGTCGGGCAGAATATTGTGCCGCCATGGTACAGGACCCGAACAACAGTTCGAGGTTGTTGTTCACCAGCCAGCCGTTCAACTTTGCCCGGCGACTGGTTCGGGGTGTCGACATCGATGCAGCGTATCGCGTTGCGGTCGGCCCTGGCAACTTGAGCCTGCGCGGTGTCGCAACACGCTATATCGAGAATATCAGCGATCCGGGGATCGTCGGAAATATTCCCGTCAGCACAGTGGGTGCAAACGGCGGGCAGGGAAGCACGCCGACGTGGCTCTTCCGCGGCAGCGTGAGCTATGACACGGACACCTTCTCGACGACGGTGGTCGGTCGCGGCGTCAGCGCGGGCAAGTATGTCGCGAACGGGATCGAGTGCCAGACGAGCTGTCCAGTCTCGACGACGCAGTTCCCGACTTACGACGACAATCATGTGTCGGGGTTGTTCTACGTCGACTTCAACATTTCGCAGAAGATCAAGACCAACTGGGATTCAGAAGCGCAGTTCTTCTTTACTGTAACCAATCTGTTCAACCGCTGGCCGCTGCTGGTGCCGGAGACCGGGCTTGCCGCGAACAGCACCTATTCGGACATGCTCGGGCGGACCTTCCGCGTCGGTGTGCGCTTCGAACTGAAGTGACCGGTTTGCTCGACCGCGCCGCCTTTGGCAGGGCGGTCGGGTAATCGATGAGATCACGGGCGGAGGGGCAACCCTTCGCCCGTTGTCGTTGGAGGAGAGCCGCGATGCCGCTGTTGCCGATCGTGATTGCCGCTGCCCTGTCCCAAACAACCCCCGTTGCCACGCCCGACCCGCCACGCCCCGCGGCGATCGTCCGGGTGCAGTTCGATCGCAAGGGCGAAACCGCGATCCTCACCCGCGGCCATGCCGATGTCGCTGCGGCGCGCGCGGTCACCGCGGACGATCCGGTGCGGGTGGCCTCGATCTCGAAGCTGGTGGTGTCGATTGCGGTCCTGAAGCTGGTGGAGCAGGGGCGGCTCGATCTCGATGCCGATGTGTCGAGGCTGCTCGGCTGGCGGCTTCGCAACCCGGCCTTTCCCGACGTGCCGATCACGCTTCGGCTGCTGCTGTCGCACCGCTCCAGCCTGGTGGACGGGATCGACTATGTCCTGCCGCTCGACGCCGACATGCGCACCGTGCTGGCCGATCCGAAAGCGTGGGACGCGGCCCATCCGCCGGGGCGCTGGTTCCGCTATACCAACCTCAACTTCCCGGTGATCGCGGCGGTGATGGAGCGCGCGACCGGCGAGCGGTTCGACCGGCTGATGGACCGGCTCGTGCTGCGTCCGCTGAAGCTGAAGGCCTGCTACAATTGGGAGCGCTGCGCCGCGCCCACGGCAGCGCGAGCGGTCGTCCTGTACCGCGACGGCAAGCCGGTTCGCGACGACAATCACGGCGCCAAGCCGGCCTGCTCGGTCACGCCCGCCGCCGACGGCACCTGCGACCTGTCGCGCTGGCGGGCAGGGGCCAATGGCGCGATCTTCTCGCCCCAGGGCGGACTGCGCATCTCGGCGCGCGACCTGGCGAAGATCGGGCGCCTGTTGCTCGGGCGGGGCAGTGTCGACGGGGTCCGGATCCTGTCGCCGCGCAGCTTCGCGCTGCTGGAGACGCCGCTCTGGACCTATAACGGGGCGTCCGGCGCGGACGCCAATGGCGATATCGGCGGCGACGGATCGGTGGATGCGCCGACCGGCGGCTTCACCTGCAGCTACGGCCTGGCGGTCCATTTCCTGGTCACGCCGGTGACCGGTTGCCACGACGACCCGTTCGGCGACGGCGTCGCGCGCTTCGGCCATTCTGGCGACGCCTATCGCCTCAAGTCAGGGCTGTGGGTCGATCCTGCCTCGGGCACCGGTGTCGCCTATTTCGCAACCGACGTGCCGACCGATCGGCCGGGGCGATCGGCCTTCACCCCGACCGAAGAGGCGCTGGCCGCGCCGCGTTGAGCTCGAGCACGAAGCAGGCGCCGCTGCCGTGCGGCTCGCCCAGCCGGATCGATCCGCCCGCCGCCTCGATCAGCGACGCGACGATCGACAGGCCCAGGCCGGTTCCCCCTTCCGGCCTGCGGGTCGTGAAGAAGGGCTCGAAGATCCGCTCGCGATCCGCCTGCGCGATGCCCGATCCGTCGTCGGACAGCGTCAGCGTCACGCGATCGCCGCTGCGCGCGCCGAGGATATGAACCGCGCTCGCGCGTGCCTGGCGGCTGTTCTCGACCAGGGTGGTCGCGATCGCCTCCAGCGTGGTTTCCGGGACGGCGACATCGCCGATCCCGTCCACCGCGACCGTCACCTCGAACCCGTCGCCGCGCATCGCGTCGGCAACCCGGGCCAGCACCGGCGCCAGTGGCGTGGCAGCGGCAAGATCGTGCCGGGTCATGTCCGCGCGCGCCAGTTCGAGCAGCCGCGTCACCAGCGCCGACAGCCGCTCCGCGCCCGCATCGGCATTGGCCAGGAAACGACGGCGATCCTCGGGCGACATCGTCGCATCATGATCCTCGAGCAGCTCGATCGCGCCGCGGATGCCGGCAAGCGGCGTCTTGAATTCGTGGCTCATCGCATGGGCGAAATCGCGCAGGTAGCGCGAGCGCCGGTCGATCGCCTGGGCCATCGCGGCGAAGTCGCGGTACAGGCCCTGGATCTCGATCGCGGCGGTGCGGGACGCCTCGGGCACGCTCCCGCGACCGCGCGCCAGATCGCGCGTCGCCGCGCTCAGCGCCTCGATCGGCCGGGCGATGCCGCGCGAGATCAGCCCGCTCAGCACGACCAGGGTCGCCAGGATCAGCAGCACGCCCAGCATGATCTTGCCGCGATCGTCATACATGCCCTTGAACAGCGTCCGCGCCGACCGCGACAGCAGCAGGACGCCGACCACGCGACCCTCGACGATGATCGGGCGGGTGTGGTCGATCCGGATCGCCGCCGCGCGCGACAGCCATTCCAGCGCGTAGACGGGCCGGTAATTGCCGCGCCGGCGCAGCACCGTATCCGACTTGCCGGCCAGCGCGGCGCGGATTTCGGGAAGCGCCGCATAGCTTCGCCCCGCCTCCGATCCGTTCACGACCCGTCCCCTGGAGTCGATCAGGGTAAGCGCCGCGGAGGTCGTCTGGCCGGTGACCGCGAAGATCGGCAACAGCCGCGCGGACGCCTCACGCGCATCGGGTTCGACGGTGCCGCCATCCTGGACCCCGTCGGGACGGACGCCAAGGATCGGCGTCGCGTTCAGGTCTATCCGCGGCAGTTCGGGATGATAGTCATGCTCGTCGGGATAGGCGAGCGGCGGCGCCCCCGGCCACACCGCCCGCGCGGTTGCGGCCAGTGCCGAGCCCTGGGCGATCAGTTCGGCCTCGGTCTGGCGGACAAGCGTATTCTCGTACACCCGCAGGAACACCGCGCCGACGCCGGGAAGCGTGGCGACGACCAGCAGCGTCGCGAACAGGATCGTGCGCAGCCGCAGCGGCGGCCAGCGCCGCTTGATCGCCTCCTTCAGCCGGCCGATCACCCGCCGCCGCCGGTACAGGGGCCAAGGCGATAGCCGATGCCGGCACGGGTCTCGATGACGTCGCTGCCCCCGACCGCGCCGAACTTGCCGCGCAAGTTGCGGATATGGCTGTCGATCGTGCGGTCGGTCACCGCGAAGCTCGGCCCGTGCAGCCGGTCGATGATCGCGTCGCGGCTGAACACCTTGGCCGGGGTGCCGGCCAGCAGCTTCAGGATCGAGAATTCGGTGACGGTCAGCGACACCTCATGCCCCGCCCAGTCCGCGCGCCAGCCGTCGAGGTCCAGCGAGAGGCGGCCCTGGCGCATCGCCGGTTCCGCCGCCCCGGTCGCCTGCGCCTGCGCCTGCGATCCCGTCCGGCGCAGGATCGCCATCACCCGTGCCACCACCTCGCGCGGGCTGAAGGGTTTCACCACATAATCGTCGGCGCCCAGTTCGATCCCCAAGACCCGGTCGATCTCGTCGTCGCGCGACGACAGGAACAGGATCGGCACCTCGCCCTCGGCGCGCAGCCTTCGACAGACCTCGAGCCCGTCCATCCGGGGCATGTTGATGTCGAGCACCACCAGGTCGGGCGCATGGCTGTACGCCATCGCCAGCGCCTGTTCGCCATCGGGCGCCTCGATCGACTCCAGACCGGCCTTGGCCAGCGCGAAGACGAGGAGTTGCCGGATATGGGGATCGTCATCGACGACGAGGATGGTGCGGGACATGGACTGCGGGATCATCATCATCGTGCGGCTCCCGTCAACGGGGACGGCGTGGGGCTGGGCGGCTGCGGTGCGCCTTCGATGGGCGTGGGGGTTGCAGCATCGGGCGATGCGACCGACGCCGGCGGCACCGGTTCGGGCTCTCGGAAGGGCGTCCCGTCACAGTCGCGGCCGTTGGGCGCGTGAGCCGCGGTCGGGGGCGTTGCCCCGAGCGCCGCTTTGGCTGCCGCCAGCCGGCGGGCGTTGCGCCAGGTCCAGCTGTGCCAGTCGGATTGGCTATATTCCACCGTGTCGAGGATATCGCTTCGGACGGCACGGATCCGGTCGAGCAGGACCGGCGTGGTGACGCGCGTTTCCAGTTCGGCAAGCGCGGTCAACGCCGACGGTCCCTGCTGGCGCAGATAGCACAGGTCGAGATGCTGTCCGGCGCCGCCCACCTCGCGCGCATGGCGGACGTTCCAGTGAGACGCGACCGACCCGAGATCGACCACGCAGGTCGCGGCCAGCACCAGCCCGGCGGCGAGCGCGTTGCGGTTGATGAGCCAGCCAGACGACTTGCCGGCCAGCAGGCGCCAGCAGATCAGCACCAGCCCGACGGCCACCAGCATCATCCAGGCCAGCGCCGCGATGCGCAGCCCGGTGAGCGAATAGGCCTGCACATAGTCCCAGGTGCGCAGCATCGACGACGCCACCAGAAACAAATTCTGCGCCACCCACAGCGCCACCAATGCGCGGATCGCCGGTCGGCTGGCGCTCTCGCTGCCGGGACGCAGCGCGGTCAGCACGAACAGCCCGGCCAGCAGCGCGGTCGCGATCAGCGAATAGGCGCCGCGATGGGCGTAATCGGCCAGCGTGACCTGGCCCGGCAGCGGCGCACCGCTCCACAGAAAGACGATGTCCGACAGGTTCTGGAGCGCGAAGATCGCGTTGAACGTCACCAGCGACAGGGTGATCGAGATCACCGGCACCGGCAGTCCGCGTCCCATGCTCGCCTCGCGAAGCTCGATCCGTGTGGAGAACGGGTGCGGTCGCAGCGTCGGCCAGATCGCCAGCCCGATCAGGCTGGCGACCACCAGCCTGGGGATCAGGCCGACCGGCGATGCGGGTTCGACCCGCCCCAGCATCTCGCCGATCAGCGGGTTGGCGCCGGCGAACAGCGCGATGAACACCGCCCCGCCGATCACCGGCAGCGCCAGCACCGCCGCCACCCGCCCGATGTTCGTATGCCGCCGGCGGGTCCGGATCTTCGCAAGCTGCTTTGCATCGAGGATCGGGCGCGCCAGGCCATAGCCGGTCGCGAACACCAGCCGGTTCAACCACCGCCACGCATCGTCGAACCGCCGGCGCGGGAGCAACGCCGCACTGCCGATCGCCGTCCAGAACAGGGTCCAGCCAAGCAGCCCGGGTGCCTCGATCAGGGTGACGGCAAAGAAGGCCGCAACCAGCACCGCGATCATCGCCTGCCGGTTGCGCCGCACCGGGCGAACCGCCACCACCAGTACGACCAGCCATGCGAGCGCGAACCCGCCCAAGGTCGCCCCGATCCACTGATCGTAGAACAACCAGCTGCCCAGAACCATCAGCAGCGCCGCCGCCGCCTGCTTGATCGCGAAACTCCCTCGCGCCGTACCTGCCACTCGCATCCCGACCATCTCCTTCATCTCGACTGCAATCGCGTGGGCGGATCGAGAGCCGATCGTCGGCGCGGTGAGATGTCGGTGCAGATTTGGTGCAGGCGGCAGCGCGCATGTTGGGGACAGTGGTGGCTGGCGCTCAAGGCAGCGGTTCAAGTGTTTGACAATTAGTCGAAAATCCTCTCCCGGAGGGGGAGGGGGACCAGCCGCAGGCTGGTGGAGAGGGGGTTACCCCAAACGAGACCTGCGTGGTGCGGAAACCCCCTCTCCACCGCTTCGCGGTCCCCCTCTCCCTCCGGGAGAGGATTTATGAATGTTATCAATCGCTTGGCGGCGCGGCCCATGGGAGGGGGCCGGGGGAGGGACCACGCCGCCGCTGGCCGATCAGCGGATGACTGCGGTTCGGCAGCTTTCGTAGAGGAACCAGGCGCGGCGCTCGCTCTCGTCGATCCAGACCTCGATCAGGCTGGCGGTGGCGACGTCATGGTAGCTGTCGCACAGCTCGTGCACGCGGCGCATCTCGGCGACCAGCTGCTTGGTGTCGCCGTGCAACTCGGCCAGCATGTCCTGCGGATCGACATAGGGCTCGTTATTATCGAGGATGCGCTGGCGGCCGGCGATGTCGGAGATCGAGCGGATCGTCGTGCCGCCGATCTTGCGCGCGCGCTCGGCGATCACGTCGGTCATCGCGAAGATCTGGTCGCCCTGCTCGTCGAGCAGCAGGTGATAGTCGCGGAAATTCGGTCCGCTCATGTGCCAGTGGAAATTCTTGGTCTTCAGATACAGTGCGAAGACATCGGCCAACAAGCCGCCAAGTCCTGCGGAAATGTCGCGGGTCGCGTCCGCGCCTAGATCGGTCGGCGTGCCCAGAAAACGCTCTGCGAGTGACACCGTGTTCGCCATCGTCTTTCTCCTTGTGCAGGGCAGGGTCGATGTCCTGCCGACAGGACAAGAGATACGGATCGTTCCGGCTGCGCCAATCCAAACCAAGGTTTGGGGCGGGTGTACGCAAGGCTTAACCGGCGTCGACAAGTTCGAACAGCTATCCGGCGGTGACGCGATCTGCCCTTCTGAGGATGCCGCTGGGAGGCTGGCCGCAACGGGTGCAGACGGCCCCGGTTGACTGTGAAATGGCCGAGACGGGTTCGATCCGGTTCCGCTGCCTTTATAGCGCCGCATCGTGCCCGACGCTGGGGCCTGGGTGTTGAGCGGCTGAGAGAAGGTCCATGCCGCTTTTCCGCCCGGTGCCTGGATTTGGTCGCGGACGGCTGTGCCGTTCATGCTTCAATGGCAGGTTCCCGCCATGATATCGGCCCGCGTTGTTATGGCGGCGGCGATTCGGACGCTGTATGCCAGCCTGATGACCTCGACCCTCTTCACGATCGTGTGCGACTATGCTGGCGGAACGTACATCTCGCAGGTCCGGGCATCGGATCAGGAGAATGCGATAACCGCATGGGCCGCCCTGTTGCGACGGGAGCAGCCGATTGAGGGAGTCTCGGATCAGATTGCACGCGACGCCGATGAAAGAGAGCGCAACATCGTGCCCCTCGAGGGACTTTCAGGTGTGTGGTGCTGGACGACTTTAGCCGAGGATGAACTGGTACTGGTGAACGTGATCCGCTCTGCGCAACCGTGACATGATAACTGCTGCCGCCCGGTACGAATTCATCCACGCCACCTAGCGGTCGCGCAGGACGAGCAGCCGGTCGCCGCCATCAACCGTCAGGTCGAAGCTCTGGCCCGGCAGGGCGGCGGGGAAGCGATCGGGGGCGATGCCGCGATCGGACAGCGCCCGGCGCAGCAGCGCCTCGGGCTCGTCGCGCGCCTCGTCGGTCAGCTGCAGCGTGCCCCAATGGATGCCGATCGCGCCGTGCGCCTCAAGGTCGATCAGCATCCGGACCGCCTCGTCCGGATCGGTATGCTGGTCCGCCATGAACCAGCGCGGCGCATAGGCGCCGATCGGCAGCAGCGCGATGTCGACCGCCCCGTATCTCTCGCGCATCCGGCGGAAGATCGCGCCGTCGCCATAGCCGGTGTCGCCTGCGAAATAGACGAGGCCGGCGCGGGTCCGCAGCATGAACCCGCCCCAGAGCGCCATCCGCCGGTCGCCCGGGCCGCGTGCCGACCAGTGATATGCCGGGACGATATCGGCGCGGGCGCCATCGGACAGCGCAACGCCGTCCCACCAGTCGCCGACGGCGATGCGCGCGTCGGGCACGATCCGGCGCACGATCGTGTCATTGCCCAGCGGGGTGACGATCAGCGGCCGGTGGACGGCATGCAGCCGGCGCAGCGTGTCGGCGTCGAGATGGTCGTAATGATTGTGCGACAACAGCACCGCATCGATCGGCGGCAGGTCGTCGAACGCGACTCCCGGTGCCGTCACCCGGCGAGGTCCGGCGAAGCGCACCGGGCTGGCCCGGTCGGACCAGACCGGATCGGTGAGCAGGTTCAGCCCCGCCGACTGGATCAGCACCGTCGCATGTCCGATCATCGTGACGCGCAACCCGTCCACCCGCGCGTCCGGCACGACCTGGCGGATCTCGACGGACTTCGGCCAGGCCGCCGCCTTCTCGCGCCACTTCCACCTCAGCACCTGTCGCAGCGACCGGTCGGTATCGGGGTGGCCGGGGTTGAAGAAGCGCTGGCCGTCGAAATGGTCTGAGACCGGGCCCTGATAATAGGAATTGGCGCGTGGCATCTGGCGATCGGTCCTCTTCAGCGCCCAGATGGGACCGGGGAAGGGCGATCACCAGTGCCGCAGGCTCACCCTTCGTAATAGCGCGGGATCGGGCCCCATTGCGGGGTCTGGTCGGGCAGGTCGACCTCGACCGTGTCGACATAGCACCAGCCCCAGCCTTCGGGCGGGTCATAGCCCTCGATGATCGGGTGGCGCGTCGCATCGAAATGCGCGCGGGCGTGGCGATGCGGCGACTGGTCGCAGCAGCCGACATGCCCGCAGCTGCGGCAGATCCGCAGGTGCAGCCACGGACTGCCGATCTTCAGGCAGTCCTCGCACCCCTTCGCGCTGGGCGTCACGTCGGTAATTGTCATGCTGTGGCGGCAACCGGTCATCGCGTCCTCCTGAAGCAGTGCATGCCCTATCCAAACCGCTCCGATCCTCCATGACTATCATATCAAAGTCTAACCCAATGCCGGGTCGCGCCAAACCTGAGTATGATAGTCGCTCGCCCGGCATCGGCGGATAAAGGGCGCATCCCCACCGTCCCGGCGGCAGGCAGAAGGGCCAGGCGATGCGCATGACGAACGGCTTCACCCCATCGACGACCGGAGACGTGGTGGTCCTCCCGCCGATCGGCGATCCGAGCGCGGCGGACGAGATGAACCACCGCATCGCCAACAGCCTGCAGCTGGTGATGGCGATGGTTTCGGTCGAGGCACGGGCGGTGATCGACCCGCATGCCCGCGCGGTGCTGCAGATGACCGGCCAGCGGATCGGCGCGATCGCCAACGTCCACCGTCATCTGTACCGCAGCCATGCCGCAACCCATGTCGCGCTTGGCGATTACCTGGAGGAACTGGCCGCCGATCTGGAGCAGGGATGCGGGCAGGGCGCGGCCGCGCGGCGGGTCCTGGTGGGCGCCGACGCGGTCGCGGTGCCGCCCGACACGGCCAATGCGATCGGCGTGCTGGTGTCCGAGCTGGTCGCCAATGCCTGCAAATATGCCTATGCCCCCGACACGCACGGCGACATCCGCATCACGCTGAACGCGATGCCGTTCGGCGGCTACCGCCTTCAGGTGGAGGATCGCGGCCATGGCCGGGGCGACGGGGCGACCCGGGGCAGCGGCATGGGGTCGCGGCTGATCGACCTGATGGCCGCACGGCTGAACGCGGCGCATTGCTGGCAGGACGCCCGGCCCGGCACCCGCTTCGTCCTGATCTCCGGCCGGCCATGAGCGGACCGGTCCCGCAATATGGGCCGAATGGGCGGCCGGACATGCCGCCGCCGCTCCGGCGGTTGCGGAATCGGGACGAATCCTCCAGCGTCGAGCCCGTCTGGACGAGCTGGGCCAGACCCTGGCGGGGAGCGGCGATGAGCGGGACGGGATGGCCGGTGCGGTGGGAAATCGCCGCGGCGGGACTGATGGCGATCGGCATCTTCGCACTCGACGTGATCAGTCCGCTCCAGGGCGCGGTCGCGGTGCTCTACACCGCCGTCGTGCTCCTGGTCGCCCGGCTCAATCGACGCGATCCGGTGGTCGCCGCGGGGGTGGCCTGCGCGCTGCTGGCGCTGCTCGGCTATGCGCTGAGCCACTGGGACGAGCCGCTGGACGGCGCCGCGATGCGGCTGGTGGTCAGCCTGACCGCGATCGGCATCACCACCGCCCTGTCGGTGCGCGACCGGACCGCGCGCGACACGCTGGCCGAACAGGCGCGGACGCTGGAACTGACCCATGACACCGTCATCATCCGCGATGCCGACGACCGGATCCTCTACTGGAACGAGGGCGCCGAGCGTCTCTATGGCTGGCGCCGGGACGAGGTGCTGGGCCGGCGGTCCGGCGAGGTGCTGCAGACGCGGATGGACGGGCAGGGTGACCCGGCCGCGACCATGCCGTCCGGCGGCGGCTGGTCCGGCGAGATCAGCCGGGTGCGCAAGAACGGCGAACGCATCGTCCTGGCCAGCCGCTGGCTCGCGCGGCACGACGCTGCCGGCAGGGCGATCGGGGTGATCGAGACCAGCGCCGATCTGACCGAACAGCGCCGCGCCGCCGAGGCGCGCCGCCGTTCGGACCTGCGCTATCGTTCGATCTTCAACGCCGCCGGCTTTCCGATCATGGAAGTCGACTGGCGCATCGCCCTCGACCTGATCGACCAGGGACTGCCGCTCGACGACGGCTTTGCCCGGATCGTGGCGGATCAGTCGCGCGTCAGCGACGCCAATCGCGCGGCGGCGCAGATGTTCGGGCTGGCGTCGCGCGAGGATCTGGTCGGGTCGCTGACCGTCGCGCATCATACCGAGGAAGGCGTCGCGACGCTGAGGCAGATCCTGACCGCGCTGCTGGCGGGAGAGACGCTGGTCGAGCGCGAGACGCGCTTCCTGCGCGCCGATGGCGAACCGTTCGACGTGGTGCTGCGCGTCACCTTGCCGCCCGGCGACGATGCCTGGACGCGGGTACTGGTGATGGCGCTGGACGTGACCGATCGCAACCGCATCCAGGCGCGGCTGGTCGAGGCGCAGGCGGAGCTGACCCATGTCGCGCGGATGACGACGCTGGGCCAGCTGGCGGCATCGATCGCGCATGAGGTCAACCAGCCGCTGTCGGCGATCGTCACCTATGCCAAGTCGGGCCAGCGCTGGCTGAAGCAGGAGGCGCCGGGCGCGGCCGAAGTCTCCGATTGCCTCGGCCATATCGTGTCGAACGGGCTGCGCGCCGCCGACGTGATCGACCGCGTCCGCCGCATGTCGCGCAAGGCCGACCCGCGGCATGGCGAGATCGATCTTGCCGCGATCGTCGACGAGACCGTCGCCCTGCTCGACCGCGAGATCGGCGCGAACCGCGTCGCGCTGACCCTCGACATTCCGGCGGCGCTGCCTGCGGTCGCGGGCGACCGGATCCAGGTGCAGCAGGTGCTGATGAACCTGTTGCTCAATGCGGTGCAGGCGATGGGCGAGGTCGATGCCGAACGGCGCGCGCTGAGCGTCCGCGCCGCGGCGGACGGGCCGCTGGTCACGATCGAGGTGCGCGATTGCGGCACGGGCATCGCCGGCGAGCCGGAGCGCCTGTTCCGCCCGTTCTTCACCACCAAGAGCGACGGGATGGGCATGGGCCTGTCGATCTGCCGCTCTATCGTCGAGCAGCATGGCGGCAGCCTGACCGCGATCAACAATCCCGAGGGCGGCGCGACCTTCCGCTTCCGTCTGCCGATCCTCGACCGCCTGCCCCAGGGAGAAGCCGCATGACCTCCGACCGCTCAGTCGCAGCAACCGTGTGCATCGTCGATGACGATGCGGAGGTGCGCGGATCGCTGGGCAGCCTGTTCCGCTCGACCGGGATGCAGGTTGCCCTGTTCGACAGCACCGATGCCTTCGTCGCCGCCGGCGTGCCTGCGGGCCCGGCCTGCCTGGTGCTCGACGTGCGGTTGCCGGGGGAGAATGGCCTGGATTTCCAGGAACGGCTTGTCGAGCTGGGCATGGCGATCCCGGTCGTGCTGATGACCGGGCATGGCGACATCCCGATGACCGTGCGCGGGATGCGCGCCGGTGCGCTCGACTTCCTGCCCAAGCCGTTCAGCGACGATCAGATGCTCGAGGCGGTCGACCGGGCGATCGAGGCGGATCGCGTCCGCCGCGCGGAAGGCGCCGGCGTGGCGAAGCTGCGCGAGCATCACGATCGGCTGACCCCCAGGGAGCGCGAGGTGATGAGCCTGGTCGTCACCGGCCTGATGAACAAGCAGGTCGCGGCCCGGCTCGACCTGTCGGAGATCACCGTGAAGATCCACCGCGGCAATGTGATGCGCAAGATGGAGGCGCAGTCGCTGGCCGATCTGGTGCGCATGGCGGAGGCGCTGGGCGTGCGCGACGCGACCATCCACCGCTTCGCCCCATCGGCGTGATGCCGTTCCCGTCCCCTTCCACGACCCGTGCCGCGTATCCAGGAGTATCGCCAGTGTCTTCATCTTCAGTCATCGCCATCGTCGACGATGACGCCGGCGTGCGCGGCAGCCTCGACAGCCTGATGCGATCGGTCGGCATGACCACGCGCGCTTTTTCCAGTGCCGAGGACCTGCTGGACTGCGGCGATCAGGCGGGTCTGGCCTGCATCGTCACCGATCTGCACATGCCCGGCATGAACGGGCTCGAGCTGCAGGCTGAGATGCTGCGCCGCGGCTGGCCGAACCCGCTGATCCTGATGACCGCCTTCCCGACCGAAGCCGCGCGCGATCAGGCGCTGGCCGGCGGCGCGCTGGCGTTCCTGACCAAGCCGATCGATCCCGACTGTCTGCTCGACGCGATCGAGGCGGCGGTGCACTGACCGGTCAGCGCCGGCGCAGTACCGCCTTCGTGCCCAGTGCGAAGAAACCCGCGACCAGCCCCCAAAAAGCCGAGCCGAGCCCCCAGAGCGCCAGGCCCGATCCCGCCGCCAGGAAGGTGACGATCGCCGCGTCGCGCTCTTCGGGCACGCCCAGCATCGTCTCGATCGATCCGATCAACGCCGGGATCAGCGCCGCACCGGTCAGCGCCGCGATCGCCGCCGGCGGCAGCGCGAGGAACAACCGAACCAGCGCGGGCGCGAACGCCGCCAGCACGAGATAGAAGCCGGCATAGATCAGCCCCACCGTCCAGCGCCGCCGGGCATCGGGATGCGCATCCTGGCTGGTACAGATCGCCGCGGTGATCGCCGCCAGGTTGACCGCATGGCCGCCAAAGGGCGCCACCGCGACGCTGGCGATCCCGGTGCCGATCAGCAGCGGCGCCGGTCGCGGCGCATATCCGGCGCTGCGCAGGACGACGAGCCCCGGCAGGTTCTGCGAGACCAGGGTGACCAGGAACAGCGGCAGCGCGAGGCTGATCATCGCGCGCAGGTCGAGCGCGGGCATGACGGGCGAAAGCGTGCCGAACAGCGGCCCGTGCGGCAGCGCGGCCATGTCGCCGCGCACCAGCGTCAGGACGATCCCGGTGACCAGCACGAGCAGCAGCGCATAGAGCGGCGCCCTGAGCCGCGCGATCAGGAACACCGCTACGATCGCCGCGACCAGCAGCGGATCGACCCCCGCGGCCCGGAACAGCCCGAGGCAGAAGGGCAGCAGCACCCCGGCCAGCATCGCCGAGACCACCGATGCCGGAATCCGCTCGGCCAGGCGTCCCAGCGCGGGCAGCAGGCCCAGCACCACCGTCAGCGCGCCTGCCACGGCGAATGCGCCGACCGCGACCGGCCACGCCATCCCCGGCGCGCTCGCCGCGAGCAGCGCCGCGCCGGGCGTCGACCAGGCCAGCACCACCGGCATGCGCAACCGCCACGACAGCAGCGCCCCGGCCAGCGCGATGCCCAGGCACAGCGCCGTGACCGCCGACGCGGTCTGGGTGACGTCGCCGCCAAGCGTGCGGATCGCCTGCACCACCAGCGCCACCGTGCCGCCGAACCCGATCACGGCGGCGATCAGCGCGGCGGACCAGCTGGGCAGGGGCGGGAGCGAGCGAAGCACGGCTTCCCGTAGCGCATCCGCCTGCCGGTTCAAGATAAACGGCCAACCGGTCTGATCACGCCGAAATCGCCCGGGAATCCGCGGCGTTCAGCTACCCGCCTGGCGGGCAGCCCTCCCGCGTCGCTCGTAGCGATCCGCCATTTCCGTCAGTGCGAGTTTCAGATCGGCGGCGGCATCGCCGGACGCCATTGAACGCAGCTGCGCGGCCTGCGCGAGCAGTTCCTCACTATTGATATACGACATTGCGACCCAACCGTTTGCGAGCGGCCCAGACGTTATCGCTGTGACCAGATAGTTGCCGACGCGATTCGCGAGAACCACGTCAGACGGCGCCTGATATCGATTGCTGTGGTTAATTTTTGGTTAACGCCGACTACAGTATTGCCCGCGATACCAGCCATATAGGTGCCGCGGATGTTTGGCAAATGGTCGCTGTGCCCGGGCGATCCGGCTGGATCAATTCGGATCGTCGGGCACCCTGGCCGCGCGATGCCCAGCCGCAGCGTCGTGCCCGCCGATGCGGTCTGGCTGACGTCGCCGCCCAGTCTGCGGATCGTCTGAACCACCAGCACGGCTGGCCCGTAGCGCATCGCGTTGTGGGTTCAAGCGAGGCGCACAGTCCGGGGCGGGGACTCGCGCGTCCGCGGATGTCCCGGGACCGTCCCGTTGGTGTCCCGTCCTTGTCCCGTCTCCGGTGTTCGGCGGTCGGCGGCGGTTAGCGTATCGTGGCGGTTGTGCCGTCCGCCCCGTCACCCCGGCGGCAATGCCGCGGTCCACCGTGCGGCGCATCGCGGACACGAGGTGCCCGCCGAGACGCGATCGTGCCCCGGCTGTGGTGGCTCACCTCCGGGCTGTGGGATGGAGGACGGGTAGCCCCCCCGGCACTCCGGCCGGGGTGACGGATCGCGTCGGGCGGGGGCATGCTTCGCAACGAGGCGCGCAATTCCCACCGCAACGCTCGTCCGCAAATCCATCGCACCCATCGTCATTCCCCGCACGACTGTGCGCTCCGCAACGGAAACTGGATTCCCTCTTCTATCTCCTTGGTCGCCTTGAGGACCTTGACCGCCTTGATGGGGTCGACTGGCCGGGTCCGGGCGAATGCGGAACGGTGCGATGGGCGAGGGGAAGGGAAGTGGCGGCGGGAGAAGGGCCGGGACGGGAGGATGTTTCTTCGTCCTCGGCCGCGATTTGTGGGAACGGGTGTGGCAGGCGGAGACGGGCAACCGGATGACGCTCGCGCTGGTATGGCTGGTGCTGCTGGCGGGCACCGGCAGCGGCCATGCCCGCACCCGCTGGTCGGCCAAGGCGTGCGAGACGCATCTCGGAATCGGCAAGCCGCGCGCGCGAAAGGCGATCGACGAGCTGATCGCGGCCGGGCTGGTGGCGCGCAGCGCGGGCTGGACGAAGCTGCGCCCGGTCTATGACCTTCCCGGGCTGGACCGCGATGCCGATGCGATCTTCCTGCCGGTCGCGCTGGTCACCGGGCTGGCGGGGGAAACGCCGGTGCTGCGCCGGGTGCGCGAGACGGGCGACCCGCTGGCGCTGCGGATGCTGATCGACCTGTACGGACTGGTGGCGACCGACGCGACGCACGGCGTGCCGATCCATGCCTATCGCGGCGGGCTCGTCCAGGCCGGAGAGCAAGACAGCGCGCTGGCCGGCGCGGTCGGAAGCTGGCACCTGTGGAGCCTCCGGTCGGGCATCTTCCGCCTCGCCGGGGGGAGCTGGACCAAAGCGCACTGCGAAGCCGAGGCCGAGGAACCCTGGCGCAGCTTCTGGGCGCGGATCACCCTGCTGACGCGGATCGGCGCGGTGTGGGAGGAAGGCTGGCTGTTCGACGGCCAGTCGCTCGATGCCGAACCGATCCTGCCCTTCGGCGCCGACGATGGCAGCGACAGCCCCGACGCCCGCGCCGCGGTGGACGCTATGACCACGGCCGGCGTCCGCCTGCTCGAGCGGCTGCCCGCGGACCGTATCACCGACGACGGCGCAGGCCGCATCGTGCCGCTGCTGCGCCACCACCAAGCGCCTGCGTATCGTCAGATCCTGCGGATGCGGGTCGAGCCCGATACGCCGGGTCGGCGACTGGCGTGGAAAGCCCGCTGCGCCGCGATCGCCGAGGCGGAGACGCGGCATGAGCGGATGCTGGACGAGATGCTGATGGGGTTGCCGGCGGGCGTGTGAGAGCGCGTGCTCCTCTCGCAGTGCGGCTCAAGCCTCAATAGACTTCCTTGAAAGCCAATCGGTCAAGTTCAGCGCCAACATCCGAGATCCCGCCTTGATTTATGTTACCGTGACCAATCGCTGGCATAGTCATAGGTGCGGTTATAGCCTGCTCCAGAACTCATTCGTGTGCGTCCACGCTAAGGTCTGTAGAGACAGGATGTACGCGATTTCTGCAGCCCTAACTAATTATTCGGGATCCTTCGCGGCTTTCTTCCGCACTAACATGTCAGCTTCGTCTCGCGCTTGCTGTTCCGCACTGGCAATGTCGATTATGTGTTCAGGCAAGAACACAATTTCAGACCCAAATTCGAGTCCGATTTCTGCCCCGTCAAACGTTGGTAGGTTTGAGAGTGTGCCCCACAAGTAGGGACCGTAGGCGCCCTTGACCTCAACCCACATCCTCTCGCCAAGCGTCGTTACAGCATCTTCTTCCTCTGGGTCGTATGCACCCACTTCAAAGCTAAGTTTCACGAAATCTGACGGCACTACTTTTGCACGCTGTTCAGCTGTCGGAATAGAGAATGTATTCGGGTATTGCTCGTTCATCGCAACACCGCTGATCAATTGCCAGCCGTCAAATTCGATCATAGACAGTCGCGCAGGCTTGTCAGGCTTGTCGGAGACGCTCCCAGTTTGTGCCTCCTGAACAAAAGCTGGGGGGCGCCCGAGAGCGGGCGCAGCGGCGGCAGGCACTTTGAAGATCGCACGAAGCAAACTCTCAAGCTGACTATCCAGACCATTTGGCCCTCGAATGTCTATCGCAAGAATGCCTTGAAAATGAGGTGGGATGGCAAATTCCGGGCCAGCCCTCATTTCGCCGTCTCGAACGAGCGGAATAAATTTCCTGCGTTCGACGCCGCTCGCAAGGCTTCCCGATATAATTTGCTGCTCGTAACCAACGCCCCCAGATCGGGAGATCGATTTCCTGGCATAACTGGGTGTGCAGACAACTAGGACGAAATCGCAGGCGTCAATTTGGCTTTCCATGAAGTGCGTGAGACTATCACCCGGCACCAAGTCCCACTGATCAAGCTTCACCTGGACGCCATTTAGCACCAAGCGCTCGCCTAATTCCCGGACCCATACTTTATGCTCGTCGCTGTCCCACGAGTAAGAGATAAAGACAGACGGCGGTCCGCTCATAGGTTTTCAATTTCCTAGTAGGTAGGGCAGCGCTGGCGGAAGAGGTGGGATTCGAACCCACGGTGAGCTTGCACCCACGGCGGTTTTCAAGACCGCTGCCTTAAACCACTCGGCCACTCTTCCGTTGGCGCGTGCGCTAGCGCGGGGGAGGGGGTGAGCGCAAGCGGGCAGAATTGTTGATGAAACGATCCATCGGGGGCTTCATCCGCGGGAATCGCTGTGTCACTATGCCCGACATGCTCAAATTCGGTGTTGCGTTGCGTGGATTGGGGGCCGTCACCCTGGCGGTAATGACGACGGTGGCGCTGCCGTCCTGCGTCCAGGCGCAGCAGAGCGCGCCGCTGAGCGAGGCGGGGTTCCAGGCCTATCTGCCCCAGCTGGCGCGCGAGGCGGCGGCGGCGGGGGTCAGCCGGCGGGCGATCGACATGGTCATCCCGACGCTGACCTATAATGCGCGCGTGGTCGAACTGGACCGGCAACAGCCCGAGACCAGCCCCAACGCCCGGATCCCGGCGTTCGAGCCCTATCGGTTGAAGCATGTCGATGCATCGCGGATCACGCGCGGCCGTGCCGCCTATCAGCGGCAGCGCCCGCGCCTGGCCAGCATCGAGCGCGAGACCGGCGTGCCCGAATCGATCATGGTCGCCATCTGGGGCCATGAGACCAATTACGGGCGGGTGATGGGCAATTTCGACCTGCCGCGCGCGCTGGCCAGCCTTGCCTATGAGGGGCGCCGGCGCAGCCTGTTCGCGGGCGAATTCATCGCCACGCTGAAGATGATCGACCGCGGCGTGCCCCGCGAGAAGCTGGTCGGCAGCTGGGCAGGGGCGTTTGGCGGGCCGCAATTCCTGCCCTCGGTCTATCTGCGCACCGCGCGCGACGGCGATGGCGACGGCATGGCCGATATCTGGACCAGCGAGCCCGACACCCTCGCCTCTATCGCCAACTACTTCGTCGATGCCGGCTGGCGCCCGGGCCAGCCCTGGGGCTTCGCGGTCAGCGTTCCGGCGGGCCTGAACCGCGCGGCGATCGGCGGTAAGGTCACCTCGCCGCGATGCCCGCGGGTGCATGAGCGGCACAGCCAGTGGAAGTCGCTGGCCGAATGGCGGGCGATGGGGATCGTGCCGATCGGCCGGTCCTGGCCGGACGAGCGGATCCAGGCGACGCTGCTCGAGCCCGATGGCCCGGGAAAGACCGCCTATCTGCTCACCGGAAATTATCGCGTGATCCTCGATTATAATTGCTCAAATTTTTACGCTTTGTCGGTAGGCCTGCTCGCCGATGAGGTCGAACGCTAGCATTCTTGCTGCCAGTCTGATGCTGTCCGCCTGTGGCGGCGGCTATGGTTATGGTCCCCGCGCGGCATCCGCGCCGCCCCCGCAGCCCGCAGCTGCCGGGTCCGGCGAGCCTTCGCTCGCGCCGATCGCGGCTTCGGCGCCGGTCGACGATTATGATCCCTGGGCCGAGCCGGTCCGCGCTCAGCCGGGGCAGGACGCCGCGGGGACCAGCTATTCGCGGCCTGGCACCCGTCCAGCATCGGCACCGGCACCAGCGCAGGATGGCTGGCGCGACCCGACGCTGGGCGCCGCCGGTCCCGCCGCTTCCTCGCGCGGCAGCGACCGCTATGACCGGGTCGGACAGGCGGCGATCCGCCCGGTCGAGGGCGGCGAGGCGACCGCCGGCGCGGTGGTTGCGCTCAGCCCGACCCTGGCCGAGGGAAGTTTTGTCGAGGTCACCTCGCTCGACACCGGAAAGACGATCCTGGTGCTGGTCACCGGCACGTCGGGCCAGCCCGCAACGCAGCCCGCCCCCTTGATCGAGCTGTCGCCCGCCGCCGCCCGGCTGCTGGGCGCGACGCGCGACACGGTTGCGGTGCGCGTGCGCCGCTCGACCCCGACCGCGGGCGACCAGGCCGCGCTCTTTGCGGGCAGGCCGGCGGGCGAGCGGCCCGATACGCCGCCGGTGCTGCTGAACGCGCTGCGCCGCCAGTTGGCCGACGAAACCCGCGCCGCTCCGCCGGCACCCGCGACGACCGGACGTCAGCCGGTGCGCGCCTATGTCCAGCAATCCACGCGCGGGACGGCGCCCACATCCGCACCCGCGCGCAGCACCGCTCCGGCGGCGCGCGGCGGGCGCTATTATGTCCAGGTCGCGGCGCTTTCGAACGCCGCCAATGCACAGGCGCTGGCGCGTCGGCTGGGCGGGTTCGTGACGCCGGGCGGCGGGCTGAACCGCGTCCAGCTGGGGCCGTTCGCCACCGCAGCCGAGGCGGGCCGCGGCCGTGCGCGCGCCGCTCAGGCCGGTTTCGGCGACGCACGGGTCTTCACCCGGCGGTGATCACCGCCTAGGAAGGTCGTCGAAACCCCCGACTGCGTTGGATTCGAGACCTCCATGAAGAAGTATTTCGCCGCTGCGTCCCTGATTGCCGTTTCGCTGGCCATGCCGCTCCAGGCGGCCGGGCCGGTCTTCGACACGCCGGCGCCCATTGCCTATATGGTCGACCTGTCATCGGGCGCGACCCTGTTCGCCAAGGATGCCGATCGCCGCATTCCGCCGGCATCGATGGCCAAGATGATGACCGTCTATGTCGCCTTCGACCTGATCAAGCAGGGCAAGCTGAAGCTCGACCAGAAGTTCGCCGTCGCGCCCGAGACCTGGCGCAAATGGCATGGCCCGCAGGCGGGATCCACGATGTTCCTGGAAACCGGCGAGCAGGTGAGCGTTCAGGAACTGCTGTACGGCATCGTCACCCTGTCGGGGAACGATGCCTGCGTGGTGCTGGCGGAGGGGATTTCGGGTACCGAGCCCGCCTTTGCCGAGCTGATGAACCAGCAGGCCAAGAAGCTGGGCCTGACCAACAGCCATTTCGGCAATTCCAACGGCTGGCCCGACGAAGGTCGCACCTTCGTGACCGCGCGCGACCTGGCCAAGCTGGCGCAGGCGACGATCCAGGACCATCCGCAGCTCTACAAGCAGTTCTACAGCCAGCATAACTATACCCGCACGCTGAGCACCGGACAGGTCATCAAGCAGGACAATCGCGATCCGTTGCTGGGCGTGGTCGCGGGCGCGGACGGCCTGAAGACCGGTCATACCGAAGAGGCCGGCTATGGCTTCACCGGCTCGGCCGAACAGAATGGCCGCCGCCTCGTCATGGTCGTTGCCGGGCTCGACTCCTATAACGGCCGTGCATCCGAATCGGTGAAGTTCATGAACTGGGGCTTCCGCGCCTGGACCCCGCACAAGGTGGTCGCGAAGGGTCGCAAGGTCGGCGATGCGGAAGTCCAGGGCGGCGGGTCGGCCCTGGTGGGCTTGGTGGCGCCGAAGGATCTGGCGATCACCGTGCCCAGCGGCACCAGCCCGGCGATGCAGGGCAAGATCGTCTATACCGGGCCGATCAAGGCGCCGATCAAGGCGGGCGACCATGTCGCCGACCTGGTGATCGCCACCGCCGATGGCGGTCCGCAGACGCTGCCGCTGGTGGCCGAGGCCGATGTTGCCGAGGCGGGCTTCTTCCGCCGCGCCTGGCTGGGCTTCTGGGGCATGTTCGGGCTTTGATGCGACACCGCGGACCCGGCACCGTCACGGCGTCCGGGTCCGGTCGATGAGGCGATGATGACCGATCCGATCGGCAACGAAGCGGCGCGCGCCGCGCTGGCCGCCGCGATGGCGTCGGGCGCGCTGCATCATGCCTGGCTGCTCGCCGGCCCCGAGGGCGTCGGCAAGGCCAGCTTCGCGCGGATGGCGGCCCGGCGGATGCTGGCCGAAGGCGCCGAGCCGGATCGGCTCTCGCCCGGCTGGAATATCCCCGACACCAGCCAGACCGCGCAATTGTTCGCATCGGGCGCGCATCCCGATTATCGCGAGATGCGCCGGCTGCCCAAGGATGCCGACAAGCCCGACCAGGGGCTGGCGCGGTCGATCCCGATCGCCCAGGTCCGCCAGCTGATCGCCAGCTTCGCGACCAAGCCGAGCTTTTCGGAGCGCCGCGTGGTGGTGATCGATTCGATCGACGAGGTCGAACGCCCGGGCGCCGCCAACGCGCTGCTCAAGGTGCTGGAGGAGCCGCCCCAGGGCACGATCTTCCTGCTGGTCAGCCATTCGCCGGGACGCCTGCTGCCGACCATCCGCTCGCGCTGCCGGCTGTTGCGCTTCGATCCGCTGACCGCGGCCGAGGTCGCGCCGATCCTGCGCGCCGAACTGCCCGATGCGACCGCAAGCGAGATCGACGCGCTGGTGCGGGCAGGGGAAGGGTCCCCCGGCCGCGCGCTGGGCTTTGCCGGCCTCGATCTTGCCGCGCTCGAGGCGGACATGACCCTGATTGCCACCACGGGCGACCCGTCGAACGCGGTTCGGTCCCGGCTGTCCCGGCTGCTCGGGCTCAAGGCAGCTCAGCCGCGCTACGAAGCGTTCCTGGAACGCGCACCCAGCTTCATCGCCGAACGCGCACGGATGTTGTCGGGGGAGCCGCTGCGCGTCGCTCTCGATGCCTATGCCGCCGCCCGCAATCTGGCCGGGGCTGCGCAGGGCCTGTCGCTGGACGCAAGCGGAACCGTGTTCGAGATGGGCGGGCTGATCGCGCGGCTGGGCCGACCCTGATTTTGCTGGGGGCAGAGGGGTGACTCGTGCCCCCGACTTCCCCTACAGCGCGCGCATGTCCCGACCCTATTACATCACCACCGCGATCCACTATCCCAATGGCCGGCCGCATATCGGCCATGCCTATGAGATGATCGCCGCCGACGCGATCGCCCGGTTCCAGCGGGACCAGGGCCGCGAGGTCCGCTTCCAGACCGGCACCGACGAGCATGGCCTGAAAATGGTCAAGACCGCGCGCGACCGCGACATGACCGCGCGTGAGCTTGCGGATGAAATGTCGAGCTATTTCCATGAGATGGCCGATGCTCTCGACATTTCCTATGATCGGTTCATCCGTACGTCCGAACCCGATCATCACGCCGCGAGCCAGACGATCTGGCAGGCGATGGCGGATGCCGGCGACCTGTATCTGGATCGCTACGAGGGCTGGTATTCGGTCCGCGACGAGGCGTTCTACGAGGAGAAGGAACTGGTCGAGGGCGAGGGCGGCCAGAAACTGTCGCCCCAGGGCACGCCGGTCGAGTGGACCGCCGAGGAGACCTGGTTCTTCCGCCTTTCCAGATATCAGCAGCCCTTGCTCGACCTCTATGCGGCCCAGCCAGACTTCATCCGCCCGGACTCGCGCCGCAACGAGATCATGCGCTTCGTCGAGGGCGGGCTGGTCGACCTGTCGGTCAGCCGCACCAGTTTCGACTGGGGCGTGCCCGTCCCGGGATCGCCCGGCCATGTCATGTATGTCTGGGTCGATGCCCTGACCAACTACCTGACCGGCGCGGGCTATCCGAACGATGCCGCCGCGATGGAGAAATGGTGGCCGGCGGACCTGCACCTGATCGGCAAGGACATCGTCCGCTTCCACGCAGTCTATTGGCCCGCCTTCCTGATGTCGGCGAAGCTCGCGCTGCCGAAACAGGTGTTCGGCCACGGCTTCCTGCTGAACCGCGGGGAAAAAATGTCGAAGTCGGTCGGCAATGTCGTCGATCCGATGGAGCTGGCGCGGCTCTACGGCGTCGATGCGCTGCGCTATTTCCTGCTGCGTGACGTCAGCTTCGGCAATGACGGCACGTTCAGCGACGAGGCGATCGTCACCCGCGCCAATGCCGACCTGTCGAACAGCTTCGGCAATCTCGGCCAGCGCGTCTGTGCCTTCATCGCCAAGAACCTGGACGGCAAGGTCGAGGCCGGCCGCTCAGAGCCGGCGGACGACGCGCTGCTGGCCGAGGTCGATGCCGCCTGTGCCGGTTTCGGCAAGGCGTTCGAGGATCTGGCGCTGAGCCAGGGGATCGAAAGCTGGATGACCGGCGTGTTCGCCTGTAACCAGTATATCGACGTCCAGGCACCCTGGGCGCTGCGCAAGACCGATGCCGAGCGGATGCATGCCGTACTCTCGACGCTGTTGAAGGCGATTCACCGGCTGGCGCTGACGATCCAGCCGGTCGTTCCGGGATCGTCGGCGAAGCTGATCGCGCAGCTGGGCCATGATCCGGCGACCGGCACCTTCAACATCACCGCGCCAAGCCCCATCTTCCCTCGTCTGGAACTCGGCACGGCGGAGGAAAAGTGAGGCTCGCGGACAGTCACTGTCACCTGAACTACAAGGGCCTGGCCGAGGCGCAGCCCGAGGTGCTGGCCCGCGCCCGTGCATCCGGTGTCGAGGCGATGCTGAACATCGCCACCCGCGAGAGCGAGTGGGACGATGTGCTGGCGGTCGCCGAGCGCGAGGCGGATGTCTGGGCTACGGTTGGCATCCACCCGCACGAGGCGGACCAGCATCCCGATGTCGACACCGCCAAGCTGGTCGATCGCGCGCGGCATCCGCGCGTCGTCGGTATCGGCGAGACGGGGCTCGACTATTATTACGACCATTCGGACCGCGACCGCCAGCGCGCCAGCTTTCGCTCGCATATCGCCGCCTCGCGCGCGCTGCAGCTGCCGATCGTGATCCACACCCGCGATGCCGAGGACGACACGGCGGCGATTCTGCGTGAGGAGATGGGGAAGGGGGCCTTTCCCGGCGTCATCCATTGTTTCACCGCGAGCGCCGCCTTTGCCGACATCGCGCTGGACCTCGGCCTCTATATCTCGATCTCGGGCATCGTGACGTTCAAGAACGCCAAGGACCTGCAGGACACCGCGGCGCGGCTGCCGCTCGACCGGCTGCTGATCGAAACCGACGCCCCGTTCCTCGCGCCCGTCCCGCATCGCGGCAAGACCGGCGAACCTGCCTTCGTCGCCGACACCTGCCGCTTCCTTGCCGAACTGCGCGGCGAAAAAGCCGAAGATCTGGCGGAGGTTACCCGCCAGAACTTCCACACGCTCTTCAACAAGACCCGCGGATGACCCAAGCGCACCCAGTCCCCCTCCCGCTTGCGGGAGGGGCTAGGGGAGGGCCTGTCCTCTCGAAGGTTGCGCTCATATGAAACTCCGCATCCTCGGCTCGGGCACCTCGTCCGGCGTCCCGCGCATCGGCAATGACTGGGGCGCCTGCGATCCCGCCGATCCGCGCAATCGTCGCAGCCGCGCGTCTATCCTGATCTCGACCGACACGACCCGCATCCTCGTCGACACCAGCCCGGACATGCGCGAGCAGTTGCTCGCCGCCGACACGATCGATCTCGACGCGGTGATCTGGACCCACGACCATGCCGATCACTTCCACGGCATGGATGATCTGCGTCAGGTCGCGCATCACACGGGCAGGGCGATCCCCGGCTTTGCCCGGCCGTTCACGCTCGACCAGCTTCGCACCCGCTTCGCCTATGCCTTTTTCGGCCGCGGCGGATATGAGGCGACCGTAGACGGCGCCGAGCTGCCCGACGCGCTGACGATCGGCGATATCACAGTGCGGGTCGCGGATCAGCCGCATGGCGGGATCACCTCAGCCGGGCTCCGGTTCGAAAGTCACGGTACTTCAATCGGTTATGCGACCGATTTCAATGTCATGACGAACGAGATGCGCGGCATCTACCGCGATCTCGACCTGTGGGTGGTCGACGCGCTGCGCCATGCGCCGCACCCCACGCATCCGCATGTCGGGGCGACGCTGGGATGGATCGGCGAACTCGGGCCGCGCCGCGCCGTTCTGGTCCATATGGACAATTCGCTCGACTATGCGACGCTGGCCGCCGAACTGCCGCCGGGCGTCGAGCCCGGCCACGACGGGCTGGAGATTGTGCTGTGACCGAGTTCGATACGATGCGGCTGGTCTATCTGCTCGCCGCGCTGGTGCTGGTCAGCAGCGCCTTCTGGGGCCAGCGGTTTCAATTGGGCAAGATGCTGCGCCTCGGCCTGATCTGGGTCGGAATCTTCATCATCGTGTTCCTGATCGCCGACAATCGCCATGCGATCGGTCGGGCGATCGGCATCGTGCCGGCGGATAGCGTTCCGGCCGACGATGACGCCGGCCCGCGCGACGATCGGCCGCGCTCCGACATCGTGCTCAGGATCGATGCGGGTGGCGCGGGCAGGGCTTGACCCCGCCGTTCGGCTTTTGTTCAGCCGCGGCAGGCTAGGGCATTGCCATGGATAATCAGCTACTTGTCCTGATCGTCGCGGTGCTCGTGCTGCTGTTCGCCGCGCGCCTGGTGTCGGGCGGGTTCAGCCTTCGCGGCCTGGTCCAGGGGCTGCTGACCTGGGCGGCGATCGGACTGATCGGCTTCATTGCCTTCACCCACCAGCGCGAGATTGCGGCATTCCTGTCGCGCGTCTCCGACGGGATCGGCGTGGAGAAGCAGGTCGTGGAGGGCGACACGGTCCGCATCCCGATGAGCCGCGACGGCCATTTCTGGGCAAAGGTCAGGATCAACGGCATCGAGCGCCGCATGCTGATCGACAGCGGCGCGACGATCACGGCGATCTCGGTAAAGACCGCGGCCGAATCCGCGATCGAACCCGGACGCATGCCGGTGGTGCTGGAAACCGCCAACGGATCGATCCAGGCCCAAAGCGGCCGCGCCGACCGGGTCCAGATCGGACCGCTGCTGACCCGCAACCTTGACGTCGTGGTCGCACCGAACTTCGGCGAGTTCGACGTGCTGGGCATGAACTTCCTGTCGCGGCTCAAATCCTGGCGCGTCGAGGGCGACACACTGGTGCTGGAGCCGGTGAAGACCGGCGCTGCTGCGCATGGCGCCAGGAAACGGTCGAAGTCCGGTGCGGACGAAACCGACCGCTGACCCCGCCAATCCCTATCCAGATTTAACATAATGTATATTATCGTTCTGACGCGTTAGCGCGGCAGGGCCGAGACCGATGCCATCGGGTCGCCGCGAAACTGGCTTCCCTTCGCTCCCTGACCGCGTCTGCAAGCACCGGGATTCAGTTGCAGCTGCCACCCAGGCGCTGCACGTGGACGCCCGCGCTATAGCCAAGTTCCTGTCGTGGCGACTTCGCAATCCGATAGCGCGCCAGTTTCGCTGGATCGGGACCGGCCTCGACGATCCAGGCCGCGACCTTGCCGATCGGCGTATCGACCGCCTCGCTGCCGACGACGCGCACGGTGAAGGTGCCGAACCCATTGTCATATTGCCAGAACGGAACATCATAGTGTCCGCCTTCCTTCAGCGGCAGCGCGGCGAAGGTCAGGCCCCACAGATTTCCGTCCCAGGTCGGACCGGTTAGCGGAACGTCGATCGGAACCGTACCTGCCGCAGTCCGTCGGCTGCCGCGGATGCGATCGCGGTCATAGGTCACGCTGATCCGGTGCCAGCCCTTTTCGGTCCCGGCCTGGCCGCGCTGGCTGTCCATGCGTATCGGCAACAGCGTCTCGCGATCGACGACGAAATGATCGCGCATGTCGAAGGCGCCGTTGCCGACCTTCTGATGCACGACGATGTCCCAGGTGGACTTGCCGTCGTCCTGGGCTGCCGTGATCGTCTGCTTCGTCGTGCCGATCACCGTACCGCCTGCGGTGATCTCGTAGCAGGTCGAGCCGGCGATCAGACGCGCGGCCTCCATGGTCGGCACCGATTGGCCGATGCCGCCAACCGCGACGAGCACTACCAGGGTCTTCATCGAACCTCCATGAGATCGGTGGAAATGGCTCTTTGCCACGTCGCCAGTACTGGGATGGCCACAAGCTCGATCGCCAGCGCGGCGACCTGGATCGCGCTGCCGCGCATGCCGGAGTCGATAGCGGTGATGATCGCGACGATCGCGGCGGCCAGACCCGCCGCCAGCATCCACAGCACCCCTGCCCGTCGCCACTGGCCGTCGAGCATCACCCAAGCAATGCGCAGATGCGCGAGCCCGAGGAGAAGCAGCAGCACCGTCAATGCTGGCGCCGCGGCAAGATATGCCTCGGAAGCCGCGCGCCCAGCGACACCGCCCGCCGCAAGGTTCGCGGAATAGGGATCGTGGCTGGACAGTATCAGCCTGACGCCCGACACCGCGCATCCCAGATGAAACACCGCAATCGGCACGATCATGCCAAGCGGGAGCGCGTGCATCGCGATGGCGAACCGTCCTGCGCGATGGCGCGGCATCTCCAGCATCGCTGTGACCAGGCAGCCCATCGCGAAGCTCATGGACCTGCCGTCCAGTACCGCCTGCTCGTGCTCGGCGCGCATCGCCCGCCCCCATTCGAGCCGGGCATTCGGCATGCATCGCTCCGCCAGCGCCATGATCAGATGCGGCACATCGGTGCTCACGCGAGCGACAGTCCCGATGGGGCGCCGCTCGGAGCAGCCGAAGCGGCAAGCGCGATGCCGGCGGCGGTCAAACGATAGGCATGGCGTGCGGGACGGCCCGGTTGAACGGGGTCGTGCCATTCGGCCTCGACGAGCCCCTGCCCGGTCATCCGGATGAGGAGCGGATACAGCGTGCCGGACGAAAGGCCCGTCCGCTTCATGAGGTCAAAGCCATGAACCCAGGCCAGCGGGTCTTCCGCCATGGCGCCGAGCAGCGTGAGCATCTGTTTCGAAGGCTGACGCTTGCGGATCATCGCGATATTACGACATATGTAGAGTTATGTGTCAACTCTGGCCGAGATCGGGCGGTTCGCCAGGTCCTGATCGGATAAGCGCAACATCTTCCGGAGGCACGGCGCTCATGCACCAGCCACCCAGGCTGTCGACGCCCTCGAAGTAGATCAGCGCTGGCCCAGCGGACGAGAGCGCCCGGACCTCAAACGCTTCGCCCGCGGCGAATACGCCCTGCCGCTGGCCCTTCTCGTCATAGGCGATTGTCGCGCGCAGCAGTCTGCAGGTGGCGCCGACCATTGCTTCCCTGCCCATGCGGTCGCGAAAAGCACCACCTTGCGCCCATCCCGGCCCGCGCGACGCGGGTTCCGCACGCCAATCGAAGGGCATCTGATCGGGCAAGTCCGGGGCTCAGCCGTCGATGATCCGCTGACCCGCCGCGCCGCCAAAGGTCAGGATTTCATCGATCTGGTCGCGGGTCAGCACGAGCGTCGGCAGGAAATTGAAGATCGCGTCGCTCTGGCGGAACAGGATCGCATGGCGACCCGCGACGATCGAGGTGAAGTCCCGCCACTCGAACCGCGCGTGACCGCGCGCGGAGGTTACGACGATCTCGTTGTCGGACCATGCGATGACCGTCTCGTCATGCAGTGCCTTTTGCTGGTCGAAGATCCGCCGCACCCGGCGCGGCATCTGCAGATAGGCCGAGATGAAGATACCTGTCAGCGCCGCCAGCCAATAGGCGATCCCCGCCAGCGCCGCGAGCGGCACCGGGGCGAATTTCAGCTGCCACGCCGCCAGCGCAGCCGCGCCCCCGACGACTGCGGCGCCGATCAGATAGGCTCGTATCACCCGCCACGACTTCCAGCTGGTGATCAGGTTGAGCCGATAGACCTGGATCAGGTCCTGGAGGGTTGGCGTAAAGGTGACCGACTGCATGGCCCGTGCGTGGCAGAGGCGGCGGGGCGCGGCAAGCACCCTCGCCCCCTCCCCGATCGACACGCGATGGCCTCGCGCCGCTGCTGCTGATACCAGCCCCGCATCCCGTGTTTCGAAAGGCCCGCCGCATGACCCATGTCTCCATCCAGCGCCTCGTCGAGATCATGGCGCGGCTGCGCGATCCGCAGACCGGGTGCGAATGGGATACGGTCCAGACCTTCGCGACGATCGCGCCCTATACGATCGAGGAAGCCTATGAGGTCGCCGACGCGATCCAGCGCGGCGACATGGCCGAGTTGAAGGACGAGCTTGGCGACCTGCTGCTCCAGGTGGTGTTCCACAGCCGGATGGCCGAGGAGGCTGGCGACTTCAGCTTGCAGGACGTGATCGACGCGATCAGCGCCAAGATGGAGCGGCGCCATCCGCACATCTTCCAGGGCGCCGAGGCGGGCGGCCACCATCTGTGGGAACAGATCAAGGCCGAGGAGCGCGACCGCAAGGGGGCCAGCAGCGCGATGGACGGCGTGGCGCTGGGCCTCCCCGCCCTGCTGCGCGCCGAGAAGCTGCAGAAGCGCGCCGCGCGCACCGGCTTCGACTGGCACGACCCCGGAGACGCCCGCGCCAAGGTCGAGGAGGAACTGGCCGAGGTCGAAGCCGCTGGCGACGACACGCGCGAGGAGGAGATTGGCGACCTGCTGTTCGCGGTGGTCAACTGGGCGCGCAAGCTGGGCTATGATCCCGAGGCCGCGCTGCGGGCGGGGAACGCCAAGTTCGAGCGGCGCTTCCGGGCGATGGAGGCGATAGCGGGCGAGGCGTTCGCGACGCTCGACCTCGACGCGCAAGAAGCGCTGTGGCAGCGGGTTAAGGCGGAGGAGTGAGACTTCTCCCCTCCCGCTTGCGGGAGGGGTCGGGGGAGGGCCTGTTACCCGTCACTCACCTGGGTGGGGAGGACACGCCCTCCCCCAGCCCCTCCCGCAAGCGGGAGGGGAGGTTCAGCCGCGCTGCAGAAACCGCTCGTGATCGCGCGGGGCCATGCGGACCTCGTAGATCGCCTTGTCGCCCTCGATCGACTGGTCGATCACCTCGCCATGCTGGTGCAGCCATGCGGCCCCTGCCCCATCCGCCGGGTCCAGCTCGATGCGGAAGCGGCGATGGCCGTGGGTCAGCTTGGCGGCGACGGCGGTGATCAGCGCGTCGACCCCCTGCCCGGTCCAGGCCGAGATCGCGACGACATCGTCACGGCGACCGGCATCGACCTGCGCGTCCTCCAGCGCCTCGCCTTCGAGCAGGTCGATCTTGTTCCACGCCTCGAACCGGGGGGTGGTCTCGTCGACGCCGATCTCCTCCAGGACCTTCTCGACATCGGCGCGCTGGGCGTCGGTGTCAGGATGGGCAATGTCGCGGACATGGATCAGCAGGTCGGCCGACACCACTTCCTCCAGTGTCGCCTTGAACGCCGCGACCAGCTGCGTCGGCAATTCGGAGACGAACCCGACCGTGTCGGACAGGATCGCCTTGTCGATGCCGGGCAGCTGGATCTGGCGCAGCGTCGGGTCCAGCGTGGCGAACAGCAGATTCTCCGCCATGACGTCGGCCCCGGTCATGCGGTTGAACAGCGTCGACTTGCCGGCATTGGTGTAGCCGACCAGCGCGATCACCGGCCAGGGTGCACGCTGGCGGCGGTCGCGGTGCAGGCTGCGGGTGCGGCTGACCTGTTCCAGCTCCTTCTTCAGCCGCGCCATGCGATCGCGGATCAGCCGCCGATCGGCCTCGATCTGCGTCTCGCCCGGGCCGCCAAGGAAGCCGAAACCGCCGCGCTGGCGTTCGAGGTGGGTCCAGCTGCGCACCAGCCGGCCCGCCTGGTAATCGAGATGGGCGAGCTCGACCTGCAGGCGCCCCTCGGCGGTGCGGGCGCGCTCGCCGAAGATCTCGAGGATCAGGCCGGTGCGGTCGATGACCTTGCAGCCCAGCGCGGTTTCCAGGTTGCGCTGCTGGATCGGGGTGAGCGACGCGTCGAACACCGCCAGCTGGAGCTCGCGGTCGCGCACGGTTACCGCCAGCGCCTCGACCTGGCCCGAGCCGATCAGCGTCCCCGCCTTGGGCTGGCGCAGGCGGAACGAGGTTTTCTCGACCACCTCGACGCCGATCGCGACGGCGAGGCCGGCGGTCTCCTCCAGGCGCGCCTCGGCATCGCGCGAGCTGACCCCGATCTCGGGATAGACGACGACAGCCTTTGCGCCGCGAGTGAACTCGCTGGCGTCACGTTCGAAACCGGTGCTCATCGGGGACCTACTCAGTCCTCGCCATTCTGTTCCTCGGCGAGGTTCAGGGGATGTGCCGGCTGGATGGTCGACACGGCATGCTTGTAGACCAGCTGGGCCATGCCCTCGCGCTGGAGCAGCATGCAGAACAGGTCGAACGCGGCGATCTGGCCCTGCAGCATCACGCCGTTGACCAGGAACATGGTGACGTTTTCCTGCTGCTTGCGCACCGCGTTGAGGAAGATTTCCTGCAGCACCGGGTTCTTCGCCTGATACTCGCCGAGCTGGTCGAGCAGCGCCTCAAGATCGACCGCCCCCGAGGGCATGATCGTCGAGATCGCATGCTTGTAGATCAGCTGGGACTGGCCGTCGCGGCGCAGCAGGACCGAGAAATTGTCGAACCAGGTCACGATGCCCTGGAGCTTCACGCCCTTGACCAGGAACATGGTGACGGGCGTCTTGGAACGGCGCAGCGAGTTCAGGAACAGGTCCTGCAGCGAAGTCTGTTTTTCGGCCATCGAAAGGCTCCAATGTTCTTGGCGGGATCTGTCCCGCTGGGCGCCGTTTCCCGGCGTCGGATCGCGCCACCGCTGGCGCGCGGCCTCAATCTAGGATGTCCGGCAGTCTGCGTCCACCTCTGCTTGCTTGAACCGCCGCGCCGTATTGCCTAGATCGCGGATGCGAGGCCACGCCCTCCCCCGCGATCCTGCGGGCAGAAGTCCGGGACGGCCCGGCCCTTTCAAGAGGAGGGCTGGATGGCCTGGATCGCATTGTTCGTCGCCGGTCTGTTCGAAGTGGTGTGGGCGTACTTCATGAAGATGTCGGACGGGTTCAGCCGTCCGATCCCCACCGTCGCCACCTTCGCCTTCATGTTCGTCAGCTTCGGCCTGCTCGGCTGGGCGATGAAGCAGCTGCCGCTCGGCACATCCTATATGGTCTGGACCGGCATCGGCGCGGTCGGCGCCTTCATCGTCGGGATCGTGATGCTGGGCGAAAGCGCGAGCGCGATGCGCATCGCGGCGGCGCTGCTGATCGTCGCGGGCATCGCGATGATGAAGCTCGCCACCCCCTGAACCCGACGCGATGCAGGCTTGTTATACGACCGTATAGCGAGCCTGTGCCCCGCCGGCTTGCGGTCACTCCTCGCGCGTTTCTGTGATGCCGAGCAGCTTGAGCTTCCGGTGCAATGCCGATCGCTCCATCCCGATGAAGCTGGCGGTGCGCGAGATGTTGCCCGAGAAGCGGCGGATCTGGATGCGCAGATATTCGCGCTCGAAGGATTCGCGCGCTTCCTTCAGCGGCGCGCCCATGATCGCGTTGGTGCCCATGCCGCTGTCCGTTTCCGGCTTGCCCAGCACCTCGGGAGGGAGGAGATCGAGGTCGATCCGTCCGATCCGGTCGCCCGGCGCGAGGATCACGGTGCGCTCGACGACATTGCGCAGCTGGCGGACATTTCCCGGCCATTCATAGCTTTGCAGCGCGACCATCGCATCGGGTGCGATCTCGGGCGTCGGCACGCGGCGCTCATTGGCGTAATGGGCAACGAAATACTCGACCAGCACCGGGATGTCCTCGCGACGGTCGGTCAGATGGGGCAGCGCGACCGGCACCACGTTCAACCGGTAATAGAGGTCCTCGCGAAAGCGTCCCTCCGCGATCTCGGTCGTCAGGTCGCGCGAGGTGGCGGAGACGACGCGAACATCGACCTTGACGATCCGGGTGCCGCCGACCCGGCTGAAGCTCTGGTCGGTCAGCACGCGCAGGATCCGTGCCTGGGTCGCGATCGGCATGTCAGCGATCTCGTCGAGGAACAGCGTGCCGCCATGCGCCTGTTCGAGCAGGCCGGGACGAACGAGATCGCCATTTTCCTCGACGCCGAACAATTCCTCCTCGACCCGCTCGGGCGTCATCCGGGCGGCGCTGACGATGATGAACGGCGCATTGGCCCGCTGGCTCCAGCCATGGAGCAGCCGCGCGGCCACTTCCTTGCCGACGCCGGCGCCGCCGGTGATCAGCACCCGGCTGCCCATCGGCGCGACCCGCTTCAGCGTGGCGCGAACCGAATTGATCGCGCCCGAGACGCCGGTCAGGTCGGTGCCGCGCCCGGCCGAGGCGCGCAGCGAGGCGACTTCACGGCGCAGCCGCTCGGTCTCGGTCGCGCGCTCGACCATCAGCAGCAGCCGCTCGGCCTCGAACGGCTTTTCGATGAAGTCGGCCGCACCGCGACGGATCGCGGCGACCGCGGTGTCGAGATTGCCGTGACCGGAGATGACCAGCACCGGGACCGACGGGTCGCGCCGCTTGATCTCGTCGAGCAGTTCGAGCCCGTCGAGCCGCGATCCCTGCAGCCACACGTCCAGCAGGACCAGGCTGGGGCGGCGCTCGGCGATCGCCTCGAGCGCCTGGTCGCTGTCGGCGGCACCGCGCGAGTCGTAGCCCTCGTCCTCCAGCACCCCTGCCACCAGTTCGCGGATGTCGCGCTCATCGTCGACGACCAGAATATCCAGGCTCATGACTTCGCGTTCCCACGGGTAAGCGCCGCGGGCCGTATATCGGCCCCGTCGGCGGGTTCGGTGTCGCTGCCCGCCATGGTGGCGAGCAGGTCGGTGTCGAAGCAGATGGTCACCACCGTTCCGCCGCCCTCGCGGTCGGTGAAGGCGATGGTGCCGAAATGCTCTTCGATGATCTTCTTGACGATCGCCAGGCCCAGGCCGGTGCCGCGGCTGCGCGTCGTCATATAGGGTTCGAAGATGCGGTCGCGCTCGACCGGCAGGCCGATGCCGTTGTCGGTCACCGTCAGGACCAGGCGATGCCCGTCATTGTCGTTGATCCGCAGAACGATCTCGCCCTGAGGCAGCGCCGCCCCCTCGCCGCGTCCCTCGATCGCCTCGACCGCGTTCTTGACGATGTTGGTGAGCGCCTGGCCGATCTGGCGGCGATCGGAGACGAGGTTGGGCAGGCCGTCGGGCACGTCCATCTCGAACCGGATCGCGGGATGCGCGACCTCGTGCAGGAACATCGCCTGGCGGGCGATGTCGATCAGCGACTCCGGGCGGAAGATCGGCTTGGGCATGCGCGCGAAGGACGAGAATTCGTCGACGATGCGCCGCAGGTCGCCGACCTGCCGGACGATCGTCTCGGTCAGCCGGGTGAACGTGCCGTCCTCGGCCTCGATCTTCTTGCCATAGCGGCGCTGCAGCCGCTCCGCCGCCAGCTGGATCGGGGTCAGCGGATTCTTGATCTCGTGCGCGATACGCCGGGCGACGTCGGACCAGGCGGCGCGGCGCTGGTCGAGCAATTGCTGGGTAATGTCGTCGAACGTCAGCACCTGGCCATCGTCGTCGCGGGTGATCTTCACCGCCAACGTGCGCGGATCGACGCCCGGCGATACCTGCACCACCGCCTCGCGGTCGCTGCCGTCCAGAAGCGCGTCGAGCTCGGGCGCAATGGCGCCCAGCGGCTTGCCGACAGCACCGGCATCCTGGCGCAGCATGGCCATGGCCGAGGTGTTGATCAGCCGGATATGTCGCGCGCCGTCGATCGAAAGCACGCCGGCGCTGACGCCGGTCATCACCGCTTCGATCAGCGCACGTCGGCTCTCGGACTCGGCATTGGCGGCGACCAGCGCGTTGGTCTGACCCTGCAGGCGCTCGGTCATCCGGTTGAAGGCGCCGGCCAGAACGCCGACCTCGTCCTGCATCTTGGGCTCCGGCACGCGCACACCCAGATCGCCCTCGGCGACACCGCGCGCGGCGCCGACCAGTTCGGTGATCGGGCGGACCAGCCGGTCTGCGACACGCAGCGCGATCACGACGACGATGCAAATCACGATGAGCGATATGATCAGCAGCGCGATGTTGAACTGAAGCTGCAGCGCCCGGGTGCGCGTCAGCAACGCTTCGTAATCGGTATAGACGGCACGCACCCGTTCAAGCCGTCCAGCCATCTGGGCAGCGCCGATCTCCCGGGTCGAAAACAGCAGGTAATCGGTCCCGAGCACCCGAGTGAGCGAATAGGTCCGCTGCGCATTGGTGCCGGTAACACTCTGCTTCCCGCTCAGTACTGCCTGAATGTCGCTGCGCTGGATATCGAGCGCCGGGCTGCGATCCGAATTCTTGACGACAGCATGGGTGATGATCTCACCCTTGGGACTGACGGAGAACAGTATGGAATTGGCGAGGCTGCGCTGGAACACGTCCAACCCGAATGTCGACTTGAACTCCTGGCTGTCGGTCGCCCAGCGCTCCTCGTTGATCATGCGATAGACGTCATTCGCCATCGCGACATTCTCGTTCTCGACATAACTCAGCAGCTGCGCATAGGATTCCTGCGCCAGCTTCTGGGTGTTTTCGAGCATCCCCTGGGTGCGGCTGGAGAACCAGAATTCGGCGCCATACTGGAATAGCAGCGAGGCGATGACCGCCAGTAGCACCGTCGGCACGGCGGCGAGCAGCGAGAAGATGGCGACCAGACGGACATGGAGTGCGCCTCCGCCGAGCGTCGCTGACGCACGACGCTTCGCCACGCGCCTGCCGATCAACACGATCAACGACCCGAAGGTCGCCAGATTGGCGATCAGCAGCAGCGCCACGAGCGGCGGGGTAAGCAACTGGTCGGTCTGATCCTGGCCGGACAATACGGCCCAGGTGCCACCGGCGACGGCGATCGCCAGCGCCAGAACGGCAAATTCGATCGCAGGGGTAACCGCGAACCATCGCTTCGTTTGCGGTGGCTCCACAGTTACTGGCGTCGTCGCAGCATCCATCGTGACATGGCTACAACAGGATTGTGGCCGAAAAAACACATAATCGGCGTCAACCTGTCGCTATTCAGCACCATCCGGGCGACCTGCGCCGTTCACGCCGCCCGCCACGTCAATGCCGAGCGTGTCGAGCCTCTTGCGCAGCGTGTTGCGATTGATGCCCAGCGCCCGCGCGGCGCGAAGCTGGTTGTGGCCGTGCCGGGCAAGCATCGCCTCGATCAGCGGGCGTTCGACCTCGCCGATGATCCGGTCGTACAGGCCGCCATCGTCCAGCGCGTCCGGATCCTCGATCGCGATCCGGTCCAGCCGGGCGCGCACGGCCGTTTCGATCCCGGGATCGCGTGCATCGGGCGCGCTGCCATGGACGCTCGCCTCGCCCAGCGCGCGGCGGATGCCGGCGGCATCGACCCATTCGTCGCGGCTGAGCGCGGCGATGCGGCGCATCAGATTCTCGAGCTGGCGGACGTTACCCGGCCAGTCATAGCGTTCGAGCACCGCCACCGCGTCGGCGTCGAGCTGCTTGCGCGGCAGGCCGTCCTCGGCAGCGCGATCGAGGAAGTGGCGTGCCAGCAGGGCGATGTCCTGGCGACGCTCGCGCAGCGACGGCAGCGCGATCGGCACGACGTTCAGCCGGTAGAACAGATCCTCGCGAAACTGCCCCGCGGCCACCAGCGTCGACAGTTCCTTGTTGGTCGCGGCGACGATGCGGACATCGGCGCGGATCGGCCGGGCGCCGCCGACGGTGGTGAACTCGCCCGACTGGAGCACGCGCAGCAACCGCGTCTGCGCATCCATCGGCATGTCGCCGATCTCGTCGAGGAACAGGGTTCCGCCCGCCGCCTGTTCGAACTTGCCGGCAACGCGTGCCGCGGCTCCGGTGAACGCACCGCGTTCGTGGCCGAACAGCTCGGCCTCGATCAGTTCGCGCGGGATTGCGGCCATGTTGAGCGCGACGAACGGCGCCCGCTTGCGCGGCCCCATGTCGTGGATCGCCTGGGCCACCAGCTCCTTGCCGGTGCCGGACTCGCCCATGACCAGCACCGTCAGGTCGTTCGATACCACCCGGGCGATGACCCGATAGACTTCCTGCATCGCCGGCGAGCGGCCGATCAGCGACGGCCCGCCGATCAGTTCGGCCTCGGCCGCCCCGGCAGGACCGCGCCGCCCCTTCGCGATCGCGCCGCGCACCGCCTGCGCCAGCGCGTCGAGATCGAACGGCTTGGGCAGATAGTCGAAGGCGCCGACCTCGGTCGCCCGGACGGCGGTTGCCAGCGTATTCTGGGCCGAGAAGATGATGACCGGCAGGTCGGGATGCTCTCCCAGAAGCGAGGAGACGAGGTCGAGGCCGTTGCCGTCGGGCAGCACGACGTCGGTCACCAGCACATCCGGGCGCGCAAGGCGGAATTCGCGACGAAACTCGGCAATGCTGGCGGCGGTGGTGACCCGGTGCCCCTCGCGCTTAAGTGCGGCGGCGACGACGGTGCGGATGGCGCTGTCGTCGTCGACGACCAGGATGGAGCCGGACATGGTCACTTGGGAGCCCTTGGCAGCAGGATGCGGAAGACGGTGGATTCGCTGTGCCCGGTACGTTCGCGGGCGTACTGGATGATCCCGCCCATGTCGCTGACCAGCTTCTCGACCAGCGGCAGGCCCAGCCCCTTGCCCTCGGGCTTGCCCGACACGAACGGCTCGAACAGATGTTCGGCGATATCGGCGGGGGCGCCCGGGCCGTTGTCGGTGACCGAGATCTCGATGGGCAGCGGCTGGCGCGGCCGCCCCTGCCCCGTGCTGGCGGACATGCCGTGGCGATAGGCGGTGCCCAGGGTGATGCGCGGCTGGGCGAGACCGTCCAGCGCCTCGGCAGCGTTCTTGAGCAGGTTGAGCAGCACCTGGAGGAAGGCGTCCGGGTCGATCAACACTCCGGGAAGCGAGGGGTCGAACCGCTCCTCGACCACCATGCCGCGGGCGAAACCGGTCAGCGCGACGCGCCTGGCGTGGTCCAGCAGGGGATAGACGTTGGTAGGCGTCAGCTTGAGCGGTCGGGTGTCGGTGAAATCCTGCATCCGGTCGATCAGCGCGGCGATGCGATCGACCTCGGTCGTGATCAGCTGCGTCAGCTCGGGACTGTCGCCTCCGCCCATGCCCAGCAGCTGCGCCGCGCCGCGGATACCGGACAGCGGGTTCTTGATCTCGTGCGCCAGCATCGCCGCCGCGCCTACCGCGGCGCGCGCGCCTGCCGCGCGATCGGCACCGTGGCCGGTACGGCGCGGAGCATGATGAAGCGTGACGATGCGCCAGCCGGGATGATCGGCGACCGGCGTCTCGACAAAATCGACGCGGATGCGCTGGCCGCGGATCGCCTCGATCTCGACGTCATAGGCCGCGAAGCCATGGCCGTCGCGGCGATCGGCATAGTCGTCGGGCGGCAGCAGCACCGTATCATAGGGCTGGCCGGCCATCGCCGTCTCGCTATGGTTCAGCAGCAGTTCGCACGCCGCATTGGCGTGCGCGATGCGCCCATCGGGATCGATCACGAGCACGGCGACCGGCAGCGCCGCGAACAGGTCGGCAAAGCCAGGTCCCGGCATCGGCGCCGGCTTCTTTCGGATCAGGCGGCCGCGCGCGAACGCCATGGCGCGTAGAATTCGTCGAGCATCCCCAGGACGGTGACGGGATCGGCAACCTTGTTCACGGCGTTGCGGAACTCGGCCGAGCCGTGCAGGCCCTTGGTGTACCAGCCGATATGCTTGCGCATCATGTTCACGCCGACCTCGTTGCCATAGAGGCTGAGCGAGTCGATGTAATGCGATCGAATGATGTCATATTGTTCGTCCAGCGACGGATCGGCGCGCTCGCCCTGGCCGGACAGCGCATCCATCACCTGGCGCAGGATCCACGGCCGGCCATAGGCGCCGCGGCCGATCATGACGCCGTCCGCGCCCGACTGTTCCAGTGCGGTGCGCGCATCCTCGACCGAACAGATATCGCCATTGGCGATGACCGGGATCGACACGGCGTCCTTCACCTTGCGGATGAACGCCCAGTCGGCGGTGTCGCGGTACATCTGGTTGCGGGTGCGGCCATGGACCGTCACCATCCGGCAGCCCAGATCCTCGGCGATATGGGCAAGCTCCGGCGCATTCAGGCTGGAATGGTCCCACCCCATCCGCATCTTCAGCGTGACGGGGACCTTGACCGCCTTCACTACCGCCTCGACGAGCGCAGCCGCCAGCGGCAGGTCGCGCATCAGCGCCGATCCGGCATCGCCATTGGTCACCTTGCGCACCGGGCAGCCCATGTTGATGTCGACGATCGCCGCACCGCGATCCTCGCTGAGCTTCGCCGCCTCGCCCATCTCCTTGGGGGTGCAGCCGACCAGCTGCATCGACACGGGTTCCTCGATCGGATCCCATGCGGCCTTCTGGATCGACTGGCGAGTCTCGCGGATCGCGGCCTGGCTGGCGATCATCTCGGTGACGTTCAGGCCCGAGCCATAGCGCCGCACGACCCGCCGGAACGGCAGGTCGGTCACGCCCGTCATCGGGGCGAGGATCACCGGCACGTCGATCCGCACGGGACCGATCTGGATGGGAGCGAGCGTCGTCATGATCTGCCTGAAAATTAGGCACAGGCCTCTACGCGCCCATACGCATATTGGCAAGTTCGGGATGATTGCGGATCGCAGGGGGCGATCAACGCTCTGGTGGGCGAAACCGCCATGCGCTACGGCGCCGCCATGGGGAAGCCGAAGACCGTCGCGATCATCGTTGCTGCTGGCCAGGGCACGCGCGCGGGCGGCGGCGTCCCGAAGCAATATGCCCCGCTGGCAGGCCGTCCGATGCTGGCGCACAGCCATGCCGCACTCTCGGCGCACCCGGGGATCGACGAGGTTCTGGTGGTGATCGGCGAGGGACAGCGCGACGCCCTGTTCGCAGCGGTGCGCGGCGCTGCCTATGTCATCGGCGGCGCGACCCGGCGCGAGTCGGTCCGGCGCGGACTGGACGCTGTCCAGGCCGATCGCGTGCTGATCCACGACGCCGCCCGCCCTTTTCTGCCCGGCGCCGTGATCGACAGCCTGATCGCCGCGCTGGAGACCAGCCAGGGCGCGGTCCCTGCCCTGCCCGTCGCAGACACGCTCGCCCGCAGTGACGACACCCGGGAACTGAGGGACACGGTGCCGCGCGACGCACTGGTCCGCGTCCAGACACCGCAGGCGTTCCGGATGGACGCGATTCTCGCCGCCCATGACGGTTGGCCGGAGGATCGCGAGGCGACCGACGATGCGCAGATGCTGCGCCAGATCGGTCACCGGGTGACGCTGGTTCCGGGAGACCCGATGCTGGAGAAGATCACGCACCCCGCCGACTTCGCCGCAGCCGAGGCGCGCCATGCTGCCACGCTGCGCGTGCGCAGCGCCCAGGGCTATGACGTTCACCGCTTCGCCGAGGGCGAGGAACTCTGGCTCGGCGGCATCCGGATCCCGCACAGCCGCGGCCTGTCGGGCCATAGCGACGCCGATGTCGCGCTGCATGCGATCACCGATGCGCTGCTCGGAACGATCGGCGCCGGCGATATCGGCATGCACTTCCCGCCGAGCGACGCGCGCTGGCGCGGCGCAGCCTCCGCGCGGTTCCTGGAGCATGCTGCCGAACTGGTCGCCGCCGCGGGCGGAATCATCGACTTCATCGACCTGACGCTGATCTGCGAGGCACCGAAGATCGGTCCGCACCGCGAGGCGATCCGGGAGAGCATTGCGTCGATCCTGAACCTGCCGCCGCGCCGGGTGAGCGTGAAGGCGACGACGACCGAGCGACTTGGCTTTACCGGCCGCAGCGAGGGCATGGCTGCGCAGGCAATCGCAACGATCCGGATCGCCGATCCGGACTGACACAAGGGGAAGCAGGCATGATCAGGAAGAATATGCTGACCGCGGTCGCGGCATGGGCAGCGATTGCCGCCACGGGCGCGCATGCTCAGTCCATCACCAAGTCGGCGGCGCATCAACCGTGCCTGTCCGATGAGCAAGCCGGCGCGGTCGTGATGGTGATGGCTCCGGGGGCGTTTCGCGGCCTGAACCGCATCTGTTCGAAGCTGCTGCCGTCGAACGCCTATATGCTGACCTCGGGCAAGGCGCTGACCGCCAAGTTCGATGTGCTGGCCGAGCGATCGGGCGACCTTGCCGATCGGGCGATGGCGCGCATGGTGGACGCGGATGACGACGATATCGTCCCCGGCGCTTCTGCATCGCTTCGCCCGATGGGCGAGATGCTGATCGCGAGCGAAGCGAAGAAGATGACCCCCGAAACCTGCGGCAAGGTCGATCGTGCGCTGAAGCTGCTCGACCCGTTGCCGCCGGAAAATCTGGTCGGGCTGGTCGTGCTGCTGATGGAACTGGGCATGGCCGCCGAGAAGGATCCGCCCTTCACCATTTGCAAGCCGTCACGCTGAGCGGTATCGGCACGGCCGGCAGGCGGAGCAGCGGAGTAAGAGTATGATTCGCAAGGGTTTCATCGCCGTCGCCGCGACATGGGCGGCACTGACCGCAACCGTCGCCCATGCCCAGACTCTGGGCGGCCGCGCGATTCCCTGCCTGGACGCGCCCGAGGCCGAGGCGGTGATGCTGCTGATCGCGCCCGGCGCGATCCGCGGCGTCACCCAGGCCTGCGGGCCCTATTTCGTCTCCAGCGCCTTTCTGCCCGGCGCGGGCGGGCGGGCGATGCTCGGCCGGTACGAGCAGGCCGCGCGCAACGCCGAGGGCGCGGCCGGCAGCGGCATCGCCAAGCTGCTGGGCCTGCCGCCAGCAGCGGCTGCGGTCCCCGGCTCGTCGGCCGGATTCGCCTCGCTGGCGCAGATGATGGTGCTCGGCAATCTCGAGCGGGTGGACACGGTACGCTGCTATGCGATGGACGGCCTGTTCCGCGCGCTCGATCCGCTTCCGCCGCGCAATCTGGCCAGCGTCCTGACGCTGGTTGCCGAATTGGGTTCGAAAGAGCAGCAAAAGCCGTTGCCGATCACCATATGCCCGCGAAAGGCACGTTGAGACCATCATGGATACCCTGCTTCCCGCCGAACTCGTCGACGCCGCGCGCAAGGTGATCGACGCAAACCGCGCCGCCGGGCGCCGCGTCGCCGTCGCCGAGAGCTGCACCGGCGGTCTCGTCTCCGCCGCGCTGACCGAGATTCCGGGATCGTCCGACGTGTTCGAGGGTGGCTTCGTCACCTATTCCTACAGTGCCAAGACCGAATTGCTGCGGGTCAGCAGCGACGTGCTGGAAACCTTCGGCGCCGTGTCGATCGCCGTCGCCTGGACCATGGCCCAGAATGCGCTGAACAAGACCGGCGCCGACGTGGCGGTGGCGATCACCGGGATTGCCGGTCCCGATGGCGGCAGCGATAAGAAGCCGGTCGGAACGGTCGTGTTCGCACGCGCCGAGAAGGGTGCCGATCCCGAGAAGATCGTCGCGAACTCGCGCAAGCTTGACAATAATGGCCGCGGCGGCGTTCGCCTTCAGGCGGCGCTGGTCGCGCTTGAACTGCTGATGCCGGAGTCGGCCGCCCCGCCCGAAGCGCCGTAAAGCCGTGCGGCGCGTTCCTCGAACGCGTTGACCATCTTGCGCACCGCCCGATCGAACACCTGTCCGGCCAGCATCTCGAACACCCGGTTCTTGAATGCGAAATCGACGCTGAAATCGACCAGCGTTCCGTCCTTGCCGTCGGGGCGGAAGGTCCAGTCGTTGTTGAGATATTTCAGCGGCCCGTCGACATAATCGACGCGGATATGACCCGGCCGTTCCTTGGTCACGCGCGAGGCGAAGCTCTCGCGCAGACCCTTGAAGCCCACGATCAGGTCGGCCACCATCTCGGTCTCGCTCTGTGAGCGGACGCGCACCGCGGTGACCCAGGGCAGGAATTCGGGATAGCGGGCCACATCCGCGACCAGCTCGAACATCTGCTCGGGCGAATAGGGCAGCGCCCGCGTCTCGCTATGCTTGGGCATCAGGCCCCTGCCACGACCTTGCCGAGCTTGGCGTCGCGGGCGGCCTTCATCTTCGCGAAATCGTCGCCGGCATGATAGCTCGACCGGGTCAGCGGGGTCGATGCGACCAGCATGAAGCCCTTTGCCCGGCCGATCGCGCCGAACGCCTGGAACGCCTGCGGCGTCACGAACTCGGCGACCTTGGCGTGCTTGGGCGTCGGCTGGAGATACTGGCCCATCGTCAGGAAATCGATGTCGGCCGAGCGCATGTCGTCCATCACCTGGTGCACTTCCAGCCGCTCCTCGCCCAGGCCAAGCATGATGCCCGACTTGGTGAAGATCGTCGGGTCCAGATTCTTGACCGACTCGAGCAGGCGCAGTGACGCGTAATAGCGCGCACCGGGGCGGATCGTCGGATAGAGCCGCGGAACGGTCTCCAGATTGTGATTGTACACATCGGGCCGCGCGGCGACGATCGCCTCCACAGCCGCCTCGTGCTTGTTGCGGAAATCGGGGGTCAGGATCTCGATCGTGGTGGTCGGGTTCGAGCGGCGGATCGCCTCGATCACCTTGACGAACTGCGACGCGCCGCCGTCCTTCAAGTCGTCGCGGTCGACCGAGGTGATGACGATATGTTCCAGCCCCATCTGCGCAGCCGCGTCGGCCACATTCTGCGGCTCCATCGGGTCGACCGCGCGCGGCATGCCGGTCTTGACGTTGCAGAAGGCGCAGGCGCGGGTGCAGGTGTCGCCCAGGATCATCACCGTCGCGTGCTTCTTGCTCCAGCACTCGCCGATGTTCGGACAGGCAGCCTCCTCGCATACGGTGGTCAGGCTTTTCGAACGCATCAGCTCGCGCGTCGCGGCGAAACCGGCCGATGTCGGCGCCTTCACACGGATCCAGTCGGGCTTGCGCTGACGCTCGGGACGCGGAGTCTGGGACAGGTCGTTCATGCCTGCGCATCTAGCGATGGCTTGAAGGGGATACAACACACGCTACAGGAAAGCGTATGAGCGACCTGAAAGAACTGATCGACGGCTATCGCCGTTTCCGTAGCGGCGAATGGCAGGAGCAGCGCGAGCGCTGGGCACAGTTGCGCGAGGGGCAGAGCCCGCGCGTGATGGTGATCGCCTGTTCCGACAGCCGAGTCGACCCCGCAACCGTGTTCGACACCTCGCCCGGCGAGGTCTTCGTGGTGCGCAACATCGCGAATCTGGTGCCGCCGTTCGAGCTGGGCGGCGGCCGACACGGCGTCAGCGCGGCGCTGGAATTCGCGGTCACGCAGCTGGAAGTCTCGGACATCGTCATCCTGGGCCATGGCAGCTGTGGCGGCGTCCACGCCGCGCTGTCGCAGCAGTTCAAGGGCGCACCGGCGGGTCGCGGCGGCTTCATCGCCCACTGGGTCGACATGCTGGACGAGGCGCGCGAGCGGATCATCGCCGAATATGGCGAGGGGCCCGAGGCGATCCGGGCGATGGAACTCGAGACGGTGCGCGTCTCGCTTGCAAATCTGCGCACCTTCCCCTGCATCCCGGAGCGCGAGGCTGCCGGCACGCTGACGCTGCACGGCGCCTATTTCACCGTTGCAGAGGGCGTGCTCCACCTGATGGACGACTCGGGCGCCTTCGTCCCGGCCTGACCGGTTCGCCGATGGCGGCAGGGAGCGGTTGCCACCTGCCCCCTGCCCTGTCACTCTCCCGCTTCAGGCGGGGGGAACAGGCATGATCGGATCGTTTCGGCACAATCTGGCCAGGCTGTTCCAGCTGGGCGGGCGATCGTCGCCGGCGCAGTTCTGGCCCTACATGATCGTGATGATCCTGCTGCAGATCCTGGCGACCGCGATCCCGGCGTCGTGGTGGTTCAGCCAGACCTTTGCGAACATGCAGCGCTTCGCCGCGGAGCACCCGGATCAGGCCACCGTCACCCAGGGGCCTGGCAGCTATTCGGTCGAGATCGACGGCTATCATCCTGAGCTGATGGGGGGCATGCAGGAATTCGCCATCGGTGCAGGCATCATCGTGATCCTGTTCCTGCTGCTGACCGGTGCGGCAATGATCCGCCGACTCCACGACAGCAATCGCAGCGGATGGTGGCTCCTGCCCACGCTGGTGACGCTCGGCATCGGTCTGGCCGGTACGCCGCTGCTTGTGACCAGCCCGTCGAGCGCAGGCGAGCCGCCGCTGTTCCTGTTCGGGCTGCTGCTGCTCAATAATCTGGTCTATCTGGGCAGCCTGCTGGTGATGCTGCTGCTGCTGGTCGCCGACGGAACGCCGGGGAAGAACCGTTACGGCGACCGCACGCCCGGCTGAGCGGCCGCTAGAGCTTCAGCGCCTTGCGGGCCACCTTCTCGACTTCGGGGTCCAGTTCGGGCGGATCCATCGGCACCTGTTTCTCCAGCCGATTGGCGATCGCGGTCAGCGCGGCGATGCGGCCCGCCTTCTTGTCGTTGCCGTCGATCACGATCCACGGCGCCGCCTTGGTCGAGGTTTCCTCGAACATCTCGTGCATCGCCGCCAGATAGGCATCGCGCTTCGACCGGTTGCGATAATCCTCGAGCCCCGTCTTCCATCGCTTCCACGGATGTTCGAGCCGGGCGGCCAGCCGCTTGTCCTGTTCCTTCTGAGTCACATGGACGAAGACCTTGACCAGCGTCGCGCCGGTCTCGGCCTGCTGCGCCTCGAACGCCTTGATCTCGTCATAGCCGCGGCGCCATTCGCTCTCGCCGGCAAAGCCCTCTACCCGCTCGACCAGCACGCGCCCGTACCAGCTGCGATCGAACACCGCGATATTGTGCTGCGCTGGCAGCCGCTGCCAGAAGCGCCACAGGAAATGATGCGACAGTTCCTCGGGCGTCGGCGCGCTGATCGGCCAGACCTCGTAATAGCGCGGGTCCCACTCGGCGGTCAGCCGCTTGATGATCCCGCCCTTGCCCGCAGCGTCCCAGCCCTCGAACAGGATGATCGCGCGCCGCTTGTGGACGATATGCGCGGTCTGGATATGGCTCAGCCGCTTCTGCAGCTTTGCCAGCTTCTTGTCGTAATTGCCGTCGTACGCCTCGCCGGCTTCGTAATCGCTGAGGTCGATGGTCATGTCCGCAGACATGCCCGCCCCCGGCCCCTCCCGCAAGCGGAAGGGGGCGGAAGGCCGTCAGCGGTCAAGCGTCAGCCGGCCTTGGGGCCGTCGTTCGCCAGCTTGATGTGCAGTTCCTTGAGCTGCTTCGGCGAGACTTCGGCGGGGGCCTGCATCATCAGGTCCTCCGCCTTCTGCGTCATCGGGAAGACGATCACCTCGCGGATGTTCGGCTCGTCGGCCAGCAGCATGACGATGCGATCGACGCCCGGGGCCGAGCCGCCGTGCGGCGGCGCGCCGAACTTGAACGCGTTGATCATACCCGCGAAATTGGTGTCGACCTGCTCCTGGGTGTAACCGGCGATCTCGAACGCCTTGTACATGATCTCGGGACGGTGGTTCCGGATCGCGCCCGACGACAGCTCGACGCCGTTGCAGACGATGTCATACTGATAGGCGAGGATGTCGAGCGGGTCCTTGGTCTCCAGCGCCTCCATCTCGCCCTGCGGCATCGAGAAGGGGTTGTGGCTGAAGTCGACCTTCTTGGCGTCCTCGTCATATTCGAACATCGGGAAGTCGACGATCCAGCAGAATTCGAACCGGCTCTTGTCGATCAGGTCGAGCTGGTCGGCCACGCGGGTGCGGGCAAGGCCGGCGAGCTTGGCGGCCTTGCCCTCTGCACCGGCCGCGAAGAAGATGCCGTCGTTCGGGCCCAGGCCCATCGCCTCGGCGATCGCCTTCATGCCGTCCTGGCCGTGGTTGTTGGCGATCGGGCCGCCGAACACGCCGTCCTTCTGCGTCGCATAGCCAAGGCCAGGAAAGCCTTCCGACTGCGCCCAGCTGTTCATCTCGTCGAAGAACTTGCGGCTCTTCTCGTGCGTATTGGGGGCGGCGACGGCGCGGACGACATTGCCTTCCTCGACCATCGACGCGAAGCGGCCGAAGCCCGATCCCTTGAAGAAGTCGCCCACGTCATGGACGAGCAGCGGGTTGCGCAGGTCGGGCTTGTCGCTGCCATATTTCAGCATCGATTCGCGGTACGGGATGCGCTTGAACGGCAGCGGCGAGACGCTGCGGCCCTTGCCGTCGAAATCGGCGAATTCCTCGAACACGCCGTGCAGGACCGGCTCGATCGCGGCGAAGACATCGTCCTGCGTGACGAAGCTCATCTCGAAATCGAGCTGGTAGAATTCGCCCGGGCTGCGATCGGCGCGCGCATCCTCGTCGCGGAAACACGGCGCGATCTGGAAATACTTGTCGAAGCCGGCGACCATCAGCAGCTGCTTGAACATTTGCGGCGCCTGCGGCAGCGCGTAGAACTTGCCCGGATGAACGCGGCTGGGCACCAGATAGTCGCGCGCGCCTTCGGGGCTGGACGCGGTGAGGATCGGGGTCTGGAACTCGGTGAAGCCCTGCCCGATCATCCGCTGGCGCAGCGACGAGATCACGTTCGAGCGCAGCACGATGTTCTTGTGCAGCCGTTCGCGACGCAGGTCGAGGAAACGGTTCTTGAGGCGGATTTCCTCGGGATATTCGGCATCGCCGAACACCGGCAGCGGCAGCTGCGCCGCCGAGGACTGGACCGTCACCGTGGTGGGATAGATCTCGATCTCGCCGGTCGCCAGCTTGGGGTTGAGCGTCTCGGGCGAACGGGCCGCAACCTTGCCGGTGAAGGTCAGCACCGACTCGGCGCCGCACGCATCGACGATCGGATAGAGATCGGAGCCGGTCTCGACCACGATCTGGGTGATGCCATAATGGTCGCGCAGGTCGACGAACAGGACATTGGCATGCTCGCGCGTCCGGTTGACCCAGCCCGAAAGCCGGACTTCCTGGCCGACATCGGCGGCGCGAAGGTCTGCGCAGGTGTGCGTGCGATAGGCGTGCATGGCTCTCGTCTCGAATGGCGTACGGAAAGGCGGGCGCATCAGCGCCAAGGGCCCTTTTGTCAACCCGAAGACATGTCTATGGGGCCATGATGCATATTCATGGTCTGATCGAAGACAGCGCAACCCTCGCCAACCTCTGTGCCCGCCTCGCCACCAAACCCTATGTGGTGGTCGACACGGAATTTATGCGCGAGAACACCTACTGGCCCGAGCTCTGCCTCATCCAGATCGCCGACGACGAGGAGGCGGCGGCGATCGACCCGCTGGCGCCCGGCATCGACCTCGATCCGCTGCTCGACCTGCTGACCGAGAACGAGGACGTGCTGAAGGTCTTCCATGCCGGCGGCCAGGATATCGAGATCGTCTACAACCTGACCGGCACGACGCCGCACCCGCTGTTCGACACGCAGGTTGCGGCGATGGCGCTCGGCCAGGGCGAACAGATCGGCTATTCGAACCTGGTCGATACCTATCTGGGCATCCAGGTCGACAAGGGCGCGCGCTTCACCGACTGGAGCCGCCGCCCGCTCGACACGCGCCAGATCGACTATGCGATCGCCGACGTGACGCACCTGTCGAAGATCTTTCCGCGGATGCTGGAAAAGCTGCGCAAGACCGGTCGCGGCGTGTGGCTCGACCAGGAAATGGAGCGGCTCGCCGATCCCGAGAATTACCGCAACGATCCCGAGGAAGCGTGGCACCGCGTCCGCATCTCCAGCCGCAAGCCCGAAGTGCTCGGCCGGCTGAAGGCGCTGGCGCGCTGGCGCGAACTGGAGGCGCAGGGCAAGGACCTGCCGCGCGGCCGGATCATCAAGGACGAGACGATGGCCGACCTGGCCGGAAACCCGCCGCGCAAGCAGGCGGACCTGGGCAAGGTGCGCGGGCTCTCGCCTGCATGGGCCGGCAACGATATCGGCGGACGGCTGATGGCGGCACTGGAGGGTGCCACGCCGATGACCGCGGAGGAAATGCCGGCGCGCGACGATCGCAAGCCGGCGCTGGGCAAGGACGGCGCCCTGGTGGCCGACCTGCTGAAGCTGCTGCTCAAGATCCGCGCCAAGGAAATCAACGTGGCGGCACGGCTGCTGGCGCGATCGGAGGATCTGGAAGCGCTTGCCGCCGGACAGCGCGAGGGACTGTCGATCCTGACCGGCTGGCGGTTCGAACAGTTCGGCCGCGACGCCCTCGCCCTGGTCGAGGGTCAGCTTGGGTTCACCGTGAAGGGTGGAAAGCTCAAGATGACCCGAACCGAGGAGCCGTCATGATCCGTATCGCCCTGCCGCTCGCCGCCGTGACCCTGATGGGTTGCACGCCGGTCGCGACGCGCCCCGAGCCGGGCCCTGCCGTGCCGCCGGCCGCGCTGACGCCGTGCGGCGCGGAAAAGGTCAGCCATTATGTCGGCAAGACGCGCAGCGCATCCGTCGAGCGCGAGGTCGCGCGGCTGTCCGGCGCCAAGGCGATCCGCTGGATCGCGCCCGGCATGGCGGTCACGATGGACTATCGCGAAGACCGGCTGAACGTCGATGTCGACGATAATGGCGTGATCACCGCGGTCCGCTGCAGCTGATCGACGACCCGGCCGTCGGCGCGCCGTCAGGCCCCGATCGCATGGGTCATGCCCAGCGCCGAGGCCAGTGCCCGGTGGCGCTTCTCGACCGCCTCGCCATAAAGCGGGCGGTCGCCCGGTTCGAGCATCAGCCGCAGCGACTGGCCGTCGGGGATCAGCCTGGAACGGCGCAGCGGCGCGGCAACGCCGCCGCTCAGCCGCTGCCCCAGCCGGATCGCAAGTCCCCATAGCCGCGCGCGGTCGAGCATCTCCGGCGGCGCCAGATTGCCGATCGGGTCCGGCGCGTCCGTTCGCCCGCCCAACGCGGTATGCAGCGCCTGGGCGAGCACCGCGCGGCCGGTGCCGTCGATCCCCACCCAATTTCCGTGCAGCGCGACCTCTACGCCGCGGTCCGCGCGGTATTCGGGGTTCGCACGCCAGCCGACATCGGCGAGCAGGCAGGCCGTGTGGCGCAACCGCGCGAGATCGGCCGGCTCGGCCTCGAACAACGGTTCGATCCACGCACCGAGCAGGTCGCCATGCTCGGGGAAACGGCCGAGCACCTTGCCCTCCTCCCGTGCCGCGACGATCAGCGGATCCTCACGCCGCTGCTCGGGCGTCAGCCGCGAGAACAGCAGCCCTTCGCGCAGGCCATAGGCGGACACGATCGTGCGGGTCGAACCGAGATGCTTCAGCACGCTGGCCAGCAGCGCGGTCGCATCGCCGAGCGTCGCGATCCGCCCGCCCGACAGGTTCGGCACTTCCTTCAGCCGCGCCCTCGAGACGTGGCTGATGGTCCGCCCCAGCCGCGCGACCTGAAGCGCGGAAATGGGATATTGATGGACGATCGGCAGTGGATAGCCGGTGATCGACATGTCCAGTTGCGCCAGCGCGCGCCAAGATCCTCCGACCATGTAGAAGGGCAGGTCCCTGCCCCGCCCCTTCCACCCGGCTTCGGCGATCAACTTGCCGACGCGACGGTCCAGCGTACCCTTCGCCTTGCTGCGGATCGCCGCCAGACGCAGCACGCCGAGCGGGAAGGAAACCCGATCGGTCACCGCCCCGGCCACGACACGCACCAGCTCCAGCGACCCGCCGCCCAGGTCGCCGACGATCCCGTCGGCATCGGGAATGCCGGACAGCACGCCCATGCCCGAGGCCATGGCCTCCTCTTCGCCGCTGAGCAGCTCGACATCGAGCCCGAGGCGCTCGGCTGCCTCGATGATCTCGTGCCCGTTGCTCGCCTCACGAACCGCGGCGGTGGCGACCACGCGCAATTCGCCGACCTGCATCTCGCGCGCCAGTGCCGCGAACCGGGCGAGCGCGCCGCGTGCCATGGTCATCGCGGCGGCGTCGATCGCCCCGGTCTGGTTCAGCGAGCGCCCGAGTCCGGCGAGCACCTTTTCGTTGAACAGGATCACCGGCAGCCGCGCCGCGCCCTGATAGACGACCAGGCGGATCGAGTTCGACCCGATATCGACGATACCGACGCGGTTCGCGATCGTGGCTGCCGCCTGTCGGGGCTTGCGGAAGGGGATGGTGTTCATTTCCTCTTCTTGCGCGAACGCTTCACCGTCAGCTTCGGTACCGAGCGGGTTTTCTCCAGCGACGCGCCGCGCCCGGACAGCGACGGATTGGTCATGAAATAGCGATGCAGGTTGAACGGCGTGTCGCCCGGCTCGATCCGGCGATAGCTGCCGTCGCTCAGCAATTCCCAGCTCTGCTCGTTGTCGTTGATGTTGGCGACCATCACCTGGTCGAGGATCTGGTCGTGTACCGTGCGGTTGCGGATCGGCAGCATATATTCGACGCGCCGGTCGAAATTGCGCGGCATCCAGTCGGCCGATGAGATGAACAGCTTCGCGCCGTCATTGGGCAGCGTCTTGCCGTTTCCGAACGCCCAGACCCGGCTATGCTCCAGGAAGCGCCCGACGATCGACTTTACCCGGATATTGTCCGACATGCCGGGAACGCCGGGGCGCAGGCAACAGACGCCGCGCACGACCAGGTCGATCTCGACGCCCGCGCTGCTCGCCTCATAGAGTTTCTCGATCACCGTCGGGTCGACCAGCGAGTTCATCTTTGCCCAGATCGTCCCGGGATTGCCCGCGCGGACATGGCCGATCTCCTCGTCGATCAGTTCGATCAGGTGCGCGCGCAGGCCATGCGGCGAGATGTCGAGCAGTTCCAGCCCGACCGGTTCGACATAGCCGGTGACATAGTTGAACACCTTGGCAGCATCGCGGCCGACGCGCGGATCGGCCGTGAAGAAGCTGAGATCGGTATAGATGCGCGCGGTGATCGGGTGATAATTGCCCGTGCCGAAGTGGCAATAGGTCCGGAACCCCTTGTCCTCGCGCCGCACCACCATCGAGATCTTGGCGTGGGTCTTCCAGTCGATGAAGCCATAGACGACCTGGACGCCTGCCCGCTCCAGCGCGGTCGCCCAGAGCAGATTCTGTTCCTCGTCGAACCGCGCCTTCAATTCGACGACCGCGGTCACCGACTTGCCCGCCTCGGCCGCGGCGATCAGCGCGTTGATGACGGCAGACTGCTTGCCGGCGCGGTACAGCGTCTGCTTGATCGCGACGACATCCGGATCGGCTGCCGCCTGTCCCAGAAACGCCAGCACGACGTCGAAACTCTCATAGGGGTGATGGACGACGATGTCCTTGGCGCGGATCGCGGCGAAACAGTCGCCGCCATATTCGCGGATCCGCTCGGGGAAGCGCGGCGTATAGGGCTGGAACTTCAGGTCGGGCCGATCCTCGTCGACCAGCATCGCCAGGTCGCCGACGCCCAGGAAGCCGCCGGTTTCGGTCAGCAGCGCCTCGCTGCCGCCCAGTTCCTCCAGCAGCACGTCTTCGAGCGCCCCGTCGATCCCCTCTTCCATCTCCAGGCGGATGACGCGGCCGCGGCGGCGGCGCTTGATCGCGCTGCGGAAGGTCAGGACCAGGTCCTCGGCCTCTTCCTCGATCTCGATATCGCTGTCGCGAAGCACCCGGAACGCAGCGGATCCGAACACGTCGTAGCCGGGGAAGAGCAGGTGCGAGAAGCGCTTGAGTAGCGTTTCGACCGTCACATAGCGCGCGACCTTCTTGCCCGGCAGGCGGACGAAGCGCGGCATGGTCGTGGGAAGCAGCACCAGTTCGCGGATCGGCTCGTGATCGGATCGCCGGATCAGGTCGAAGATCACGCTCGACCCCTGGTTGGGGATGAACGGAAAGGGATGCGCCGGATCCAGCGCCTGGGGCGTCAGGATCGGAAATACCTGCTCCAGGAAATGCTGTTCCAGCCAATGCTCGGTATCGCCGGTGATCTCGGCTGCATCGAGCACCTCTATTCCGGTCTCGGCGAGGTCGCGACGAATATCGGTCCACACAGCCTGCTGGTTATCGACCAGCGTGGCGGCTTCCTCGACGATCGCCTCCAGCTGCTGCGTCGGGGTCAGTCCGTCCGCGGACCAGGCCTCGACCTTCTGCAGTTCCTGCGCCTTCAGGCCGGCCACCCGGACCATGAAGAACTCGTCGAAATTGCTGCCCGAGATCGACAGGAAGCGCAGCCGCTCCAGCAGCGGATGCGCGCGATTGCACGCCTCCTCCATCACCCGCCGGTTGAACGCCAGCCAGCTCAACTCGCGGTTGAAATAGCGCTTCCCCTGAAGCGGATCGACGACCGGTGCGTCAGTGCCCTCGGTGATCGTGGCGGTGGTCGTCATTCTGTCTCGCTCCCATGATCGGACAGCAAGCCGTGCCGTGCCAATGTTACGCGCGCATGAGCGATCGACAAGCGCGGGCTGCGCCGCTCATAGGCATCGTTCTCCAGAGCGTCGGCAACGCGGATCAGCGCGACATGGCTCCGCTCGACGCGCCGGGTCAGCCAATGAATCAGGTCGGGCTTGTAGAGCAGCATGCGCCGGTCGAAGAATTTGACCAGAAGCAGCGGCACCAGCGGATCGTCGGGCGGCCCGATCCGGATCAGCGGCGTCGCCGCCATGCGCGACCTCAGGTCGGGCAGCTTGATCTGCCACAACTCCTCGGCGACGATCAGCAACGGCTTGTGATCGGCCTGCGCCGTGTTCCAGGCGTGGAAGATCGCGGTTTCGTTCGCCAGATCGGCATCGTCGATCAGCGCGCCGCCGGTCTTGGCCGCAAAGATGCGCGACAACAGGCTCTTGCCGGACTTGCGCGGCCCGGTCAGCAGACCCGCCATCACCGGCCATGTCGCCCAGCGCTCGAGCATCTGCACCGCGCGCGCATTGGAATCGCTCACGATAAATTCGGTTTCGCTCGTCTCGGGGATAACGAGCGGCAGCGCGAGCTGGGTCATTCGCCCTTCGGCGCACTCGACGGAGAACTGGCGGGCGCTGCCCCGCCGCCCCCGCCTGGACGGCGGATGCGCAGGACGCCCGCCCCTTCCTGGACCTGCCAGCCGCGGCTCTCCAGCGCCGAGCGCAGGCCGCCGATCGAACCGTCATAGCGCACGCTCATGACCGAGATGCCGCCCAGCGCGAGGCTGGTCGTGCTGGCGCTGCGCACGCCCGGAATGCCACGCACGCCCGATTCGGCCGCGTTGACCGCGGACGCGGTGGGCGTATCGATCTGCACGGTATAGCTCGCCCCGGTTTCCACCACGCCAGGCGTCGGTGTCGGGGTTTCGGCGGCTTCTTCCTCGGTCTCTTCTTCGACCGGCGTCGCTTCGACCGGGCGGAAGGCCAGCATCGAATCGAGCCTCAGCTGGCCGGAGGACAATGCGGCCTGATAGGCCTGATCGATCCGCTGGATGCCCTGGTCGAGCATCGAGTCGAGGCCGTTGCTGTTGTCGACGCGCAGCGCGAACTGCGTGACCAGCACGCGATCGGGCCCGTGGCTGGCGGTGAACACCGCGGTCATCGGTCCGCCCGGATAGTCGCTCCGCAACTGGACTTCGGCAATCAGCACGTCGGCGGCGCCATATTGGTCGACGATCGCGCGCCACCAGCCACGGCCGCGGCGCGTGATCTGTCCGGCATTGATCAGCAGTGAATCCGGGCCCGTCGCCCGGGGACGCACATAATCGACCGTGCTGTTGGAACTGCGGAACCGGCTCCAGGCCGCATTCCACGCAGTCTCGCGTTCGAACACGCGGCCGGTCCCGCCCGACCATTGGACCGGGATCAGCAGCATCGGGGTCGATCGCGACACCTGGGTCGAGACGCCCAGCAGCGCGCCGGCCTTGTTGCGGTCGAACAGTACGCCGAGCTTCGCGATGTAGCGCGCAGGGCCGATCTGCTCATGCTCGACGACGATGCCGGTCACCATCCCGTCGAGCGTCGAGTCGGGAAGGGTCGATGCCTTGCCGGTCAGCCGCTTCGACAGCATTTCCCAGCCCTTGCGCTGCGCAATGCGCCAGCCGCCCACGCGCGCCGCCTCCGCATTCGGGCCGCGGACATCGACCTCGACGCCCGACACCTCGAAACTGGGCGGCTCGCTGGTAGTCGGATCGGGCCGGCTGCGTTGCGCCATCACGCCGCCCGCCGCACCAGCGATCAGCAGGGCGGAAGCGAGGCCATAGACAATGGGGGAGCGCCGACGGATCATTCCGCGCCTTTTGGCGAAGCGGGGGGCGAAAACCAAGCCATTTGTCCGCGCGAAGGCCTGAGTATCGGACAAAGCGGGCAACGGACGACTTGATTCGCACGGCAGTTGTTCTAGGCGCTCCGGACATGAGCGATCCCGAAAGCTACACCTACGCCCAGGCCGGCGTCTCGATCGAAGCCGGCAATGCCCTGGTCCGCGCCATCGCCCCCCTCGCCCGCTCGACGCGCCGGCCCGGTGCCGACGCCGATCTTGGCGGGTTCGGCGGCGTGTTCGACCTGAAGGCCACCGGTTACAAGGATCCGTTGCTGGTCGCGGCCAATGACGGCGTCGGCACCAAACTGAAGCTGGCGATCGACAGCGGCCGTCACGACGGCGTCGGCATCGACCTGGTCGCGATGTGCGCCAACGACCTGATCGTCCAGGGCGCCGAGCCGCTGTTCTTCCTCGATTATTATGCCAGCGGGAAGCTGGAGGCCGCGGTCGCGGAAACCGTCATCGCCTCGATCGCCGAAGGATGCCGCCAGGCGGGCTGCGCGCTGATCGGCGGAGAGACGGCCGAGATGCCGGGCATGTACGCCGATGGCGACTATGACCTGGCCGGCTTCTGCGTCGGTGCGGTCGAGCGCGACCGGCTGCTCGACGGATCCAAGGTTGCGGCGGGCGACGTCATCCTGGGGCTCGCCTCGACCGGGGTCCATTCCAACGGCTTCTCCCTGGTCCGTCGCCTGGCGGCCGACAAGGGCTGGAAGCTCGACCGCCCCGCCCTGTTCGACCAGGAAGTGATCCTGATCGACGCGCTGATGGCGCCGACGCGCATCTATGTGAAGAGCTTGCTCCCGTTGGTCCAGGCGGGGACCATTCACGGCCTGGCGCACATCACCGGCGGTGGCCTGCTGGAGAATATTCCCCGCGTCCTGCCGGCGACCGGCCATGCGATTGTCGATGCCGATGCCTGGGTCCAGCCGCGGCTGATGGCGTTCCTCCAGGCGCAGGGCAATATCGAGCCAGAGGAAATGGCGCGCACCTTCAATTGCGGGATCGGCATGGTCGCAATCGTCGCCGAAGCCGATGTCGCCGCAGTGACGGGGGCGCTGGAGGCTGCTGGCGAGACGGTCCACCGCATCGGCACCGTGACCGAGGGGCAGCGTGGCTGCACCGTTCGCGGGAGCCAGGAAGTCTGGGGCGCCCGCGCCGACTGGAGCGCAACGCATAATGCGTGAGGTGCGCAGGTCGCTTTCGATCGCACATGCGGGACGGGCGCGTTGAAGAAGGTCGGCATTCTCATTTCCGGCCGCGGCTCGAACATGATGTCGCTGGTCGAGGCGTCGCGCGCGCCGGCTTCGCCCTATGAGGTGGCGCTGGTGGCGAGCGACAAGCCCGAGGCTGCGGGCCTCGCATGGGCGCGCGAACACGGCATCGCGACCTTCTCGCATTCGCCCAAGGGCATTCCCAAGGCGGAATATGAGGCGGCGATCGATGCGGCGCTGCGCGATGCCGGCGTCGAAGTCGTCGCGCTGGCGGGCTATATGCGGCTGTTGTCCGACGACTTTGTCGGGCGGTGGCGCGGGCGCATCCTCAATATCCACCCGTCGCTGCTGCCGAAATACAAGGGGCTCGATACGCACCGGCGCGCGCTGGTGGCGGGCGACATGGTCGCCGGCTGTTCGGTCCATGTCGTGACCGAGGAACTGGACGGTGGCGAAGTGCTCGGCCAGGCCGAGGTCCGGATCGAGGCGCGCGATACGCCGGATACGCTGGCCGAACGCGTGCTGAAGGAGGAACATCGGCTGTACCCGCGGGTTCTTGCCGAGTTCCTATGCCGCTGAGCCCCGACCCCGACGCCGCCCTGGCCCAAGTGCGCGAGATCGCGCTGGCACTCCCCGAAAGCGAGGAGCGGCCGAGCCACAGCCAGCCGACCTTCTTCGCGGCGGAGAAGATGTTCGCGCAGTTCCGCCACGATCATCACGGGGACGGCAGAACCGTCGTGATCGTGAAGGCCGGCGATGCCGAGGAGGCAGCGGCCCTGATCGAGAACCTGCCCGACCGGTACAGCCGCCCCGCCTATTTTCGCGCCGGCTGGGTGGCGATCGACCTTGCCGCCGAGGATACCGACTGGATCCATGTCGGGGATCGCATCGCCCGCAGCTGGGAACTGGCGGCACCCCGCCGTCTGCTCGAAGCCGGCGGGCGCTGAAAAAGGCGGGATATTTCAGCCTCCGCGCGTGTTTCTTCGCGAAAGCCGGCGATCGACCGGGACGAAACAGAGGAAACAGACGAGGCGGCCATGCATATCACGACCAGCAGCGAGCCCGGCATCGCCACCGCAGAGCAGGGACAGGTGATGCTCGACGGGCCGGACGGGGTCGCGACGGCCATGACGCCCGATGCAGCCGAACAGACGGGACGCAGCCTGATCGCGGCCGCCGCGCAGGCCCGCCAGCAGGATCCGGGCGCCTGACCCTCTTGCGCGGGCAAGGCTCAACCCCGCATAGATGGCGGCGATGCTAAAGGTCGCCAGCTACAATATGCGCAAGTCGATCGGCACCGATCGGCGACGCAAGCCCGAGCGGACGCTTCAGGTGCTGTGCGAGATCGACGCCGACATCGTCGCGCTGCAGGAAGCGGATCGCCGCTTCGGCGCTCGCGCGGCAGTGATGACGGGGCATCTCCTGGCCGAGCACAGTACGTACAAGGCGATCCCCTTCGGCGCGCGGGCGGCCAGCATCGGCTGGCACGGCAATTCGATCCTGGTGCGCAAGGAAGCGCAGGTGCTCGATTGCGAGCAGATCCACCTGCCCGCGCTCGAGCCGCGCGGCGCGGTGATGGCCGATGTCCGGCTGAACGGACAGGTCGTGCGGATCGTCGGCATGCACCTCGACCTGTCGGGACTGTGGCGCCGGCGTCAGGCCCATGCGATCATCACCCATCTCCAGGCGAGCACCAACCAGTATCCGACGGTGCTGATGGGCGACCTGAACGACTGGAGCGCGAATTCGGGCTGCCTGAAGGACTTCGGCCAGCACTTCACCTTCGCAGCGACCGGGCGCAGCTTTCACGCGCGCAAGCCGATCGCGCGGCTGGACCGGATCATGGCATCGCGCGACCTGAGCTTCACCGATGCGGGGGTGCATGACAGCCCGGCATCGCGCACGGCGTCCGATCACCTGCCGATCTGGGCGACGCTGGAGAAGGCGTGAGCGAGACGATTCACGAGCGCGAACTGCGCCTGGCGCTGGTCTGTTATGGCGGGATCAGCCTGGCCGTCTACATGCATGGCATCACCAAGGAGATCTGGCACCTGGCCCGCGCCAGCCGTGCCTCGCGCGACGGGGACGAGGCGGGCGGCGGCAGCGAAGCGGTCTATCATGCGATGCTCGCCGAGATCCAGGAAGCGACCGGCATCCGCCTGCGGGTGATGGTCGATATCATCGCCGGGGCCAGTGCCGGCGGGATCAACTCGGTCTTCCTGGCTCAGGCGATCGCGACCGGCCAGTCGCTCGACCCGCTGACCGACTTGTGGATGGAGGTCGCGGATGTCGAGGCGCTGCTCGCGCCCAGCCAGGCGCCCTCGCACCGGCTTGCCAAGATCTGGGCCACCCCGCTCGCCTGGCTGATCTCGAACCGCAGCAAGACGATCGATGCGACGGTCGAGGTCGCCGCCCGCGAGGAAGTCCGCGCGAAGCTCGAGAAGTTCGTTCGTTCGCGATGGTTCGAACCGCCCTTTGGCGGCAAGCAGTTGCTGCACATGCTGCTCAACGCATTCGACGCGATGCGCCAGGCGCCGTCGGGCAAGCGGCTGCTCCCCGCAGGCCAGCCGCTCGACCTGTTCGTGACGGTCACCGATTTTCGCGGCCACTCCGAACGGCTGCGGCTCAACAGCCCGCCCCAGGTGACCGAGACCGAGCACCGCCTGGTGTTCGCCTTCACCGATCACGGCCAGGAAGCGGACGGCGATTTCGCCGATCGCTGCGAACTCGCCTTCGCGGCCCGAGCCACGTCGAGCTTTCCCGGTGCCTTCCCGCCCTTCACCGTCGCCGAGATGGACGAGGCGATGGCCGAACGCGATATCGACTGGAAGGGGCGCGACGCGTTTCTGGAACGCGCTCTGCCCCATCAATGGGCCGATAACCGTGCGGAGAAGGCAGTGCTGATCGACGGGTCGGTGCTGGCCAACGCGCCCTTTCGTCCGGCGATCGAAGCGCTGCGCGAGCGGCCGGCACGCCGCCAGGTCGACCGCCGCTTCGTCTTCGTCGATCCGTTCCCGGACGGCCGCCTCGAGCTTTATGGCGAACGCAGCGACGAGAAGCCCGGGTTCTTCCAGACAATCATCGGTGCCCTTTCCGAATTGCCGCGCGAACAGCCGATCCGCGACAATCTGGAGGAAATTGCCACGAGGTCGGACCGCATCGAACAGATGCTGGCGATCCTGACCGAGATCCGTGCCGAAGTCGAAACCCAGGTCGAGGCACTGTTCGGCTATACGCTGTTCCTCGATTATCCGACGCCAAAGCGCCTCGCCGCGTGGCGCCGCAGGGCCCAGGTCGCGGCGGCCGCCAAGGCCGGCTATGGCCATACCGCCTATGGCCTGCTGAAGGTCAACGGCGCCGCGGAGCGGACCGCGCGGCTGCTCTATGCGATCGGGGAGCAGAAGGGCCCGGAACGACTGCGCGAATTGCGCGAAGCCGTCACCCGCACCATTCACGCCCGGGAACAGGACCGGTTCGGCGCAACGATGTCGAGCGGTGCCAGCCCGGCAACGCTCGACTTCCTGCGCGAGCACGACCTGGCCTTTCGTATCCGCCGCCTGCGCCTGCTGGCACGGCGGCTGACCGATATCGACCTGCCCGGATCGCACCAGGAACTGCTGCCGATGCGCGAGGCGATCTATGAATCGCTTGCCGCCTATCTCGACTGCAAGCGCACCGATACCTTCGCCGACCTGAAGCCGGCGGTGCGGGCGATGACCGACGACGCCGGCCCGGTGCTCGACGAGATCGCGGCCAGGATGCGCCTGCGCGCGCTCGATGCCGAGGCCGATGCCCGCATGTCCGAGGGATTCTCGAAACTCTCACGCGAATTGCGCCGTCCGCTGCTGCTCGCGCATCTCGGCTTTCCCTTTTTCGACATTGCGACGCTGCCGATCCTGCAGGGCGAGGGTGTAGACGAATTCGATCCGATCCGGGTCGATCGCATCGCCCCCGACGACGCCTGCGCGATCCGCACCGGCGGGGCGGAGAAATCGCTGAAGGGCATCCAGTTCAACAGCTTCGGCGCGTTCTTCAGCCGTGCCTATCGGGAGAACGACTATCTGTGGGGCCGACTGCACGGCGCCGACCGGCTGGTCGATATCATCCTGTCCACCCTGCCCCCGTCCAACTGCCTGCCGCAGACCCGCATCGCCGAAATCAAGCGCGCGGCGTTCCACGCGATCCTCGACGAGGAGGAACCCCGCCTGAAGTCGGTCCCCGGCCTGTTCGAGGAATTGCGGGCCGAGATCGGGTAGCCGTAATCGCCGCCCGGTCGCCGGTCAGCGCTTCACCGGCACCACCATGGCGAAGACCACGTCGTTGGTCCGCATCGGCACCGTCATCGAATATCGCCCGTCGGAACCGACGCGGATGACCCGCTCGGTCTCGGGCCGGTCGCGGGTGCGCTGCTGCAAATCGGCCAGCTGGGCCGTGGTCAGCGTCTTCGGCGATCCCATTTCGAGGTAGCGGCTATAGGCATCGTTCGCCTGAAAGCCGGTGCGGCGCACGGTCAGGCGGTAGGATCCCGGTTTCAGGCCGGTGAAGGCGAGTCGCGCATCCGGCAGGCGCTCCGACGGCAGGATCCGGGTGAAGAATGGCCGGTTGCTGACGTCCTGGGCCGGCTGGCGCCAGTTCCAGACCAGCACGCCGGTGCGCCCGCCCTCGGTAGCGGCGAGCGCCTGGTCGTCGCGCGTCGGGATTTCGCGGCCGCGAAGCTCGTGGAGATATTTATAGGCGAACCAGGCCGGCTTTCGGATACCTTCGCGGTTCATCAGTCCGAACCCGCCATGGAACGGCGTCGGCGGCGGCCCGGCTTCCTCGAACAGGTCGCTATAGGTCCAGTAGCTCATGCCTTGGGCCAGGCCGCGCGTGTCGCGCAGCTTGGTGAGAATGTAGGGCGCGCTGATATAGCTGTCATGGACCGGATCGCGCGGATTGTAGCTGACGCTCCACTCGGTGAAGAACAGCGGCAGGTCGGGAAAGGCGGAGGCCTGGATCTCCGCGCGGACCTTGCGAACATCGCTGACGATCGCATCCGGACGGGTGGACAGGCGATTATCGTCCTGCCCCTTCTCGTCGAGGAAGCCGCCATCGACGCCGTAGGTGTGCGTGGCGACGAAATCGACCGGGATCCTGCGATCGGCGGCGAAGGCGAGAAACTCCGGAACCCAGGCCGCGCCGGCCGTCGCCGGGCCGCCGACTCTCAGCGTGGGGTCGATCGCCTTGATCGCCCGCGCGGTCGCCTCATAAAGCTTGAAGTAAGCCGGCTTGTCGGCCTTTTCCCAGAAGCCGTCGAGGTTCGGCTCGTTCCACACCTCGAAATACCAGCTGCGGACCTCCTTCTCGCCGTAACGGTCGCGGAGGTGCCGGACGAATGCATCGACCAGCGGCACCCAGGCCTCGAGGCGCGGATGGGAGGTGTTGCCCTTCCAGTAGAAGATCGTCTGGCCGGACGTCGCCATCGCCTCGGGCGTGAAGCCCAGTTCGACGAACGGCTTGATCCCGCGCGCCAGCAGGGCGTCGTACAGTTCGTCGATGCGGGTCCAGTCATAGATGATCTTGCCGTCACGACTCTTCACCGTGCCCAGCACGTCGTGGAAGATCCCGTGAAACCGCAGATAGCGAAATCCGAGCTCGGTCGTCGCGGTGCGGAGCTGGTCGAGGCTGTCCTTGCGGATCAGCGTTCCGGGATAATCGGCGCCGACCGACAGGTCGAACGACCGGTCGAGCGGAGCGCCGGCGCTGCGGACGTCGATCTCGATCGTTCGGGCCGGAGCCGGTTGTGATGTCTGCGCATGCACCGAGACCGGGGCAAGCAGCGCAGCGGCGATGGCGAGCCGCACGGTGGCGCGGCGAATGGCGCGATGGGTCATGGTCGGCTTTCCGTCTCGGATATTTGATCAAGGGATCGAGGTTGAACGACGTCCGGGCGCCAGCCCGCCCGGACGTCGTTTCGATCTAGAACGCCAGGTTGATCCCCATGCTGATCCGCCGATCGCTCTGGAACCAGCTGCGCCCGACCAGATCGCCGCCGGGATAGCCGCCCATGACGGTCCGCTGGGTCGAGGCTGTCAGATTGGTCCCCTGGATCCCGAACGAGAATTGCTCGGTCACCTTGAAGCGGACGCCGGCGTCGAGCGTGCCGTAGGCGTCGCCATAGACCGGCAGCGCGATCTGCGTCGCGGTGGTCGGGCCACCGTCGAGGTCGGTAATGACCCCCGGCGCGCTGTAATAGCTATAGGCCGGATTCGTCCCGTTGCTGTTGGTCGACTGGAGATATCGCGAGCGCCACGAATAGGCGATCCGGACCGAGAACGGGTTGCGCTCGTACAGCAGGGCAGCGTTGAAATTATGCTTCGACAGACCCACCAGCGGCGCGTCGTTGTGCAGGCCGCCATTGATGTCGCGATAGACGTCGCCCGGGCTCTTGCTGTCGATGAACGTGTAGTTGCCCTCGAACCCGAACCCGGCCCAGGCGCCCGGCAGCATGTCGAGGAAGAATCGTCCGCCGACCTCGACGCCCTTCACCGTCGCCGCCTCGGTCGAGTTCGAATAGTCGGATGCCGCCGCGGAAACGAGTTCGCTGGTCCCGTCGGCAAATACGACCGTCACGTCGCGCTGGGTCAGCGAGAATACAGGAAGATTGGTGATGCGCTTGTAGAAGGGCGCAATATGGAAGGAGGTGCCGGCACTGGCGTAGTATTCCAGCGACAGGTCGAAATTGTTCGACAGCGTCGGCTTGAGCAGCGGATTGCCGGTTTCCGCGGTGAAGTTGGTGAAGATTCCCGGCTGTCCCTGCACCGGGTTGCTGGTAGTCGCCACGCCGACCGAGCCGGACGCGCGCAAGGCGTTGAAGCTGGGCAGGTCCAGCGTGACGTTATAGCCCGCGCGGATCTTGACGCGGTCCGTCGGCGAATAGTCGAGGTTGATCGAAGGCAGGAACCGGGTGAACTCCGCCTTGCCGCTGCGCGGAACCGCATCGCTGCTCAGCGTCACCGTCTGGCCGTTGCGGATGAAGGTGTTGCCGTTTTGCCGGATATAGCCTTCGCCCGCATTCTTGATGTTGACCACGCGCAGGCCGACATTGCCGGAAATCGCCGAGCCGGCGTCCCGTCCGCCGAACCGGACCAGCGCATAGCCGGCCAGATTTTCCGTGCGGTTGTCGACCCGGTCGTCGGGCAAGACGAAGCCGACCGGCCGGATGCCCGACTGGCCGCCATAGCCGGTGACCGGCAGGGGCCCGGCCGCCGAGCAGTTATCCTGGGTCGCCGGGGGATTACAGAAGCCGGCGGGCGGCGGGTTGGTGAGCTGCAGCCGATCGAAGCGTGACGCCAGTTCCTCGGTCGCGAAGTACAGATTGCCCGGAAGGGTCGTGTTGCCGCGGAAGAAATCGTCGAAGACGTGAAGCGCGACATCGCCCGGCGCCGCATTGGCATAGGTCAGCTGCGGATCGCCGTTCCAGCCGCGGCCCAGCGCGGACCAGTTATAGCCGTTGGCATAATCGCGCTCGGTACGCTTGGCATAGCGACCGCCGACCTTGATCGACCGGAAGAAGCCTTCGTCGAAGCTATATTCGGCATCCAGCTGTCCCGCATCGAGCCGGCCGGTATTGTTCTCGTTATGCGGCATCGATGCCGACCAGAAGTAATTGGCCGGGTCGGCGAACGATGCCTGCGTGGCCTGCGACACGGTGATCCGCGGCAGGTCGCCGGTCAGGTCCATGCCGAAGCCCTGGCCGAAGCCCAGGTCGCGGAAGATGTCGAGCCGGTCATAGACCTGCTTGGAATCGACCCGCTGGAGCGAGCCCCGCACCGACAGCGGTCCGTCGCTCGGCGCCCAGGCGAAGGACAGCGAATAGTCGCGCGTGACGGTGTTGCTGGCGACATAGCCCTTGTTGCCGCTGCTGGTGACCTGGCCCGTGCTCGGCAGGAAGGTCGCGGTGTCGCGATTGAACAGCGAATCGGTCTTCAGCAGCAGGCCGTTGGAATCGAACTGGCTGGTCGCCGGATCGACCGCCAGCGTCTGCGACGACACCTGCGCGCCATAATCGCTCGACTTGCTCTTGTACCGCGACTGGAAGAAGGTCGCGGAGATGGTCAGGTCTTCGGACGGCGCCCACTGCACCGCGCCATAGATGCCATAGCGACGGTACTGGAACGCCTCGTCGCCGAAGGTGAAGCCTCCGGGGATGTAATAATCGGAATTGTTGATCCGCGTGCGGAAATAGGGCTCGGTCCGGATGAACTGCGAGAGCGAACTGAACTGGCTGTAGGCGAAGTCGGCCAGGATGCCGATCTTGCCGATACCTGTGTCAAACGTGTCGGTGAAAAGCACCGATCCCATCGGATCGGCCTCCTGCGCCATGTCGCCCATGCTCAGCTCGGCGGTGCCGGCGATGTGGAAACCGCCGTCGAAGTCGAACGGCATCTTTGTCCGCAGATCGATCTGGCCGCCGGTGCCGCCCTCGATCAGATCGGCGGTCGATGCCTTGTACACGTCCACCGCAGCCATCAGCTCGGGCGTGACGTCGCTCCATAAGATCGCCCGGCCGTTGTTTGCGCTGAAGATCTCGCGACCGTTGAGCCGCGAAGCGACCCCGGTCAGGCCGCGAACCTGTACCCCCGAACCCTGGACCGAAAAGTGATCCGGGTCGCCCAGCGCCGCAAAGCGCACGATCGATACGCCCGACACGCGCTGGAGGACTTCGGTGATCGAATTGTCCGGCAGCTTGCCGGCATCATCGGCGACCACCGAGTCGATGATGGTCTCGCTGCGACGCTTGCGCTCATCAGCGGCCTCGAGCGCGGCGCGGCGTCCCGTGACGACGATGTCGCCTTCGGACGAGGTATCCGCCTGAACGTCGACAGCGGCCGAGGCTTGCGCAGGGTCCGGCGCGCCTTCGGCCACAGTCTGCGCCCAGCCGGGCGCGGCGACGGCCATCGCTGCAACGGCGAGGCAGGAGCCGCCGCTCCGCAGCAACATGCGCGCCATCGTCCAGGATTTCGCTGACGAAACTGTCGCTTCCACTCTCATGGTCCCCTCCCGCTCGCGCTCATGTCGCAAGACTGATGTTTAGTTGCGGCGCGTTTGATAACGCTACCACGGGATTAATCTGATTTGTAAGCTTCATCAACTCGCAATCTTAAGATCAATCAGACGGACGGAACGTCCGTCTGATCTCGGCTTGCAAGTGGTTGAATCGAAACGGGTTATACCCGCAGGCTCCTCGCCCATGCGGCGAACTTATGGCGCAAGCGAAGGTGCCGACGCTCATCATCGGGCTGATCCGCTGCCGACGCGATCCCGTTCGAGTCGCGTGACGGGACGCGGGTGCCGAGGGCCGCACTGGAAAAATCGGACATCGCGGCTTAAGACAGCCGAACGCGTCACAAGGAAGGGAGCGGAATGCGGTTTCTGAAGGTTCTGTTCTGGCTCCTGCTGGGCGGCCTGGCCGCTGCATTCGTGATCTACAATGGCGAAGAGCGGGTCAGCCTCCACCTCTGGGGCGGCCTGATCGCCGATATCAGCCTTCCGCTGCTGATCGTCCTTGTATTCCTGCTCGGTTTCCTGCCGATGCTGCTGGTCTATCACGGCCTGCGCTGGCGCAGCCGCCAGCGGATCGCCGGCCTGGAACGCGCGATTGCCGATCTGCGCGCGGTCAACCCGACGCCCGCCCCGTCCATCGCCATGCCCGAACCGGCACGGATCTCTCCGCCGCCCCCGCCCTCTCCGCCGCCCGCATCGCTGTTCCCGGAGGGCGCGGCGTGAGCGGCCGGATTTATGTCGCGCTCGACACGCCCGAACTCGACAAGGCAAAGGCGATCGCGACGCGCGTCCGCAACCATGTCGGCGGGATCAAGCTGGGCCTCGAATTCTTCGTGGCCAATGGCCGGCACGGTGTGCACGAAATGGCCGAGGTCGGGCTGCCGATCTTCCTCGACCTGAAATTCCACGACATTCCCAATACCGTCGCCAAGGCGGTGCAGGCGATCCGCCCGCTCAACCCGGCGATCCTGACGGTGCACGCCGCCGGGGGCCGGGCGATGCTCGAGGATGCCAAGGCTGCTGCGCCCACCGGCACCAAGGTGGTCGCGGTGACGATGCTCACCAGCCTTGACCCCAGCGACCTCAGCGCGATCGGCCTGAAGCCCGATCCGCACGAGCAGGTGCTTCGCCTGACCGAACTGGCTCGAGAATCGGGGGTGGACGGGATCGTCTGTTCGGGCGCCGAGGTCGCAGCGGCGAAGGCCGTGTGGCCGCATGGCTTCTTCGTCGTGCCTGGCGTGCGCCCCGCCGATGGCCATCATGGCGACCAGAAGCGCGTGGTCACGCCGCGCGGCGCGCTGGATGCAGGGGCCTCGATCCTGGTGATCGGACGTCCGATCACCCAGGCCGAGGATCCGGATATCGCCGCGCGCGCGATCGAAGCGACGCTTTAAGGACGGCACGTCAGGGTCCTTATGAGCGCCAGTCCAGTGATCCGCCCGGCCCATCTCGCCGACCTCCCCGATCTCCACCGGGTGATCGAACGCGCCTATCGCGGCGAGAGCGCTCGCGCAGGCTGGACCCATGAGGCGGATCTGATCCCTCAAGGCGACCGGACCGATCCGGCGACGCTGGCGGCGCTCATGAGCGAGCCCGCCAGTCGCCTGCTGGTGGCGTTCGACGCCGACCGCCTTGTCGGCTGCGTCAATGTCCAGGATCGCGGCGACGGCACTGCCTATCTCGGGCTGCTCTGCGTCGATCCGACGCTTCAGGCGGCGGGCATCGGACGGCAACTGGTCTCGGCGGCGGAGCGAACCGCGCGCAACGGCTTCGTGGCGGCCCGGATCGAGATGACGGTCATCGAGCAGCGCGCCGAACTGATCGCCTGGTATCAGCGGCTTGGCTACGCCCCCTCGGGCGAACGCCGCGACTTTCCGGTTCCGATGGATCCACCATTCTTCATGACGGTGCTGGTCAAGCCACTCGCCTGAGGCCTATGGCCCCGTCATGCCTGTGACTGCAAAGATCTGCGGCCTGAACACTGCCAACACGCTCGACGCGGCGATTGCCGGCGGCGCGAGCCATGTCGGCTTCGTGTTCTTCCCGCCCAGCCCGCGCCATCTCGAGTTCGAGTTCGCCCAGGCGCTCGCCGGACGGGTGCCCGGCCGCGTGGGCCGGGTCGGCGTGTTCGTCGACCCGGACGACGCGACGATCGAGGCGGCGCTAACTGCGATCGACATCGTGCAGCTTCACAAGACCGCGCCCGAACGCGTCGCCGCGATCCGCGCGCGGGCGCGGCGCGAGGTCTGGGCCGCGGTTCCGGTCAAGCGCCGCGAGGATCTGGCGGCTGCGGCCCGGCTTCGCGGTGCGGCCGACCGGATCCTGTACGACGCCAAGACGCCGGAGGGCGCGGCACTGCCCGGCGGCATGGGCCTGCGCTTCGACTGGGACCTTCTGAACGGGTTCGCCCATCCGCTGCCCTGGGCGCTGTCGGGCGGCCTCGATCCGGCAAATGTGCGCGAGGCGATATCCGCCACCGGTGCGTTGTTGGTCGACGTCTCGTCGGGCGTCGAGACCGCACCGGGCGTGAAGGATATGGACAAGATCACTGCATTCCTTAAGGCGATTGGCTGATCATGAGCACACCGAATTCCTACCGGGCCCAGCCCGACGATCGCGGGCATTTCGGCCAGTTCGGCGGACGCTTCGTCGCCGAGACGCTGATGCCGCTCGTCCTCGACCTGGAGCGCGAATATCGCGCCGCCAGGGCGGATCCCGCCTTCAAGGCGGAGTTCGACGACCTGCTCGAACATTTCGTCGGCCGCCCCAGCCCGCTCTATTATGCCGAGCGGCTGACCGAGCATTACCGCGAGCGTGCGTCCGCCGGCATGGGAGCCAGGATCTATTTCAAGCGCGAGGAGCTGAATCACACCGGCGCGCACAAGATCAACAACTGCATCGGCCAGATCCTGCTGGCGATCCGCATGGGCAAGACGCGGATCATCGCAGAGACCGGCGCAGGCCAGCACGGCGTGGCCACCGCCACCGTCGCCGCGCGCTTCGGCCTGCCCTGCACCATCTTCATGGGCGCCAAGGATGTCGAGCGGCAGAAGCCCAACGTCTTCCGCATGAAGCTGCTCGGCGCCAAGGTCGAGCCGGTCACCTCGGGCGCGCAGACGCTGAAGGACGCGATGAACGAGGCGATGCGCGACTGGGTCGCGACCGTCCACGACACTTTCTACATCATCGGCACCGCGGCAGGCCCGCATCCCTATCCCGAACTGGTCCGCGATTTCCAGAGCGTGATCGGCACCGAGACGCGCGAGCAGATCCTGAAGGCGGAGGGGCGCCTGCCCGACCTGCTGATCGCGGCGGTCGGCGGCGGATCGAACGCCATCGGCATGTTTCACCCGTTCCTCGACGACAGCGACGTCGCGATGCTGGGCATCGAGGCGGCAGGCCATGGCGTCGAGACCGGCCAGCATGCCGCCAGCCTGACCGGCGGCGTGCCGGGGATCCTGCACGGCAATCGCACCTACCTGCTCCAGGACGAGGACGGCCAGATCGCCGAGGCGCATTCGATCTCCGCCGGACTCGACTATCCCGGCATCGGGCCGGAGCATAGCTGGCTGCACGAAAGCGGCCGGGTCGACTATCTGCCCGTCACCGACACCCAGGCTCTCGACGCGTTCCAGCTATGCTGCAAGCTGGAAGGCATCATTCCCGCGCTGGAGAGTTCGCACGCGCTGGCAGCATTGGAAACCAAGGCACTGGAAATGCGCGACGATCAGATCATCGTCGTCAACGTGTCCGGTCGCGGCGACAAGGATATCTTCACCGTCGCCGAGGCTCTGGGGTTCGACCTGTGACCCGCCTCGCCTCCGCATTCGCCAAGGGACCGGCGCTGGTCTGCTTCATCACCGCGGGTGATGGCGATACCGCTGCCAATCTCGACGCGCTGGTCGCCGGCGGTGCCGATGTGATCGAACTGGGAATGCCGTTCACCGATCCGATGGCCGACGGGCCCGCGATCCAGGCCGCCAATCTGCGCAGCCTGGGCGTCGGCACGACGACCGCCGACGTTCTCGCGATCGCCTCCGGCTTCCGCCAGCGTCACCCGGACGTGCCGCTGGTACTGATGGGCTATGCCAATCCGATGGTCCGCCGCGGCCCCGACTGGTTCGCGCAGGCTGCCTCCGATGCCGGGGTCGATGGGGTGATCTGCGTCGACATCCCTGCCGAGGAGGACGACAGCCTAGGCGAGGCGCTGCGCGCTGCCGGTATCGCCAATATCCGCCTCGCCACCCCGACGACCGACGCCGCCCGCCTGCCTGCGGTGCTCGAGGGCGCCAGCGGCTTCCTCTATTATGTCTCGGTCGCCGGGATCACCGGGCTGCAGCAGGCCGCGCAGACCTCGATCGAGGATGCGGTTGGCCGTCTCAAGGCCGCCACCGACCTGCCGGTCGCGGTCGGCTTCGGCGTTCGCACGCCCGACCAGGCTGCCGCGATCGCCCGCGTCGCAGACGGCGTCGTCGTCGGATCGGCGATCGTCGAACTCGTCGGCCGACATGGCGCGGATGCGCCCGAGGCCGTTCGCACCTATATCCATTCGCTGAAGGCGGCGATCGACGCCGCGACCAAGGAAGAAGCATGACCTGGATCAGCCGCGTCCGCAACGCGCTCGCCTATGTCACGAAGCGCGAGACCCCCGACAATCTCTGGCATAAGTGCAAGGGATGCGGGACGATGGTGTTCCTGAAGGAATTGCAGGACAATGAGAGCGTCTGCCCGCATTGCGACTTTCACGAGCGGATCGGCCCGGCCGAACGCTTCGCGGCATTGTTCGACGAAGGCAGCTTCACCGTCCTGGCCAGCCCGCGCGTCGCAGACGACCCGCTCAAGTTTCGCGATTCGAAACGCTATGTCGATCGCCTCAAGACCGCGCGGACCGATACCGGCGAGCCCGACGCCTTCCTCAATGCGAGCGGGACGATCCAGGGCCGCCACGCCGTGGTCGGCGTCCAGGATTTCGCCTTCATGGGCGGATCGATGGGTCAGGCCGTGGGCGAGGCGTTCATCGCCGGCGTCGAGGCGGCGATCGGCGCACGCGCACCCTATATCGTCTTCACCGCTTCGGGCGGCGCACGGATGCAGGAAGGCATTCTCAGCCTGATGCAGATGCCGCGCACCACCGTTGCGATCGAGATGCTGCACGACGCCGGCCTGCCCTATATCGTCGTGCTGACCGATCCCACCTCGGGCGGCGTCATGGCGGCCTATGCAATGCTGGGCGACGTCCAGATCGCCGAGCCACGCGCGACCCTGGCCTTTACCGGTCGCCGCGTGATCGAGAATACGATCCGCGAGAAACTGCCCGACGACTTCCAGACCTCGGAATATTATCGCGAGCACGGGCTGGTCGACATGGTCACCCATCGCCACCAGCTTCGCGAGACGCTGGGGCAGCTGATCGGCCTGCTGTGCGAGGGCCGCAAGGCGGCATAGGCAAGGTGGTGTTCGACGACCTCCGCATTGTTGGAAATGCGGCGCGATCACCCCCATTTCCCCGTCACCCCGGCCGAAGTGCCGGGGTCCACCCATCCTCCATCCGACGCTCTCGGACCGGGCGCGCCGAAATCATCAAGGCGACCTGCCTGCCCTTCCCGCAGCTCCGGGACTTGCCGACCGGTGGACCCCGGCACTTCGGCCGGGGTGACGAGCGGGTTGAGGCGAGGTTGCGCTAACCAAGCAGGCCGACTCCCCAGCCGTCGGCACATGAGAAGCTCCTGACATGCCAGATCATGCCCGCTCCGCCGATCCCGCCGTCCAGCGCCAGCTCGATCGCCTGTCGGCGCTCGGCCCCGGTGCCGACATCCTCGGGCTGGACCGCATCACCACGCTGCTCGACCGGCTCGGCAATCCGCACCGCGCGCTTCCGCCGGTGTTCCATGTTGCCGGAACCAACGGCAAGGGATCGACCTGCGCCTTTCTACGCGCGGGCCTGGAGGCGGCGGGCAAGCGCGTTCACGTCTATTCCAGCCCGCATCTGGTGCGTTTCAACGAGCGCATCCGCTTGGCAGGGTCGCTGATCGAGGACGAGGCGCTCGCGCCCCTGCTGGAGGAGGTGCTCGACGCAGGCGGCGATATCGGCGCAAGCTTCTTCGAGGTCACGACTGCCGCCGCCTTCCTCGCCTTTTCCCGCACCCCGGCCGATGCCTGTGTGGTCGAGGTCGGCCTGGGCGGGCGGCTTGACGCCACCAATGTCCTGCCGCCGCCGGCAGTGGCGGGCATTGCCCAGCTCGGCATCGATCATCAGGCGTTTCTCGGCAACGATGCGGAGACGATCGCGGCCGAAAAGGCCGGCATCGCAAAGCGCGGCACCCGGTTGGTGACGATGCGCTACGCCGACCCCATCGCCGCGCGCGTCGCCAGTGTCGCCCATGCCGCCGGAGCGACGATGCTTGCCGAGGGTAGCGCGTGGCGGTTCAGCGTGGTCGGTCGCGAATTGCGCTATGCCGATGCGCGCGGGCCGCTGGTGGCACCGCTTCCGGCGCTGGCCGGACCGCACCAGCCGGCGAACCTGGCGCTGGCGATAGCGATGATGCGCTTCCAGGATCCGCTGCGCATCTCTCCCGACGCCATGGTCGCGGCGGGCCCCGATGCCCGCTGGCCGGCGCGAATGCAGCGCCTTTCCGACGGCCCGCTGTCGGCGCAGGCTCCCGAGGCCGCCGAGATCTGGCTCGACGGCGCGCACAATCCCGCCGCCGCCGACGTCGCCCGCGATGCGATCTGGGCGATCGCCGCAGGACGACCGATCCACCTGATCCTGGGCATCCTGCTCAACAAGGATGCCGAGGACATCATCTGGCGCTTCTCCAACATCGCTGCATCGCTCACGGCGATCCCTGTGCCCGGACACGAGCATCATTATCCCGGGCACCTGGCCGAGCTGGGTCGCGAGATGAACATCCCCGTGACCGAAATGGCGGACGATGTTCCCTCCGCCCTCGCGATGCTGCCGCGCACCGGGGAGCCCAGCGTCGTGCTGATCCTTGGATCGCTCTATCTCGCCGGGAGCGTTCTGGAAGCGAATGGAGAAATCCCGGACTGAATGATGCATGTCGTCGCAACGAAGGGCCCGATCGTCGCACCGGCGTTTATTGCGATTGACTATCAATAGCGGTTTCGAGAGACTGGCCTTCGCACCTGTCGGAGTCTCGCCGAATGACCGCAACATCCACGCTGACCACTGCCCTGCCCATGCTCCAGCCGGACGATCCCGGGGCGCGGCTGTTGCTGTTCGGGGTTCGCCAGATGGGCGCGCACGGCCTGAGCGATGCCTGCGCCGCGCATGCGTTCGTCACCGCCTTCGGCAAGTGGTTTCAGCGGCCGTTGCTGCTGTTGCGCGCGCTGATGACGGAGATGTCGGCGGCCTCGGCCCGGCCGATCCAGATCGCGCCCTGGTGCTGCGCCCGGATGACCGCAGCGGAGGCGGGCATCCTGACCGTCATCGGCCGCGTCCGCACCAACCCGGGCGCTGCGGGATTGCTGTTGGCGGACCTGACCGGCCTGCGCGACGCCGCGAGCATGCTGACGACGGCGCATGCGCTTTCGAACGCCTTTGCCGATATGGGCCTGCCGATTCCAGCAAGCCCGGCCATCAGTTCGACAGAGGCCTGAAGTCCGCCGGCAGTTTCACCGCCGCAAGCTTCCACCCGAGACCGTGGCGGCGAAAGACCAATTCGCCGCCCTGCCCGTCGCGTTTCACCAGGCGAAACTGATCAAACCCGTCACGGCGCATCTTCATGTCGGCGGCACGCATCCGGAACGGAGTATTGGGCGATGCGGCCTCGGCTGCGAAAATTGCCTCCAGCCCTTCCGGACGGACCACGGCGTCGGCAACGCCATCGGCGATCGCGCCGACCACCAGGCTTTCGCCCAGTCGTCCCCGCGTCACGCCCTCCGCGCGCAGCCTGTCGCGAAGCTGCCGGCGGACATCGTCGCGCAGGGCCTCGTAATCGATATGGCCCGACAAGGCCGCCGCGTCGCCCGCCTGAGCGGCGTTGCGGATCTGGTACAGCGTCAGCCAAGGAGACCCGAAGTACCAGCCGCCCGCAAGCAGGATCAGCGTCGCGACGCCGGCGATGATCCATCGACGCGCGGTCATGCTCCGCCCCGCATCGTCTTGAGCTGTTCGGTCGCCCAGCGATACATGCCCGCCTCCGCGGCGCGCTGGTGCCGGTCGAGGTGGCGCATCCGCTGCTCGACTTCTTCAAGCACGCGCAACGCCTTTGCGTCCCAGCCCCGTTCGATCAGCAGCGCCGCATAGCGGCACCGAGCTTCCTCGCCCGGAAGGCGCGTGACGATATCCTCATAGATGCGCAGCGCCTCGTCCTTTCGGTCCAGATGATCGAGCACTCGGGCACGCAGCAACAGGTTGCGGTCACGCTCGCTCTGCGACCCGCGCTCGCCGATCGCGTCGAGCAGCGTCAGCGCCTCGCTCGCCTGCCCGTCCTCGAACAGCGATAGCGCAAGCTTGGCCTGGTTTCGCGGATCGGGATCGCCGGCACTGCGCCTGATGCCTTCGCGGAACAGCGGGATCGCCTCGTCGTGCCGCCCAAGCGCAGCCAGCGCATCAGCCAGCCGCAACCGGTTCGCCGCGGTGTCGGCCAGGTCCAGCGCCTCGCGCGCGGCACGCACCTCGCGCTCCGGATCCAGGGCATGGATCACGTTCGCCCTGGCGGTGCGGACATGGCGGTTCCCCTGCATGCCCGGCAGCACCTCGATCACGACATGGGCGATGGCGCTGGCCACCGGCAGGAAGATCAGCGCGGTCAGCCACAGCGTGTTGCGCCCGGTATGGAACAGATGGACGATGCACGCGACCTGCAGCGCGACGATGGCCAGATAGGGCATGGCGTCAGTTTGGCTCCGCCGGAACGGCCATCCAGCGGACGCGGAACCATTCGATGACGCAAAATATCACCGCGATCATCCCCAGCAGCGCGGTAAACTGAAAAACCGGGGCATAGCCATGGACCTTAATCGCGTCCCCAAGAGCTGCTCGCCCGAGCGAACCGACCAAAAGGGTCATCGACGACAACAGCGCGTATTGTACGGCGCTGAATTCCTTGCTCGCGATCGATGACAGATAAGCGACAAATGCCGCGCTCGCGAGACCGCCCGCGATATTCTCCCCCGAGATTCCGATCAACAGACGCAGCATTCTGGGGTCGGGGTAAAGGCTACTAAGGCCGGTCGCGTTGGCAAATGCGTCAATCACAGGAGCGCCAGAGGCGAGGTCGGCGTAGAGCAGATTGGTCAGGGCTGCGAGAATCGCCCCAATCAATAGTGTCGGCATCCGACCGAGCGTCGCATACAGGATGCCGCCCAACGAAACGCCACCAATGGTCATTGCGACGCCGAAAATCTTGGATGCGAACGCGACCTCCTCCTTCGTATAGTGCAGCTCCTGCAGATAGAAGGGGAAGGCGAACGGCCCCCAGATCGAGTCACACAGCCGGTAACTCAGGATCAGGCCCAATACGATCACGACGCCCCAGCGAAGACGTTCAATCAACTCCGAAAGCGGCAGGATGAGAGCAGAAAAGCCATGTCTCACCGCGCTACTCGAAATCTCCCCCGTGACAGGGGAAATCCTGGTACGGTGCCAATTCACCCAAGCGGCGGTGAGTGCGGGTACGACGACCGTCGTGATAATGATCCAGGGACCGGTGTAGAGCGTGAACTGTGCAACGCTGGGCGCAGGAACGTCGTGCAGCGCGTGATACATGAAGTTGCCGATGGTAAAAAGCGCCCAAGCCCAGCTGAGACCAACGATGGTCAGCGCGATCATGCGGGTCCTTGCATCCGCCATTCGCGGATCGGCAATTGTCGATGCGTCTTCGACCTCAGGTCGGGGCGTGTCCGGGGCCGCCAGCGTGGCGAGCGTGCCTACTAGCATCAACGCGCCCATTACCATGTATACGGTGGGCCAATCGAGTTGCGCGGCCATCACCAGCGCGAGCGCACCACCAATGAGCGTCGCGATCCGGTAGCCAAGTTGATAGACCGACGAGAGTATGCCGACATTCGCGCGCTCATCCGCGACGTCGATGCGCCAGGCATCGATCACGACATCCTGGGTCGCCGAGGCAAATGCCGCAAGTACGGCGACCAAGGCAAACCAGCCGATCGCTACGACCGGATCGGACATGGCCAAAATGACGAAAGCAATGCTTAGTAGGATCTGACACAGCAGGATCCAGCTTCGACGCCGGCCGATGGCCTCGAGACCCGGCAGACGCACTCGATCGACCAGCGGCGACCAGAGAAACTTGAAAGCGTAGGCAAGTCCCATCCACGACAAGATACCGATGGTCGCAAGGTCGACCTTCGAGTCACCAAGCCAAGCGTTCAGTGTCCCGAGAAGCAAGCTGTTGGGCAAGCCCGAGGTCAAGCCAAACACCAGCATCACGCCGGTCTTGCGATTGGACAGCGCCATGCGCAGCAGCGCCAGCCCAGACGGCTTCCTTTCCGTCGGACTCCCGCCCTCTCGCGCCACCACGTCGTTCATTCGGTCTTGCCCCTCCCGGAAAACGTCGTGAAACTAGCGGCAAACCCGGCGAAAGCCAGAGGAGAGGAGCATGAACGCACGCACCCCCACCCAGGGTCAGCTGGCGCTGGCGGCATCGCTTGCGACAGGCGGTTCGCGTGGTGCGACCGGCATCACCCATGTCGACGCCGCCGCCTATGTCAGCCAGGCCCAATATGACGCGGAACAGGCGCGGGTGTTCGGGCGGTTGCCGTTGGTCATCGCGCCGTCCGCGCTGCTGCCCGAGCCCGGCATGGCGATCCCGCATGACGGCTTCGGCAAGCCGCTGCTGGTGACGCGCGACAGGCACGGACAGGCGCATGTGTTCCTCAACGTCTGCCGTCACCGCGGCACCCGGCTGGTCGAAGGGTGCGAGGCGGTACAGTCGCCGCGGCTTGTCTGCCCCTATCATGCCTGGACCTACGCGCTGGACGGCCGGCTGGTCGGCCTGCCCCGCCCGGACAGTTTCCCCGGGCTCGACAAGGGCGCGCACGGCCTGAAGCGCCTGCCCAGCTTCGAGGCCGGCGGGCTGATCTGGTTCGCCTTCGACGAGGACGCCGACTTTGCGGAGCCCGACCTGCTCGCCCGCGATTTCGAGGCGTTCGATCTCGCTGGCCAGCATCTTTTCCGCCGCCGCACGCATGACGTGAAGGCGAACTGGAAGCTGATCATGGATGCGTTCCTCGAATCCTACCACGTCACCCGGCTCCATGCGGCGACGATCGGTCCCTTCTTCAAGGACGGGCTGACGACCGCCGACACCATCGGCTGGCACCAGCGCTCGGCGGTCGGCCGCGATTCGGCAAGCGAGGCGCTGTCGTCGAGCGACTGGACTGTGTTGCGTGGCGCGATCACCTATACCTATCAGATGTTTCCGGGGACCGTGCTGGTGGTCAGTCCCGACTATATCAACCTGATGGTGCTGATGCCGCAGGCGGTCGACCGGGTACTGGTCGAGGATTTCATGCTGATCCCCGAACCGCCCCGCACCGAAAAGGCGCTGGCCCATTGGGAACGCAGCTGGGCGTTGCTGGATGGCGGCGTATTCGCCTCCGAGGATTTCCGGGCAGCCGAACTGGGGCAGCAGGGTATCGCATCGGGCGCCATCGACCGGCTGACGCTCGGCACGCTCGAACTTGGCGTGCGCCACTTTCACGACGCCGTCGCGGCGGCGCTGCGTTGAGCCGTTCGCTCAGGCGGCTTGCAGGAACAGGCTGAAGCTGACCGGGATCTTTCGCGGCTTCTTTCCATCCGCCACCGCCTCGATCGCGTCGATCGCATCCAACAGGTCGCGCTGCGGATAGGGCTTGGCCAGGCATCCCGCCGCCAGCGCCCGCGCGTCGCCGGGGCACTGGCCGGTCACGAACAGAACCTTGATTCCCTTGGAAAAGGCCGCCTGGGCGACGCTGACCCCACTGCCGTCGGCCAGGTGCACGTCGAGGAGCACCAGATCGATCTCCGGCGCCTCCTCGATCACGCGCAGCGCGTCGGCGACCTTGTCGAGGGTGCCGACGATGCCGAACCCGGAGTCGCGCAGGAAATGCTCGGTGTCGAAGGCGACCAGCGGCTCGTCCTCGACCACCAGAACCTGTTCGATCCGTCGCTTCTTCTTCCCGAACAACATCTGGACCGCACTCACCCGATACGCTGGAACGACGGTGTAACGTTTATGCCGATTTCCGGTGCCGCAAAAATTTTGTCTGCGGACGATAAATCGCTATAGGCGCGGGGTGCCTTCCACCAGTGATAGAAATCAGCAGCGCATCGCGAAGCTGCTCGCCCGTGCCGGAATCGCGTCACGCCGAGAGATCGAGCGGATGATCGCCGAGGGGCGGGTCGCGCTTGACGGCGTGCGCCTCGAAACCCCCGCCACCCTCCTCACCTCGCTCCACGGCGTCACCGTCGACGGGCAACCGGTCAAGGAAGCCGCGCCCGCCCGGCTGTTCCGCTATCACAAACCGGCCGGGCTGCTGACGGCGGAGCGGGATCCCGCGGGCCGCCTGACCATCTATGACCGGCTGCCGCAGGGCCTGCCGCGCGTGATGCCGGTCGGCCGGCTCGACCTGAATACCGAGGGGCTGCTGCTTCTCACGACCGACGGCGAGCTCAAGCGCGAACTGGAACTGCCGTCGAGTGGTGTAGAGCGCAGCTATCGCGCGCGTGCCTATGGCGATGTCAGCCAGGCACAGCTCGAGGATCTGATGCTGGGCATCGAGATCGAGGGCGTGCGCTACGGATCGATCAACGCCAATCTCGAACGCCGCACGGGCGCCAATCTGTGGATCGAGATGACGCTGACCGAGGGCAAGAACCGCGAGGTGCGGCGCGTGCTCGAACATCTCGGGCTGCAGGTCAGCCGCCTGATCCGCACCCGCTATGGCCCCTTCTGGCTGGGCGACCTGCCGGTCGGCGACGTCGACGAGATCCGTCAGGCCGACCTGATCACCTTCCGCACCGTGCTGGGCAAGCCCGGCGGCGGCAAGGCGGCGTCGAACCTTCAGTTCGCGGTGCGCCAGCGCGTCGAGGCCCCTGCCCCCCGGCCGGAGCCCGTCGATGTCGTCCGCGTGCCGCGCCCCGACAATCGCCCCGGTCGCGGCCGTCCGGCGCGTGAGCCGGAGCGCCCGACCAGCCGGCCTGTGGCCCGTCCCGCGCGCGACGATCGCCCGCGGGTGGCGGAACCGCGCGCCAGCGGCTTCACGCCACGCGGCGCGTCCGGCGGCGTCTCCGATGCGCCGGCGCGCAGCGACTCGCGCCCGGACCAGCGCTTCGGGCGCGACGATCGCGCCCCCGCCGGCAAAGGCCGTAAGGAAGAGCGGCCCGTTCGCGAGCGGCGCGGTCCCGCAGGCGAAGGCCGCGCGGGCAGCTTTGCACCGAAAAGCGGCCCGGGCCGGACTGCGGGCGCGCCCCTTCGGGGCGAGCCGCGTAGCGGTGAGCGCCCCGATCGCGAACGCCGTCACGCGCCCAGCGAAGCACGCACCGGCAAATTCACCCCGCGCGTCACCCCCGGTCGCTCCGATCGCCCTGCGCGCGAGGAAACGCGCACCGTCGAGAAGCCCGCCCGCGCTGCGCGCGCCAAGGCCCACCGCGACACCTTGTCGCCGCGCGAAAGCGATTTCGTCGATCGCCCGCGCACGCCGCGTCCATCGCGCGGCCCTGCCGGCGGCCGCGGCAAGCCCTCACCCGACAAACGCCCGCCTCGGAGCCGCAAGTAATGCGCGTCATCGCCGGAACCTGGCGCGGCCGTCCGCTGGTCGCGCCCAAGGGCGATACCACCCGCCCCACCGCCGATCGCACCCGCGAGGCGCTGTTCTCGATGCTGACCAGCCGCGTCGGCAGCTTCGAGGAGCTGGCCGTCGCCGACCTGTTCGCCGGATCGGGCGCGCTCGGGATCGAGGCGCTGTCGCGCGGTGCCGCCTCGTGCCTGTTCGTCGAACAGGACAAGGCGGCGCTCGACGCGCTGCGCGCCAACATCGCGAAGCTGGAAGCGAAGGGCGCCGATGTCCGCGCCGGATCGGTCATGGCGCTTGGCCCCGCGCCGAAGCCGGTCGACCTGATCCTGATGGACCCGCCCTATGGCACCGGCGCCGGCCTGGTCGCGCTGGACAAGCTCGCCCGCCTCGGCTGGACCGGCCCCGCCACCTGGATCAGCATCGAGACCCAGCGCGACGAGGAAGTCGCGCCTGCCGGATTCGAGGTCGATGTCAGCCGGGTCCATGGCAAGGCCAGGCTGACCCTGCTGCGCCCTATGCCTTCCGCAGACTAGCCTTCCCGATCAGCGCGAGACCGACCATGCTCAGCAGGCCCGCGCCTGCCAGATAGGCTCCGACCAGGCCGATCCCGCCCTGCTTCACCAGCGTCTCGGCGATCAGCGGGGTCAGGCCGCCGCCGATGATCCCGGCCAGGTTGAACGTCACCGACACGCCCGTATAGCGCACCCGCGCCGGGAACAGGCTGGGCAGCCAGCCGCCCAGCGGGCCATAGACCAGCCCCATCACGAACAGCCCGCACACCAGCCAGGCGAACACGCTGCCCAGCGTGCTGCCGATCAGCACCCACATCGCCAGGCCCGCCAGCATCGTCGCACCGAACCCGATGAACAGCACGCCGCCCCCACCCGCCTTCCACCTGTCCGCCAGCGTGCAGGCAACGACGATGCCCGCCGCCATGAACAGGATCGCGACCAGTTCCACCGCCAGGAACGTCTCGCGATCGAAGCCCATCGCCTTGGTGCCATAGCCGATGATGAACACGGTCGAGATGTAGAACAGCGCGAAGCATGCCACCGCGCCGATCGTCCCGGCAATGGTCGGGCGCAGATGGTCGCGCAGCAATTCGCCGATCGGGACCTTGGGCGGCGGCGCCTTTTCCGCCGCCTTCAGATAGTCGGGCGTCTCGGTGATCTTCAGCCGCACCCACAGCCCCAGCCCGACCAGCACCGCGCTGGCCAGGAACGGCAGCCGCCAGCCCCAGTCGCGAAACTGATCGTCGCTCAGGATCACGCCCAGGATCAGGAAGAAGCCGTTCGCGGCGATAAATCCCACCGGCGCCCCCATCGGCGGAAAGCCGCCATAGCGATAGAACCAGCCCGGCGGCGCATTCTCCACCGCCAGCAGGCTCGCCCCACCCCATTCACCGCCCAGGCCCAGACCCTGCCCGAAGCGCAGCAGGCACAGCAACACCGGGGCGACCCAGCCGACCATCGCATAGGTCGGCAGAAAGGCGATCAGCACGGTGGAGATGCCCATCAGCATCAGCGACGCGACCAGCGTCGTCTTGCGCCCCATCCGGTCGCCGAAATGGCCGAACAGGATTCCGCCCACGGGTCTTGCGAAGAAGGCGACGCTGAAGGTGGCGTAGGACGCCAGCACCTGAAGTTCGGGGTTGGCCGAGGGGAAGAACAGCGTCGGGAACACCAGCGCCGCCGCGGTCGCATAGATATAGAAGTCGTAGAATTCCACGGCCGTGCCGACCAGGCTGGCGAACAGGATGCGGCGGTGCGAGGCAGGGCTCGCGGAGGCTATGGCGGCTGCGGACATTCAACTCTCCCGTGACACGCCTCGTCGCGCCGACCGGGGTCGGGGTCAAGGCTTGTTCATCCTGCCGACAGGCTCTGCTGCCTAGCGTTCCGATCAGGCGGCACCAATGGAGGCGGACATGCGCGAGCAATCCACGGGTAAACGGCTTCTTTCCGCTCTGGCGCTGGCGCTGCTGGCGGGCTTCCTCGTTTACATCGCCAACCCGGTAAAGCTGCTGAAGACCGATCTGCGCACCGACGCGAAACAGTTCGTGCTCAGCATCAGATATGGATCGCACCTGATCGACCAGGTCGGCCACCGCTAGGCGGCGTGACACACTCAGTGGGATCGAATTGTTCTTCGTCCCGACAAGACGGCATCAGCCTCGCGCTGGCGATAACACTGGGCGCAGATGATCGCGATCCCGCCGGGCACCTCCACGGTGTCTTCGATCCACTCGCCGCCCTTGCTCTGCAGATAGGCGTCGCAAGCCTCGCACCAGGCATCCCTGAAGTCGCCCTCATGCGCTTGCGGAAACGAGACGAACCCGGCCGTGTCCGGTGGTGACTGGCCGACGATATGAGTGCAGACGAAGCTAATAGGCTGATGCCCATGCACCTCGCACTCGCAATGATCGTCGTCCGTGTCGCCAGTCATGATCCGTGCAGTGTACCGGCTTTCCGTACCAGCAGCCAGACGCATCGCGATTGGCGCCGCCGGGAGCCGCGTCAGCCGATGCCGTTTGCGCGGACGATCGTCAGCAACAGCCAGTAGAGCCCGCCGGACAACAGCATCGCGACCGGCAGCGTCAGCAGCCATGCCGCGGCCAGTTGGAGCAGCGTGCGCGTCTGCAGGCCCGCGCCGTTCGCGACCGACGCACCGGCGACCCCGGACGACAGGATATGCGTGGTCGACACCGGCAGCCCGAGCCGGTCGGCGGCCAGGATGGTGCAGGCGGCGACCATCTCGGCCGACGCGCCCATGCCATAGGTCATGTGCGTCTTGCCGATCTTCTCGCCGACGGTGATGACGATCCGCTTCCAGCCGATCATCGTGCCAAGCCCCAGCGCGATCGCGACCACGATCTTCACCCAGAGCGGGATATAGCGCGTTCCGGCCTCCAGCTTGCCCTGATAGGCGGTCAACGCAGCCGTGTCGGCCTGGCTCACATCCGCAGGCGGCTTCTTGGTGATCAGCTTGGTGCTGTCCAGCACCAGATACATGTCGGTCCGCACGTTCGACGTGGCTTCCGCCGGTACCTTGCTCAGCGAGCCATAGCCCTGAACCCGCTGCGTCAGGTCGCGCGACAGCGTTTCCAGCGCGGCCCAGGTCTGCTGGCCATGGACCTTGCGATTCTGCAGCGCGGTCGTCAGTTCGACGCGTGCCTGGTCGATCGGCAGGCTGATCGAGCCGGCGCGCGCGTCGAATATCGCGGTCGCGGCATTCGCCGTCTGCACGAAGGCCGGCGTCGCGCTGTCTGCCTGGGTGCGATTGAGCGCATAGGCGGTCGGCGCACAGCCGATCAGGATCAGCATGATCAGGCCCATGCCCTTCTGTCCGTCGTTCGACCCGTGGCTGAACGACACCGCGGTGCAGGTGAAGATCAGCAGCGCACGGATGCCGCGCGGCGGCGGGGCGTTGCCTTCGGGCGCCTTGTACAGCTTGGGATTGCGCACCAGCATGCGCAACACGAAGAACAGCAGCATCGCGGCGAAGAAGCCGATCAGCGGCGCCATCCACAATCCGGTCAGCACCTTCTGCGCCTGGCTCCAGTCGACCCCGGCGGTGCCGCCGCGCGATCCCGCCTGGATGATCTGGTTGGCAAAGCCGACGCCCAGGACCGATCCGATCAGCGTGTGGCTGGAACTGTTGGGCAGGCCGACATACCAGGTCGCCAGGTTCCAGAGCACCGCCGCGATCAGCAGCGCAAAGATCATCGCGAAGCCCGCCGCCGATCCGACGTTGAGGATCAGATCGACCGGCAGCAGCGTGATGATCGAATAGGCGACCGCGCCGCTGGCGAACATCACGCCCAGGAAGTTGAAGATGCCCGACCAGACGACCGCGACATGCGCCGGCATCGAATTGGTGTAGATTACCGTGGCGACCGCATTGGCGGTGTCGTGAAACCCGTTCACGAACTCGAACCCCAGCGCGATCAGCAGCGCAACCGCCAGGAACGCGAACACGCCGACCGCCAGATGCTCGCCGACGCCGGCGGTGTCGGTCAGCACGCTCCAGCCCGCGAACACCAGCCCGCCGATCATCAATGCGGCGAACAACAGCTTCGCGATCGGATGGGTTTCGTGGTCGAATCGTCGCGCGGTGGACGTTTCGGTCTGTGGAGCCTGGTCCAGTGCGAGTGTCGCCATGATGAGCGCGCCTCTGGGCGCGCCGTATGACAATGTGATGACGGATCGATGACAGGTAGCTGCATCGTTGCGCAGGCGGTCGATTTACTTGGCCGGCGCGGGGCGATGGTCTAGCCACGCGAGGGTGACGCCCGCCGAAAAAAGCTCCCTGGTGCGCAGGTTCCGCCACCGTCCCGACCGTGCGTGTGCCGCGGACGAGGCGGTGGTACACGGGCTGCTGCTCGACCGCGATGTCGATCCGCGCTGGATCGAACGTGCCGGCTGGCAGGTGCTGCGCGACGCCGGGAGAGTGCCCGCCGCGGATGCCGCGCCCGAAGTCTTCGCGCGCTGGCTGGAGGCGGACGGCTTCGCCCGCGACCTGCTCGGCCAGACGCAGCTCACGCTGGTCGAGATCGAACGGCCATTGACCGCGCTGCGCCGCTGGCTGCTGCTCGAGCGCCGCCATGGCGACTTTCCCGACACAGCCGCGGCGCTGATCGCACAGGCCGGCCATCATGGCGGCACCTGGCTGTTCGATGCACTGGAGGAAGACGCGCTGTCCGATGCGGCCGACTTCGCCGCGGCCTATCTCCCGCCCCTGCCCGGCCATGCTGCCCCCGACCATGCCGATCCGGTGACACGGGCGGTCGCGGCGCAATATGCCGGCTGGCCCTATCCGGTGTGGCAGCGCGCGATGCGCGATCCGCCCGGCGGGCTCGACCGGCTCCGTGCCGATCACGGGCTGGCGCCGCTGGCCGACGGCGCGCATCTGCTCGTCGCCGGCTGCGGCACCGGTCGCGAGGCGCAGCGGCTGGCCACCGACGCGCCGGGGGCGCAGGTAACCGGCATCGACCTGAGCCCGACATCGCTGGCCTATGCGCGCGAGCGGTGCGACGCGCCGAACCTGACGCTGTGCGAGCTCGACCTTCACCGTGCGGGCGAGGTCGGCCCGTTCGATCATATCGCCAGCAGCGGCGTGCTCCATCATCTCGCCGATCCCGAGGCCGGCTGGGCCGCGCTGGCCGCTGCGCTGAAACCCGGCGGGACGATGCGGGTCATGCTCTACAGCCGCTTTTCCCGGATGCAGGTGCGGGCGGCGCGAGCGCGGATCGCCGACCTGGTCGATCGGCCCGTCACGCCGGCACTGGTGCGCGACGTGCGCGCCCGGTTCATCGACGAGCCCGACCACCCGATCGTGCGATCGGTCGATTTCCACTCGATGGGCGGCGTCCACGACCTGCTGCTGCACGCGCATGAGGATGCGTTCGATCTGCCGCGGATCGGCCGGGCGCTCGCCGCGCTGGGGCTGGACCTGCTGCAGATCGACCTGCCCGGCCGCGCGGCGCGCGACGCATGGCTGACCGACCATCCGGACGATCCGCACCTGCGCGATCTCGCGGCGCTCCACGCCTGGGAAATCCGCAACCCGCGGCTGTTCAACGGCATGTATCCGATCTGGTGCGCGAAGCGGCGCTGACGCGGCAACTTGCCCTCGGGGGCCGCGTTCCCTAACTGTTCGCCGATGAGTCTCCCCGCCGAAAGCCAGGATCCGCCCTATCTGAAGGGCCTGAACGCGCCGCAGCGCGATGCCGTGCTCACCACCGAAGGGCCGGTCCTCGTGCTTGCCGGCGCCGGCACCGGCAAGACCGCGGCGCTCACCGCGCGGCTGGCGCACCTGCTGTGGACGCGCAAGGCCTATCCCAGCGAAATCCTGTCGGTCACCTTCACCAACAAGGCGGCGCGCGAGATGCGCGAGCGTGTCGGCCGGCTGGTCGGCGACGCGGTCGAGGGGATGCCGTGGCTCGGCACCTTCCACGCGATCGGCGCCAAGATGCTGCGCCGCCATGCCGAGCTGGTCGGGCTGCAGAGCAACTTTACCATCCTCGACACCGACGACCAGATGCGGCTGCTCAAGCAGTTGATCGTCGCCAACGACCTCGACGAGAAGCGCTGGCCCGCGCGCCAGCTCGCCGGGCTGATCGACGGGTGGAAGAACAAGGGGCTGGTGCCGTCCGACCTCGATGCCGGCGAGTCCGAGCTTTATGCGAACGGCCGCGGCCAGTCGCTCTATGCCCAGTATCAGGACCGGCTGCGCGCGGTGAACGCGTGCGACTTCGGCGACCTGCTGCTCCACATGCTGACCATCCTGAAGACGCACCGCGACGTGCTGCAGCAGTATCAGCAGCGCTTCCGATATGTGATGGTCGACGAATATCAGGACACCAACAGCGTCCAGTATCTCTGGCTCCGCCTGCTGGCGCAGGAGCGCAAGAACCTGTGCTGCGTCGGCGACGACGACCAGTCGATCTATTCGTGGCGCGGCGCTCGGGTCGAGAACATCCTGAAGTTCGAGAAGGACTTTCCCGGCGCCAAGGTGATCCGGCTCGAACAGAATTATCGCTCGACCCCGCACATCCTGGCCGCCGCATCGGGCGTCATCGCCAACAATTCCGGACGCCTGGGCAAGACGCTGTGGACCGAGCATCAGGACGGCGAGAAGGTCAAGGTGCTCGGCATCTGGGACGGCCCGGAGGAAGCGCGCAGGGTCGGCGAGGAGATCGAGGGGCTGCAGCGCGGCGGCCTGAGCGTCGATCGCACCGCGATCCTGGTGCGTGCCCAGCACCAGACGCGCGAATTCGAGGACCGGTTCATCGCGATCGGCATGCCGTACCGCATCGTCGGCGGCTTCCGCTTCTACGAACGCGCCGAAATCCGCGACGCGCTCGCCTATCTGCGCGTCGTCTCGCAACCCGCCGACGATCTGGCGTTCGAACGCATCGTCAATGTGCCCAAGCGGGGCCTGGGCGACAAGGCGCTGGCCAAGGTCCACCAGCTTGCCCGCGCCGGACAGCTGCCGCTGACCGTTGCCGCCGCGCGCATCCTCGACACCGACGAACTGACGCCGCAGGCGCGCCGCAGCCTGGGCAATCTGGTCGGCGACATCGCCCGCTGGCGCGCGATGGGCGACACCCTGCCCCATCCCGAACTCGCCCGGATCATCCTGGACGAGAGCGGCTATACCGCGATGTGGCAGGCGGATCGCACCGCCGAGGCGGCCGGGCGGCTGGAGAATCTCAACGAACTCGTCCGGGCGATGGAGGAGTATGAATCGCTCACCGCCTTTCTCGAGCATGTCAGCCTGGTGATGGACAACGAGGCGCAGGCCGAGGAACCCAAGGTCACGATCATGACCATCCATGCCGCCAAGGGGCTGGAGTTCGACACCGTGTTCCTCGCCGGCTGGGAGGAAGGGCTGTTCCCGTCGCAGCGCGCGCTCGACGAGGGCGGGCTCGCCTCGCTGGAGGAGGAGCGCCGCCTCGCCTATGTCGCGATCACCCGCGCGCGGCGCCAGGCGATCATCCTCCATGCCGCCAATCGCCGCATCTATGGCCAGTGGACCAGTTCGCTGCCCAGCCGCTTCATCGCCGAGCTGCCCGAGGCGCATACCGAGTCCGAATCGACCATGACCGGCGGCGCCAGCCTGTGGCAGGCCAACTGGTCCGATCGTGCCGACCCGTTCGCCGATGTCGGCCGCGGCACCGGTCGCGGCCCCGGCTGGCAGCGTGCGGCCGGGGTCGATACCAGGAACCCCGGCGGCGGCTTCACCTCGCGCACCTTCACCCGCGAGCAGCCGCGCATCGTTGAGAGCCGCGCCAGCGCGGTGAGCTTCGGCGCGAAGCCGCGCAGCGACCTGTCGGTGGGCCTGCGCGTGTTCCACCAGAAATTCGGCTATGGCACGATCGCGGAAATCGAAGGCAACAAGCTGGAAATCGATTTCGAACAGGCGGGACGCAAGCGCGTGATGGACAGCTTCGTGAGCCTGGGATCGGAATAGAACCGAGGATAGCGGTCAAGAATAGAACACCTTATCGACGAATCGCATGATGTTATCGATTGCAGCCGGCACTTCCGGTTCGGACACCGTTCTCACCATCACTGGCTCATGTTAGCCTTGGCTGCGCGCGGGACTGGCGCACGACCGGAACTGGCAGGAGAACAAGATGGCGACCTTCGAAACCCTGGCGCTTTCCGGCGCTGCGCTGGTCGCGTCCGCGGCAGCCCTGCCTGCCGCCGCGCAATCGACCCAGACTCCCCCCGAACTTGCCGATCTGGTCGGCGCCCGCGCCGCGGGTGCCGAGACGCAGATGCAGGCGCGGGGCTGGAACTCCGCAGGGAGCACCCAGGCACAGGGCGCTAACTGGACCTATTGGTGGAACGGACGGAGTTGCGTTCAGGTCGCCACCCGCGATGGCCGCTATGCCAGCATCGGCCGCGTGCCCGAGGGGAATTGCTCCGACCGTCAGCAGCAGCGCCCGCCACAACGACCGCCGCAGGACGAGCGGCCCGGCTGGGGCAATGACCGGCCCGGCAACGGCCCCGGCCGTCCCGGCAGTGACCGACCGGACTGGGGCCCGCCCCCGCCGCGCGGCGGCGGTTATGGGGACAATGGCGACGATTCGCTCACGCTGATCTGCTTCGGCGGCGGAACGAAGCTCGCGACCGAGTATCGCTCCGGCTATCGCTACAATTACGACAGCCACCGCTACGAGCCCTATTCCGAAACTGGCCTCGGCCGCGAAGGCTATAATTCCGATGTCCAGATCGAGATCTGGCATGGCCGCGGCCGAATCCATCTGGGCGGGACGATGATCCCTGCAATCCGCTCCGGCGGCGACAATGGCTGGTGGGACCTGACCGATCTGGTGATGGCACCCGATCGCATCACCGGTCGCTATCGCCTGAACGGGCTGAACCGTCCCACGGTGACGATCGATCGCCGCAGCGGTGCGATCACAATTCGCGGGATGCAGCCGTTCAGCGGCCGTTGCGAAGTCGGGAACTGGCGCGGCGGCGGCGGCAAGTTCTGACGCAGGCCCGGGCTGCACTGGCGTCTCGGCGATCCGGCTTGGCTTTCCTAAACCAGTAACGGCGCCAGCAAGGCGATCGCGACAAGGCTCTCGATCATCCCGATCGATGCGGTCAGGAATCCGCGCCATATCGGCAGTTCCAGCTTGCGGGCGAACCAGCTGACCTGCAGCCCGCCATACCAGAGGAATGCCGCCGCCATCAGCATCAGGCCCGCACCATGCCCCCAGGACCAGGGCGTCTGCGTCACCAGGCCGCCCAATCCGATCATCAGCGCAAACGGCCCGGCAAGATAGCATTGCGCATAGAAAGGCTGGCGCAGCGTATCGCGCGTCAAGCCCTGATGCTGACGCCGCACCAGCCGGACTGCCATGATCAGGGGAAAGATGCTGAACACCAGCAATCGCATCATCAACAGGCTGGTATCGTCGCTGATCAGCGCCGCAAGGCCATGCTTGCTCGCGATCAGGCTGCTTTCACCGACCAGGGTCAGTTCGATCCCGTGGCTGAGCAGCAAGGTCAGCAACAGGAAGAGTGGCGGGCTCAGCGTTTCGCCATATTGATCGGCCTCGGGCAGCTCGAGCTGCGCATCGGCATAGTCCATCATCGCCCAGGGCCGGCTCAACGTGCCCCAGAAGGTGATCGGGTAGAACACCACCCAGCTCATGACCTCGTAGAGCAGATCGTCGAGCGACTTGAGGAACTGCATGAAGTTCATTCGCAATGAACAGCATAGTCGGGCGGGCCACTCAATCGTCGATTACCGGGATTTTTTCGCACCGCTCATGGGATCCGGCCGCAATTGACGATCCGCGCCTTGCCGGGCAGCATCGGCTTCACATGAACGTTGATCCCCGATCCCAGTTCGAGGCGCTGACCGGTGCGGGCATCCAGGCGTTCCGCGCCGGACGCGCCGCGGATGCCCGGTCGCTGTTCGAGCGCGCGGTCGCCCTGCCCCCGCCGCCCGGCGCGCGCCGCCCATGGGCGATGCTGGCTCAGGCCTGTCGCCAGTTGGGCGATGTCGCTGCCGAGACGAGCGCATTGGAGGCTGCGCTGGCCGAGGACCCGCGAGCGATCGGCGCACTGCTGATGATGGGGGATCGCAAGCGGATCGACGGCGACGACCGCGCCGCCACCCATTTCTTCCGCGCCGCGCTTGCGTTGGCGGGCACGGGTCAGGCCGCACCGGGTCTGGCGACGATGATCGACGGCGCGCGACGATTTCTTGCCGATGCCGGACAAAGGTTCGAAGCTCATCTGCTCGCCGGGATCGACGGCGGACAGGGCGGGCGGCGCATGGCCGATGCCGTCGACCTGCTGCTCGGCCGCACCCAGCTCTATCTTCAGCAGCCGTCGATGTTCTATTTTCCCGGGTTGCCGCAGCGCCCCTTCTACGGTCGCGAGGAATTCGACTGGCTGCCGCGGCTCGAGGCGCAGGTACCTGCGATCCGCGCTGAACTGGAGGCGGTGCTGGCTGGCGGCGAGGACGGGTTCCAGCCCTATGTCGAGCGCGCGCAAGGACGCCCTGCCCCCGCTAATTCGCTACTCGACGACCCCAGCTGGAGCGCCTTCTTCCTGTGGAAGAATGGCGAGCCGGTCGCTGCCAATGCAGCGCGCTGCCCGGTCACCATGGCGGCGCTGGCGGAAACGCCTCGGCCGATGATCGCGAAATGGTCGCCGATGGGACTGTTCTCGGTCCTGCGACCCGGCACGCATATCCGTCCGCACCACGGCGTCCTCAACACGCGGCTGATCTGCCACCTGCCGCTGATCGTCCCGCCCGGCTGCGGCATCCGCGTCGGGGCCGAGACGCGCGAATGGCGCGAGGGAAAGACGCTGATCTTCGACGACAGCTTCGAGCACGAGGCATGGAATCGCGGCGATGCGACCCGGGTCGTGCTGCTCTTCGAGATCTGGCGCCCGGAGATCACGCCGGAGGAACAGGTCGCGCTGACCCGCATCTTCGAATTGATCGATACTTATCAGGGGCTGCCGGACGCGTCCTGATTGAATGCAAAGCCGCTCAGGCGGCCGCTGCCTCGCTGTTCGGCTCGACCTTCATCAGGATCGCATTCTCATACTTCATCGCTTCCGGTTCGAAGATCGGATTGATCTCGAACGGACGTTCGATCAGCTTGATCTCGCTCAGGCCATCGACCTTGAACGTGCCAAGCTTCACCTCGCGCGGCAGCATGCCTTCCAGCGAGACGGTGATCGCATCGATATACATGCCGGCATTGCGGGTATAGACGATGTGCGGCGCCAGGATCATCCGCTTGCGGTTGTACGTCACCGAGACGCAGCGTTGCCGCACCACCGCCTCGAACAGCGTCATGGCAGGATTGGCGGGCGGGCTGTCAGCGTTGTCCTGAACGTTATCCATCAGAGCAGTATAATGATTATGTTGCAGCGCAGCAAGAGTGCAGCTGTGCCCGTTGTGAATTTATCCGATCACGTCGCGTGAAGCCGGCCATCTATCAACGAAAGAAAATCAGCAGCAGGATGATGATGGGAATCGGAATTCCCAACAGCCACAACAGGATACCCTTGCCCATCTTCGTCTCCATTCCGTTCGTCTGGTCGATCCAACAACCCGTCGAAACGCCACGGAGTTCCCGGCGGAAGCGTGGATGAATCCGCCGGGTCGGCGGTCAGAAGACCGCCCTTGCCGTCTCCTCGCCCATCATCGCCCGGCGGACCAGCGGGATCGGCGGCCCGCCATAGCCCAGGAACTGGTCGTGGAAGGCCTTCCAAGCCTGACGCCCGCCATGGGTGGCGGTCCAGTCTTGGCGCAGGCGGCGGATCATCAGCTTGCCCAGCGTATAGTTGAGATAGGCAGGGTCATAGGTGCCGCGCGCCGCCTGCTGCCGGGCATTGCCGGCATCCTGATAGCATTGCTCGCGGAACATCGTCTCCGACTGGGCCTGGGTCATGCCCTGCGCATGCAGCCCGATCGCCGACAGGAAGCGGCAGTTGCGCAGCAGCGCGTTGGACAGTTGGCCGATATGGACCGCGCGGTCTCCCTCGCCCAGCCCGGCTTCCCACATCATCTCCTCGCTGTAATGCGCCCAGCCCTCGGCAAAGGCATAGCCGACGAACAGCCGCCCGAAGAGCGATTTGGACCGGTTGGCGTGGAGGAATTGCAGGAAGTGGCCCGGCATCACCTCGTGCACCGTGGTGAACAGAAGGTCGTCCTCGCCGGGAATATAGGCTGCCTGTTCGGCGGCGCTCCATTTCGGATCGGGCGGCGAGATGTAATAGATTGACGGGATGCCCTTCTCGAACGGTCCGGGCGGATCGATATAGGCCGAGTTCTGCCGATTATAGGGCGGGCTCTCCCGCACCAGCGCCTGTTCGGTGCCGGGGATCGTCACCAGGTCGTGCTTGACGACGAAGTCGCGCAGCTCGGGAATCTGGCGCGTCGCCGCGGCGACCGGACCACCCTGCGGCTTCTCCGCATTCATCTTCGCGACGCAGGCCGGAATGTCGGCGCCCGGCGCATATTTGGCGCATTCGGCGATCAGCGCATCGCGGTTGCGCTTCAGGTCCGCCTTGCCGATCGCCTCCAGCTGGTCGAGCGGGATGTCGACCGCCTCGGTTGCCTTCAGCATGCGCGAGAAACGATCGCCGCCCATCGCATAGTCCTGCGTCGCGCTCCCTTCCAGCGTCGCCAGCCAGGCATCGAGCTCGCGCATCGCCTTGCTCGCCTCGGTCCCGGCCGACTTCAACGCCTGTTGCAGCGCCGGGTCCTTGACCGCGGCAAAGGCGCGGACCGCGTCGCCGCCATAATAATCGGCAAAACCCGCGAATGCGGCGCGGCCATAGGCGATGAAGCTGGCCGGCATCGGCGCCTTCAGATTGGCACGGATATTCCTTGCCGCCGTCGGCACATTCTGGAGGAAGGCGGTCATCGCCTTGATCCGCACCTCGGGCGCGGCATAGTTGCGCGAGACATAGGTGTTGGGGTCCAGCCCGCCGCCGACATACCAGGCCGGATTGCGATGCGGCTGGTCGGCATCCTCCAGCCAGAACAGCTGGCCTTCGGCGACCTGGATCACATAATCGCGCTCGAACGCATCGTCGCCGGTCAGCCCGGTGAAGCCGCGCGCGCCCTGGATCGTCGCGCGGAGGAAATCGCCACGCGCCTTCAGCCCCGCCGCGCTCCAGTCGGCAAGCTTGCCGTCGAAATCATGGCGCCCCTGATAGACTGCGAAGGACGGGTCGACCGCGAACCATTTCTCGATCGCGGCGTCGCGGAAGCGCGCCCAGTCGGTCGCCGCCGGGGCCTGCTGAGCCACGGTTGCATTGTCGCTGCTGTTGCCGCCGCCCGTGGTACAGCCCGCCAGCGCAAGCAGCGCGGCGCCTGCCAATAACCCGACTCGCATATCGCTCTCCAATTTTGCGACAACATGCTGGCACCGTGCGATGCGCCGCGCCAGCGCCGAAGCGACCGGCGGAACGTCGCCGCGGGCGTGCCGTTTCAGGACCTCCCCGAACCGGAGAGTTTCCCGATGCCCTATATCGAAACCCGCGATGGTACCGAGCTGTACGTCAAGGAATGGGGCGACGGCCGCCCCGTGATCCTGATCCATGGCTGGCCCCTGTCGGCGGACAGCTGGGACCCCGTTGCACTGGCGCTGGCGGAAAGCGGCTTTCGCGCCATATCGTACGACCGGCGCGGATTTGGCCGGTCGGATCAACCCTTTGACGGCTATGATTACGACACGCTCTCGGACGATCTCGCCGATGTGATGGACGCGATGGAGGCGGACGAGGATGCCAGCCTGGTCGGCTTCTCGATGGGCGGCGGCGAAGTCGCGCGCTACATGTCCCGCCATCAGGGCAAGGGCGTGGTCTCGACCGCGCTGGTCGGCTCGATCGTGCCCTTCATGCTGAAGACCGGCGACAATCCCGACGGCCTGCCGCGCGAACAGTTCGACGAGATGATCGACGGCATCATGCAGGACAAGCCGGCCTTCTTCGCCACCTTCTTCAAGCAGTTCTTCGGCGTCGGCATGCTGTCGAGCCCGGTCAGCCAGGAAGTCCTCGACTGGGCCTGGGGCATCGCCAACCAGTCGGGATTGAAGCCGGCCGTCGCCTGTGTCGATGCGTTCGGCGAAACCGATTTCCGCGGCGACCTGTCTTCGTTCGGCGTGCCGACCCTGGTGATCCACGGGACCGGCGATGCCATCGTACCGGTCCAAATTGCCCGCAACGCCGCCGCCAACATCGCGGGCGCGCAGCTGATCGAATATGACGGCGCGCCGCACGGCCTGTTCGTGCCCGAGCGCGATCGGCTGATCGACGACCTGCTGACCTTCCTCGGCGCCACTCATGCCGGTGCGCCGACGACGGGCGCGTTCCAGCAAGTCTGAGCGATCGTGCCCCGGCGCACGCCGGGGCACCTTCCCGCCCGGTCAGGCGCGCGCGGTCAGTTCCCTGGCGAGCTCGATCGCGTCCGTCAGATGGGCATCCTCGACATGCGGGCGGTGGCGCTGGGCGCCTGCCGTGTCGACCTGGACCGTCGCGACGCCCAGCAGCCGCTGGAGCGGGCCGCGGCGCACCGTCACCACCTGAACGCTGCCATAGGGCACGACCCAGTCGCGCCGTTTCAGCACGCCGCGCATCACCTGCAGGCTCGTCCCGCGCAGCGCATAGCGGTGGAAGCGGCGAAGCAGCAGCGATACCCCCACGATCACCGGCACCGCGATGAGGCCGAGCAGCGCCCAGCGCGTGACGAAGCTGCCGATCGCGACGACCGCGATGATGAACGGCACCGCCTTCGACACGAACGATCGGATCACATGGGCGAAGGCGACCGGCTTCAGTCCCGGCGCCTCGAATCGCGGCATCCCGGCGGCATCGACGATGCGCCCGATCTCCTCATCGGTCGCGAACGGCGCCATTTCCTGCCGCCCGCCCTTGTCGTTGCTGCCGCCCAGCGACTGGAACTGCAACCCGGCATAGCCGAACAGCCCCGAAACCAGCGGACGCTGGACGACGGCCAGCTGGATCCGGCGGATCGCGATCACCACCTCGCTGCGCGTCAGCAGCCCGCGCACCCGGCGGAACCTGCCCTCGCCCAGCGTCAGGCGAAATCCGAATTCCCGAACGAAGGTCGACACCAGCCCGCTGAGAAAGCCGAGCACCAGCAGTAACAGCGCGATCGCCAGCACGACGATCAGGCCGATCCCCGCCGAAGCCTGTGCTCCGGCGCTGTCGACCCAGCGTTCGATATCGTGGCGGTCGACGGGAAGAAGGTCGTCGACGAACTGGAAGATGCCGAACAGCGCCGCCATCCACACCAGCGAGAAGCTGAATGCGCCGAACAACAGGATGCGACCCGGCGACATGGCGAAAAGGGGCGTGTCGGGTGCGATGATCGCGGGCGCGCTGCCTCCACCGGCCTCCACCGGCCGGGCCGCGGCGCGCGCGCTGCCTTTCAGCGTTTCACGCAGCCGCTGGGCCTCGGCGGTGCTTACGCTGTCCAGCGTCCCCTCGTCGGAGTCGCTGCCGCCGGTCTCGATCCGGACCGAGACGACGCCGAACAGCCGCTGCAACAGCTTCTGTTCGATCGACACGTCCTGGATCCGTTCGAGCGGAATGGCGCGGCGGCTTCGTTGGATCAGCCCGCGCTCGATCACCAGCGCATCCTCGTCGATCCGGTAGGTGAAGGTCCGCCATGCAATCCAGGCGCCGATGATGGAGAATAGGAAAATTCCTACGCCGACCGCCAGGACCACCCAGCCCTCTCGCGCGACCGCAAGCGCGGGAATCGCGAACACATAGGACGGCAGGCGGCGGATCCACCCGAGGAAGATCGTGACCGGATGGAGCCGGCGGCGCGCATCGGCGTCGTGCAGGTCAGCACTCACGCGTCGAGACTGCCGATCTGGATGCGGATCGCGTCACGGATGTCCTCGGCCGTGTCGCGGGTCACCCCGGGCAGCACCACCACGCTCGCCTCGGTCCCGGCGGTGTGGAGGCTCAGCGTCGACACGCCGAAGATGCGTTCGAACGCGCCCTGGCTGACATCGATATGCTGGACGCGCGAGACCGGCACGATCGTGTGGACATGCACCAGCCAGCCATGCGCCACATGAAGTTCGCGCCCGGTAAAGGCATAGCCCCAGCGCCGCCAGCGCCGCCCGGCGCTGAGTATCATCCAGCACCCGATCAGCGCGGCGGCCAGCGCCGGAAGCCACAGCGGCATTTCGAGCATTTCGAGTTCGTCGGCGAACACGAAAAGCGGAAGCGCGATGGCCGGGACCAGCAGCACTGCCGAAGAGATCAGCGCCCGCAGGCGCATCACGTGAAGCTGCCCGCGCTCGAGCGGGTTGAGGGAAACGATGTCGATAGCCATGCGCCGCTTATGCCTGGGCACGCCGCTTTCTCAAGCAGCTTCCTGAACGGGCGCCGCCCCCACTCCCGGGCGGCGCCTGTCCAGAGCGCCGATCTCAGGCGGCGCGGAACATTTCCGGGTCCAGCGCCATCAGCGCGTCGGCGCCCGCCTCTATCTTGCGACGCAGCGCGCCGGCATCAGGCATGATCCGCTCGGCGAAGAAGCGGGCGGTGACCAGCTTGGCCTCGTAGAATTTCGCATCCTCGCCGCCGCCTGCCGCAAGCGCCGCGCTCGCCGCCCGTGCCATGCGCAGCCACATCAGGCCCAGCGCGACGATTCCGGTCAACTGCATGTAGGAATAGGCGCCCGCGCCGACATGGTTCGGGTTCTGGAAGCCATTCTGCGCCAGCCACATCGTTGCCGCCTGGAGCTGGCCATTCGCCTTTTCCAGCGCCTCGGCGAAGCCCGCCACCGACTCGTCGCCCTTGACGGCAGCCGTTTCCTCGCTGACGAGCTTGAACAATGCCTGGACCGCACGCCCGCCATTCTGTGCCAGCTTGCGACCCACCAGATCCATCGCCTGGATCCCGTTGGTCCCTTCGTAGATCATCGCGATCCGGGCATCGCGGACATATTGCTCCATGCCCCATTCGGCGATGTAGCCATGGCCGCCATAGACCTGCTGCGCATTGGTCGCGACATTATAGCCGATATCGGTGCCGACGCCCTTGATCACCGGGGTCAGCAGCCCGATCAGGTCGGCCGCCTGCTGGCGTTCTTCCTCGGTGGCGGCGGCATGCTCCAGATCGACCAGCAACGCGCCCCACAGGCACAGGGCGCGCAGCCCCTCGGTCAGCGCCTTGCCCTCCATCAGCATCCGGCGCACGTCGGGATGGACGAACAGCGGATCGGCCTTTTCCTGAGGTTCGCTCGGCCCGGTCAACGCACGGCCCTGGCGACGGTCGCCGGCATATTGCACCGCGTTCTGATAGGCGGTCTCGCCCACGGCCAGCCCCTGGAGCCCGACGCCGAGGCGCGCGGCGTTCATCATGATGAACATCGCGGCCAGGCCCTTCATTTCCTCGCCGACCAGCCAGCCGGTCGCCCCGTCATAGTTCATGACGCAGGTCGAGTTGCCGTGGATGCCCATCTTGTGCTCGATCGACCCGCACGACACCGCGTTGCGATCGCCGATCGACCCGTCGTCGCCGACCAGGAACTTGGGCACCACGAACAGCGAGATGCCCTTGCTGCTCTCCGGCGCGCCCGGCGTCTTCGCCAGCACCAGATGGATGATGTTGCTCGTCAGGTCGTGCTCGCCCGACGAGATGAAGATCTTGGTGCCGGTGATGCTGTACGATCCATCCGCCTGCGGTTCGGCGCGGGTGCGGATCAGGCCCAGGTCGGTGCCGCATTGCGGCTCGGTGAGGTTCATCGTCCCCAGCCATTCGCCGGTGACCATCCTGGGCAGATACTTCTGCTGCTGCTCGGGCGAGCCCTTCACCAGCAGCGCCGCGATCGCGCCGTGCGCCAGCCCCGGATACATGGCGAAGGCCATGTTCGACGAGATCATATATTCCTGGAACGCGGTCGACACCACGTGCGGCATGCCCTGCCCGCCAAATTGCGCCGGCGCGCTCAGCGTACCCCAGCCGCTGTCGACGAACGCCTGATATGCCTCCTTGAAGCCCTTGGGCGTCGTGACGCTGCCGTCGTCATGACGGGTACAGCCTTCCTGGTCACCCGAATGGTTGAGCGGGAACAGGACTTCGGAGACGAATTTGCCGCCCTCGTCCAGGACGGCGGTCACGACATCGGGAGTCGCATTCTCGAACCCCGGCAGGTCGGCGTAGCGATCGAGTCCGATGACGGAATCGAGAATGAAGCGCGTGTCGCGCACGGGCGGCGTGTAGATCGGCATTTCAGGCTGTCCTCGTCCTCAATGTGCGGAGTCGCTGCTTTTGAGCAGGTCGACGAATTGGGTCAGTTCCTCGATATGGGCATCGATGTCGCGCTTCTGCGCCTCGAGCAGGCGAATGCGGTCGAGGCACCGCTCCAGCGTGACCTGGCGCTGAACCTTGCGGCCGTCACCCACGTCATACAGGTCGATCATCTCGCGGATCTCGGCCAGGCTGAACCCGACGCGCTTGCCGCGCAGGATCCAGGCGAGCCGCGCCCGGTCGCGGTGCGAATAGATGCGCGCGGTGCCGCGCCGCTCGGGTCCGATCAGCCCCTCGTCCTCGTAGAAACGAAGCGCCCGGGCGGTGACCCCGAACTCGGTGCACAGGTCCGAGATGCTGAAGCTGTCGCGGTCGGTCCGCGGCTCGATCGGCGCAAGCGCCTCGATATGGATAGCTGCTCCCATGGGTCGGAAGCTAGTTTCCCTTTACGTGAACGTCAACACCTGCTCCCCTTGCGCAAGCGGGAAGGGAATAAAGGCTCGGGCCCCTTAACCGCCGCAGAGCGCCTTGCCATTCGGGTCGCGCAGCGCCCGTGCTTCCGAGGTGGAGTCGCTGATCCGCTCTGCTTCCAGCGCCGAGAAGGACGCCCTTCCACTGCACAGCCCGGCACATGCCTCGGGAAGCGCGGCGGGGAAATCGATGCGCTCGCCGTCCAGCTTCGCCTCGAACGCGCAGGTGCGGCCGCCCTGGCCGTTCAGCTCGACCCGAAGCGCACTGCCGGCGCGCGTCACGCTCCCCTGCCCGCTGCACCCGTTGCGGTCGCCATAATCGACGAACGCGCCGATCCGGTACGCGTCGCCATCGGCGACGATGCACAGCCGGTCGGTGTCGCGGGCATAGACGCCGGCAAGGTCGCGATCGCCAGGATCGCGGACCAGGCCCCGCTCGACCGCGGCAGACTCGAGATCCTGCGGCTGCCCCGGCTTCGCGCTCTTCCCGCTGTCGCCCGCGCCCGAACAGGCGCCGAGAACCAGCAGCGCGATCAGCGCCGCCGGCTTCATACGCGTTCTAGCCGGCCGTCGCGCACCACGCGGTAGAAGCAGCTGGGTTCACCGGTGTGGCAGGCCGGGCCCATCGGATCGACCCGCATCCAGATCGCATCCTGGTCGCAGTCGACGCGCAGCTCGCGCACCTTCAGCACATGGCCCGACGTCTCGCCCTTCTTCCACAGCCGGGCACGGCTGCGCGACCAGAAGGTCGCCTCGCCCGTCGCCAGCGTCGCGGCCAGCGCGTCCGCGTTCATATGCGCGACCATCAACACCTCGCCCGAATCGGCATGGGTCGCCACCGCCGTCACCAGTCCGGAGGCATCATATTTCGGATCGAGCACCAGCCCGGTTTCGCGTTCGTCGGCCATGCCCATTCCCCTAGCGAAGCCGGGTTTCCGGGGCGAACAAAGATTTTGTGACGAACGGGCGACAAACCGGAACCCAGCCTATATAGGGCGGCAACCGTAACCGAACCCATAGGTACGATGCTCACCACCAATCCGTTCGACGACGACAAGCTCCGCGAGGAGTGTGGCATCTTCGGCGTGTCCGGCGCAGAGGGCGCAGCCGCCATGGTTGCCCTTGGCCTTCACGCCCTTCAACATCGCGGCCAGGAAGCCGCAGGAATCACCAGCTTCGACGGCCGCATGTTCCATACGCATCGCGCGATGGGCCATGTCGCCGGCAATTTCGACCGCGACGAGACGATCCGGCCGCTGCACGGCACCACCGCGTGCGGCCATGTGCGCTATTCGACCACGGGCGAGACGTCGCTGCGCAACGTCCAGCCGCTCTATGCCGAACTGGCGACGGGCGGCTTCGCGATCGCGCATAACGGCAACATCTCGAACGCGATGCGCCTGCGCCGCGACCTCGTGCGCCGCGGCGCGATCTTCCAGTCGACCTCGGATACCGAGGTGATCATCCACCTGGTCGCCACCTCGAGCTATCGCACGCTGATCGACCGGTTCATCGACGCGCTGAAGCAGGTCGAGGGTGCCTATTCGCTGATCTGCATGACGCCCGAGGGCATGATCGCCTGCCGCGATCCGCTGGGCATCCGTCCGCTGGTGATGGGCAAGCTGGGCGATGCGATCATCTTCGCGTCGGAAAGCGTCGCGCTCGACGTGGTCGGCGCGGACTATGTCCGCGACGTGCAGCCGGGCGAGCTGGTGATTGTGAAGGGCAAGGACATCCAGTCGCACAGCCCGTTCGCGCCGCAGGCCGCGCGTCCCTGCATCTTCGAATATGTCTATTTCTCGCGCCCGGATTCGATCTCGCAGAACCGATCGGTCTATTCGGTGCGCAAGGCGATCGGCGCGCAGCTGGCGATCGAGGCGCCGGTCGAGGCCGACCTGGTCGTTCCGGTGCCCGATTCCGGCGTCCCTGCCGCGATCGGCTATGCCCAGGAATCGGGCATTCCGTTCGAGCTGGGCATCATCCGCTCGCACTATGTCGGTCGGACTTTCATCCAGCCCAGCGCCGAGGTCCGGCATCTGGGCGTGAAGCTGAAGCATAATGCCAACAAGGACCTGATCGCGGGCAAGCGCGTCGTGCTGATCGACGATTCGATCGTGCGCGGCACCACCAGCCTGAAGATCGTGCAGATGATGCGCGATGCCGGTGCGAAGGAAGTGCATCTGCGCATCGCATCGCCGCCGACGCGGCACAGCTGCTTCTACGGCGTCGATACGCCCGAGCGCGAGAAGCTGCTCGCGTCGAAGCTGGACGTGGAAGGGATGACCGGTTTCATCCATTGCGACAGCCTGGCGTTCGTGTCGATCGACGGCCTGTACAAGGCGCTTGGCGAGCAGGACCGTTCGAGCGACAAGCCGGGCTATTGCGACGCCTGCTTCACCGGAGACTATCCGACCACGCTGACCGATCAGGACGAACTGGCGCCGCCCGCGGACCAGTTCGCTTTGCTCGAAGAACGCGTGAGCTGAGCCGCACTCTCTCTATCTGGATCCCATGACCGACAAGCCCCTATCCAACCGCATCGCGCTCGTCACCGGCGCGAGCCGCGGCATCGGCGCCGCGACCGCCACTGCGCTGGGCGCGGCCGGCGCGCATGTCATCCTGACCGCACGCACCGCGGGCGGCCTGGAGGAAGTCGAGGATGCGATCCATGCGGCGGGCGGGTCATCGACCATCGCCCCGCTCGACCTGGTCGAGAATGACAGCATCGCGAAGCTGGCCCAGGCGATCGAGGGCCGCTGGCCCGCGCTCGACCTGCTGGTGCTGAATGCAGCGACATTGGGCAATCTCAGTGCGGTCCCCGCGATCGACGGCAAGGACTTTGCCCGCGTCCTGACGCTCAACGTCAGCGCGCAGGCGGCCTTGCTGGCCGCGTTCGACCCGATGCTGCGCCGCGCCGAGGCGGGCAAGGTGATCGGCCTGACCTCCAGCGTCGGCCGCACCGCGCGCGCCTATTGGGGCATGTACGGCGCGTCCAAGGCGGCGTTCGAGAATCTGGTGCTCAGCTATGGCGAGGAGGTCCGCAACCTCAGCGCGATCCGCACCGCGTTGCTCGACCCCGGCGCCACCCGAACCCAGATGCGCGCCCGCGCCTTCCCGGGCGAGGATCCGGCGACGCTGAAGGGTCCCGAAGTCGTCGCCGACCGCATCGTCGCGCTGGCAGTATCGGGCTTCGACGCCGGGCATTTCGAACGGGTCGAATGACCTGAAAGGCGCGCCGCGCGCCCATCGCTCGAGACGTCCGCGGCTGAGTCCGCCAGCCAACTGCTCATTCAGGTCGCCAGCCCATAAGTTGCTCGCCACGCCCTCATGTGGCTCGTGGCGCAGGGTTCGCGCGGTAAGGTCACCCGTCTCCGGCCGTGTTATTTCCGTCGCTCGCGCTAAGGAAATTGCATCATTTCGTTTCAGTCAGCTCCGCAAACGAAAGTATAGTCGTCGATTGTAGTCGACCATAGCGAGAAACCACTCCTCAAAATCGGGGAATGTATCGATCAATCCTCCTGCAAACCACAGAATCTTACCTGGGGTGTGGGACACTTGGTTTGAGATCACGAAGACATCAATATCGTCGCTACAAACTGCAAAAGGCATTAGCTCATCGGCTCGAAAATCGCACAAACCTCAAATATCTTCCAGCGTCTCAAGCAGAATTTCGGCTCTGTGCTTTCGCTCTCCACCCCGGAAATCGTTCAAGCCAAACACATCTACCGATTGATAAAATGACCGCCAACCATCGGCATGCAGCAAAAACGTTCGTAATTTGGGATCCAGAGATACTCCCAAATGCGCCTCAAGCGAGATGAGGTCGGTGTCACTTGCTGCCACTTCCGGCAATGGATGAGGCCATAGGCAGGCGGTATCCACTTGAGCCACCTTCTGCTTCACAAGATGAGCAATTCCAATTTCACGTTTCCAGTCCATAACTTGTCTATGATCAACCGTTCACTATTTGATAACGAGCGATTAGGCTCTGCCGCATACTGCAAGAATATGCATTAGCGGGCTGCAGCCTCGAACAACCGATCGAGAAACGCCGTGCGTGCCCGGCCGTAGCCCGGATCGCTTGCCTTGGGCGCCGCCGCCGACACTGCGATCACGACGCGCGATTTCGGGTCGACGCGGATGGTCTGGCCGAAAATGCCCTGCGCGCCGAACCTGCCCTGGGGGTAGGTCCACCATTGATAGCCATAGCCATATCCCGGGACGCCGATCGACGCATGGGCGCGGGTCGAGTCGGCGAACCAGTCGGCCGGCACCACTCCCTTGCCGCCGTCCATCGCGAACTGGCCCATCCGGGCATAGTCCCGCAGGCTGACCGAGAGGCAGCATCCGCTGACCTCGCGCCCCGAGGGGTCGACCATCCAGAAGGCGTCCTGCTCCATGCCGTACGGCCGCCAGACCTTCTCGCTGAGATAGGTCGCCAGCGGCTTGCCCGTCGCGCGCATGACCAGCACGCCGATCAAATTGGTCTCGCCGGTCTTGTAGACCCATTTGCTGCCCGGCTCGAACTCGCGCGGCAGGGTCTTCATATAGTAGACGGTAGGATCTTCGCCCGCCGGCACGGGCTCCAGGAACATCCGCGCCACATCGGATTTCGGGTCGGTATAGTCCTCGTTCCACCGCACGCCCGACGTCATGGTGAGCAACTGGGCAATGGTGACGCCGTCATAGCCGCTGCCGGCCAGTTCCGGGATATACTTCGTCACCGGCTCGGTCACGCTGCGGATATGGCCGTCGCGGATCGCGGCGCCGACCAGCGCGGAGGTGAACGACTTGGCCACCGAGAAACTGGTATAGCGTCCTTCCCGGCCATAGCCGCGGGCATAGCGCTCCAACCGCACCTTGCCGTCCTGGAGGACGATCAGGCCCGCCACATTCTGCTGCGCCATGAATGCGTCGATGTCGCCATCCGCCACCGGCAGCGGCACGCCGGCCGGAAGCGGTCGCACCCTCGCACCTCGGCGGACGATGTTGCCGGGGAAGATGCGCTCCATATGGGGGAAATTGGCGTCGCGCTGCGCCTGGCTCCAGAACAGGATTTCCGCGCCGACCTTGCGCAGTCCGGCGGTGTCGCTCGGGTCGATCGGGACCAGCGTCGAGCGGATCGCGGCCGACCCTCCCGGCGCCGCGCGATCCTGCACGCATCCGGCAAGCGCCAGTGCGCCCGCCAACAGCCACGCTGCCCGCATATCCCACTCCCTCGATGTCGCCGCCGGGTTATTCCCGGATCAGCGTGACCTGCGCAACGTCGATCCCGCCGCCGCGGAATCCGCCTTCGCAATACATCAGATAATAGCGCCACAAGTTCTTGAAACGCAAATCGAACTGGGCAGGGAGCCGATCGGTTGCGATCGCCGCGTCGAAATTCTCGCGCCACTGCTTCAGCGTCTCGGCATAGTCGAGGCCGAAGGCGCGGCGATCGGTCCAGGCCAGGCCGTGGCGGGCGGCAATCGCGCGAAACTCGCTCTCGCGGATCAGCAGCCCGCCGGGGAAGACATAGCGCTGGATGAAGTCGACATTGCCGGCATAGCCGTCGAACATCGCGTCGTCGAAACTGATATACTGGATCGCCGCTCGCCCGCCGGGTTTCAGCACGCGCGCGATCGTCGACAGATAGCTGGACCAGTATTCGCGGCCGACCGCCTCGACCATCTCGATGCTGGCGACCGCGTCATAGCTGCCGGTGACGTCGCGATAGTCGGTCAGCGAGAAATCGACCCCGTCGATCCCGGCGCCCGCGATCCGCCCCTCGGCCCAGGCCTTCTGCTCGGTCGACAGGGTGATGCCGTGCAGGCGCCGCCCCGCCCTGCCCGCCGTCTCCGCGAAGGATCCCCAGCCGCAGCCGATCTCGAGAATATGGTCGCCCGCCTGGGTGCCCGTCCGCTCAAGGATTGCGTCGAGCTTGCGCTGCTGGGCGGTCTCCAGCGGCTCGCCACCGTCGAAGATCGCGCTCGAATAGGTCATCGAGGGATCGAGCCACTCGCGGTAGAAGTCGTTGCCCAGATCGTAATGGAAATGGATGTTGCGCCGCGATCCGGACCTGCTGTTGCGTCGCAGCCAGTGCTGGACGCGCTTCGCCAGGCGAGTGATGCCCCAGGCGCGCGATCCCGACGCCAGTGCGGCGCGGTTGCGGCTGAAGATCGCGAACACCTGAACCGGATCGGGGCTGGCCCATTCGCCCTTCGCCCAGCCTTCGTACCAGCCGGACGATCCCGAGGTGACGAGGCGCAGGATCGCGCGCCAGCTGCGGATCTCGACCACCGCCAGCGGCCCCTCTGCCCGCCCGCCCAGGATGCGGCGCTCGCCGTCCGGCAGCGTCACATCGATGCTGCCGGCGTCGAGCCCCTGGTCGATCCGGTCGATCAGCCTGATGAAAATCGGCCCGAACCAATCGAGCACTCCCCGCCCCGCGCGGTCGCGATCCCTGTTGCCCATCGGCGCATTCATGGCGCGATCCATGCACCGGTCCGGCGACGCGCGAAACAGGAAAATTGAGCCGCGTCAGCGCAGCGCGCGACCCGCCGCCAGTGCCCGCTCGCGCGCCTCGCGGTGGCCGATGATCTTGTCGGGATAGTCCTTCGGCCGGAACACAGGATCATGGATATCGGCGTCGCCCAGGTCGCGCAGTTCGGGGACCCATTCGCGGATATAGCCTGCGGCGTCGAACTTCTCCGACTGGACCAGCGGCGCCATGATCCGGCCCCACATGTTCGAATCCACGCCGGTTCCGGCCACCCATTGCCAGTTGACGCTGTTATTCCCGTAATCGGCATCGACCAGCGTGTCCCAGAACCAGCGCTCGCCCTCGCGCCAGTCGATCAGCAGATGCTTGATCAGGAAGCTGGCGGTGATCATCCGAACCCGGTTGTGCATCCAACCCGTGGTCCAGAGTTGGCGCATGCCCGCGTCGACGATCGGATAGCCGGTGCGCCCCTGTTGCCAGGCCTTCAGGTCGGACGGGCTGCGCCGCCACTTCATCGCATCGAAGGCGGGGCGGCCATTGGTGTCGCCATAGTCGGGCAGCGCGATCAGCAGGCTGGCGGCGAAGTCGCGCCAGGCCATTTCCTTGCGGAACTTCTCCGCGTTCCGCGCGCCATCCAGCGTGTGCCACAGCGTACGCGGGCCGATTTCCCCGAAATGAAGGTGCGGCGACAGGCGCGAGGTCCCCTCGACATCGGGCAGGTCACGGCGCGCCTCGTAATCGACCACCTCGTCGACGAACTCGTCAGCGCGGCGCAGCGCGGTGACCTCGCCCGGCTCCCAGTCCGCAAAGCCATTGGACCAATCCGGCTTGGTCGGGAGCAGGTCCCAGTCCGCCAGCCGGTCGCTCTTCGGCCAGTGCGCGGGAGCCGGGATTTGCCTGGGCACCGGCAGTGGATCGGCGGGCGGCATGCGCTGGCTCAGCGCGCGCCAGAAGGCGGAATAGACCCGGTACTGACCGCCCGAGCCGGTGACGATCTCTCGCAGCGGGGCCAGATGGTTGCCGTCATGACGGCACAGCCGATCGCCGAGCGCCTCCTCCGCCTCGACCCACCAGGGTTCATGATGGCGATTGGCGTGAATCGTCGCAGCGCCGGTCTCATCGGCCAGGGCGGCGAGTACCTCCGCCGTGCGTCCGCGCCGCAGGATCAGCCGCGACCCCTTCGCCGCCAATGCCTTTGCCAGCGCGGCGAGCGAGTGGTGCAACCACCAGCGCGACGCCCCGCCCATCCGCCATTTCCGGGGCGTCTCGTCGTCCAGCACATAGACCGGGATCACCGCTCCTTCCGCGGCGGCGGCCACCAGTGCCGGTTGATCCTGCAGACGAAGGTCCTGGCGCAGCCAGAGGATGGAGGGGGTCATTCGGGAGGGGTTCGCTTGTGAAATTATAGTCTCGCACAAAGACACAAAGGCACGAAGAAGTTCACTTGCGGGGTGCGAAATAGTTGTCCCCGAGGCGCCGGACGCCATCCTTGAAGGTCGGCGCGCCGAAATTCATCAAAAGCCCCAGCGGGAGGTCGAGCAAGCGTAGATAGGTGAGCACCTGCTTGGCGTGGACCGGCGCGTGCGCCTCGGTGGATTTCAGTTCGATCAGTAATCTGCCTCGACAAGCAAATCAGCACGAAAGCCTTGCTCGATCAACAGGCCGCGAAAGCGGATTGGAACCGGTTTCTGCCGCTCCACGGCAGGGCCGCGCTCGACCAGGCTGTGGAACATGCAGACCTCGTAACCTGATTCCAGCAGGCCAGGTCCCAAAGCCTCCTGGAGCTTGAACCCGCAATCCACCGCCACGCGCGCAAGTTCTTCGATATCGGCTTCCACGGCCCTCTTCGTGCCTTTGCGACTTTGTGCGAGAATTCTCTTCTAAACCCGTCTCATTCCGGCCGCGGTTCCTTCTCCACCATCCAGGTCTGCCCCCTGGACACCAGCTTTTGCAGGTCGGCGATCTTGCCCTCGCTTGCCGCGCGGTTCTGGGCGAGCACCGCGCTTTCGAAGGTCGGTGCGGGATCGTCGTACAGCACGCCCAGCGCCATCGGGAACACCCCGAATTGCATCTCGACCAGCAGATGCGCGATCATGCGGTTGGTGCGATCATGGACCAGCACTTCGGCCGCCTGCCAGTTGCCGTCCGCCACATCGACGACGCGCAGCGACAGCGTGCGAGCGTCGAGCGCCAGCCCCTTGGCCCCTCCGGCGAACAACAACGGCTCGCCATGCTCGACCCACAGCTGGTTCAGCGCGGCATTCGGCTTGGCGGTGAATGCTTCGAACACATCGTCATTATAGACGATACAATTCTGGAATATCTCGACAAACCCCGTTCCCTGATGGCCATGGGCGGCCTTCAGTATCGCCGGCAAGCCCTTGTGAACATCGATCCCGCGCGCGATGAAACGGGCGCCTGCACCGAGCGCGAAGGCGCAGGGTTTCGCCGGCCGGTCGACCGATCCGAACGGTGTCGAGGGCGACCGCGTGCCCTCCCGACTGGTCGGCGAATATTGCCCCTTGGTCAGGCCATAAATCTCGTTGTTGAACAGAAGGAACTGACAGTTCAGGTTCCGTCTCAACAGGTGCATCGTATGGTTGCCGCCGATCGACAGCGCATCGCCGTCGCCGCTGATGATCCACACGTCGAGATCGGGATTGGCCAGCTTGACTCCGGTCGCGACCGCCGGCGCACGGCCGTGGATCGTGTGGAAGCCATAGGTCTCCATATAATAGGGAAAGCGCGACGAGCAGCCGATGCCGCTGACGAACACGGTATTCTCCGGCGTCGCGCCGATGTCGGGCATCGTCCGCTGGACCGCCTTGAGAACGGCATAATCGCCGCAGCCGGGACACCAGCGCACCTCCTGGTCGGTTTCCCAATCCTTGGGTGTGCTGGGGCGGACAGGTGTGATCTCGTTCATGCCAGGGCTCCCTCGATCGCAGCCTCGATCTCGGCGATGGTGAAGGGCTGGCCCGACACCTTGTTGTACGGTCGTGCATCAACGAGAAACTGGTCGCGCAGGAGCGTCTTGAGCTGGCCCTTGTTCATCTCTGGGACGAGGACTCGATCATAACCCTTTAACAATGAGCCAAGATTACCGGGCATTGGCCAGATATGGCGGATATGCACATGCGCGACGTCCAGGCCGCGTCGGCGGGCGCGGCCGACCGCTTGATGGATCGGGCCGTAGGTCGATCCCCATCCGACCACGACGAGCCGGCCGCTCGCATCGCCTGCCTCGACCTGCTGATCGGGCAGCTCGATGCCGGCGATCTTGGCGGCGCGCAGGTCGGTCATCGCCTGATGGTTGGCGGGCGAGTAATCGATATTGCCCGACCCCTGGGCCTTCTCGATCCCGCCGATCCGGTGGAGCAGGCCCGGCGTGCCGGGCTTCACCCAGGGGCGGGCCAGGCTTTCGTTGCGGGCATAGGGCTGGAACGTCTCGCCCTCAGGCGGCAACTCGGTTCGGTGCTCGACGGGGAACGGCGCATAGCCGGCCATGTCGGGCACCTTCCACGGCTCCGCCGCATTCTGGATATAGCCGTCGGTCAGCAGCATCACCGGCGTCATGTACCGCGTGGCGATCCGCACCGCCTCGATCGCGACGTCGAAACAGTCGGCGGCTGATCGCGCCGCCAGCACCGGAACCGGCGCGTCCCCGTTCCTGCCATAGACCGCCTGGTACAGGTCCGACTGTTCGGTCTTGGTCGGCAGGCCGGTCGACGGGCCGCCACGCTGGGCATTGACGATCACGAGCGGCAATTCGGTCATGATCGCGAGCCCGATCGCCTCGCCCTTCAGCGCGATGCCGGGACCCGAAGAGCAGGTGATGCCGAGCGAACCGGCATAGGCAGCACCGATCGCCGAAGCGATCGCGGCGATCTCGTCCTCCGCCTGGAAGGTGGTGACGTCATATTCCTTGTAGCGCGACAGCGTGTGAAGGATCGCCGATGCAGGCGTGATCGGATAGCCGCCGAAGAACAGCTTGAGATCAGCAAGTTGCGCCCCGGCGATTAGACCGAGTGAGAGCGACTCGGCCCCCGTCACCGTGCGATACAGACCAGGCTCGGCAGGCGCCGCAGGCACATGATGCCGGCGCATCGGTCCGGCCAGCTCGGCCGTCTCGCCATAGGCATGGCCGGCATTCAGCGCGGCGATATTGGCTTCGGCCAGAAGTGGCGCCTTGGCGAACTTGGCCTTGAGCCAGTCGACGATCGGCTGGCGGTCGCGGTCGAACATCCACAGCGCCAGTCCCAGCGTCCACATGTTCTTGCAGCGCAACGCCTCCTTGTTGCCCAGGCCGAACGGCTTCACCGCTTCCAGCGTCAGCTGCGAGATGTTGAGTCGCATCAACTGCCACTGCGCCAGCGAGCCGTCCTCGAGCGGGTTTGCCGGGTATCTGGCCTTGTCGAGGTTACGCTGGCCGAACTCGCCCTCGTCTGCGATGATCAGCCCGCCGGGTTTCAGCACGCCGACATTGGTCTTCAGCGCGGCGGGGTTCATTGCGATCAGCACGTCGGGCGCGTCGCCGGCGGTGTCGATCTGCGTCGATCCGAAGTTGATCTGGAAGGCGGAGACCCCGAACAAGGTACCCTGCGGCGCGCGGATCTCGGCGGGAAAGTCGGGGAAGGTCGCCAGATCGTTGCCGGCCAGCGCGGTGGAGAGGGTGAACTGGCCGCCGGTCAGTTGCATGCCGTCGCCGGAGTCTCCGGCGAAGCGGACCACCATCGCCTCCGGCGGCGGATCCGCGGAAGCTTCGTCGGGCGTCAGCATATGCGTGGCGGTGGCCATTGGCTCCTCCCCTGCGTGCGTGCTTCCTCGCGCTCTTCAACCCTGCGGCGCGTTACCGACACCGTAGGAAGTTTCCTTCACACTTGCAAAGCGTGCGCCGCGATGGCCGCGCGTCCCTCGGCAACGCCCTCGGCCAGCGCCAGGATCGAGGCGACGTGGCGCTCGGCGACCTCCATCGCATCCTGGCCATAGCCGCCGCCCAGCGCGCTCGCGAGCGGCAGACCGAGGTGGGCGAAATGGCGGCCGATCCAGCGATCGCGCTCGACCAGCCCCTCGCGACTGAGCGCCAGCCGGCCGAGCCGGTCGTCGGCATAGGGATCGACGCCGGCCTGATAGAGGATCAGGTCCGGCTCGAACGACGCGACCAGCGGCGGCAGCGTGTCGGCCAGGGTCGCCAGATAGGCGTCGTCGCCGGTGCCGTCGGCCAGCGGGACGTCGAGCGTCGAGACCGCCTTGCGCACCGGGAAGTTCTTCTCTGCATGAATCGAATAGGTCGCGATGTCGGTCCGGCCCGCAGTGAGCGCGGCGGTGCCGTCGCCCTGGTGCACGTCGCAATCGACGATCAGCACGCGATCGACCGTTCCGTGCTCGACCAGGCGAACCGCGGTCAGCGCAAGGTCGTTGAACACGCAGAAGCCGGCGCCGGTGTCCGCCAGTGCATGATGGCTGCCGCCGGCGCTGTTCGCCGCATAGCCGCGCTCGAGCGCGAGCAGCGCGGCCAGCCAGGTTCCGCCCGGCACGACCTGCGCGCGCAGTGCCACCTCGGGCGTGACGGGAAAGCCGATGCGGCGTGCCTTGTGCAGCGGCACCCGCGCCTCGATCACCTCGGCGACATAGTCGGGATCGTGCGTCGCCTCCAGCCAGCGTCGCGGCATCGCGTCGGGCCGATGCCACTCGAAGACATCGCCGCGGGCGCGCAGCAGGTCGCGCACCAGCCCGTTCTTGTTCCACTGATAGGGACTTCGCGACGGTGCGGGAGCGACATAGGCCGGATGGTGAACGATCGGGATCACCCGGCCAATGTAGGCGCCCGCAATGTCGCTGGTAAGCCGTTGAAAATGGCCCGCGACGCTCGCGACTCTTTCGCTTGCCGCGGCAAATGGTTAAAGGCGACCGCCATGACCGACCCTGCGCTCCCCTATCGGCCCTGCGCCGGCGTGATGCTGATGAACCGCGACGGACAGGTGTTCGTCGGCCAGCGGATGGATTCGACGATCGAGGCCTGGCAGATGCCCCAGGGCGGGATCGACCCCGGAGAGACCGCCCATGCCGCGGCGGTGCGCGAACTCGGTGAGGAAACCGGTGTCCCGGCCGACCTTGTGGAACTGGTCGCCGAAGCGCCGGAGGAACTGCAGTATGACCTGCCCGACGAGCTGATCGGCAAGGTGTGGAAGGGCAAATGGCGCGGACAGCGGCAACGCTGGTACCTGTTCCGCTTCCTGGGCAATGATGACGACGTCAACATCGCGACCGAGCATCCCGAGTTCAGGGCATGGCGCTGGGTGGACCCCCGGGAGCTTCCCGAACTGATCGTTCCGTTCAAGCGGAAACTGTACACCGACCTTCTGTCCGTCTTTGCTGAGGCACTTGCCGCCGAAGCGCGCTGATCGCGCCCTTTTCGTGCCCTGTTGTTCGCGTTAACGGAGAACCCATGCGCGCCCTGCTCCTGGCCTTTCCGCTCCTGCTCGCCAATGCCGAGGGCGATCCCGAGACGATCCCGGAGCCGATCAAGGCGATGCTGGATGCCGCCATGGCGTCGGGCAACGAGGGCGAGGTCAGCACGATCGTCAAATATGCCCGCAATGCCGTGCCCGAACATGGCGACGCGATCGCGCGCATCGCGACCGACTGGCGCAACGACCGGCGCGAGAAGAGCATGCAGCGGATCCGCAACGCCGGCGTGTTCGATCTGGTGAAGGGCCGCGCCGAACTGGGCGCCTATGTCACCACCGGCAACGCCAACAATGTCGGCGTGACCGCGGTGATCGACCTGCGCCGCGAGGGCCTTGAATGGCGCCACAAGCTGAAGCTGCAGGCCGATTACCAGGAAAGCCTGGGGATCGTGAACCGCGAGCGCTATCTGGCCGCCTATGAACCGAACTGGAAGTTCGACGAGCGCGCCTATCTCTATGGATCGGCGCAATATGAGAGCGACCGTTTCCTGGGCTTCTACGACCGTTTCTCGGTCTCGACCGGCGCGGGTTACAGCGCGATCAAGAAGCAGGGGCTGAGGCTCGACCTCGAACTGGGTCCGGCGTTCCGGCATACGAGGTTCACCGACGGGGCGATCGAGAGCTACCCGGCCGCGCGTGGCAGCGTCGATGTCGACTGGAAGCTGTCGCCCGGCCTCACGGTCCGACAGAACGCCTCCGCCTATCTGCAAAAGGCCAACAGTACGGTGACCAGCAAGTCCTCGCTGCTGGCAAAGCTGATCGGTCCCCTGTCGGCGCAGCTGTCCTATACGATGCAGTATGAAAGCGCGCCGCCGTTCGGCCGCGTGTCCACCGACACCACCAGTCGCGCCGCGCTCGTCGTGGATTTCTGACGAAGGGCGCGCTAGAACGCGTCATGAATGCGATAAGCGCGATCGAATCCGCCGCAATCGACCATGTCGGCGCGGCGCCCATCATGGAGAGGACACAGGCCTGGGTCGCCGTGAACAGCGGCACGCGAAACCTGGACGGCCTGGCGAGGCTGGCGACGATGCTCGCCGACAGTTTCTCGGCCCTGCCCGGCACGCTCGACCTCGTCGAGCCGGCGCCGGTCGAAAGCGTCCTGCCCGACGGCAGGGTCCAGGCGCTGGCGCATGGCCGGCACCTGCATCTCACCGTCCGCCCCGATGCTCCGCTCCAGCTGTTGCTGACCGGCCATATGGACACCGTCTACGGCGCCGATCACCCGTTCCAGAACGCCAGCTGGCGCGAGGATGGCAGCTGGAATGCGCCGGGCTGCGCCGACATGAAGGGCGGCCTCGCGCTGATGCTCGCCGCGCTGGAGGCGGTCGAGGCCAGCCCGCTGGCGGAGCGTATCGGTTATGAGGTGCTGATCAATTCGGACGAGGAAACCGGATCCTTCTCGTCCGCCGCGCTGATCGCCGATCGCGCGCGGGGCAAGCATGCCGCGCTGACCTACGAACCCTCCGCCCTGCCCGACGGCACGCTGGCCGGCGCGCGCGGCGGCACCGGCAATTTCTCGCTGATCGTTCGCGGGCGCAGCGCCCATGCCGGCCGCAATCCCGAGGAGGGGCGCAACGCGCTGGTCGCCGCCGCCGATCTGGCGCTGCGGCTGGCCGAGGCGCGCTCGCCCGGCCTGGCGGTCAATCCGGCAAGGATCGAGGGGGGCGGGCCGAACAATGTCGTGCCCGATCTCGCCATCCTGCGCGTCAATTTCCGCCCGCGCGATGCCGCAGCCATTACCCGGGCTCGCATCGCGCTCGACACCGCAGTCGCGATTGTGGCCACCAAGCATCACGTAAAGATCGAGGTGCACGGCAGCTTCAACCGGCCGCCCAAGCCGATCGATCCGGGCGCCGAGAAGCTGTTCGCGCTGGTCAAGCGGGTCGGCGCCGACCTGGGCCTCGACATCGCTACCAAGGATTCCGGCGGCGTGTGCGACGGCAACAACATCGCCGCGTGCGGCGTGCCGGTGGTCGACACCATGGGCGCGCGCGGCGGTGCGATCCATTCGCCCGACGAATATCTGATCCCGGAGAGCCTGCCGGAGCGCGCCGCGCTGTCGGCACTCACCATCCTGCGACTAGCCGAACGGGGCCTTTAATGACCTTCATCATCCGCGCCGCGCGCGAAGACGATCTTCAGCACCTGTACGAGATGGCCAAGCTGACCGGCGGCGGCTTCACCAACCTGCCGCCCGACAGGAAGTCGCTGAGCGCCAAGCTGGAGCGCAGCGCCGCCTCGTTCGCGCGCGACGACGAGAGCGTGAGCGACGAGTTGTTCGTGCTGATGCTGGAAAACAGCCAGACGGGCGAGGTCCGCGGCACCTGCCAGATCTTCACCCGGGTCGGCCAGCACTGGCCCTTCTACAGCTACCGCATCGGCATCGACACCAAGTACAGCCAGGAGCTGAACCGCACCTTCCGCTCCGAACTGTTGAACCTGACCAACGATCTGGGCGGGTGCAGCGAGGTGGGCGGCCTGTTCCTCCATCCCGGCGAGCGCGCCGGGGGCCTGGGCCTGCTGCTCGCGCGCAGCCGCTATCTGTTCATCCGCAACCACCGCGAGCGCTTCGCCGACCGCATCCTGGCCGAGCTGCGCGGCGTGATCGACGAGGGCGGCGGATCGCCTTTCTGGGACGGGGTCGCCGGTCGCTTCTTCGGGATGAATTTCCAGGAGGCGGACCAGTTCAATGCGATCCATGGCAACCAGTTCATCGCCGACCTGATGCCCAAGCATCCGGTCTATACCGCGATGCTGCCCGAAACCTCGCGCGCGGTCATCGGCCTCCCCCACCCCAGCGGCCGCGCCGCGATGCGGATGCTGGAGGGCGAGGGCTTCCACTTCGAGAACTATATCGATATCTTCGATGGCGGCCCGACCATGACCGCACGTACCAACCAGGTGAAGACCATCCGCGAGGCCCAGACCGCGAAGGTCGTCGAGATCGGCGAGGGCGGCAGCGCGGCCCTGGTGTCCGTCGGGCGGCTGGCGGAGTTCCGCGTGGCGCAGGGCGCGGTCAGCATCGGCGACGACGGGGTGACCATCGATGCGGCCAGCGCGCAGGCGCTGGGGGTGGAGCCGGGCAGCGAGGTGACGCATGTGGCTCGGTGAGCTTGCCCATGAGCGCGCTTCCCCTCCCTGGAAGGGAGGGGCCAGGGGTGGGTCGCTGTCGGACTTCGGATTGGTGGCCGGCATTGCGAACCTCTCGGGCCTACCCACCCCCAACCCCTCCGTTGCAGGGAGGGGAGCGCGTTGCGTCCGCGGCACGGGGATCGCGGCATGATCACCGAGATCAATTTCGACGGCATCATCGGCCCCAGCCACAATTATGCCGGGCTCAGCCCCGGCAACCTCGCTGCTACCAAGAACCGCGGCGGGGTCTCGCAGCCGCGGGCGGCGGCGTTGCAGGGGATCGCCAAGATGCGCGCCAATCTGGCGCTCGGGCTGACCCAGGGCATCCTGCTGCCGCATGCGCGGCCGGACCATCGCTGGCTCGCTAGCCTCGCCACCCGCTACGACCAGGCCGCGCCGCACACCCGGGCGCAGGCGCTGTCGGCCTCGGCGATGTGGGCGGCCAACGCCGCCACCGTGTCGCCTGCAGCCGACACCGCCGATGGCCGCTGTCATCTGAGCGTCGCCAATCTGCTCACCATGCCGCATCGCAGCCATGAATGGCCCGAGACGCTGGCGCAGTTACGGGTCGCCTTTGCCGATCCGGCCTTCGTCGTCCACGGCCCCGTCCCCGCCCCGTTCGGTGACGAGGGAGCGGCCAATCACATGCGGCTGTGCACGCGCCACGATGCCCCGGGCGTCGAGATCTTCGTCTATGGCATTGCCGGCGGCGCCTTTCCCGCGCGCCAGCATTTCGATGCCAGCGCGGCGATCGTCCGCCGCCATGGCCTGGACCCGGCGCGCACCCTGCTGGTGCAGCAGTCCGACGCGGCGATCGCGGCGGGCGCGTTCCACAATGATGTCGTCGCGGTCGCCAATGGCCGCGTGCTGTTCGCACACGAACAGGCGTTCGAGGACCGCGACGGCTTCTACCGCAACCTGCGCGCCGCCTTTCCCGAGGTCGAGATCGTCGAGGTGCCCGCCGCGAAGATCAGCCTAGCCGATGCGATCCGATCCTATCTGTTCAATGCCCAGCTGGTCACCCTGCCCTCGGGCGAAACCGCGCTGATCGTGCCGAGCGAGGCGCGCGGGACCGAAAGCGTATGGGCCTGGCTGCAGGACCATGTCGCCGGCAACGGCCCGATCCGCCGGGTCGAAGTGGTGGATGTCCGCCAGTCGATGGCCAATGGCGGCGGCCCCGCCTGTCTCAGGCTGCGCGTGGTCGCGGACCCGGCCACGGTCGATCCCCGCTTCCTCGTCGACGCCGCCAGGCTGGATGCCATCGCTTCAGTGGTCGAGGCGCACTGGCCCGAAACGATCCGTCAGGACGAGATCGGCGATCCGGCGCTGATCGCCCGGATCGAGGCGGCACGCCGCGCGCTGCTGGAAACGCTCGGAACTGTCGAGTTAATTGACAGGTAACCCTCTTCGCGCGGCCGGATTCGGCGGAAAACCGTAACTGGCCCGCGGCTTGCTAGGCAGTGATCATGCTTAACAAGATCGGCCGCCTGTTCACCATCAAGACCAAGTTCGAGGCCTATCTGGTCATCTATGGCCTGGGCACGGGCGCGGTCGAGCGCGGCATGCACTATCTCGACCGCTATCCCGGCTATGGCGGCTGGCTGTTGTTCCTCGTCTGCCCGATCGCCGTCTTCATGGCAGGCGCGAAGATCCTCGACAGTATCGAAGCGGAGGGCTGAACCGCGCCCGCCGGCCAGCGCAGTGACCGTTCGATTTCGCTGCCCCTTTGGACATCCGTAAGCGTCCGACCAAGGCCGTCGGAGGGAAAGCGGCATGTCCGTTCCCGCCCCTATACCAATCGTTCAGGGGACGTGAGCGACGACGATCCAGACCGCAGCGCGCAAATCTGTACCGCATCGCCCATCCCGTTCCCGCAATGCCCGCTTAAGAGCCGAGGCCGTGCGTGACCTTAAATGAGGGTGCCGTCGCAGGATTGCGCCGAGCGCCCCGACGCGAGAGCAAACGGCCACGGTGGATGGCAGATCGCCGGCGCTGACCAATAGATCGTGAGCGTGCACATCGATCTCTATGAAGCCAGCCGCGTCTAGCGTTCTTCGTATGTCTTTGGGATCGGACAGCGAAAACCACCCCGCCCCCTGTGTCTCGTCCACCAGTTCACCTGGCAGCAGATGCGCCACCGCGCGAAGTGGCAAATGGTCGAGTTCGTTAGCCGCGAGGTCGCGCCAGCATACGAAGGCGAGACGCCCCCCGGACCGGACCGCCTTTCTCACGTTCGCAAATGCAGCCACTGGCTCGTTGAAGAACATGGTTCCGAAGCGCGAAAATGCCGCATCGAACGAGCCGGGTTCGAACCGGTAAGTCTCTACATCGCCGCACTCGAAAACAAGTTGCGACGGGTTGTCGATACGTGATTGTTGCACGTCTATGGCGCACTGAATGACGTCGATCCCAAGCACATAGCCATCTCCACCGACCGCTCCTGCGATAGCTTGCGACGTGCGCCCGATACCGCAGCCAAGATCGAGCACACGCTCTGCCCGCGACAGTCCCAATGCCGCTATGGCGGCATTGCCAAGAGGTTGCAGTTGTCGCTCCAGTGCCACCTCAATCTGGAGCCACTCAGCAACGCGGGGATGTTGATCCGTGCGGTTTTGTTGGACGCCCATCTGCTCTTTGTGAAGCGGCCTGGGCACCGGCGCAATGATGACCGCTTTCCACCACTTTCGGTCATCCTTTGGAGCATGCTTCCTGGTTTCACTGGAAGGGCGGCTTCCGGCGCGAGCGTTCGAATGAACGGCCAAAGGTGGTGATAATATGAGCCGCACTCACCGGCCAGCGCAGTGGCCGTTCGATTTCGCTGCCCTATCGGATATCCCGTGTTCCGGCGAAGGCCGGAACCCAGTCGGGAGAGCGTTTGGCGCCGACGAACCTCGCAGGTACTGAAACTGGGCTCCGGCCTTCGCCGGAGCACGGTGGTGCAAGGCTTAGCGGCCCAGCCCGGCAGAGCCTGCTCCACCGGGCCGGTCGTCAGATCACATTGAGGTGTCGGTGTACTTGCCGAGCCAGCCGAGCACTTCGCGATACCATTGCATCGAGTTCTTCGGCTTGAGTACCCAGTGGTTCTCGTCGGGGAACACCACCAGTCGCGACTCGATGCCACGGCGCTGGAGCGCGGTGAAGGCGGCCAGCCCCTGGGTGTAGGGAATGCGGAAGTCCTTCTCGCCGGTGATCACCAGCTGCGGCGTCTGCCACTTGGCGACATGGTGGACCGGGTTCCACTTCTCATATTCCTCGGCCGCCTCGTAATAGGGCTTGCCGCCATGTTCCCACTCGTCGAACCACAGTTCCTCGGTCTCGTACGCCATGGCGCGCGCGTCGAACACGCCGTCATGCTGGACGATGCACTTGAACCGGTCGGGCCACTGGCCTTCGATCCAGTTCATCATATAGCCGCCATAGGAGGCACCGAGCGCGCAGGCATTGTCCGCCTGGAGCCAGCCATATTTGTCGGTCGCGGCTTGCAGCCCCTTTTGCAGGTCCTCGAGCGGCCAGCCGCCCCAGTTCTTGTTGATCGCGTCGGTGAAGGCCTGGCCGTAGCCGGTCGACCCGTGGAAATCGACCGAGACGACGGCGTAGCCCGCACCCGCGAACACCGCCGGGTTCCAGCGATAGGACCAGCTGTTGTTGCTCGATCCCTGCGGACCGCCATGGACGATGAAGGCGATCGGCGCCTTGGTGCCTTCCTTCAGCGCCGCCGGCTTCACCGCATAGCCCCAGACCGTGTCGCCATTGGCGCCGGGGAAGCTGAACCGGCTGACGGCCGGCAGGTCGATCCCCTGCAACCGCGCGGCATTGACCTGGGTCAGCCGAACCGGCGCCTTGCCCGACAGGCTGTAGAAATCGTCGGGCGCCAGCAGGCTGTTCATCGAATAGACGACGCCCTTCTTCGTCGGGACGACGGCGGAGACCACGCCCTCCTGCGTCAGCCGGCTGACCTTGCCGCTCTTCGCGTCGACCGAGAAGATCGGCTCCTCCTGCGTGTCCTGCGCGGTCACGTAGAGCTTGCGGCTGTCGGGCGACCAGGCGATCGACGCGACCGAACGGTCCCAAGCCTCGGTCAGCGCCCTCACCTTGCCCGTGGCGATCTCGCGCAGCATCAGCACCTGGCGATCGGCCTCGTAGCCGGGACGTTTCATCGCCGCCCAGGCGAGCCATTTCCCGTCGGGCGAGACCGCGGGCAACGTGTCGGTCGCGTCATTGTCGGCGGTCAGGTTGACCGGCGCAGCCGATCCGTCGGCCGCGACCGAGAAGATGTCGAGATTGGTCGACAGCGGCTCGATCCGGCCCGCCTCGCGCAGCGCGAAATAGACGGTCTTGCCGTCGGGCGACCAGGCAAGCTCCTCGCCACCGCCGAACGGCTTGGACGGGGTATCACCGTCCAGCGTGCCGCTGAGCGGGACTGCGTTGCCCTGCCCGTTCAGCGGCACGACGAACAGTTGCGAGCGATCGCCGTTCGACCACGTATCCCAGTGGCGGACGAACATCTTGTCATAGACGCGCGCCGACCCGGCATTGGGGTCCTTCTTGACCATGGCCGGCTCGATCGTCGGCGCACCCGGCTTGCGATCGGCCCAGACCAGCGCGCGGCTGCCGTCGGGCGACAGCTTGAAGCCGCTGAAGCCGCCGGGCGGAGTGACCAGCACCGTCTGCGGACCGCCGGTGACCGCGACCGACACGATCATGTCGGTGCCGCCCTTGTCGGACTGGAAATAGACGCGGCCGTCGGGGCCGAACTGCGGCCCGGTCTCGTTCACGTCGGGCTCCGCCACCAGCTTTTCGGGGACCGCCCCCTTGGTGTTGAGGTCGAGCTTCCACAGGTCGAACCTGCCACGATTGTTCGGAAGGTCGGTCTCGCGCTGTTGCCAGACGAGCCAGCGGCCGTCGGGCGAGACCACCGGCGCGCCGACGCGCGACAGCTGGGCGACATCCTCGATGGTCAGGTCACGGGCCGCGGCGGGCGCGGCAGCGAAAGCGAGCGCGACGCCCGCGAGCAGGAAGTGCTTCATGACCTGCGGTTGAAGCAGATGGTGACGATTGAAACAAGATGGCCCGATGACCGGGCCGGGATCAGCGCCCGGTAATGCGCGAGATTTCCCGGGCGACCATCGATTCGACGATCTGCGGCAGGTTCTGGTCCAGCCAGTCGCGCAGCATCGGCTTCAACATCTCGCGCACCGTGTCCTCGAGCGTCATCGCGCCGGCCGACTCGGGCTTGACCGCGATCCGCGACAGCGCCTCCAGCGGCACCCGGCTGGCCTCGGCGACGCGATCGGACAGGATCGGGTCGGGCGACGACCGCCGCGATGCCTCCGCAGCCGAAGCGGCCGCGGACCCGATCGGCAAGGGTGAAGGCTTCAGCCGCTCCTCGACCAGCTGATTGAGTTCGAGCACTTCGTCCAGGATCGAGGAACTCGGATCGCGCGGTGGATCGGTACGCTGTGCAGGGGCTGACCGGCGCGAACGGGTCCCGATTGCCGCATCGCCTTCCTCGGCGATGATGCGTTTGATGGACGAGAGAATCTCCTCCATCGACGGTTCGGAACTGACATCCCCCATAGTCACCAGCATCTTTCGTGCGACAGACGCGACGCGAACCCCTGATCAGGGATTGTTGGCGCGACTGTCAACCGGCCTGGTCAACAAAGGATCCGAGACGGGCGTAACCGTCGGGTCTTGAGGGGGCGTCTGATTGGTCCGCGTCCCGCGTGCCTTGGGTGCCGGCCCGTCCGCCCAGTCGGAGATATTCCCCCGCACCTCGCGATAATTGGACAGGGGATCGTAGAGCGGACCGCCGTCCAGCCCGAGATCCTGCGACTCGGCCTTGCCCATCGATGCAAGCAGCGTGAAACCGGCGACATAGGCATCACGCTCGGCCGTGACATAGGTGACCTGCGAGTTCAGCAATTCCTGCTCGGCATTGAGGATGTCGAGGATGGTACGGGTCCCCACGCTGTTCTCGGCACGGACGCCCTCCAGGCTCAGCCGATTGGCATCGACCGCGACTCGCGACGAATCGATCACGCGGAGCGACGACTGGTAGCCGGCATAGGCCGACCGGGTCTGGGCAACCACGCCGCGCTCGACGAAGGTCACCTGTTCCATCGAGATTTCCTGGCGCGCCTGGGCCTGACGTACTTCGGCGGCCGGGCGGCCGCCCTGGAACAGCGGCATGGTCAGGTTGACGCCTGCAGTGGTCGACCAGCCGTCTCCGGCGACGCCCGCGCGCACCGCCTGATCGGTCAGCGAGCCGAGATTGTTGAAATAGCCGCCGCTCGTCACGACGCTGACCCGAGGCAGGCGGCCTGCCCGTGCGACGCGGACGTCATAGCCGCTGGCCTCGCGCAGCTTCTGCGCCGCCTGGAGATTCGGGTTGTTGGCGATCGCGATATCGACCGCGGCCTCGACGTCGTTCGGCAGGCCCGGCAGCTGCGGCGGCGGGGCCAGCACCCCCGGCGGGGTCCCGATGACGCGGATGAACGTCTCGCGGCTGCCGATCAGCCGCGCCTCCACCGTGCGCAACTGGCCCTGCGCCAGGGCAAGTCGTGCCTCCGACTGGGCAACGTCGGTGCGGGTGAGGTCGCCCACCTCGAACCGGTCGCGGCTGGCCTGGAGGTTGACTTCCAGCGCGCGCACATTCTGCTGGTTCAGCCGGACGATCGCCTCGTCGCGGATGACGTCGACATAGGCGGTCACGGCCTGGGTGAAGATGTCCGCCTCGGTCGCGCGGAGCTGCGAACGGCCCGCCTCGACCCGGGTTTCGGCCGCGCGGACCGAGTTGCGCACCGCGCCTCCGGCATAGACCGGCACGGACAGGTCAAGGCCCGCCTGGGCAGTGCGGGCGGGGCCGAGGCCCTGATTGGTGTTGTGAAGCGTCTCATTGAAGCCGCCGGAGGAACTCACGCCGGGCAGGCCCGCCGACCGGGCAATCGGCACGCCCTCGTCCGTCGCACGAAGGTTCGCGCGCTCGCCCTGCAGGTCGGGGTTGCCGCGATAAGCCATGATCAGCGCATCGCGCAGCGACATGGTCGGCTGAGGCGCGGGCGCGGGCGGTTCCGCCTGAACGCGCGCCGGGGCCGGTGTCCGCGAAGTGCTGGTCTGCGCCGCCGCGGGAACCGCGATCGCCGCCAGGCTCACGCCCAGATACAGGGTTGAAAGTCGCATGAGCCTCATCTTTGCACCGCTCGGAAACTGGTCAGAACTGGAACGTCTTCGCCTTCTCGAACCCCGGAAGCACCGCACATTCGATGTCGGCAAAGGGCACCAGGCTGAAGTGGCTGCCGGACTTGCGACCGGTGGCCAGCCGGGTGACGCCGCGATCGACGATGCCGGTCGCCACGCGGCCGCCATCCTTGAGCTGCGCCATCACGCCCTCCGGCACTTCCTCGACCGCGCCGTCGATGACGATCAGGTCATAGGGGGCGTCGGCCGCCCAGCCCTGGTTCAGCGGTCCCTCCACCAGCGTCACGCCGGCCTTGCCCGCCAGCGCCTCACGCGCCAGCGCCGCGAGTTCGGGATCGGATTCGAGCGCGGTCACGCTGCCGGCCACATCGGCCAGGATCGCCGCCGAATAGCCGCCGGCCGCACCGATCACGAGCACCTTCTCACCCGAGGCGACGTGCGCCTCGGTCAGTAGGCGGCCGATCACCAGCGGCGAATTGTGGCGCCGTCCGCCGTTCAGCGGCAGCAGCGTGTCGCGATAGGCGATCTCGCGATGCTGCTCGGGCAGGAAACGCTCGCGCGGTTCGGTCGACATCGCTTCCAATATGCGCGCGTCGTTGACCGAGTTGGTGCGCAGCTGGCTGGCTACCATGGCGTGGCGCATCGCGTGCGCGGCATCGGTCGTCGGGGTCATATTCACTCCGCCTGTCTGGCACAGCCGTATTAGCCATGCAATACACTTGTTGGGTTCGGGGCTATGTATAACGCGACTTGGCCGACGCCAAGCGATGTCCGCTCCGATTTTATCGCAACTGTGGTTGACAGGACGCAGCCGTCCTGCGCATTCCGCCCGCTCGCTCCGAGGCCCGATGGCGGAGTGGTGACGCAGAGGACTGCAAATCCTTGCACCCGGGTTCGATTCCCGGTCGGGCCTCCATCTTCGCGAGGCGAAACGGAAAAGGCGTCCGGGTCATCCCCGGACGCCTTTCCCTTGCCACTGAGCGTGACGATTCAGCGGCGGTAATAATTGTCGCGGCAGCTGCTCTTCTCAACCTCGTTGCCCAGCAGCGCGCCTGCGCCCGCACCGATGATCGTGCCGGTGGTGCTGCGGCGGCTCCAGCGGCTCGAACCGCGGCCGATCTCGCCGCCCAGCAGCGCGCCGACAACGCCGCCGACGATCGTGCCGGTCGTGCCCGAGGTGCAGCGGTCGCCACGATAATAGCGGCGACGGTCACGGCGCACCTCGCGATAGTCCTCGCGATATGCCGGACGATCGTAACCGCGGTCATAATAGTCGCCGCGATAGCCCTCGTCATAATAGGAAGACGGCGCGTCGTAATAGCCATAGGCCTGTGCCGAAGCCGGAGTTGCGGTCAGCGCGCCCATCAGGGCAGTTCCAGCGATCGCCGCGGAGTACAGGATCTTCTTCATGGTCAAGCTCCCAGGGGTGCGATGATCGCTCCCGTTGTCGAGCGGTCTAGCGAATCGTTCATGCAGTTTCGCTGAATGCAGCCGTTATCCAGGGTTCACCTTTCCTTCGAAGCTTCGCCACACGCTTCATCGACGCTTCGAACCGACTCACCTCCGGCACGTGCGGAACAAAAGCCGATTCCTTCCGTTTCGGCAGAGGTCATAACGGAGATCTGGCATGTACGATTTCGGTGTTCGACAGTCGCAGACGTCATCCCGGATCGGATATCGGCAGGACCAGGCCACCAGCTGCCCCGATTGCGGGCAGACCCACTGGCTGGTCGGGCGCTCCACCGTCGAATGCGCCTATTGCTCGACCGCGCTGCCGCTGATCGCCAGCCAGCGTCCCGGTATCGGCATCATCGCACCCCGCCCCTTCGAATCCGCGGCTGCCTGACCGGCTGACGCCGACCCGGCGGCAGGTCCCGCGTCGGATACGCCATTGCGCGGCGCGCGCACGCCGGTAAGACACGCGCCATGCACGGCGCCGAACTCACGCTTTACAATTCGATCACCCGCAGCCTCGAGCGGTTCGAACCGCTCGACAGCAACAAGGGCGTGCGCGTCTATTCGTGCGGACCGACGGTCTATTCCGATCCGCACCTGGGCAATTTGCGCGCCTATGTCTTCACCGACACGCTGGGCCGGGTGCTGAGCTGGAAAGGCTATCCGCTCACCCATGTCATCAACATCACCGATGTCGGCCACCTGACGTCGGACGCCGATGCGGGCGACGACAAGATGGAGGCGGCGGCGAAGAAGCGCGGCCAGAGCGCCTGGGACATCGCCGGGCACTATGCCGATGTGTTTCGCCGCAACCTGGCCGACCTGAACATCCGCACGCCGACCCACATGCCGCTGGCGACCGACTATGTGCCGAAGATGATCGCGTTCGCGGAGGAGATCGCGGCGAAGCATTGCTACGAACTCGACTCGGGACTGTATTTCGACAGCAGCACCGTCCCCGATTACGGGCGACTGGCCGGATCGCAGGACGATCAGGGCGAGGCGCGAATCGATCCGGTCGCGGGCAAGCGCCATCCGCAGGACTTCGCCATCTGGCGCAAGACGCCGGCGGGCGAGACGCGACAGATGGAGTGGGACTCACCCTGGGGCCGCGGCGCACCGGGCTGGCACCTGGAATGCTCGGTGATGAGCAAGGAGCTGCTGGGCCTGCCGTTCGACATCCACACCGGCGGGATCGACCACCGCGAGATCCACCACGTCAACGAGATCGCGCAGAACCAGGCACATTGCGGCTGCGCCGACAGCGGCGCGCGCGTGTGGATGCACAACAACTTCCTGGTCGACCGCGGCGGCAAGATGTCCAAGTCCAAGGGCGGCATCGCCACGCTGGACGCGCTGGTCGGGCGCGGCGTGCATCCGATCGCCTATCGGCTGATGTGCATCAGCGCCCATTATCGCAGCGAGCTGGAGTTCAGCACCGAGAATCTGGGTGCCGCGCTGACCCGGCTGAAGCGGCTGGTGATGGCGGTGGGCAAGCTGAAGGCCAGGGCAGCGGGCGACGGCGTTGCCGCGCAATCCTATCTGACCCGGCTGGACGAGGCGGTGTCGGACGATCTCGCCACGCCGCGCGCGCTGCCGCTGCTCGACGAGCTGATCGACGACAAGGCGCTGTCGGTCGAGGATCGCCTGGCAACGCTGGGCGCGTTCGACCGCGTGCTGGGCCTGAAGCTGCTCGAGCTGGATCGCGCCGCGCTGCGCGTGCGGCCGGACAGCGCGACCCTCAGCGCAGACGCGGTCGATGCGCGGCTGGCCGAGCGCAAGCAGGCGCGAGCCGACAAGGACTTTGCCCGATCCGATGCGATCCGCGACGAACTGTCCACCGCGGGGGTCGAGGTGATGGACGGCGATCCGCTGGGATGGGACTGGAAGCCCGCCCTGAGCGACGGCGACATGCCGGCGCAGGGATAGAAGCGGGTGCTGGCGCATTCACTCCCTGCCTGAAGGCCGCCGCAGATTCGGTCGGTCCATGTGGAGACTGACATGCCCCTGCCCCGCCTTCCCCTGATTGCACTCGTACCCGCGCTGGCGCTTGCCGGCTGCGGCGCTGAGAAGACCACCGACAATGCGATGGTCGATACCGGCAACGCCGCCGCGCTGAACGACGCCGCGTTCAACGACGCGGCGCCGGTCGTCGAGGATGCCGACGACCAGACGATCGAAGCGGTCACCGTGGCGGCAGTGCCGGCACCGGCGTCCGGTGCATCGGCGGCGGAAAGCGCACCCCTGGTCGAGGCGGGCGATATCGAGGACGAGATCCGGAGCGGGACGGGTGTCCAGCGGATCCGGCACGGCGATGGCTGGGCCTGGACCCGCGACGGCAGGATCGTCCGGACCGCCGATCGCGACGGCGGCAACGTCGCCTATTTCCGTCGCGGCGAGCAGAACCCCTTTCTGGTGCAGCGCGACGGCCGCGCCTATGCGTATGACGGCAACCGTCCGGTGCGCGAGTTCGATCGCGACGGCCGCGGCCGGACGCCCGACGCCGGACGCGTTCGCGAGGCCGAGGAGGCTGCGCGGGAGGCGCGCGACCGCCGCGAACGCGCCGATCGCGCCCGCGAGCAGGCCGGTCAGCACGGCGATCGTCCCGACCGGGGCGGCGAACGCGCAGGTCAGGGCCGGGATCGCGGGCCCGACCGCGATGCTCGCCCGACGCCCAGCCCGACACCTTCGGCAACGCCGCGCGGCCGGGATCGCGACCGGGACCGCGACGGCAACCGCGATCGCGACCGGGACGGCCGCGGCGACCGCAGCGGAAGTCCGTCGCCGACGCCCCAGCCCTCCGATACCCGTCCGAGCGGAGACGGAAGGAACTGATCGAGGCCGCTTTCACGGGGAGAGGATTGCAGTGGGCGACCGCTGCGCTACCCTCTCTCGATGAAGGCCGTCCTCCCCGCGCTCGCCCGTCCGCTCGTCGAGTCCCACATCCCTGCCGGAATCGAGGTCCACTGGTTCGCCACGACCGACGAGGCGCGCGCCATGGTGGCCGATGCCGAGATCGGCTGGCTCGACAACAACCGGCCGGAGGAATGGGCGCGCAGCGTCGAGGCTGCCGGGCAGCTGAGATGGCTGTCCACCATCTATGCCGGGCTCGACGCACTGGACACCGACCTGCTGCAGCAGCGTGGCACGCGCGTGACCAATGGCAGCGGCGTGAACGCGCATACGGTGGCCGAATATGCCGTGATGGGCGCCCTGGTCGCAGCGAAGCGCTTCGACGAGGTGGTGCGGGCCGCGGACCGCCAGCAATGGCCCGTCGACGCGCCGGGCAAGCAGGAATTGTTCGACAGCGATGCGCTGGTGATCGGATACGGCACGATCGGCCGACTGATCGGCGAGCGCCTGGCCGCGTTCGGGACGCGGGTGACCGCGGTCACCCGCTCGGGCGCCGACGGCACGCTGACGCCCGACCAGTGGCAGGCGCGGCTGGGCAGCTATGACTGGGTGTTCCTCGCCGCCCCCTCGACCGACGGCAGCCGGCACATGATCGGAGCGAACGAACTGGCGGCGATGAAGCCGAGCGCATGGATCGTGAATGTCGGGCGCGGCGACCTGATCGACCAGGACGCGCTGGTCGATGCGCTGACCAGGCGGCGGATCGGCGGCGCCTTTCTCGATACGGTCACGCCGGAACCGCTGCCGCCCGAACATTCGCTGTGGCGGGCGCCCAATGCGATCCACTCGATGCATCTGTCGGGCCGCAGCCAGACGCGGATGTTCATGCGCGCCGCGACCCTGTTCGTCGAGAATCTCCAGGCCTATGTCGCTGGCCGGCCGCTGAAGAACGAAGTGGACCTCGCCGCGGGCTATTGAGCGGGGCGGCGCCGCCCCTTCAGTTTTTCACCGGCGCGAAGCCGGAGACGACCGAATCGATCTCGGCATCGTCGAGCACGACCTGACCGTCGAGGATCAGCAACGCCAGGCCATGGACCAGCGCCCAGGCGCGAAGCGCAATCTGGCGGGACGCTGCCTGATCGGTCGACAGGTTGCGTGAATGGTCGCGCAGCAGCAGCGCCGCGTCGTTTGACGGCGCCTCCCCTCCTCCCGGTGCCAGGCACGACGCATCCTGGACCCCGCTGGCGGAGAAGGCCAGTCGGAACAGCGCCGGATTGGCGATGGCGAAGCGGACATAGGCCGCGCCCGTGGCAGCGAAACCCGCACTCCCCCCGCCGACCCGCTCTGCGGCATCGCGCTGCGCCGCGCCGAGTTGCCGGAGTCCCTCTGCCGCCAGCGCGGCCAGGAACGCACCCTTGTCGGGGAAATGCCGATAGACCGCAGTCGCGCTGACCCCGACCGATCGAGCCGCCTCACGCAGGCCAAGCTCGTCGGCGGAACGGTCCGCCAGCAGCTTCAGCCCAGCCTCAATCAGCGCCGATCGCAGGTCGCCATGATGATATTTTCGCACGTCGCATCCAACATGTTGACACTGTTATCATTGAGCGTATGTAAACAACGTCAACATTTAGTCCGGAGCCCGAAAATGGCAAGCACCGTAGAGACTGCGATCCGCTCGGCAGTAACCGGCGGCGTTCTGGCGCTGGCGAAGATGAGCCGTGCGCTGACCCCCTCCGCATCCAGTCCGTTCGTCGAAGGTATCCATCAGCCGATGGTCGAGGAGCTGACCCTGGAGGATCTGCCGGTGACCGGCACGATCCCGCCAGCGCTGGACGGGCGCTATCTGCGGATTGGCCCCAACCCGATACGGCCCGCCACCGCGGGCCATCACTGGTTCACCGGCGACGGCATGGTGCACGGACTGCGCATCGAGGGTGGCAGGGCCCGCTGGTATCGCAACCGCTGGACGCGATCCGCCGAGGTATCGAAAACGCTTGGAGAGCCCCCGATCGCCAATCCACGCAGCGATGTCGGTGCGGTGAACACCAATGTGGTCGGGATCGCCGGGCGGACCTGGGCGCTGGTCGAGGCGGGCAGCGCGCCGATCGAACTGGGCGAGACGCTGGAGAGCATTGCCTATGATCCGTTCGGCGGGACCCTGACGCACAGCTTCTCGGCGCATCCGCACCTGGATCCGCTGAGCGGCGAACTGCACGCCGTCTGCTACAAGGGCGCGGACCAGGGCCGGATCTGGCACACTGTGGTGACGCCGCAGGGCAAGGTGCGCCGCGAGGAACCGATCGCGGTCGATCATGGGCCATCCGTCCATGATTGCGCGATCACCGGGCGCTATGTGGTGATCCTGGACCTGCCGGTTACCTTCTCGATCAAGGCGCTGATCGGCGGGGCGAGCTTTCCCTATCGCTGGAACCCGTCGCACCGCGCTCGGGTCGGGCTGCTGCCGCGCGAGGGCAAGGGCGACGCGGTAATGTGGTGCGACGTCGATCCATGCTATGTCTTTCACGTCGCCAACGCGTTCGATTGCGAGGACGGCACCGTCACGCTCGACGTCGTGGCGCATCGCACGATGTTTACCGACGGCAGCGCCGGGCCGGATTCGCGGCACAGCGCATTCGAGCGCTGGACGGTCGATCCCGTCGCCGGCACCGTTACGCGTCGCGTCGTCGACGATCATCCCCAGGAATTCCCCCGCCCCGACGAGCGCCGCTTCGGCCAGCCCTATCGCTATGCCTGGTCCATCGGGCTGGAGCGCGATCAGCATGCGTCATTCCTGCCCGCCACGCACCTGATCATGCACGATCTGGTCGAGGACGCTCGGCGCGTCCACGAACTCGGCGAGGGCCGCTATCCGGGCGAGTTCGTGTTCGTGCCCGCCCATGAGGCGGCGGCGGAGGGCGAAGGCTGGCTGATCGGGCTGGTGGTGAATCATCCGGGAGAGACCACCGACCTCGTCATCCTCGACGCGCAGCGGTTCGAGGATGCGCCGGTCGCCACCGTCCGCATCCCCCACCGCATTCCGCCAGGCTTTCACGGGAATTGGCTGCCCACCCCCTGACGCGGCGACGCGCGAGCACGGAGTCGACAGCCTCAGGGCCGGTCGACCTTCACGACGCGCAAGCGGTGCGATGCGCCGTCCCGGTCCGGCCACAGGATCGTCTGCCCCGCACGCATGCCGATCAGACCGGCGCCGATCGGGGTGAACACCGAAACCTTGCCGGCGGCGATATCCGCCTCGCCGGGATAGACGAGCGTGATGGTCCTCGTGGCGCCGCTGCCCTCGTCGACGAACTCGACACGGCTGTGCATCGTCACGATGTCCGGGGGCAGCGCGTCGAGCCGGTGAACCTCGGCCCGGTCGAGTTCGGCGAGCAGCAACGCGGCCTGTCCCGACTGGCGTGCACCGGCGTCGAGCGCCAGGGCATAAAGGGCGTCGCATTCGCGGTCGATAAGGTGGATGGCGGGACGATCATCGTCCCGCACCCGCTGTACATCAGGCATGGCAATTCCATTCGGTCATGGGGGTCGGCGCGGCCGATCGGGCCTGACACCGTCAATATCTCTGAAGAACCCGGACCTCATGGGCGTCCGCCCGCGAACGAAGCCCGGGCTAGCCGCGCGCGGCGAGCTGTCCGGAATGCATGCGAAACCGCAGGAATGTCGCTGATGCGTACATGGCGGCGATCATGCGGGTCGGTGCGCCGCATGTCAAACGTGCCGGATCAGTCGCGCCCCAGCGCATCGACGATCGCCCCGCCCTCGCGCAGCCGCGCCTGTTCCCAGCGCATGTTGGCGCGCGCACGGCCCTCCAGCTTGGTCTCGCCAAGCCCCCTGGCCACGGACAGCCGGCGAAGCAGCGGTACCGAGCACAGGCCGTCGAGCACGGCGATACGACCGGAACGATAGGCATCCTCCGAATGCATCGCATATTCGTCGCGGATCGCGAGGGCATAGCGGCGATAGTCGGGCCTGTCCGCCGCGAGGATCGACAGGTCGAGATCGACGAGGATCCGGGCGAGCGGGTGATCGGTGGCATGCCCCTTGGTCGCCATCACGCAGCACTCCAGATCGCGCATCTCGTCCTCAGGCCATTCCAACAGCGCCAGCCCCAGATCGGCGCTGCGACGCTCATTGTCCTTGGCCATCGGATCGTAGAACGCGTCGTGCAGCCAGATCGCGTACCGCAGGATGCGCAGGTCGCGGTCGTTCAGCGCGTCCGCGAACATGGTCTCCAGCCCTTCCAGCATGTGCAGGATATGGCCCAGATTATGATAGGCCAGCGACGAGGCGCCAAACCGCTCGACGAGCAACGCGCGCAACAGCGGCGGCATGTCTCCGGTCCGCGCTTGAACCACGTTCGCACTCATGGCGTGACCCTAGCCGTTGGCGTCTGCAGCACCAATAACCCAAATGGGGTTAGAGTGAAGATTGGCCCTTGCTATCATTTACCCCATAAGGGTAAGAGCGTGTCGCTATGACAACGACACTTGCAGGAACCAAGATCCGCCGCTTCCGTGAGGAACGGTCCCTTTCACGCGCCGCATTCGGTGCCTGGTATGATACACCCGGCAGCACGGTCCAGGGCTGGGAGGACGATGGCAAGCGCGCGAATGCGGTCGTCGTCAACCAGATCGCCGCGAACGGCATCGCGCATCACCAGGATTGGTATGTGCAGGTGAGCGCCGCCGCCAATGATCTCGACGCCAAATGGACCCCGGCCAGCTGGCGAACGGCCGAAGCGCGCCAGTTGCCGACCTATCCCGACGCACAGGCGCTGGAGGCGGCGACGACGCAGATCGCCAACTTCCCGCCGCTGGTGTTCGCCGGCGAGGCGCGCAGCCTGACTGCCGACCTGGCGCGTGTCGCGGAGGGGAAGGCATTCCTGTTGCAGGGCGGCGACTGCGCCGAAAGCTTCGCCGAGTTCCACCCCAATAATATTCGCGACACGTTCCGCGTCATCCTGCAGATGGCAGTGGTGCTGACCTATGCGTCCAAGCTGCCGACGGTGAAGGTCGGCCGCATGGCGGGGCAGTTCGCCAAGCCGCGTTCGGCCGATACCGAGACGATCGATGGCGTGGAGCTGCCCAGCTACCGCGGCGACAATGTCAACGACATCGCCTTCACCGCGGCGTCGCGCATCCCCGATCCGCAGCGGATGATCCAGGGCTATTCGCAGTCGGCGGCGACGCTCAACCTGCTGCGCGCCTTCGCCAGCGGCGGCTATGCGAACCTGCACCAGGTCCACAAATGGACCCATGACTTCATGGGCAACACCCCCTGGGCGAAACGCTATGGCGAGATGGCGGCTCGGATCGGCGAGGCGCTGGACTTCATGCAGGCGTGCGGGATCGACGCCGACAGCGTGCCGCAACTGAAGGCGACCGACTTCTACACCAGCCACGAGGCGCTGCTGCTCCCCTATGAGCAGGCGATGACGCGGCAGGACAGCCTGACCGGTGACTGGTACGACACCAGCGCCCACATGCTGTGGATCGGCGACCGCACCCGGTTCGAGGGATCGGCGCATGTCGAGTTCCTGCGCGGGATCGGCAACCCGATCGGGATGAAGTGCGGCCCCAGCCTCGAGCCGGACGCGCTGCTGAAGCTGCTCGACACGCTCAACCCGCACCGGATTCCGGGGCGGATGACGCTGATCACCCGCTATGGCCATGACAAGATCGAGGCCGCCCTGCCCACGCTGGTCCGCGCGGTGAAGCGCGAGGGGCATTCGGTGGTGTGGAGCTGCGACCCCATGCACGGCAATGTCGTCAAGGCCGCCAACGGCTACAAGACGCGGCCGTTCGACCGGATTCTGGCCGAGGTGCGCGGCTTCTTCGCGGTTCACCGTGCCGAGGGAACGTTCGCCGGCGGCATCCATGCCGAGATGACCGGCCAGAACGTCACCGAATGCACTGGCGGCGCGGTCGAGATCACCGAGCAGGGCCTGGCCGATCGCTATCACACCCACTGCGACCCGCGCCTCAATGCCGGCCAGTCGCTCGAACTGGCATTCCTGCTGGCCGAGATGCTGAACGCCGAAATGGCTGAGCGGCGCAAGGCCGCGGCCTGATCCGGATCCACGGCAAAAAGAAAGGGCCGGCGGAGCGATCCGCCGGCCCTTCTTCATTGTGGCTGTCCGCTTGCGCGAGGCTTAGCGGAAGCGGCCGTTGAACGAGACGCCGATGATGCGCGGCTCGTTCAGCACGGCCGCCATATAATTCTCGATCACGCCCTTTAGATTCTTCTCGTTGGTGATGTTGCGCGCGAACGCCGCGATTTCCCAGGCGCCGTCACCGCCGGCGTAACCGATCTTCAGGCCGCCTTCGAAGTTGCCGTTCGCGGTAAACTCGTCGCTGTCGTACAGCACGAAATTCTGCTTGCCCTGCACCGTCCAGTCGGTGGCGATGAAGAGCTTGCCGTCATCGCTGACCGGCAGGTCGTACCGCGCCGAGAAGTTGATATTATATTCCGGCGCGTTGGGCAGCGGATTGCCGTCGATCTGGGCGAAGACCGCCGGCGCACCGAAGATCGTGCGGGTGATCGTCGGATCGTTGACGGTGCAGACGACCTTGCCGCTCAGCGCACAGACCTGGGCATAGACGCGCTTGTCCTGGATCTCGGTGTGGAGCAGGCTGAGGCCCGCCGAGAAGGTCAGGTTCTGGACCGGGCGCCAGTCGGCCTCCAGCTCGACGCCATAGGCCTTGGCCTTGTCGGCATTGAACAGCACGCCGTTGCCGTTCGAATCATTGCCGTTCAGCTGGATGTCGTCGACGGTGTAGTAGAAGGCGCTGCCGTTCAGCCGCAGCGTGTTGCCCAGCAGGTTGCTCTTGAAGCCGGCCTCCCACGACAGGATCGTTTCCGAATCCGCGGTGGTGAAGTCCGAGTTGAACACCGCCGAACGCCCCTGGATGGTCGGCCCGCGGAAGCCCGAGGCGACGCGCGCATACAGGCTGAAGTCCGGATTCACCTGATACAGCGCCGACAGGTCCCAGCTCGGCTTGGTGTCGGACAGGCGGACATAGCGGCGGCCGGTATAGGTCACGACGCCCGCCGCGGTGTCGGCGGTCTTGAGCAGGCGGGTTTCCTTGGTGTCCTCGGTCACGCGGCCGCCCGCGGTGATCGTGAACTCGGGCGTCACCGCATAGCTTGCCTGACCGAACAGCGCCCAGCTGGTGTTGACATTGTGCAGCCGCACCCAGTTGTTCGGGTTGCGGTTGGTCGTGAGGAACCAGGCGCGCTGGTAGAAGTCGGTGGTGTCGCGCGAATCGAAGTAGAAGCCGCCGACCTGCCACTTGAACGGTCCGGTGCCGTCACTGGCGAGGCGCAGTTCCTGCGTCCACTGGTCGAGCCCCTGGACCTTGCCCATCGACTGACCGAAGCCGACGCCGCCGAAATTCGCGGCCGCGCCGCCATCGGTATCGCCGCGGCTGTAACCGGCGGTGGTCTCATAACCGGTGATCGAGGTGAGCGTGACGCCGCCGAACTCGTACGCCGCGTTCAGCGACCCGCCATAGGTTGTATAGCCCTGCGGATTGTTCGCGGCCTCGTCGAACGCAACCTTGTCGCGCGCGACGCCGCTGACGTCGTTCGAACCCTTTTTCAGCGCGCCGCGCAGGAACAGGGTCGAGGTGCCATCATAATCGCGGACATGGCCCGAGGCGAGGATCGACAGCTGCTCGGTCGGCGTGAACAGCAGCTGCGCGCGCAGATCGCGCTCGTCGAAGCCGCCCATCGCCTTCTTGCGCGGGACGACCGTGCCGTCGGCGCTGGGGCCGGCATAGACATTGTCGACCCAGTCGTCGCGATGCTGGTACAGGCCGGACAGGCGGAAGCCGACCTTGCCCTCGATCAGCGGCCCACCGACGCCGGCGTCGATCGCGATGCTGTTATAGCTGCCATAGGACGCGGTGACGCGACCGTCGAACGACTCGGTGTTCGGGCGGATCGTGTCGATCTTGATGATGCCGGCGGTGGTGTTGCGGCCGAACAGCGAACCCTGCGGACCGCGCAGCACCTCGACCTGGCGCACGTCAAAGGCCGGGTTGGACTTCAGCACGACATGCTCGAGGATCACGTCGTCCTGGATGATCGACACGGGCTGCGACGCGCCGAGATAGAAGTCGATATTGCCGAGGCCACGAATGTAGAAGCGCGGGAAGATGCGGCCGGTGGTCGTCTCGGCATAGAGGCCGGGGACGCGCCCTGCGAGCGACAGCAGCGTGTCGTCGCCGCCCGCCTGGGTATCGCGCGCCAGGTCGCTGTCGATCACCGCCACCGACAGCGGCACGCGCTGAAGATTTTCGGAGCGGCGCTCGGCGGTCACGACGATTTCCGCGAGGCCGGTGTCCTCGGCCTGGGGCTCGGCAGTATCCTGAGCATAGACTGGCGCAGCGGCCACGGTCATGCCGGCGATGGCAGCGCCGAGCAGCAGCATCGATTTGAAACGGGGGGTCTTGGTCACGGAGGTTCCTCACTGAAAGCGGCCGCAGCCGCGTATCGGGGACGCGCGCCATCCCTCATGCCGATCCCCTTCCGATCGACAGGCGGTTCCTCATCATTGCGAATTGGCCAGGCGCATGTCCCGCGGTGGTCGCCTAGGCCCGGATTGCGACCGTATCATTACACCGAAACACCGATTTTTCAGCAGCGGTGACAATTAACCGCAACGCCGCACTTGACGCCTAACCCGCCCCCCGATAGAGGCCCGCTTCCACCGATTGGCCCCTTCGTCTAGCGGTTAGGACGTCGCCCTCTCACGGCGAAAACACGAGTTCGATTCTCGTAGGGGTCACCAGCGTCTTCAGGCACTTAGCCTGCCTTTTATCTGCGCGGTCGTGCAACTTACTGGATATTTGCTGCAAGACCGTAGCTGGAAATCCGCGGATCTTCACGGATTGTTCCGCACAGCAGCTGGTTCGCTGACGCGTCGCTAATGTCCGACTCGCTCCCTAATCCCGGTCATTCCTAGCCGTTCACGCCGGGGATTAAGTGGGCAATTGAAGATCGAGATTACGGCCTACGGTGCTTGTCAGAACTTGTCAGGCAGGGGCGAGTCTGCGCCGTCGTAGCCGCCGCCAAAGTAGTGATGAACAAATATTCTGTCTTGGAAGGCGCCGCCGACGGTCTGAACGTCCAATGGTGGTTTTTACGGCAGGGGCTGTTGGCTTAGCGTCGGTCCGCTTTACTAGGGTCGAAACCCAATCAGCATCTTGAGGGATGATGGTTTTTCTGATTCAGTGGCGCGCGGGTCAGGAGGAGTGAGTCATGGCGCTGTTCTGGTTGTCGGATAGAGCGTGGGCGGCGATCGAACCGCATCTGCCGAAGAACCAGCCCGGCGCGCGACGGGTAGACGACCGGCGGGTGATTTCCGGGATCGTGCATGTGCTGAAGGTCGGCTGTCGCTGGTGCGACTGCCCGGCTGATTACGGGCCATCCACGACGATCTACAACCGGTTCAACCGCTGGTCGCGCCGTGGCTTCTGGCTCAAGCTTCTCGACGCGCTGGCGGATGCTGGCGTGGTCACGAAGAGTACCGCGATCGACAGCACCTATATCAAGGCGCAACGCGCAGCCTTCGGCGGAAAAGGGGGCGCCAGATCCAGGCGATCGGTCGCTCGCGCGGCGGATGGACGACTAAGATCCACGCGCTGACCGATGTCATCGGCCGTCCCTATGCCCTGATGCTGACGGCCGGTAATGTCAGCGACGTGAAGGCAGCGCCCGCGCTTCTCGAACGTGCTGGCCGGATGCGTTACCTCCTTGCTGACAAAGGCTACGATGCCGACCGGCTGCGCCGTTCGCTACGTGACGCCGGAGCCGTTCCCGTCATCCCCGGACGGCGAAACCGCAAACGCACAATCCGCTACGACAAAGACCGGTACCGCGGCCGCCACCTGATCGAGAACGCCTTCTGCCGTCTCAAGGACTTCCGCCGTGTCGCCACCCGCTATGATAAACTCGCCGCCAACTTCCTGTCAGGCGTCGCCATCGCGACCGCGCTCGCCTTCTGGCTCTGATTGAGTTTCAGCCCTAAGCTGCGCTGTGACAAAATTTGCATGACACTTCCCTCACCCTGTCCGACGCTGCGTCTTGTATGTGACAATTCGTCTATAATACCACCGTGTCAATATCTATATGAGGTTCTCCGATAAGCTCGTATGTCAGCCCATAGGAAGCCGACCGAAGAGTCAGGGTCGGCTGCCCGCAAAGGCTGGTTCCCTGCCCGCACAGCTCTGATCACCGACGGCGACACGGCTCCCCGGGGCCGCCTCCGATCCACAAGCTTCCGACCGACCATCGATGGAACCGCGCGCCGGGCGAGACACTGGTCACGGACGCTGCTCACCTCGGGCCGCCGGCCGACCCATCGGGGCGGCCTCATCCATTCATAGCGACCGGTTGAATCCGCCCAATATGCCTGCACCGCCTATGTGGAGCGCCTCGCCGAAGCCGGGATCGAGCCGTCGGTCGGTAGCGTCGGCGATAGCTACGACAGTGCTTTGGCCGAGACCCATCAATGGCCTCTACAAGGCGGAGGGACGGTGACTGAACCGCGCCGGGTCTGCCAGAGGCATCGGATTGTGAGTCACGCTGCCATGGTATCAATGACGAAGGCGACGTAGACGAAGCCCGCCCAGGTCGCGACGTAAGTAGATTCCGACACCCACAGCATGTTCGGCGCTGGCGCATAGAACCGGCGGTTGACGTGATCGAGCGGGCACGGCGCCGCCTTGTCGCTGATGGTCGTGCGCACCGGCTTGCCCCGGATCACTCCTGCCAAGCCCATCTCGCGCACCAGCCGAGCAACCGTACAGCGGGTGACGGACATGCCCTCCCGCATCATCTACCGCCAGACCTTGCGCACGCCGTAGACCGCGAAGTTCTCTGCGAACACGCGTGCGATCTCGGGCTTGAGGGCCGCATCCTGCCGTGCGCGCGCCGACAGGCGTGTGGGATCCTGTCGCTGCGCGATGCGCTCGTGGTATAAGTGGATGGGGCGATCGGCAGGACGCGGCAGATCGGCTCGACCCCATACCAGAGCCCGTCGGTATCTCGTAGAATTCTTGCGGCTTCAGCACGAAATCGTCGGGGCGGCCCTTGGCCTCGATGGTGAACGACGGGCTGCGATACGCGCCGGCGTGACTGCGGATCGGCCCCGGACCAAAATCGAAGAGGATCAGCTAGCACTACTTTGGCAGGTTGAAGGAACCGACAGGAATCGTCATTGATTCGGATGTGTCAGTGTAGGCTGACGGATCCTTTGCGATGGCGGTGAACGAGACCTGGCGGATCGATCTGGAGCGAT